>CAZWSC010000001.1:0-10431 GCA_964636385.1 uncultured bacterium
CGGCATCCAACACCAAACCTGCGCATCGCAGGTTCACGAAAGGGGGGAATACCATGAGCAAGGCAGTTTCAGTGAGATACAGGGCGTTAGGCTATGTTCTGCTGTCGCTGACAGTCGCAACAGGAGCATGGGCCGCCGACATTCTCGTGCCCCAGGATGCAGGCACCATCCAGGCCGCAATCGAAACTGCCCAGGATGGTGACCGGGTGATCGTCGCTCCCGGCACCTACCTCGAGCGCGTGGACTTTCTGGGGAAGATCATCACCGTCGAGTCAACGCACGGAGCCGAGGGCACCATCATCTACGGTGCTGGTGAAGCAGGCTACGTCGTGACCTTCGCTGCCGGTGAGACCAGTGCCACAGTCCTGCGGGGGTTCACCGTGACGGGCGGCTTCGGAGAGGCGGGTTCCAACGGCGCTGGCCCCGGGGGAGGAATCCTTATCGACGCCGCGTCGCCGACGATCGAGGAGTCCGTAATCTCGGGGAATGCAGGAATCCTGGGCGGGGGAATGCGCGTCACCGGCGGCAATCCGTTGATCAGGGGCACGATCTTCACCGGCAACACCGGCCTGCACGGTGGCGCGATATACATCGAGAGCGGTGCTCTTACGGTGGAGGAAAGCGAGTTCGTGGGAAACTACGCGACCAACTACGGCGGAGCAATCGCCGCTTTCTGGCAGTCTCACCTGAACATGCTCGATACCGACCTGGAAGGCAATGCCAGCGGGCAGTTCGGCGGCGGTTTGTATGCAGTGCACGCCGATCTGGACATCAGGCGTGTGAACTTCGTCGAGAATGGCGACGGCGAGAGCAGCGACGGCGGACAGTCCTGGAACATCAACACCCTCGGCGGTGGCGGGATGTACACATCGAACACCAGCGGCCGCATTGAGGCCGTCCGCTTTCTTCGGAACCTGGCTGCCTTCGGTAGCGGCGTCTACGTCGCCGGTACCGGCACCCTCGAGTTCGTCAACACCCTGATCGCCGACGGCCCGGTCGGGACCCCGTTCTATGCAAACGCGTCCAGCCCGGTCGTCGTAAACAGCACTGTCGCCGACAACCGGAACACCTCGTTTGCCATCTTCACGACCTACAACGCGGCACCCACAGTCAGCAACACCATCATCGTCGGAAGCGGCCAACCCACCGGCGGAAACGGCGTGACAACGCTGAACTACTCCCTTTATGACAGCACTCCCCATTCAGCCGTCATCGGCCCCGGCAATGTCGAGACACCGGCACCGCTTCTGGATTCGCTCGCAGACTATGCTCCCCTGCCCGGCTCGCCCGCGATTGATGCAGGCGACAACACTGCAGTTCCGGCCTCGGTCACGACCGACCTCACGGGTAATCTCCGGTTTGTGGACGATCCCGACACACCCGATTCCGGCAATGGCGAGGGTGCGATCGTCGACATCGGGGCCATGGAGTTCGGCAGCTGGGTTCCGGGTACGGAAGACCTCACCGCCTCGGTTGGCCATACACCTGGTCTTCTGCTGAGCAGGGTGCACGCGGCTCCCAATCCCTTCAATCCACGTACCGAGATCCGTTTCACGCTCCAGAACTCCACGGAGGTTCGCGTAGACCTGTTCGATGTCCGGGGTCTGCGGATCGGCTCGATCGAGCCGGGCGTGATGCCGGCAGGCACCCACGGACTGAGCTGGGATGGAAAGGATCGGAGCGGACGATCATTGCCTTCGGGAACCTATCTCGCTGTTGTCCGGACAGCCGGCTCGAAGCAGCCCCTCAAGCTGTCTTTGCTGCGGTAGCGTAAGGAGTGGGCACAAGCGGGGTTGAGCCCGCTGGACTCAGGATTGCACCTGGTGCAGACACCAGACTCACCGGGACGGGCCCGGAGCGGACTCCGCTCCGGGGCCCTTCTATCGTTAACCCCCATCCTGACTGGCCTCACGGCACATGAACAGCCAGTCCAGGACCGCTCCACACAAGTCCCGCCAGCCTGGATCCGCCAAACCCGAGTCTGGAGAAAATGCAGTTTTCGGTCCAGAACCAGATTGTTCCGTGTCATAGATTCCCCTGTATCTGCGTTACCCGGGCAGAGAGCTGCAACGCAAGGCTGGCGATGGGGCCGGTGAGAGCGAAGCAGCATGGGAGACAGTCATGAACCAGTCAGCACCAGTTCTTGAGAATCGGCAGCAGGCCGGCCTCATCGCCGTTGATGGGCGGACCTACCCGCTGAAGGAGGTTCGTCTGCTGGCCCGGGCCCACGCAGGCATGGCAAGATCAACCCTGATCCAGCGCTTCGCCAATCCTTATGACGAGACCCTGGAGGTCCGCTATTCTCTTGCCCTGCCGGCAGATGGGGTCGTTGTCGGGTACGGGGTGAGACTCGGCGAGATTCTGATTACCGGCAGGATCGAAACCCGCGAAGAGGCCGAGATGGAGTATCGGAATGCCCTGTCCGAAGGCAGGCTCGGCAGCCTTATGGAGCAGGAGAGGGCCGACACCTTCACCCAATGGCTGGGCAACATCCCAGGGGAGAAGGAGGTGGAGATAGAAATCGATGTCATGCACCCCCTGCTCTTCGTTGCCGGTGAAGGATCGACGCCAGGAAGGTGGCAGTACCGGTTCCCGACGGTCCCCGGGGTTCGCTATCTCGGAGAGAAGGGCCGGATCCCTGACGCCGACCGCGTGACGGTCGACCGCGGCGAGGGGCCGATCCCCGTAAGGCTCAATCTGGATCTGTCGCTGGGCGACGGTGCACCGCAACGGCTCGCTCCCGCTTCTTCAAGCCACGAGATCACGCTCGATCCGGCAGGACAATCCGAGACGGTTGTCCGTCTTGTCGAATCGGCCAGGCTTGACAGGGACATCGTGGTCGAGTGGCGCGCGACGCGAGACGAGGTGGACGCAACCGTGGCGATCGGCCGGGGTCTGCCCGGCGACGACGGATACTACGGCCTCCTTTCACTGACTCCGCCGGAGATCCCGATCGAGACGATGCCACGCGATCTGATCCTTCTGCTGGACTGCAGCGGATCCATGCAGGGATCGCCGCTCGATGCAGTCCGGAAGATCGCACAGAAGGTTATACAGAGCCTCGGACCGCAGGACAGCTTCGAGCTGATCGCGTTTGCGGATCGCCCGACACGTTTCGCATCGCGCCCCTCCGGCGGCACGCCCGGGGAGATCGATCAGGCGGTCGGCTGGATCGACAGGCTGCAGGCGGGTGGATGCACCGAGATGGCCGATGCCATCGTGGAAGCGCTCAGCCCCATGCGGCCGGATGCACAGCGCCAGGTTCTGCTGATGACCGACGGGTTCATCGGATTCGAGGACGAGGTTGTCGGCAGGATAGCCCGGACGCTTCCCGCATCGTGCCGTGTGCATGCGGTTGGCGTCGGATCGGCGCCGAACAGGTCCCTTACCAGGGCAGTTGCCCGGTGCGGCCGGGGTCTCGAGGTGTTCGCATCCGGACCGGAAGCGGCCGGGATAGCGGCCGGACGCCTGCTCGCCTCGACGGTGGCGCCGGTCCTGACCGGTCTCGAGGTGACCGGAAGCGCAGTCCTGAAGACCGCTCCGCGCCGCGTGCCGGACTTGTACAAGGGCCGGCCCGGGCTTTTCGCCCTCGAGCTGAACCCCGAAGGCGGCGAGATACAGATCCGCGGCAGACTGGGACGGACCGACGAGTGGGATCGCACGATAGGCGTTCCGCCGGCCATGGCTGTTCCTGCCGGGGGCGCTCAGGGCTCCGGCGCCAGGGGCCGTGATGATACGCACGGAGGTATCCGCCCCGATGTTCATCCCGCGGCCCTGTTCACCGGCGCGCTGTTCGGCCGGGAGACGCTGGAGGATCTGGAGGCTGACCTGGCTGCAGGTCAGATGTCGCGGCAGGAGGCCGACCGGCGAATCGAAGCGTGCGGTCTGCGCCACCGGATCCCGGGCAGGCTCACGAGCCTGGTTGCGGTCTCCGAGAACCGGGTCACTGATCGGGGCCGGCCGAGGCGCCTGGTCCGGCCCGCGCAGGAGTTACCGTACGGGGTCAGCGCCGAGGGTGTGGGGCTTGCGTGGCCGGGCGGGCCGGCCGGCATGCCCATGGTCTACGGTGAACCTGAGGGCATTTTCGGGATGAGAGCTTCGCCCATCAGGGCAAACCTCCACCTCCAGTTCCATGCGGAAGAGGATCCGAGTTCACCGCCCGCCCGCAGCCGAAGGACCAGGCCCCGTCCTCCTTTCCCTGTGCCGGCGCATGCGCACGCCGAGCGCGATCTGCTCATCCTGGAGCTCACACTGGATTCCGGGAATCTCGATGCTGTCGTGCAGTGGCAGGATGAAATGGCAATGCTGCATCCGGATCAGTTCGTCCAGTACGCGGGTATCGACCCGGGTGAGGCATTGCGGTCGTTGTACAACAGGCTGGCAGCCGGCGGCGCGGTCCGAGTGACCATCGAAGGAGAAGCGACACGAGCTGTTCTGCAGCCCGCGTCGCCGGAGGATGTTGAAGTTGAGGATGATACATTCATGATCCGCCTGGTACTGCGGACAGCTGACGGATCGGACTGGCCTTCCACCACGTCGGGCCGCGCCGTCTGGCGCCGGCTGGGTGTGAGGATTCCCTTCGAGTCGCAGTCTGCCCGGCATGTGGAGGAGGATTCATAGCCCGATGTATGACGCAGCGGACAAGCTCTGCGCAGAGAAGATGTTTGAAGAGGTCCGCAAAGGGAGCCGGGAGGCTTTCGCCTCCTGGCTCCGCCTCGTCGAACTGCCCCTCAGGGAGTCGCTGAGGAGTTTTGCCAGGCAGGTGGATACGGAGGCGGTTCTCCAGGAAGGGATGATGCGCATGTGGATGATCGCTCCAACACTGGAACTCAGCGGCACGGACGCTTCCGTGCGATACGCGCGACGCATGCTGCGTAATCTCGCGATCTCGTGGATCCGCAGGCACGGGCGTGAAGTGCAGGGAAAAGTCCCGGATCTTCCCGACCCATCCGGAACGGATCCTGTCCCGGACATGGTGCTGAGGAAGGCGGTCGAGACCTGCCTGTCACTTCTGAAGCCCAGGCCCAGGAAGGCCATCACGGAGAGGCTCAGGGATCAGGGGGCGTCGCACGACCGGGATCTTGCGGAACGTGCGGGGATGACACTCAACACCTTCCTGCAGAATGTCGTACGAGCCCGCCGCTTTCTTCGGGAGTGCATGCGCAGCAACGGCGTCGCTCTGGAGGAGTACCTGCCATGACCCGCGATAACACGCGCCGGGATGCCATGCTCCTTGAGAGGGCTGTATCCGCATACAGGGGTCGCTCCCCCAAAGGCGAGATCCGCTTCGCACC
The DNA here is from genome assembly GCA_964636385.1 of uncultured bacterium. Lineage (GTDB taxonomy): Bacteria > Eisenbacteria > RBG-16-71-46 > CAIMUX01 > CAIMUX01 > CAZWSC01. Next base: position 5,295 of record CAZWSC010000001.1, read on the forward strand.
CGAGTGGCACGATCTGACGCCGGATCAGAGGCTCGATCTGTTCCTCATGCAGACCGAATCCAGGATCCTCGAGCGGGCCGCTGACCCACAGGGTCTGAGTTCCACGGCCCATACGGTCTTGAACAGGCTCGACCTGGTTGACCAGCTGGGTTGACACGGTAACCCGACATGGTGTCAGATCACGCCGCACATTACTGTTTCCCACACAATGGAAGGAGGAGCGATGCGAACTGTCCGGAGTGTCCTTGGTCTGGCGGTGCTTGTTCTGGCCGTCTCTTTCGCCGGATGTGACGATGACGACTGCCCCACGTGTCCGGATGTTGACAAACCCACGACGCCCGAGGTCACAGCGTCGGCAACCGTCGTTTCTATCGGCGATGTAGTCAACCTGACTGCCACCAGCAGCCATCCTGCCGGAAGCCCGCTGACCTACACCTGGTGCGCGACAGGGGGCACTTTCAACACTGCGACCGGTACGGCGGTCGAGTGGACTGCGCCGCACGTCAACGCTACGACTGTGTTTACAATCACGGTCATCGTTACCGACGACAGCGGAGGCACCTCACACGGTAGTATCAACATCACCGTCAACCCGCCCGAGGGGGTTGAAGTGATAATCGGCGAGCCGGACGGACAGTCCTGGCTTCCGTTCTACGCCGGCCACCCGTGGCACCGCTCCCAGATTCTGTATCTCGGAAGCGAGGTCAACCACACGGGGACGATCGCGAAGCTCTGGCTGATGTCCGCGAGCATGAGGCGTGTGACTGTCGGCAACTTCAGGATCTACATTATCCCGACTTCCCGAACCGAGCTTTCGAGGTTCTTTGACGAGAACTACGATGATGAAACGCCGATCCTTGTATACCAGCGATCCTCTCAGAGTTACGGGAGCACAGATAGCGTGGGCGACTGGTATGACTTCATACTCGACAGCGGTTATGAGTACACCGGCGGCAACTTCATCATCGAGTTCCGCTGGGACATCGACGATCCCGCGGGCTACGCCTGCCAGTCCAGGAGCTTCCGGACACCCGGCGTCATGCGGACGGTCTTCACCAGGATTACGGATAACCCTAGCGGCACCACCGATCAGACCGCGCTCCACATCAAGCTGAGCTTCGAGTAGAAGGGCGGCGTACATCCGACAACGCAGACGGCGGGGCATCGGCCTCGCCGTCGCGCATATGGAGCCGATTCCGCTCCATTCCTCCCGGCCGGCTGGAGCCTGACTCGCCCTCCCGGCAATCCGGCCCAACAACGTAGTGAAGGGCAAGGAGTTAGGCTCATCTCACGGAGCCTTTGTGTTCTGGATCAGACCTGCCCGATGCTGTATAATGGGCACTGGACCCCCGGTTGGCACCAACCCCGCCGTGTCGCCCAGGGAGTAGCCTACGAAGACAGAGCACCACAGGCAAGCATCATACAGGAGTCATCACCATGAGCCACCACCGTAACCTGTTGCCGATTATTGGAATAGTCGTCTCCCTCTCGCTTGCGGCCGGCATCTGTGATGCCTTTTCCGCGCAGAGGCCGCAGACGGACACACGGGCTCTCCGGAGCCTTGAGGCCCGCCTCGATGCTGAGTGGCGGGCGGACCGCGGCGAGCTTTTCGAGCGCATCCTTCGAAGCCCGCTTGGAATGCAGATGGAGCTCGATCCCGACCTGCAGCTTGTCGGCGTAAGGGACGGCCGGATACCGATGTACTACGCCACCCAGAACCTGATCGCGGCGCAGAGCATCAGCACCGATCGCGTCTGGCCCGGAGGCGGAGCCGGCTTGTCGCTCACCGGCTCGGGGACCACGTTGGGAGGGCTGGCCCTCTGGGATGGGGGCGGCGTACGGACCAATCATGCAGAGTTCGGTGGCCGGGCCACACAGATCGACAGCCCGGGCGGTCTGAGCAACCATGCAACTCATGTCGCAGGGACCATGATCGCCGCCGGGGTGGATCCCGAGGCGAAGGGGATGAGCTATGAGGCTCTGATAGCAGCCTATGACTGGAACAACGACGCCTCCGAGATGGCAGCCGCGGCGGCCAACGATCTTCACGTGTCGAACCACTCCTACGGATTTGTCACAGGCTGGCGGTGGAATTCGTCGTGGGAGACCTGGTTCTGGTACGGCGATGTCACGGTGAGCGAGGTCGAGGACTACGGATTCGGATTCTACTGCGGCCGTGCCCGCGATTGGGACGAGATCGCGCACAACGCCCCCTACTACACAATCTGCAAATCGGCCGGGAATGAGCGCAGCGACACCGGCCCTGATCCCGGGGGCGGACACTACTACTGGAACCCCGACATTGGCGACTGGGACTGGAGCACGGTCACCCGCGAGCCGGATGGCGGGGAGGACGGTTATGACTCAGTCGGCTGGAACGGTACCGCCAAGAATATCCTGTCGGTGGGAGCCGTTCACGATATTCCCGGCGGATATGCGGGACCGGAGGATGTCGAGGTCTCGTGGTTCAGCAGCTGGGGCCCGACGGATGACGGTCGCATCAAGCCGGACCTGGTTGCCAACGGGGTCGGGCTCTGGTCGGCCCTGGCCTCCGGCAACAACGATTATGCATCGTACAGCGGCACTTCGATGAGCTCTCCGAATCTGTCCGGATCGCTGAATCTTCTGATCCGCCATTATGAGGAGACCCACGACAACACCACGCCGCTCTCCTCCACCATGAAGGCAGTGCTTATACACACTGCAGATGAAGCGGGCCCGCACACTGGTCCGGACTACATGCACGGGTGGGGGCTCATGAACACCGAGCGCGCGGCGCAGTTGATCGCCGACAACTCCGTATCACCCGGGTACATCCGGGAGGAGGTGCTGGCCAACAACTCCGTTCACGCCTACTCATTCTACAGCGACGGCAGCGAGCCGGTCAGGGTGACAATCGCCTGGACCGATCCCCCGGGCACCCCGGTCGCGCCCGTCTTGAACCCTACGGATCTCATGCTGGTGAATGACCTGGATCTCAGGGTCGCGCGCGCGGGCGGCGACATGTACCTCCCCTACATACTGGACCCGGCCAACCCATCCGCCGCCGCAACCACAGGCGACAACTTCCGGGACAACTCGGAGATGGTGTACATCCCGAATCCCGAGGCCGGTGTGTACGAGGTTACGGTCACGCACAAGGGGAACATCGCACCCGGGCAGGTCTACTCGCTTGTCATGTCATCGATCGAGCAACCGCCGGATCCCGAGGGGGCCTGCTGCTTCGAGGACGGTTCGTGCCTGGTCCTGACCGAGGCCGACTGCGTTGCCCAGGAAGGCGTGTGGGAGGGTGCTGACACGGTGTGTGATCCGAACCCGTGCCCGCAGCCGCCGGATCCCGAGGGCGCCTGCTGCTTCGAGGACGGTTCGTGCCTGGTCCTGACCGAGGCGGATTGCGTGGCGCAGGACGGGGCGTGGGAGGGTGCTGACACGGTGTGTGATCCGAACCCGTGCCCGGTGCTGCTCGGCGCCTGCTGTCTCGATCCGGACACCTGCGTGCTGACCATCGAAGAGGATTGTGAGGGGACGTTCCTTGGCGAAGGGACTGTCTGCGATCCGAACCCGTGCGGTGTTCTGGATGTCGGGGAGATCGACAGGATTCCCGGGCGCCTGCAGATTGGGTCTCTGCATCCGAATCCGACGACCGGGCGGATCAGCTTCGGCATCGACCTGCCTGCGCCCGCAAGGGTGACGGTCAGGGTGGTGGATGTCACCGGCAAGGTTGTGTCGACACTGGTGAACCGCGATCTCGGGGCCGGCAGCCATCTCATCTCGGACACACCGACTGCGGAGTCCGGAGCGAGGCTGCAGAACGGCGTCTACTTCCTCCATCTCGATGCGATGGGCGAGCAGCAGGTCCGCAAGTTCATCGTTGCCCGATAACACTGCACGATCCTGTCCAGGGGTCATGGGCCGCTCCTATCCAGGGGGCGGCCCTTACACAGGGGCCGGCCTTACCTTCCGGCAGGTCCGGGAGATCGACAATGCCGATTACATCTTCGCTGCCGTCCCGGGGCTCGGGGCGTTCAGCGGCTGCTCTGCGCTCTCTCAGTACTTCATCGATATGCCGGGTCTTTCGGGCCATGGCGGTTCTCGCCGGCTTCGTCGTCTGCGCGACTGTTGCGACTGCAGGGCATCCGGCCGGCGCTCACATCCACCAGGGGTTGTACCACGACAAGGAGACACCCGAGCCTTACGGCGCAGGCCTGGAACTGCACCCGCCCGGACCACCTGATTCGATAGGAGTCGTCGATCCGGACGACCCCCCGGCAATCCTTGACCTGCCGGATCCGGGGCCGCGGGGGCGCATTCTGGATGTGCAGACGACCGTCGACAGAACCGCCTACTCATGGTTCGGATCGATCGAGGTCTCGGCGTTCGTACAGAGGGACGGCAGCCCGGCGCCGGATTGCGACTCCGTAGTGGTCGTCTCTGCTGCGAACCTGCGCGTCCGGGCACAACTGCGTGATGACGGTGTCCCACCCGACGAGGTTGCCGGCGACGGCATCTACACGGGTCATTTCGAGGTCGGCGCAGGAGAGGGAGAGGCCAGGCCCACCGGATCCTACAGCGTGACAGCCACCGCATACAGCGGCGGCGACAGCGGCACGGGGACATCCCCCTCCTTCTCGTTATACAGTGTACGCCGCTGGACCGGGATCTCCACAAGCGGCCTTCCCGATCCGTACGATTCCTTTGCGGCCTTCTTCGTTGTTCCGGAGGGCGCCGGTTACAGGCACTCGATAAGAGACCTTGGGCTTGTCCGCTCCGTGGCTGCGACGGATGCCCAGATCAGAATTCCCGTACTTCCGCGGGAGAACCAGATCTCGAACGTCACGGTCAGCGGCCCGGGGGTGTCGGAAGTGTCGGTGCAGGACAACGTCATATGTTTCACCTGCAACCTGTCGACCAGTGTGACCCGAGTCACGATCGAGTTCGACTCACCGGGCGACCTTGCCGCAACCAGGATCGACCGGTATCACACGGGCGACATCGCCATGAGGAACTTCAGGAACGGCTACCTTGTCTGGAACCGTTACATACACACGGGTATTCTCGGATCCGGTTACACCTCCCCTCACGGTCCTGGATGCGTCGTTGATCTGCACGTCACCGATCTCGAAACCGGCGACCCGCG
>CAZWSC010000002.1:0-43469 GCA_964636385.1 uncultured bacterium
TTGGGAACTGGCTTGTCAGTGGTCAGGACTGGGACACGACCAGCGTGACCTTCCGCAGCCCGGGCCATGCGATCACCGACAGCCCGGGTGGCAACTACCCCAACTGGACCAACGCGACCATCACCCTCGCGTCACCGATCGACCTGACCTCCACCGCTGCGCCGGTTCTGTCGTTTTGGCACCGATACAATGTCCAGAGCGGCCACGATTTCTGCCATGTCGAGGTGTCCGAAGACGGCGGTTTCACCTGGTCGGAACTGGCACGTTACACCGGATATATCAACACGCTGAATCTTCAGAACATCGATCTCTCGGCCTATACGACATCCCCGATTCTCATCAGATTCCGGATCCGGGACAACGGAAACACCTACTACGACGGCTGGTACATTGACGACGTGTCGATTGATGGCGACAACGGTGGCTTGCCTCAGATCGCTTGCCCCCCGGTGCCGGATATGGTAGCGGCCTGCGGCCCAGGGGAGGTATGCATTCCGCTTACGATCATTGATGCGACATCCGTGGACGCCGGCGATGCCACATGGTCCGCCGGCTCCTTGTGCTTCACCCCGGATTCACCCGGTCTGTACAGCTTCACGGTGATCGCAACGAACGAGGCGGGCAGCGACACATGCGAGGTTGAGGTCGTGGTGGAACACACCCCGCCCCCCATCGCCTGCTTCGTCGCTCAGCCGGCTTCAGGAACTGCGCCTCTGAGCGTGGCGTTCAGCAACTGCTCGACTCCTGCGGATGGTGTGGAGTACCTCTGGGACTTTGGCGAAGGCAGCACGAGCGCACTATTCGAGCCGGAGCACACGTTCGCTGATGTGGGCACCTACACGGTCAGCCTTACAGTGACGAACGAGTGCGGCGTCCACATGACAGATAGCGTGGTTGAGGTGAGGGAAGCGGGTACGGCTCTTCTGCAGTTCTCGCCATATCCCCTGGAGCTTCATCCTGCGTCACAGGAGATCCCCGGCACGGTGCAGCTCATGGTGGACAGCACCGAGCCTGTGATGGGGGTTACTGCCGAGGTTCACTACGATCCTTCGCTTGTGAACATCCGCAGCATAACGACGGGGCCGTTCCTCGGCAGCAACGGCGGCCAGGTGACAAGCCAGAGCGTCCATGACAACGATAGCGGTGTGCTGTCGGTATCGATGGCCGTGCTGGGTGGCAACCCGATCGGTGTGTCCGGGAGCGGGAGCCTTCTGTCGATCGAGCTGATTGCCGTGGCCGAGGATCCTACGAGCAGCCTGGCCTTTGCCTCCGTCTCGTTGCGGGATCCGGAGAACACATCCATCCCGACGGACACTGTGGATGGCGAGATCATCGAGGCCTGCGCACTGCTTGGTGACTATGACGATAACGGCAGGATCGACTTCGAGGACTTCGTCATCTTCATGTGGTGCTGGAACGAGTTCCCTGACACTTTGTGCGCAGACCTGTGCGGTCCTGTGACGGGGCCGGCTCCTCCGCCTCCTCCGTGGACAGTGTGCAACTATCCCTATCCGCCGGATGGTGTTGTGAACTTCGAGGATCTTATGGTCTTCGTGCAGAAGTACAACTGGAGCGGCGGGTACAGCAAGTCGGCCACTGGCGGTGAGGCGGGTCTGCTTGCAGGCGGAATTCCCATGGCCGCCGTTCTGAGCGCGACTGGAAGATCCGGTTCTTTGTCCGACGGAGTTGTCGGGGTGAGCCTGGAGGTTCCCGGCGTTGAAGACGCCATTGGCTGGCACTTCGAGCTTGAGTTCGACCGTCGTGCACTGAGGTTCGTTGGTACGAGCCTTGAGGAAGCGCTGGATCTGGAAGGCAACCACGTCGTCGTCCTGGATCGCCTGCAGGATGATCGTGTAGAGATCAACCGGGCTGTTCTTGGAGTTCCTCCGGATCCTGCACACGGGGCACAGACTGTCGAGTTCTGGTTCGAGTGTTTGGGTGAGGTGGAGGAGACGGTGGTGACCCTTGTTCATGCTGAGGTTCACTGTTCGTCCGGCGGTCGCGCTGCTTTGGATACGGGCGATGACGGAGTGTCGCTGTCGCTGCGTACCGGAGGGTCGGGCCTGACTCTGCCTGCGCGGGTGATGCTGCGCCAGAACACCCCGAATCCTTTTGCGGGCGGCACTGTGATCCGGTTCGACCTGCCTCATGCTATGCAGGCCGAGCTGACGGTGTACGACGTACAGGGCCGCCGGGTCCGCAATCTTGCATCCGGAGTCCATGGCGCCGGTTCGCACGAGAAGCCCTGGGACGGGCGCGATGACCAGGGCATGCCCAGCGCATCGGGTATCTACTTCTACAGGCTGACAACGGAGGGCGGCACCGAGACGAAGCGGATGCTTCTGACGCGTTGATATGGAACTACCCTGTCAAGGGGTCACGGAGGCCGCTTCCCCGAGTGGGGGGGGGGGGCGGCCTTCGCCTTCCTGGCTCGTCGGGTTGGGGCGAACAGAGAAGGCAGGGTGCTTGGACAACGAGCCACGCTGATGCTTGCGGGTTACGCTGGCGTCCCGGCCAGCCTGCCTCTCACTGAATGCGCCGCGCCAAACGGCGCGCGACCTTAGCATCGCACGTCTCATGCCATTCCCGGGCCTCGTCCGTACCCGCCACGACCAACAACACCGCGATGTTCCGCTTGTGGACATCCAGTCCTACATAGGCGGTATCATCTGAATGCACGATCGGCTTCATTCGTGTGCAGCTCCGGGGCCGCAAGGTGCTAACCCGGCCTTCTCACCGTCCCTTTCGTTTTCGGCGAAACGGCCGGAACGGGGCCAGCAGAGCCCGGTTTCCGGCCCATCTTCAGGCCAACAGATTGCACCGTAGGGTCACTGATGTACTCGTGCGCCGCCCAGAGAACATACGACATGGGAAATGGGCGGAGGGCCTCTCTGCTCCTGTAATCGACTGGGAGTGTGGGTGATCGAACGGCCTGGTCTTGCGGCCGGCTTTCGGCGTGTCGCAGGAAGTGAAGAAGACGTACGCGAAGCTCGAAGAATACAGACGCAACTGGTTAGAACGCATGGCCGATGCACTCGTTCGATCAGCAAACAGACCGAGTTGCTGCTCCTTGATCCGGTTTTCCATGTCGCCCCGGGCACAGTGGATCTCCTCATATAGAGCTTACGGTGGAACCTCGTCCAGTGTGGTGACCACGAACCTCGGGTTGGCTCCCTTCGGCAGGTACTCAGTTTCGCCCACCACATGTCGTGACCGACGCCAGGACTTCCTCGTGCGATAGCGGAACGCATGGAACACACGTGCTGCCTGACCTGTCCGGCCGAATCGACGGCGCGCCTGCTTCATCGAACGTGAAAGCTTGCGGATCAGCCGGGCCGGAAGCAGGTGTTCTCCACGGAAGACGCAGAGTGGCAGGTAACAGTAGTGCCCGTAGTAACCGTGGAAGAAGCGTCCTTCCTGACGGCCGTGTACAGGATCATCCGTTGCGCCCAGATCCAGAATGATCTGCCGCGGAGGGTGAGAGTGCGACTCCAGGAACAGATCCACGAGCAAGCGGTCCAGGCATTCTTAGTTGTATGGGCAACAAGGGAGACGACCGGATGCTCTACCCGGCTCGGGTCTCGTCCATCTGTGAAACAGGCAGCGATCCGCTCCATCATTCTGGCAGCTGCCACCGCCTCTCGGAGAAGATGGGCTCCGCGGTCCGTGGTTACCAGACCGGCATCGAACTCGGCCTCGACTCGGTGCCGACCAGGCCTTGGAAAGTGAGCTGATTTGCGTCACACTCTGTCTTCATCCGGTGGGCCTCCTGATTCGTCATAGGTAACGGCATATCATCCTTTTAACGAATCGGCCCGCCCGATGCTGTTCAAAGCGGTTAGAAATGCAGGCTAACCCGCGATTCGCGGTTACGGCTCGTCCGACACCCTCGTCAACCGCCCCATACCGGACGGCACGACTCTACGAATCGCGAGCCGGTCGTTCCACTCTGTCTAGCGTGGCTGGGCAGGAGCCTCCGTTTACAGTCCAAGGGAGAACAATATGGCCACACCATTTGGAACTGATGCCTGGGCCCAGGCGCTGCTCGACGAGATAAACGGCTCCAGCGAGTACCGCAATGCTGGCGCAGGCTGGGGAAACACCTTCAACGGGAACCTGCTGTTCGTGTTCGAACCAGGCGAAGGGCTGCCCTCCGGGAAGGCCCTGCTTCTCAGACTGAAGGCGGGATCATGTCTTGGAGCGGAGTTCCTGGATGCAGATGCGCATCCGGAAGCCGGCTTCGTCCTGCGCGCGCCGTTTCCGCTGTGGAAGGAGATCCTCGAGCGACGCGCCATGGCGGCAACTGCGATACTGACCGGCAGGATGAAGGTGGAGGGTGACAAGATGATGCTCCTGCGCCACGCCGCGGCCCACAAGTCCCTCATCCACTGCACATCGATGGTGGATACGGTGTTTGCGGGAGGGTAAAGTGTCTGAAGAGACTGATCCTGCGCCTTATACTCACCCTGGTCATTGCGACTCCTGCCACGGGTGCAGGGACAGCGAAAGATGGGGCGCTGCTATGATCTCAAGCTTCCTCGCTGCATGTGCCGTCCTCTTGTCTGCCAGTGCGGCTCCTGCCGGCTTCGTCTCTGACGATCACGGCTACCCTGTTGGCCAGAACGAAGCGCTCCTGGTCTGGGCGCTGGAGACGGATGTTGAGGAAGAGCGAGTGCGGGTGCGGGTAAACCGGTTCGCCGATCCCGACTACCGGAAGCCGTTCCCGCTGGAGAGCGTGTTTCTAAGGCGGAGTTTCACGCGTGAGTACCGTGGGGGGACTCTTCACTTGCCCCGATACGCCATGGTTCAGGTTGCTCCCGATGGAACCGTTGCAGACACACTCCTCCACTTCCTGGACAAAGGAGTTCAAGCCGCCTTGCTTGCATCCATGAGCGCGGAGGAAAGTGCTGTGTTATCGAACATGGCCATACGTGGAGATGCCATCGTCGTGGTGAGCCTCCCAGTCGACCGCGGACCGACGCTGGTCAGCACCGAAGAGGAAACAACTGTGCTGAACCAGCTTGGCCTGCCTCCGGTTATACACTCCTTCATGATGCTTCCAAACTACCCAAGGCACGGGCCCAACGTTGCCGGGATAGCTGGAATCGGCGAACGGATGGTGGTCCTGGATGATGCAGGCGAGATCATCCGCGACATCTATGAGCCGGATGTGATATTCGCTGAGCACTATCTGTGTCCCGCGGGCAGGTTCCTCACCTTCAGCGCCTTGACAAGGCAGTCTCGGGAAGTCCGGGTGCTGGACCTTGTTGCCGGCGTCGAGAAAACCATCGATCTGCCCAAGGGTCGGCGGTACTACTCTGGGAACGGGCGGTATGTACTGGTGGGAACAGGGATAGAGCGCCCTGGGCGAGTAACATACTACGACGTCAGCGATCCCTTCATGCCGGTTCCAGCAGCGGAGTACAACTCTGAGTATTCTGTTGAGACGGCATCGGTATGCGATGATGGCAGCCTGGTCGCCATATTGGAAGTCATGAGCAGTCGACACATCCGTGTTCTCATCCTCGACCGGTTTCTTGAGCCTCTTGGAGAGTACTCACTGGACTCGTCCTAGAAAAAACCCGGACTCTACTTCATGTCGAAGTTTCTGTTCGTCGGATTACACGATCATCCGATTCCCAGTTACGTCCGATGGCTGAGCACAGATGACATACTCCTCTTCGACCTCGAGCCCGGAAAGGTAGGGGAGTAGATGCGCAACTGGATGGTGGCATTCGTGATGTGTGCGCTCATCCTGCCTGCGGCGAATGGCATGGCGGATCCTAACGCCGGAGATAAGAGTGGTGCGGTTGCCGATGAGGAGAGCCCGGGTGTCAAGCGACACCAGGGCACACAGCCCTATACCGACCCTTCAGACGGAGGGGCCTTCCGATGCGACAAGTCCATTGTCGCCGGCGGGATATCGGTCCGTCCTTCAAGCATCGTGATCGCGGATGGGGTCTGGTCCCTTCTCGTGAAGGCCAAAGACCTTGACGACGCCGAGATGCTTAAGCTTCGAATCGGTTCGACGGATCATCTGCGGGTGCTGGCTGTTCGGACAACCGACAGCACTGCCGTCCTGACATTCCGATACGAGACCGCCGAATCCGACACGGAAGCTTTTGTGCGGTTTCCGGATGGCGAACTGCGGCAGCTAATCAGCCTTGACGCTCATGGTCTGACACCCGACCGGTACAATGAAGGTCGGATACGGGTGAGAACAAGATACGGGGCTCTCCGCTATCCTCCGGGCGCTGAAGAGCGCACGCTTCAGGAACTGGAGGGGACGGACGAGTCCCTGCTGGCGCTCATGTACGAAACCGGATGTCTATCGGTGCGGAAACACAAGTACATGGACACAGAGGATCCCTCTCGCGCCGACACGCTGCGCTTCGCCGAGCGCGGAATCAGTCTAGACGGATACTCAGCTGGCTTCAGGATCTACAGCTTCCACTACAGTCCTGATTTCTCCGAGCGAGCCATGTCGCTCATTTTCGCCCCCCATCCTGCCGTTGCGTATTCGGGGGTGAGCGGCAAGTTCATTCAACATGGTACATACTCGCCATGCAATCTCCCGTACCACCAGGGGCAATGGGACTGCAGGCATGGAGTTGAGACTCTGACCGCCCATATGTGGAGCCGCGGCGGGCACGGACAGTGTCGGCCATGTCGCCGAGATCCTCATCAAGGGCGTGACGATGGAAGAAGAGAAGCGCATGGAAAGCCTGATTCTGAGTGGAAGCGGAGAGCTCCATCCATCCTGGACACGGCTGATTTCGGGCGGAAGCTTCCGGCTTCTGCCCGGTCTGAACGCTGCCCGGTGTGAGATGCTCACCCGGTGAGCAGAACTGGCCACAATACAGCGTGATCGAATCAGCGGCCTGTCGGATCTGCCAGTCCGGTACCTGACCCAGCTCCAGGTACTGTAGAAAGACCCTGAGAGTGTCCGGCCAGACATCCCCGGAGGGGCGATGGCGCCGGATTCGAGCGAACCTCTCGACCCAGCGCACGACGAAGGGGATCTATGCTCGGGGACGAGGCAGCGTTTGCGGAGCCAGGCGTCAAGGCCATGAAGATCCGGATCTCTTTGCCTGTATTCCTGATCTTCCTTCATGCCGGACGCCTGGTTGGAGTTGCTGTCTCGACACCGTCCGTGGCCGTGACAGCCGACGTGCGGGATAAGCCCGGGTGGGCCGTCGATACCCGAACGGCTGGGTGAACTGGTTCGCCTGACAGGTCGTATCTGCAGCGAGATCCCGACATGGCTGACAACTGGCTAATTCCTTGCAGAGGCGGTAGTTTCAGGCCTCGAGTGTAAGCCTCAGCCTCTTGCGTCGAGCCGGCAACGGATGTACGATCATGCGGCTATCGTACCAGGGAGGAACCCGGTCCATCGCTATCGAGAGAGGTGACCTCATGATTCAGACTGGTTCCCTTGCCGAAGCGACGCAGGCTGTTGTGTCACTCTGGTTCACGATGCACAGCGACCCCATGGACTTCCAGGGTGGTGCCATCAAGATACGTCGCTACAGCAAGACTGATCCTCAGACCTCTGAAGTACTCGTCCTTGATTTTCTGCTCGTCACCGAGCAGACAGCCCCAGCGTGGGAAAGCCGCCGTGATGTCGAATGGGAGGGTGGCACGCTGCGTGTCGTATCTCCGGAAGGGTTGATATGCCTGAAGCAACTTCGTCGAAGCGGCACGGACCAGGACGACATAGACTACCTCAGGAGCATAACGGATGCGGATTGACATGAGCCCGAAGGCGATCACTCGGCGGCTTGAGCAAGTGAGTACTTTGAGGCGACTTTGCCTGTCTCTCGCAAGTTCAAGTGCGGGACGTGAAGTCATCCAGAGATGCCCGGCCCACATGAAGGTGCAGCGGACCTCGCTGGCGCTCGGCCGCTGACCTGCTGCGTTCGACAGCCTGACTAGTCGGATGCGGAAGTCTCTTGATAGTGAAAGATTCCGATTCTACTCCGGGCATAAATGGCCTTGCTCTGTTCTCCGCTGTCAGTCTTCTGCTGGCATGGAGCATATGGGTTCCTCAAGCTCTCGAGCGATTCGGTCTCGTTGGCTGGGCTCCTTCCCTGCGCCCGCCTATCAACGCGCTCACTGTATGGGCTCCTGGCCTTGCCGCGATGCTCACGATCTATCGGCGGTCTGGGTGCAAGGCAATTGGGGGGCTGTTCAGCCAGCTCAAGCAGTGGCGCGTGGGAGTGAAGTGGTACATCGTCGCGCTCTTCCTCGAACCAATGCGCTGGGGGAGGAACTTGGCTCAATAACCGCACAGGCGCGAGCCTTCTGATCCCAGTCCTGTACCACGCGTCGATCGCCAACAAGGGGTGTTTCCCTCCCCAACAGCCGACATATACGGATACTGGGCTGCTTTGGGTAGTGGCTGTCATCCTCGTGGTTCGCGGACAGTTGCGGCTGATGCGCTATTCGTTCGGCGGATAGAAAGGGGAAGTCATTGAAACGCGAGCTGCGGGTTGATCCCGCCTTCTGCCCATGCGTGCCTCGCGCCGGCGACGAGATGTTCCCGAATGGGATCTTCGAGTTCAACATCACTCGAATGCTGGAGTACCTCCAGACCAGGAAGTCGGGAGCAGTACCAGTTGAGATTGCCGTAGATGAGCTTCCACCACAGTTCTCGACAGTGGACGAGTCCGCACTGGCCACGGCGGATCTTGACCGTCCCGTCGTGCTGGCTGAAATCGCGCCCGAACAGTACAATCTGATAGACGGGCATCACAGAGCCGAAAGAGCAAGGCGCGAAGGGGTCAGGACGCTGAAGGCCTACAAGATCCGGGCGGAACAGCATGTAGCCTTTCTGACGACGGAGAAGGCCTACCGCAGTTACGTCGATTACTGGAACGACAGGCTGAGATCGTATTGCCGTCGCGGAGGAGATTCTCAGGATCTATGTCGGCGAGTATGAGATCGGACCCACGTCTTCGATCGTCATTATCCTTGAGGACGGCTCCCTGTTCGCTCAGGCCACCGGCCAGGAGAGGAAACTGGGTGATCACATGACGCATTTCAGATGTCGGTTGATACTGTGCCTTGGCCTGCTGCTGTTCACAGCCTGCTCCCGCCAGGACCCCATGGACATGACGATCAAGGCCTCCACGCTTGAGGAGTATGCGGAAAGCGTCCTGCGGATCCGCGCGGCTATCAGGGACGATCGCGATCGGGCACTCTTCGTTGAAGCACTGGAGGAGGTTGCGTTGGGCCCCGAGGACCTGCTCGCACTTCACATGGGGGCGGGGATCGTGGCAGGCCTTCCGAAGGCCGCGAACGTAAAGAGGATCCTGGAGAAATGTGATGGGAAGTCCGTCCGTGAAGTCGTCAGGATGGCCGAAACGGAGATTGAGGAGAAGGAGCAGATCAGGCTAAGACGTCTGCGTGATGTCAGGGCGCCTTTCTCCTCCGAGACACATGATGTGATCATTGACGGGGACAGGATGCTGCTCTTTCCGAGACCGGTGCGGCCCAGCGACGCGGAACTTACCAGGCGCGCGATCGTGGGCGCCCTTCGCGACATCGAGACATATCGAATGCACTGGGTGAACACGACAGGGCGCAGAAGAGGTCAGAACGCCAACCCTGCTGTGGACGAAATCAGGGACACATATGACTGGCCTTCGTCGACTGGAAGGCTGCAGGGGGCGGAGTTCTTCTACATGGATGACGGCAGGGGAGCGTGCAGGTACGAAGGGAAGGTCTACACCCTGGGGAGTCCTGAACTGAGCGATGAGGGCCGTTTTCCGTGAGGCTGCTGCGCAAGCGCCCCGCCCTGTCAGGAAGCCCTAGCCTTGACAGGTTCATTTCATGTTGGAATCAGCCCATGCTCCGGGCTCATCTCATGTTGGAAGAGGCTCCCGCTTGAGCATCCCGGCCCGATGAGATAGACTCGCCCTTCCGGGTTCGCGGCGGCGCGACCCGCTCAAATGCAGGAAGAGACAGGACGCAGGAAACCCGGGCCGGCCCGGTCCCGGCGGCGCATGCGTGCGGGCACGCAGGCCACCGGGAGACGAGGCGGCTCCAACACATAGGAGATGACATGCCGGAGAACGCCAGTATGCGTGATCAGAACCCCCTGCTCGTCAGGGAGGGGCTGCCCCCATTCGACAGGATCGACCCCGGGCACGTCGTTCCGGCAGTCAGGCAGTTCCTTGCCGAAGCCGAGGATGTGGTCGCCGGGCTTGAGAAGAGCCTCGTTCCCACCTGGGACGGGCTGATGGTTCCCCTGCAGAAGCTCGACATCCTGTTCGAGTACGGTTGGGGGCCCGTATCGCATCTCATCAATGTGCGGAACTCGCCTGAGCTCAGGGAGGCGCACAAGACGGTACTCAAGGACATCGTGACCTTCGGCCTCCGCGTAGGCCAGAGCGAACCCCTGTACAAGGGATACCAGGCGATGCGCAACGGACCGGAGTGGGAGTCCCTGGATGAGGTGCAGAGGCGCATTCTGGAGAAGAAGATCCTCGATGCCCAGCTTGCGGGGGTCGGCCTCGCCGGTGACGACAGGAAGCGCTTCAACGAGATCGAAAGCGAGCTGTCACAACTCGCCACTGAGTTCAACAACAACGTCCTCGACTCGGTGAAGGCATATTCCCTGGTCGTCACCGATAAGGCGGACACGGAGGGAATGCCGCCAAGCCTGCTGCGCCTGGCTGCGCAGAGTTACAACCAGGCGCGATCGGAGGGCGAACCGGAAGCCACCCCGGAGGGAGGCCCGTGGCGATTCACACTGGACATACCGATCTTCATGCCTTTCATGCAGCACTGCCGCAACCGCACGCTGCGCGAGGAGATCACCCGCGCCGCTGTGACCAAGGCCTCCAGCGGACAGTTCGACAACACGCAGAATGTCGTACGGATCCTCCGTCTCCGCTGTGAGAAGGCCCGCCTGCTGGGGTATTCGAGCTTCGCGGAGGTAAGCCTCGCGAAGAAGATGGCCCCCAGTGTGGACGCGGTGCTTGAGATGCTCGAGAAGCTGCGCACGGCATCCTGGGACTCCGCAGTGGGCGATCTCGATGAGATCCGCGGGCTGGCGGCTGAATCGGGCCAGAAGGAGCCGGTCGAGCAGTGGGATGTCATGTTCTGGTCCGAGCGGCTGCGCGAGCGGAAGTTCGACTTCACCGACGAGCAGCTTCGTCCGTACTTCCCGCTGCCAGGCGTTCTGGATGGCCTCTTCGGCCTGGTGAACCGCATCTTCGGCATCGAGGTCCGCCCCGCCGACGGCGAGGCCCCTGTCTGGCACGGGGATGTCCGCTTCTTCAAGGTGTTCGACGAGAAGGGCGCACAGATCGCCGCGTTCTACCTGGATCCCTACTCGCGTCCCGAGAACAAGCGTGGCGGCGCATGGATGGACACCTGCATCAACAGGGCCTGGGTTGACGGCGGGCTTCGACTGCCCGTGGCGTACATGGTCTGCAACGGAACCCCTCCGGTGGGCGGGACTCCTTCACTGATGGCGTTCAACGAAGTCCGCACCCTCTTCCACGAGTTCGGACACGGGCTGCAGCACATGCTCACGAAGGTCGACCACTCGGATGCGGCAGGCATACACGGAGTGGAGTGGGATGCGGTCGAGTTCCCGAGCCACTTCATGGAGAACTGGTGCTATCACAAGCCAACGCTGCTGGGGATGACCTCGCACGTGGAGACAGGCGAACGTCTGCCGGAGGAGCTGTTCCAGAAGCTTGTCGCGGCGAAGAACTTCCGCGCCGGCTCGATGATGCTTCGCCAGCTCACCTTCGGCATGACCGACATGGAGCTGCATCACTCGTTCGACCCGGACGGGGACCGCTCGGTTCTGGATGTGCAGCGCGATGTGGCGGAGAAGACGATGCCTCTCCCGGCGATGCCGGAGGATCGCTTCCTCTGCAGCTTCGCCCACATCTTCGCCGGCGGCTATGCGGCCGGGTACTACAGCTACAAGTGGGCCGAAGTGCTGAGCGCCGACGCATTCGCGGCGTTCGAGGAAGCCGGGCTGGACAACGAGGAGGAGGTGGCGCGGATCGGCCGGCGCTTCAGGGACACGATCCTGGCGAGCGGTGGCGGCCGCCATCCCATGGATCTCTTCCGCGACTTCCGGGGCAGGGAGCCGTCGCCGGAACCTCTGCTGAGGCATTCCGGGCTCGCGTGACGGCATCTTCACCGCATCAGCGCCTCACGAAGCCCTGGATGCGGGCAACCCCCTGGCGGGAAAGCTCGGCCCCCCGGGTTCTGGGCGCCAGAAGGATCAGCTCGTTGTACAGGTTGAGCGCAGCCTGATAATCACCGAGCGACTCCTTAAGGCGCCCCTCCCTGTGGCGGGCCATCGCCATCTCCTCGAGCCTGATGTTTACCTCGGCGGAGACAGGCGATTCGGGATACTCCTGGGCAAACCGGCTGGCCAGCTCGAGGGAGTCGAGTCCGGCCGCCTGGGCATGCAGGCGCGACTCCGCCCAGGTTCGAACAGAGTCAGACCGTGTGCCCGTGAGGATTCTCTGCGTGGTGAGGGGACTTCGCACCTGGCCCATGACCAGCCTCATCTGGTCCAGGCTGGTGTCGAGATCGCCCGCGCCGTTTCCGGACTCCAACGACCGGCGGATCGCCTCATCAAGCAGCATGGCCGCCTCGTCCGGTCTGTTCGAGAGCCTGTACTGATCCGCCAGCCTTGACCTCACATCCGGCGCGACGGGGTCGTCCGGGAAATTCTCGAGAAACAGCTCGAGCAGCAGTGTCCGTGGGTTCGGGCTGCTCAGGGCCTCCAGCATCCTTGGGTGCAGGTCGGCCCTCTCCCTGTCCAGCACCCGCCTTTCGTGAAGCAGCTCGGCGCGCAGTGGCGACACCGCATCGTCATCACCGATCCTGGTGATGAGGGTGTCGTAGTCGGCGATGATCGGCCCGTATGAGCGGAGAAGGGGTGCAAGCCTGCGCTGCCTGTCCGCCCGGATGTTGAGCAACCGGTGCTCCACATCCAAGCCGGCCTCTCCACCCGGGCCCGCCTTCAGGGCCGCGCGCAGCACGAAGAGGGCGGTACTCTCGTCAAGAATCGACGAGCCGATGGCGAACAGCCTCCGCTGCACATCGGCCCGGTAACGCGCCACCTCCCCGCTGTCCGGCGGACTGCTTCCCGCATCGCGAGCAGCCCTTGCCCTTGCGATCCGGTCGTCGAAGTAGGGATGCGTGTGCCAGTAACCGTAATCGTGATCCTCGTGAACGCGCCTGTGCAACTCCTCCAGAAGGGTGACGCTCCCGCTGACCGGATATCCCGCCCTGGCCGCATAGCGCCTCCCGCGGTCATCGGCCTCGAACTCCAGGGTGCGGCTGTATCCCCGCATGAGAAGCTCTCGCAGAACCCCCCCGAACATCATCGTTCCCTGGATGGCGGCATCCTTGCCGACGAGCGAACCGCGCATCATCCCGGTGTCGTGGTCCACATCCCATCCGCCTCCCGGTGTGGAAGGAACCGCAATGACAGCCGCGACAACGGCAACCGTGTGCAGGATGCTCATCAACCCCGACAGGCGGTTGTTCCTGGCAAAGTGGTTGTCGGCCACGTGCACGATCTCGTGTCCCAGCAGGTTGGCGAGCGCCTCATCCGGAAGCTGCATATCCACCATGCCGCGCGTGAGAAAGATGAACCCGCCGGGCAGGGCAAATGCGTTGGGATCGGGAATGTCGATAATGTGGAAGGTGAAGAGGATGTCGTTTCGCCCCGCCTGGCTGGCCACCTCGTACCCCAGGCGGTTGATATGGTGCAGGAGTGAGTCTTCCTCGGCCAGCCCGAAGTGGTGGGCGTAGGCCCTGGCGATCTGCAGGCCGAGCTCGAAGTCCCTGGGCCAGGGGGGCGATCCGGCGGTGCGGCGTATCGGCCCTGGCTCGAGCGGGTTCTCCCCGTCCCGGCCAGCCAGGGCGTCCGAGCTGGTTGCAGGCAACATCGCAGCAAGGAGGATCAGCGAAAGCGCCAGGGAGACCACCCGGATGGCTGTCGGTCGTAGTGTGCGAAACGGATTCATACGACGCCAGCATACCCCGCAGGGGGGCCCGTGGTTGCCCCATTTTCCGGGGGAACGAAGACGGGGATCCCTTCGACGCCTCTCAGGACGCCGACTTCGGGATCCCCGTTCCAGGCTGGGTCGGGTCGCCCTCTCAGGACTCCGGAAGCTGGAAGTGGAACTCCGGCAGGACCCTGCGAATCTCCTCCTGCAGAGCTTCCATCTGCTCCCGGAGGTTCGAATCCCTGGTCTGCTTCCACTCCAGGTACAGGTCCAGCAACTGGTCCTGCTTGAGCTTCACGTCCTGTTCCTTCTGCGACTCGTTCACCACGCGTTCGAGGTGGTAGATCTCCCCGCGGCTCAATGAGCGGAGGAGGTTGAGATACTCGCCCCGCATGTGGGCAAGGATACGCAGATACTTGTCGAACCCCACGCTCAGCTTCTCGAGAACATCCGTGATTGCCGTATTTCGCCCACGTATCCGCTGGCTGTACGTGTACGCAAACCGGTAGTAGGTACGCCCCCTGCCCACGTATGCCTCCTCGCTGGGACGCATCCACTCGGCCTGTGTCCCCTTTCCGCCGGGCGGATCGAACAGGGCCGTGGGGTTGTCAAAGATCCCGAGCGAGATCAGGAGGAAGTCCGCATTTGTCTTGTAGAGTGTGTACTTGAGGCGGGCGTCCCGGGAGTCGCCCAGGCGCTGGAACACCTCTGTATCGTACTTCGAGAGGAAGGGTCTGGAACGCTCCACGAACTCGGGATGTGTAAACGCGTTGAGCAGATGGGCAATGTATACGTTCACATCCTCATCATAGAAGTCCTTGTTCGAGACCAGGCCGGTTTCCATGCGGCTGTAGAGCAGACACTTCATCATGAACAGATATGTGGGGCGCAGTTCGCGGTTTCCGCCCGGGATCTCAATGAACTGATCTCTGATCGCCATGTGGAGCGCGTTCCCCCTGTCGCCGCCGGGCAGGCCCGTGATGCTACTCTGCCTTGACAGCCTGGAATCCTGCTGTGGTACGCTCATTAACGCTGGAGCGATGGCCGCAAGGCCTGTGCCACGGGAACTCCGGAAACACACATCGCCCGCATCCTGCTGTGCCCTATGACATGCGAGTGGGCGCGGCCACGGTGCACCCGTCCTGCAGCGGCCGGACTCGTGCATCCTGCAAACCGGGATGGCTGCCGGAATGCATCCTGCGGGCTTCATGGAGGTGCAGCCTTGAACGGGTACCGGTATGGCCACAGGCATGACTCCGGCAAGGGTTCTCGTGGCCGGTTCGTACTCCTTCTGCTTCTTCCAACCCTTCTACTGGGCATAACCTACTTCCTCTTCACCGAATACCTGCTCGAGGATCTCTACGCTGCCGGGAACAGCCTTCGCATGACCGCGCGCCTGGGGGGCGCCATCCTGGTTGTCCTTTCCGCAGTCGTTGCCACTGCGGTCGGTTACCTGCTTCTGGACCGACTATTGCGCCCGCTCCGCATCCTTCTGAGGGTTGTGGAGGGGGGAGATGTGCCGGACAGCCGAAGCGTCGATACCGCAACGCGTTGCGGGGAGATCGCGGAGCTGTACCGGGTGGTTGGCATCCTGGTGAGACAGAACCAGACTGGCGCGAAGGCCCTGGAGGAGCTCGAGGAGCTGCGCAGCGCACTGCACACATTTCGCGAAGAGATCGGACGAACCGGCCAGCACGGTATCCCGCCTGTAGTTCGCACCGCTCAGGACGGCCCGCTGGTTGCGATCACCGAACACATCCAGCGGAATCGTTCGCAACTCATGATGTACTTCGGCGACTTGCGGGACCGCGTGCGTGGGCTCAGGAGCGAGCTGGATTCTCTTGCCTGCCTGCCGGCTGTCTTCCCCGGTAAGGTCGCAGGTGACGATAGTCAGCCTGACGCTGCCATCTCTTCTCCCGGAGGGTCAGCTGCCTCATCGGGAACCGCGTCCGCACCCCCGTGCGCAGACAGGATCAGCGATGCTGAGGCTGCATTCTCAGGATCCATGGAGAGGCTTCGCAATCTGGGCACGGTCCTTACCCTTGATGTGGGTGCATCCAACCGTGCTGACGGCATCCGGGTCGGTCGGCATCTCGAGGAGTACCTGGGTGAGCTGGCCGCCCTGGAAGAGGCGCGGCTGGCCCTGGTAGCTGTCTGGAAGGATAGAGCGGAGGAGCTCGCGGCAGATGCCGCCGCTGCAGCTGCCCGTGCGGCCTCAGAGGCGAACTCCATGGATAACCGGCTT
Organism: uncultured bacterium; assembly: GCA_964636385.1. GTDB lineage: Bacteria > Eisenbacteria > RBG-16-71-46 > CAIMUX01 > CAIMUX01 > CAZWSC01. Next base: position 16,243 of record CAZWSC010000002.1, read on the forward strand.
CTGAACAATGAACTGAAGGATCGGTTGAGGCAGCTTATCGACTACCTTGACAGCCTCGACCGCAGACTGGGGGAAGTGGAAGACCGATGAGCGGGCCTGGCGATAACTCCCATGCTGATGGGATGCACGAAGAGTTGCTCGCTGCAATCCGGGCTCTCCGACGTCTCCGTCTCCAAGAGGCCCGCCTGCTTCGCAGGATCGAGCATGCCCTCGCGGGCGGGTATCGAGACGACAGCAGACCCCGACAGGCGGAAGGGGAAGCCTCAGACAGACTGCCGGAGTGGCTTGGCCGTGAAGTGGACCTCGTGCTCTCCGACGCGTTCGATGGCAAGACCGGCATCCCGCCGGATCAGGACAGAGAGAAGGAGTCCTGCCCGGAACCCGCTGCTGAGGAAGATCCTGCCCCGGGCAGAGAACCGGCCTCCTATCTTCTCCTGGGCTCTGCCGGCGTGTGGGTCGGCTTCCCCTGGAGCGCTGTGGACCGCGTTGATCTCCTTGACGAGTCCTCAGGGGCCGGGCCCGGACCATCGCTGCGCAACATTCTTGGGCAAACCGGTCCCGCCGACGACCCGGAGCCCTTCTCCATCCGTTTCGCCTCCGGGGCGGGGTGTGTGACCTCCCAGCATGTCGGCGGGGTCGTTACCCTGGAGGAGGCCGCCCGGCGGGGGGTGGAATGCCTGCTGATCCCGGAGATCACCGGAACTGACGCAGGGGTCAGGGTCTCCCTGAAACCGCTTCTGGAGGAAGCTGCAGACGAGACATCGCCTCCGTCACCGAAGCCGCTCCGGTCTGACTCCGGGGCTCATCGTCCTCCTTCCAGCCCGGTCGCACCCACCGGCCTTGTGGCGATCCGATATCTACCCGCTCGCGTGAGCATTGCCCGGGCCCTGCGGAGCAGGGGGTGGTTCCTGCGGGAAACTGCCGACCTGGCAGAGGTGCCACCCTGGCTCCGAAAGGTGCGCTACCAGGCAGCCTTCATCGAGCTGCTGGATGAGGAGATGCCGGACCTGATCCCCGCATTGCAGGCTGCAGCATCCCGTGGCTGCCGGATCATCGCCGTAGGTTCCCGGCTGAGGGGATACGCAGGAGTCCCCCTTCAGGACCTGGGCGACATTCCCCGCCTGCTCTACCCGTTCCAGGAAAGCGAGGTCGAACGGATCCTGGACAGCCTTCGTCGGGATCCTGCCCTTTAGGACACGCGCTGCTTCCCCCTTTAGAAACCCTCCCTCCCTGCCGAAACTATCGACGGCAGGTGAAGTTGCCCGTCTTCAGGCAGCCTTCCTACCCGTCAATGCCCCACACGGCTGCACCGGATGCGATCGGTGCGTCTTCAGATGGGACTGTCGCGAAAAGCCGGCCCTGACTCGCACGGAGAGGATGCATGGAAACGCAGGTCGAGCAGAGAACCGAAACCATACTCATCGTCGATGACGACACACGCGTCGTGGAACTGCTCCAGATCACGCTTGGGGGACGCGGTTACAAGACGATCTCGGCGCATGACGGGAACACCGCGCTGGAGATGATTCAGCGGGAGCGGCCGGATCTGGTCGTGCTGGATGTACGTCTCCCCCGCAAGAGTGGCATGGAGATCCTGGATACGGTCCGCCGCGATCCTTCCACGCGCAACCTGCCGGTCATCCTGATATCCGGCGACACGGCCACGGAGAGCCGGCTGCAGGGGCTTAAGCTGGGCGCGGACGACTACCTCGCCAAGCCCTTTTCGCCGCGGGAACTGATCATCAAGATCCGCCGGATCCTGGATCGGACACAGGACCAAAGGCTCCTGCTTCTGAAGACCGAGGTTCTCCAGAGCGAAGTCCGGCGCAGCAGGGATACCATGCTGCAGATGCGCCAGGAGCTTGGCCAGAATCTCAACCGGATGAGCCAGATGCTCAACCAGGTCATGGAGCTGAGCCGCTTCAATTCGATCGACGAGATCCTGGAACGCTTCGTAATTGCAACAGTTGCAAACCTGGGCTTCGAGTGTGTAACCCTGTTCGTAGCGGACAACGACGCAGGCCTGGTCCCCCGGGTGTGGAGAGGGGTGGAGGATTCGGTGGCGCGTGGCCTCTGGCTGTCCCCGAACGGTCCTGTTGCGCGCATCTGCGTCTCGATCGGCCGGCCGATGCGAATGGAGGAGTTCGTGGATTATCCCGATGCAGAGGAGGAGATCCTGCGGTTGGCGGTGGGGGGATTCTCTCTTGTCTCGCCGGCGATCTCGGGCGGGCGCCTCTGTGCCCTACTCGGCCTGGGTGAACGCTCCGGAACCGATCCGGTGGGCAGGTTCGATCACAAACTGCTCGAGATTCTGGGCAACGCCATCACGGCCGCTCTCCAGAATGCCGCAGCTTTCGAGAAGACGCAGCAGTCATTCCTGCAGACTACCGCGGGTCTCGTCGCGGAGATAGAGGACAGATATCCGTTCATCCGGGGCCACTCCAGGCGCGTCCGGGAGATCTCCCTCGAGATGGGCGGGATCCTGATGATGAGCCGTGACCAGCTGGAATGCCTTGGATACGGGGCCCTGCTGCATGACCTGGGGCAGTTGGATCAATACGGGGAGCTGCTGGACCGCGATACTGTGCTGACCGAGGAGGACAGGCGCAGGCATCGTGAACAGGCTGCCCTGCAGGCCGCCTCCCAGCTCGGTCCCGGAGGACAGGGCATGGTCGGGAAAATCATCCGTCATCACCAGGAGCACTGGGATGGCACCGGCCTTCCGGACGGGCTGCGCGGTCATGAGATCCCGCTGGGTGCAAGGATCGTGGCCCTTGCGAACGCATATGATGCGCTGGTGCACGACCGGCCCCATCGCGGGAAGTACTCCCGGGAGTCCGCCATCAGGATCATCGGGGAGCGATGCGGCAGGCAGTTCGATCCGGACCTGATTCCGCTGCTTGTGCAGGTTGTACAGACCAGTACGGCGGATGAGACGAACCGGGAACACTAGTCCCTGCTCTTGTGGAGAACCGGGGAGCGGAGGTGGAGTTTGACAGTGGAGGTGGGCAGCATGATTCTTGTTGGTATCGGCGAGATGTGCGTCGCCGGCGAAAGAGACCGCGTCCTTGTGGCACGTTCACTGGGTGCAGGTGCAGCACTCAGTCTCTTCGATCCGCAGACGAATGTCGGCGGGATGCTGCACTGGCTCCTGCCCGACGCATCCCTGGATCCGGGACGCGCCGAACGCAATCCGGCGTTCTTCGCGAGCACCGGAATTCCCGGCCTGATAGGGGAGATGGAGAAGCGGGGTGTCCGGCCCGCGACCATGCGTGCTGTCCTTGCCGGCGCCGCGACTCTTCCGGAGGGGGGCACCTTCGATGTTGGGTCGCGCAACGGCAGGATTGCCCTGGAGATCCTGGAAAAGCAGGGCATTCGGCTTGAGAAACATGCAATCGGCGGAACCGTGGTTCGGGACCTGCGACTCGAGATGAACAACGGGAACTACCTCGTTACCAGTTCGGATGCCTAGGAGGAAAGAGATGCTGGAGCACGAAGCTGTCCTGTCGGGGCTTAAGAGCCTGCCGGCCGCGCCCGCGGTTCTCGCCCGGGTCCTGATGATCATGGATGATCCGAACTCGGGCAGCTCCGACCTTGTCGAGGCCATCGAGCTGGATCCGGGTGTCACCGCGAATCTCCTGCGGATGGTGAACTCCCCCGTGTACGGGGGTAGCCGGTCCCTGTCCACCCTCGAGGAGGCGGTACACAGGGTGGGGATGCGCACGATCATCCAGCTGGTCACCATGCGGGCCAGCGAGCCTCTTCTGGGAGGGGCGCACGAAGGGTACGGACTGGCGCCCGGCGACCTCTGGCGGCACTCCGTTTCCAGTGCCCTGGGGGCACGGCTCCTGGCTCAGAGGGTAAGACACTCCCGGGTGGCACTTGCTTTCACAGGCGGGCTGCTCCACGACATAGGAAAGATCGCCCTCGACGTATTCCTGAAGCACCGCTACCAGTCAGTCCGGCAGAAGGTGGAGGCCGGCGACACATTCCAGGAAGCAGAGCGCCAGGTCCTCGGGATCGAGCACGCGGAGCTCGGTGCCCGAATCGCGGACAGCTGGGAGTTCCCGGAGAGCCTGGTACAGATGATCAGGCATCATCACAATCCTGAAGAAGCGACCGAGTACGAGGACCTCGTCTCCATTGTCCACCTCGCCGATGCGCTGTCCCACTGGCTGGGTGTTGGGCTGGGCCGGCCTGGTCTTGCCTTCCGCTTCGATTCGGCTGCCGTCAGGCGGTTCGACTTGAAGCCGGAGGACCTGGACAGGATACTCATCGAGTTGGTCGAAAACCTCGACTCCACGGAGAGGAGCCTGGCAGCCTGAAACCGTGATCAGGCCGCGGCGCCTCTTCGGCAACCACTGACCCGGGGCAGCCGATGAAGACAGACGCCGCGGTCCACACGACAGAGATCAGAAGCCCGATCGGCACGATCTGCCTGGCGTTGCATGGCGGGAAGGTGTGCGCCCTGGGCTTCGCGCATCAGTGGCCGTCTCTTCTCGCACGTCTCTCCCGTCATGATGCCTGGATACCGGAGCCGACCGCAGGACCCGGATCCCAGTTCCGGCCTGTTGTCCAGGCCCTCACTGCGTACTTCGACGGCGATCTGGATGCGTTATCGCGTGTGCCGGTCTCACTGTCTGGAACCCCCTTTCAGATCGGTATCTGGCGCCATGTTCGCAGGATTCCCCCCGGGACCACCGTAACCTATGGCGAGGTAGCCCGCCGCATTGGTGTTCCCGGAGCCGCGCGGGCAGTCGGACGCGCAGTTGGTGCCAACCCTGTCAGCCTCATCGTGCCCTGCCACAGGATTGTGGCCTGCGGTGGCAGACCTGCCGGATATGCCGGAGGCCTGGATCGCAAGCTCCGCCTGCTTGCCCACGAGGGCGTAGTCCTCAAGTCCTGATCATTTCCAGACCCTCTTCAGCAACACCGCGGATGAACACGAATACCTCATTGCGCCTTCTCGAGCCTCCCGACATACTGCTCCCGGATAGACAATCGGATGAAAGGAACGTCATGCCTGCGTCACCCAAGCCACTTCCTCACTGGAGTCTCTCCGGCATCTACCCATCCCTGGAATCGACCGAACTCGATGCCGACCTCGAAATGCTCGAACAGGCACTCGTGGAGCTGGAGCTGTACCTTGAGGAGAACGGCATAGCGCAGCTTGAGGCACCACCTGCCGACACTGATGCCGCGGCAGGCACAATGAAGGAACTGCTCGAGAGACTCAACCAGGCCGGTCTGCACGTGGAGACCATCGGCGCATATGTATACGGGTTCGTGACCACCGACTCGTACAACCAGCTTGCTGCGCGCAGGATGAGCCAGCTCGAACAGCTCGAGGTTCGCTACGGCAAGTGCATGACCCGCTTCACTGCGTGGGTGGGATCCATCGCCCCGGTACTGGACTCCGTGTGCCCGCCAGACTCTGCCGCCTCCCGTCATCGCGGATACCTCAATCTGCTGGCCGAACAAAGCAGGTACCTGATGGAGACCAGGATGGAGGAGCTCGCCGCGGAACTGCAGATGAGCGGCGGCGGCGTGATGTGGAAGCTGCAGGGAAACGTGACCAGTCAGCTGAAGATCCCGTTCGAGCGTGACGGCAGGACGGAAATGCTCCCGATGACAGCCATCCGCAACCTTGCGAACGATCCCGACGAGTCGGTGAGACGCCGCGCATACGAGGCCGAGCTCGAGGGATGGGCCTCCATCCGCCAGCCTGTCGCCTTTGCTTTGAACTGTGTGAAGGGTGCATCCATCACACTGGCCCGCAGGCGGGGCCGGAAGGATGTTCTGGACGCCAGCCTTGACCGAAGCCGTATTGACCGGGAAACCCTGGAGGCGCTTCTGGATGCGATCCGCGACGCCTTCCCCGTATTCCGCCGTTACCTGTCCGCCAAGGCCGGAAAGCTCGGCAAGGACAAGCTCCCCTGGTGGGACCTGTTCGCGCCTGTGGGCAGCACGAACCCGACCTATGACTGGGACCTGGCCCGCTCATTCATCGTGGAGCAGTTCGCCCGCTTCAGTCCGGAACTCTCCGGGTTCGCATCCCGCGCCTTTGACGAGAGCTGGATCGATGCCGAACCCAGGGATGGGAAGAGGGGCGGGGCTTTCTGCATGAGAATTCCCCGAATCGAGGAGAGCCGCATCCTGGCAAACTTCGACGGCAGCTTCGACCAGGTGATTACCCTGGCCCATGAACTCGGACACGCGTACCACAACTTCTGCCAGAAGGGGCTGCCGCATCTCCTGCGCGGCGCGCCGATGACCCTGGCCGAGACCGCCTCGATCTTCTGCGAGACGATCGCATTCAAGGCCGCCCTCGAATCCGCGCCTCCGGATGCGCGGCTCGCCGTTCTCGAAAACCAGCTCATGGGGGCCACCCAGGTCACCGTTGACATCTCATCCAGGTTCATCTTCGAATCCGAGGTACTGAAGCGTCGCGCCGACGCGGAACTAAGCCCGGACGAGTTCTGCGAGATCATGCTGGGCGCTCAAAAGGAGACATACGGAGAGGCGCTGGACTTCGAAAACCTGCACGCGTACATGTGGCTGCTCAAGCCGCACTACTACATGAACGAACTCGACTTCTACAACTTCCCCTATGCGTTCGGCCAGCTGTTCGGCCTGGGGATCTACGCCGTGTACCGCAGGGAGGGTGAGGCATTCATACCAAGTTACAGGGAACTCCTGAGAAACACTGCATCCGGAAAGGTGGCCGATCTGGTTTCCCGCTTCGGGATAGATGTCAGGTCGAAGGGGTTCTGGAAGGGCAGCCTGGATGTGCTGGCCGTACAGGTGGATGAGTACTGCCGGCTTGATACCTAGGCGGGGTTGTTGCCTACTGTCACAAGGGTGCCTGGCCCCTCTCGAAGCCTGCTGCCCTGCAGACAGGCCCGGTAATCAGCTGCGCAGGAATCTGCTGACCCCGACCCACAGGCGGATTCCGTCTCCCAGGTCAACCTCCGCGGCCTGATCGCAGCTCCCGCGCTCCGGGACAATCTCCCTGGCAAGAGTCTCCTCACGGATGTACACGCCGTGGTGCGTCAGGATTGTCTCCGCCCTGGGATCCTCGCTTCCGTACAGGACCGTTATTCGGTCCTCCACGTTGTAGTCGGCCTTCTTGCGAAGATCCTGGATCGTACGCACCAGCTCTCTCGCGTATCCCTCCAGCAGAAGATCCTCGGTGAGCTGAGTATCCAGAACCACAAGCAGGTTGTGGTCATTCGTCGCGCTCAGGCCGTCCCGCCCCGCGTATCTCAGCTCGTATTCGCCCGCGGACAGAACCTGGCCCGCCACACGCACACGCCCATCTGCCGCAAGCTCCCAGGCCCCCTCCTTTGCAGCCCTGGACACCTCCTTCATCACGGATCCGAGGCGGGCACCCAGTAACGGGAAGTTGAGCTTCAACTCCCGCCTTGCAAGCTCTTCAACCCTGCCCTCCAGCAGGATCTTCTTCACATTGAGTTCCTGCGCTATCTGGGAGCAGAGATCCTCGTCCATATCCAGCTTTCCGCCCTCCAGGTCCAGGATCCAGATCCGCCCGAGCGGCTGGCGGACCCTTATCTGCACCTTCTCCCTGGCCGACCGACCGAGACTTACGGCAGACAGAACCCTGTCCATACGGGCGTTGATCGCATCGTCGATCATGTCAGGCCGACGGTGCGGCCAATCCCTCAGGTGTACGCTTTCCGGCCACTCCGCGGCTTTGGCATTGCGCAGCGGAGAGCTGAGGTTCCGATAGATGTCCTCCGACATGAACGGCGTTATCGGCGCCATGATCTCGCACATCGTGATCAGGACATGGTGAAGTGTGCGGTAGGCAAACTGCTTGTCGGCGTCCTCGCTGTCCGCCGACTTCCAGAAACGCCGGCGGGAACGACGCAGGTACCACGTGGAGAGCGCCTCAAGGAATCCATCCACGGCCCGCAGAGACCGGGCAGTGTCGTATTCCTCCAGACCGTGTGTCACCTCATCCAGGGTCTTGTACAGCGCCGAGAGGATCCAGACATCCAGGGGGTTCGGGCTCTCCTTGAGCGCCACCGGATCGTCCGAAGCGCTCGGCTCGAACCCGTCGAGCCTGGCATAAGTAACGAAGAACCCATATACATTCCAGAGCGTGATCAGCCTCTTGCGGATCTCGTCCGCCACATGGAAACCGAACCGGAGGTTGTTGTTCGGGTTGAAGGCGCAGTAGACCCAACGCATCACGTCAGCACCCATTCTCTCGACCGCATCATCGAACCAGATGGCATTGCCGGTGGACTTGTGCATCGGCAGGCCCTTCTCGTCGTACACCTTCTCATACGAGAAGACCCTCCTGTATGGAGCGCGGCCTTCCAGGGTCACCGACATGAACATCATTGCATAGAACCAGAGTCGAACCTGCTCGCGCATCTCGATCACGACCTCGGCCGGGAACCACTTCTCCCAGTATGCGCGGTCCTCGAAGTACCGCAGGGTGGAGAAGGCCACAATGCCTGCGTCGAGCCAGCAGTCGCCCACGTCGAGGGTGCGCCTGGCGGACCTGCCGCACTCCCCGCAGCGGATCGTGATGCCATCGATCCAGGGGCGGTGAAGCTCCGGCAATGCGTCCACCCCGGCCGGATTCTCGGCACGTTCCCTCAGCTCCGCCTTGCTTCCCACGATCGTGAGATGCCCGTCCGGGCAGAAGTAGAACGGGAGGGGCAGGCCCCAGAAGCGCTTCCTGGATATGCACCAGTCCCCCATGTTGTTGTACCAGTCCTGTGTGCGCTTTCCGACCGACTCGGGGATCCACTGGACCGTATCCGCCGCCTGCTTCATCAACGGGCGAATCTCATCGCACGCGATGAACCACTCGTCCTCAACACGGAAGACCAGCTTCTCCTTGCACCTCCAGCAGAAGGGATAGCGGTGCCGGTAGGTCTCCTGACGGAAGAGGATTTCCTTCTCCTTCAGCCTCTGAATGATCGGCTTCTCCACCTCGTGCACATACATCCCCGTGAGCCAGCCGAATCCATCCACATAACGGCCGTCGCCGTCCAGCGGAACGATCACACGCAGCCCGTGGACCTTGCCCAGTTCGTTGTCCTCCGCCCCACACCCCGGGGCGATATGGACTATGCCGGAACCCTCGCCCTCGCCAACGTCCTCCCACGGGATAACCCTGTGCTCCAGGCCCTGGACCACCGGCAGATCGTCGAATGGACCATCGTAGATCCAGCCGATCATATCCGATCCCTTTACGGCTCCGAGAATCTCCGCATCGCTGTTGAAGACCGTGGAGACAAGGCCCGCACTCAGGTAGTAAATCAGTCCTCCGTGCTTCACCCGCGCATACTCGAGCCCAGGGTTCACGGCGGCTGCTACATTGGATGTGAGTGTCCATGGGGTGGTTGTCCAGACCAGCAGGGCTTCTCCGGGCATTTCCCTAAGTGGAAAGACCAGGAACACCGATGTGTCGTCTATGTCCTCGTACCCGTCGGAGAGCTCGTGCTGGGACAGAGACGTTCCACACCTCGTGCACCAGGGCATCGCCTTGGCGCCACTGTACAACCATCCCTTGTCGCGGCATATCTGCAGGAAGTGCCATATCGACTCGATATTCCCGTCGGTCATGGTGTAGTAGGAATCATCCCACCGCATCCACTGGCCCAGCCTGATCGACTGGTCGGTCTGTACCGCGCTGAACTTCTCCACCCGGCTTCGGCAGGCGCGGGAGAACCTTTCCAGGCCATGGTTCTCGATGTCCCTCTTCGAATTGAAACCGAGATCCTTCTCGGTCTCCACCTCCAGCCACAGGCCCTGACAGTCGAATCCGTTCTGGTACCGCTGGTCGAAGCCACGCATCGCCCTGTAGCGCTGGAACACGTCCTTGTACGTGCGTCCCCATGCATGGTGAACACCCATGGGGTTGTTTGCCGTCATGGGGCCGTCTATGAAGGACCATGGCGTGCGGCCGCTGTTCATCTCCATGCGTTTCCGGAAGATCTGCTCCTTCTCCCAGAACCGCAGCACCTCGTGCTCCAGTTCGATGAAATCCCGCTTCGGATTGACCGATTCGAACATCCCCGCCCCGCCTATTCTCCATTGGGGGATACGTCGCTCTCCGGCACATCCCCGTTGTCGTCCCCGTTTCCGGCACCTTCGCCGGCCCCGCCTGCGCCGCCCAGACATTCCGATTCCCCGCCGGTATCATCATCCCCCGGCATCGCAGCCGCCACGCTGTCAGAAGCCGGTTCTCCACTACCCTTCACTGCGCCGGCCCCGTTCGGACTCCCCGATTCCTCCGTCGCCAGCCTGGCCAGGTCAACCACCCGGTCGGCCTCGCCCAGTTGAATCAGTTTCACTCCCTGCGTGGCGCGCCCCAGAATAGACACCTCGCGGGCCGGCAGACGGATGATCGTTCCACCCGAACTCATGACCATCAGCTCGTCCTCTTCACCCACCACCATGAGGGATACCACCCGTCCTATCCGTGGAGATAACGCCAGCGTGTACACACCATGTGACCCGCGCCGGTACAGGGGATACTCATCCACCCGCGTCCTCTTGCCGTATCCCTTCTCGGTCACAGTGAGCAGAAGCTGGTCCGAGTTGGGACGCAGCACGATCATGCCCACCACACAGTCATCCTCCCCGCGAAGTCCGACACCCCGCACACCCCGTGCACTCCGCCCCATTGGCCGCGCATCCGACTCCTTGAAGCGAATCGCCTTTCCCCGACGGGTCGCTATGACGATCTCATCACCGTCGTGGGCAAGGCGGGCCCCAATCAACGAATCGCCTTCCTGCAGATCGATCGCCATGATCCCCGCGCGGCGTGGCCGGCTGAAGGCCGAGAGGCGTGTCTTCTTTATCAGGCCCCGGTTCGTTACAAGGATAAGGTATTGGTCTTCCGGGAACTCCCTCACCGGCACGTAGGCCGTGATGTTCTCCCCCTTCTGCGAAGATATCAGGTTCAGGATCGACCTTCCGCGCGCCTGGCGGGATCCATGTGGAATCTCGTAGACTTTCAGCCAGTAGGCACGGCCCCTGTCGCTGAACAGAAGAAGGTAGCTGTGCGTGGACGCGACGAACAGATGTTCGACGAAATCCTCATCCTTCGTAGCTGAGCCCCGAAGCCCCCGGCCCCCGCGTCCCTGGCGGCGGTACTCCGTCGGTGTGACCCTCTTGATGTAGCCGGCATGGCTTATGGAGATGACCATGTCCTCCTCGGGAATCAGGTCCTCCATCTCGAAACTGGATAGCTCTTCGTCCGCCGCTATGAAGGTGCGCCTTGCATCCCCGAACTTCCTCTGCAGATCAGTCAGCTCCTCCACGATCAGCGCCATTATCCGCGTCCTGTCGGCAAGAATCTCCGTCAGTTCGCCTATGCGGCCCGTTATCTGCGAATACTCGTCGTTGATCTTTTTCCGCTCGAGACCGGTAAGGCGCTGCAGGCGCATCTCGAGGATTGCGTTCGCCTGCTCCTGTGAAAGCCCGAACCGGCTGATCAGGCCCCCGCGCGCCTCCTCCACATCGGCGCTGTGCCTGATCAGGGTGATGACCGCGTCCAGCTCATCCAGGGCGCGGCGGAATCCTTCCAGGATGTGCGCGCGCTTCTGGGCCTGCTGCAGCTCGAACCGACTGCGGCGCGTGATTACCTCCACCCGGTGCTCGAGGTACGCCTGCAGCATGCCGCGCAGGTCGAATGTCACCGGCCGCCTGTTATGAAGGGCGAGGAGATTGGCGCCGAATGTAACCTGCATCTGGGTATGCTTGTACAACTGGTTCAGAACCACCTGGGGCTGTGCGTCCCGGCGCAGCTCTATCACAACCCTGAGTCCGCGACGGTCGCTCTCGTCCCGGACATCCGATATGCCGGTGATCTGCCCACCCTTGACCAGCTGGGCGATCCGCTCGATCATCGCCGACTTGTTCACCTGGTAGGGGATCTCCGTTACGATGATCACGTCGCGCCCGGACTTCGCAGTGTCGATCTCGGCCTTTGCCCTGACGACAATCAGACCGCGGCCGGTGTTGTAGCAGTCCCGGATTCCCGCGCGTCCCATGATGATGCCGCCTGTCGGAAAGTCAGGCCCCGGAACTATCCGCATCAAATCTTCGATCCCGGCCCCAGGTTCCTTGATGAGCTGAATCAGGGCATCGCAGATCTCACTCAGATTGTGCGGCGGCACGTTCGTGGCCATTCCTACGGCGATCCCGGAGGCCCCGTTGACCAGCAGATTCGGAAAGGCTGACGGCAGTACCGTGGGTTCTTCCCTGGTCTCATCGTAGTTCGGGCGGAAATCCACCGTTTCCTTCTCCAGGTCCCGGAGCATCTCCTCCGAGATCTGGTTGAGCCTGGCCTCGGTGTACCTTTCCGCCGCGGCGGAATCGCCGTCGATGGATCCGAAGTTCCCCTGCCCCTCTACAAGGGGGTAGCGGAGGGAGAAGTCCTGTACAAGGCGAACCATGGCATCGTAGACGGCCGTGGTTCCGTGTGGGTGATAGTTGCCCGTGACATCGCCGCTGATCTTGGCCGACTTCCTGTATGGACGGTCGTGATACAGGGATAAGTCGTTCATGGCAACAAGGATTCTGCGGTGAACCGGCTTCAGCCCGTCCCTTACGTCGGGAAGCGCCCGGGAGACGATGACACTCATCGAGTAGTCGATGTATGACGTCCTCATCTCGTCTTCTATCTGAACCGGCAGGATCCTGCTTGTGTCTGTCTCCATGATTCCTCGTGTCCCCGGGTTGTTCGGCGTGTTCAAGCCGGCGCTACCGCCGGCCCCGGCGGGTTGATCCGCCCAGGCACGACCTTCGCCCCGAATGCCCTGCTAGATGTCAAGATTCTTCACGTACTGAGCGTTCTCCTCGATGAACTGACGCCGCGGCTCGACGGGTTCTCCCATCAGCACCGAGAAGACGCGCTCGGCCCCCGCCGCGTCCTCGCTGGAGATCTGCAGGAGGGTTCGTCTTTCTGGATCCATCGTTGTTTCCCAGAGCTGCTCCGGGTTCATCTCGCCAAGACCCTTGTAGCGCTGAACATGGATCCCCTGACGTCCGAATCTCGCTATGAGGGCGTCCCTCTGCTCGTCCGTATATGCGTACTCCGCCATCCTTCCCTTCTTCACCCGGTAGAAAGGCGGTTGTGCAATGAAGATGTTCCCTCTCTCGATCAACGGCTTCATGAAACGGAAGAAGAATGTGAGAAGCAGGGTTCGTATGTGCGCCCCGTCGACATCGGCATCGGTCATGATTATCACCTTGTGATAACGCAACCTGGAGATCTCGAACTCCTCCTCTCCGAATCCCGTTCCTATCGCCGTTATGATCGTCCTGATTTCATCATTCGAGAGGGCCTTGTCCAGGCGCGCCTTCTCGACATTCAGAATCTTTCCCTTGATGGGAAGGATCGCCTGAAACTCGCGCCGCCGCGCCTGCTTCGCGCTCCCTCCCGCCGAGTCGCCCTCCACGATGAAAAGCTCGCACACAGACGGATCCCTCTCGCTGCAGTCGGCCAGTTTCCCCGGGAGGCCGCCTCCGTCGAGAACACCCTTTCTCCTCGCCAGCTCCCTTGCCTTCCGGGCCGCTTCCCTCGCCCTCGATGTCAGCAGGCACTTGTCGATGATCGCCTTTGCCAGCGCGGGATTCTCGTCGAGATACTCAGTCAGATACTCGCCAACAACGGAGGCGACAAGACCGGCCACCTCGCTGTTGCCAAGCTTGGTCTTTGTCTGTCCTTCAAACTGCGGGCTGACCAGCTTCACACTGAGAATGGCGGTCAGGCCCTCCCGGACGTCCTCTCCGGACAGTGGCGAGCTCTTCAGCAGGCCGTTCTGCTGCCCATACTGATTCAGAACCCTCGTAAGAGCCTGCTTGAAGCCCACCAGGTGTGTACCTCCTTCACTGGTGGGAATGTTGTTGGCGTAGGAGACTATCGACTCGCTGTATGCCTCCGTGTATTGCAGGGCCACCTCTATGGAAGTCCCCTCCCGTTCGCGGTCGATATAGATAATGTCCTTGTGCAGCGCCGGCCGGCTCTCGTTCAGGAACTGGACGAATTCTCTGAGCCCGCCGTCAAACCTGTAGGAGGCAGTCAGAAACCCCTCAGCACCCTCCTCACGCTCGTCGCACACGCTGATGAGCACGCCACGGTTCAGGAATGCAAGCTCACGCAACCTGGGTTGGATTGTGTCGAAGGCGAACGTGGTAGTTTCCTCGAAAATGGAAGGATCGGGGCTGAAGCGGACCCTGGTTCCACGCTTGTCGGCATCCCCCAGTATCTCGAGATCGGTGACCACCTCACCGCGCTCATAGCGTTGTCTGTAGGCCTTGCCTCCCTGGTACACCTCAACTTCGAGCCACTCTGAGAGGGCGTTCACAACACTGACGCCTACTCCATGAAGACCGCCCGATACCTTGTAATTTGAACGGTCAAACTTGCCGCCCGCGTGCAGAAGTGTCATCACCACTTCCACCCCAGGCCTTCCCTGCTCCGGGTGGATGTCCACAGGAATACCGCGCCCGTTGTCGAGAACGCTGCAACTGCCATCCTTGTGAATGGTGACGACAATCTTATCACAGAACCCGGCCAGCGACTCGTCAATGGCATTGTCCACCACCTCATAAATCAGATGGTGAAGACCGCGGGGTCCCGTGCTGCCGATATACATGCTCGGCCGTTTGCGCACCCCTTCAAGCCCCTTGAGAACCTGAATCCGGCTGGAGTCATAAGTACGTGCTGAATCGGTGTTCATTTCAGGATTCCGTGTTAAATGTGAAACGTATGCTGTATATCTCTGCGTCCGGTACCCGGCTTCTTATGTTCTCCAGGATCCTGGGTGCCAGGTATGTCATGTGGTGTCTCAGCACCGCGCTGTCAACATGGACCCAGAGAATGCCTCCTGATATCCGCAGTGGCCGTGTCTGGGAAGCCAGCGGTTGGCCGACAACATCCTTCCAGCGCGCAACAAAATCGTGCTGCACCATCCCACGACGGATCTGACCTCGTGAGAGGATTCCGTCAACTATTGCCTTTATGTGTTCCATTCAATCTGTCATCTGGACAGGGCGCCAGGTTCCCTACTCTGCCGGGGTTTCCGCCTTGTCCCTTCCTGCAGACTTTTCCGGAAGCCTCAGAGGCATTACGAGACAGAGAAGATCCGGCTTGCCATCCGGAACGTGCGGACTGAACACGCCCGCTGTTGTGGGAGACCTAAAGGACACATCAACCTGCCGTGATTCCATTGTTCGAAGGAGGTCCAGAATATAGGCTGCGTTGAATCCTATTGAGAGTTCACCTCCGGAGTACTCGGCAGGAACAGGTTCCTCGGCTTCTCCTACATCGTGTGTCTGTGAACTAAGAAGCAGTGTTCCTTCCCTTAGGTGAAGTTCGACCATCCTGGTTGCAGTTTCGCTGAACACGGCTATGCGCCTGAAGGCGGATATCATTGTCTCACGGTCGAGTCGAACCCTCTTGTCGCAGTTGGATGGAATCGCCTGTTCGTATGGCGGGAATGGCCCGTCCAGGAGACGGGTGTAGAGCCTGTTTGCACCAAGGTTGAACAGACAGTACTTCTTGCTGGCGGTCATGGATACCGACTCCTGGGCTTCCGGTAGAAGACGCTGAAGAACCGCCAGGGCTTTGGGTGGAATCAGTATGTCACTCCACGCCGGATAATCTCCCTCATGGGATGCCATTGCGAGGCGATGACCATTAGTGGCAACGAATCGAAGGGTACCTTCCATGACATGTGCATACACGGCTGTCTGTTCCGGACGTGTGAAGTCGGAAGAGACGGCATACATGGTCTGACGGATAAGCCTGTCCAGTGTGTCTGCAGACACTGCGAACACCTTATCCTCATTCAGCTCGGGAACCTTCGGAAACTCGTCAGGATCCACCCCCACCAGCGAGAACCTGCCCTTTCCGCAGATGATGCGGATTCTTGAGCCGGAGCTTTCGATCACCACAACATCCGAGGGTAGTTCCTTGACGATTTCCAGGAATCTTCTGGCAGGAACGGCAACACGGCCAACCTGTTCAACACTCGCATGCAGCCGTGTAACCAGAAACGTGTCGAGATCTGTTCCCGTGAAGCTGAGCTGACCATCTGAATCCGCATCCAGCAGAACCGAAGTGAGATGGTGCGCCGTAGTCTTGCCGGGTACCACGCCGGCAACCAGCTGCAGGCTTCGGTACAACTCACTCTGCACCAGGGAGAACTTCATGATTCCTCCAAAACCCTCTCAAGCAGTGTGCTTAACCGAGCAGAAACCCGGCCCATAACCTTCCGTCCGGATGGAGACCGCAACAGATCATCATCCTGAAGAACCTGCGATCCGTGAGCTGAACGGGATCCCCGGATCCATCTCGAGCGGTACGGCAGGGTGCGTCGATATCCTCGAGAGAATATCAGACAGGGCCGTCATGTAAACACAAAACCCTTTCTCTCAGACGCGTTCAGCTTCTTTCAGATCAACAAGTTAGTGAAGATGCCGGATCGCGTTACAGCTGCATTGCAGCCTGATCAAACAGCCAGACTTACGCGTTACGAGAAGCCGCAATCCAACTGGGCTACTCCTCGTCATGATCGCTGGCGAACCTGGTGATGAGATCGCTATCTGCCCATGATGTGCTTCTGGTGAAGCAATGGTTCTGCTCCTCAAATGCCATCACCGGCAGCCGGCGGGTTTCTCTTCTAAGAAATGGTATCAGAATCTAGTAGTAGTAGTAGAACCGTGGATAGCGTTGAAACGGCGACAGACAGCCGATAACGTTTTGTCAGGTCAATGATTACGCCCAGGAAACGATGGGCACAGATCTGTGGGTGGTGCAGGGTTGGGTTGCAATCGGATGTGGAAAACCTGCTATGAACATACTCTTCTATGGATAGTGTTGGTTCAGCCATAACAACTTGCCATTAAGCCAGTTGAGTACAGCAAGCTCAACTTTGATCAAGCTCCCCCACCAGATCGCGTCTTATTCGGGTCACCAGTTCAGCAAAAGCCGGATCACGGCGGATCTTGCCCTCTATCTTGTTGCAGGCATATAGAACAGTGCTGTGGTCACGGTTACCAAAGCGACGCCCAGTCTCAACCAGTGTCATGGAAGTAAGCTGTTTGGTAAGATACATCGCGACCTGCCTCGCGACTGCCACGGTGCTCGTCCTGCGCTTGCCCCGCAGAGACTCGGCGGGGAGTTCAAAGTGCGATGCCACAACACGTTGAATATCGAGCACATCCGGATTTCGTTCCTGTTGCCGACGGATGTAGTCGCCCAGGACTTCTCTTGCGAGGTCGGTTGTGATCGAACTGCCCGTGAGAGATGCAAGTGCGGACAGACGAACCAGTGAACCTTCCAGTTCCCGGATGTTTGAGCGGATGTTCTCGGCGATGAAGAAGAGAACCCCATCAGGGATCTGAACCTGTGAGCGTTCGGCCTTCCGCCGAAGGATGGCGACGCGGGTTTCGAGATCAGGTGGCTGGATGTCGGTTACCAGCCCGGAATTGAACCTGGATATCAGGCGTTCTTCAAGGTCCATGATGTCCTTCGGAGGCCGGTCACTTGTTACCACGACCTGCTTGTTGGCATCATAGAGGCTGTTGAATGTGTGGAAGAACTCCTCCTGGGTAGATTCCTTGCCCGACATGAACTGGATGTCGTCGATGAGCAGAAGATCCAGGCCACGATAGCGCTCTCGGAACTCCAAGGTCGTGCCCCTCTGTATGGCCTCGATCATCTCATTCATGAACTTCTCGGACGAAACGTAGCAGACCCGGGCGGTCATGTTGCGATGTTTCATCGCAAAACCGATGGCCTGCATGATGTGTGTCTTTCCCAGACCAACTCCCCCGTATATGAAGAGTGGGTTGTAGATACGCCCGGGATCATGGGCAACTGCTTTGCAGGCAGCGTAGGTGAACTCGTTCCCACGACCGACGACGAAATCCGCGAACGTAAACTGTGGCTTTAGGTTAGAACTCCCAAGATCAGGTGCAGTCCTGATTGGTTTCTCAACCGACTCAACCGGAGCGCTTACCACAGCACCCGTGGAAGCAAAGGAGTTCTGATATCCGTCTGCAACAGAGAAGGAGATCTCAGGCAGCCTGCCGAAGACAACTTCGAGAACGGATCGCAACAACGGGAGGTTGTGCTCCTCAAACCAGTCCACGAAGAAGGGGTTCGGAACTTCAAGCACAACCCTGTTCGAGCTTAGCTCCAGTGGGCGTATGGGCCTGAACCATGTCGAATACTTCTGTTCAGAGACACTCCCCTTCAGTGTTTCCAGAATCTGTGACCAGGCGGCTTGGCTCTCTGCGCTCAGCAAGTAGCGGTCCCTCCGGATTCCATGATGGAAGAAACTTATTCACAAAACTACCAACACTGCAAGGGGGTTACCGGCGTGCCGGAGTCCCCCTGTTATTGAGGTTGTGAGGGCCAAGGAGTTCAGCGCAGGAGTGGATGCCCACAAATATGTCTATTGGTATATTGTTGTGCTTCAGGCAATTGTGATAGGTGGGGGAGGGTTTTCCACAAGGCCTTTCCACAGCTTTCAACACCTTATGGAACCTGGCGGGTCGAATCAGCACAAAAAGCCCCCCTTCTCCATTTTCCACGATTCGACTTGCTAACAACCGCGGATCGGGTTGCGAAGTGGCGGCATGCTATCACGGGCGCATCTCCGACACAACACAAATGTGAACATCGCACACTCAACCTATCTTGTTGCAGGAAAATGAATTGACTTTCATCTTGACACTCGGGCAGAAACTGACGATTTCGTGTGGGGTCTGCCGTGGGGGAACCAGGAGGCAGGTCTGCGCCTGACCGGACTCGACACAACGGTTTTTCGGAGTTGACCTGGACTGCAGCATCTGGGTAGTCTGAGCGTCTGTATTCCTAATCGAATAATCATACTGAGTAAACGCATGCGGGTTGGAACCCGGAGATCGAGGTCTTATTATGAAGAGGACATTTCAACCGCACAATCGCCGGCGGCGGAAGGTTCACGGTTTTCGCCGGCGCATGAGATCAGTAGGTGGGCGGCGTGTTCTTAACACTCGACGCGCCAAGGGCCGCAAGCGCATAGCCGTATCCTGACCCGGACTGCTCAGACACGAAACCGGAACGTGTGCAAGGGTGGGAGAGCCTGCAGCGGAGAGGCGAGTTCCGCTGTGTATACTCAGATGGCAGTTCGTATCGATCGACTGATGTCGTTCTGTTCGTTCTTCACACGGGCCGACCGGCACACCGCCTCGGCGTGGTGGCAAGCAGAAAGGTCGGGAATGCAGTGCGTCGCAACAGGGCAAGGAGACTCCTCCGGGAAGCGCACAGGCGCCTTGTGATGAGAGGCGATTTCGCCGGAGTGGACGTGGTTCTTGTGGCGCGATCAGGCGCGGCATCCACGACCTGCCTCGAAATGGAAGGCCAGCTGGAGACACTTTACACTCGTGCCGGGCTCCTCACCGGCAGGTCCCCAGTTGGACACGATGAAGATGACTAAAACCGATCACGGATCTACCCGGAAGTGCACCCTCTCCGGTGCGTTGATCGCCATCCTGCAGGTGTACCGGCGGGCAGTCTCCCCCGTGCTGCCGCCGATCTGCAGATATGTCCCTACTTGTTCCGAGTATGCTGTCGACGCAATCCGCGCGTACGGAGCAGGTCGGGGGACACTGATGGCAGTCACACGCATCATGCGCTGTCATCCGGGTCGCGCGGGCGGCTGGGATCCCGTACCGTTCCGTGCTGGAAGTGAAGAAGGAAAACCTGATGGACCGTCGGACGCTGCTCGCATTCGTGCTGCTGACTCTCGTCCTGTTTCTATATCAGTTTCTGGTACCTAAGCCCCAGACGCCGGAAGTAGAGGCCCGCAGAGAACCAACCGAGACGGTGGCGGTTGCCCAGTCCGCCGGGTCGGAGTCCCCCCCGGAGGTGACACCTGTCAGTGACGGGGAGGAGCCCGGATCCACGATCACGAGCCGTCTTGGCATTCGAAGGGAACGGGGAGCGGATCCGGCGGGGCTTGAGAACATCCTCCTTGACGGTCAACCCATCCAGACGCCGCTGAGCATACGGAACGACCTGTATTCGGCAGAGCTTGATCCCGAAGGCGGGGCGATCACCTTCTGGAAGCTGCGGGATTATACCGACGCGGACGAGGAGCCGGTTGACCTGGTTGCAGACCCACAGACCGGAGTCCTGCGGCTCTTCCTTGCCTCGCCGGAGGGCACGGTTGATCTGAGCAGGACGGAGTATCTGATCCGTACGGAGCGCCGAGGCGAAACGACAACTGCCGTGCTGGAAGCCGAGGATGAGGCGGGAGCACGGGTGACACTCACGTATACTTTCCAGGCGGACCGGTATGCCGCGAATCTGGATGTGCAGATCGACGGCGTACCTAATGAAAACGGCGACGTCGATCTGGTGCTCTCTTTCGCCAACGGGATTGGTTTTCCCGAGAGAAACCCGAAGACGGATGTCAACTCCGCCGCCGGAATGGCTGTCCTGGGCAAGGATCTCGTCAAGGGTGGTGGATCCGGAGGATTCGGCTGTGGTGGCGGCCCCAGATCAGGATGGACGAAAACTGAGTCAGGAGTGATCAGGTGGGCCGGGACGCGCTCGAAGTACTTTCTGCTGGCGGCCATACCACGCCCGTCGCCTGACGGCGCTGTGGAGATGACCCGGCCGGATGCTGCGGGTCCTGTGCGGACGAACCTGAGGCTTCCAATCAGCGTCACGGGCAGCAGCCGGTTCGAGTTCGATATCTACGCAGGCCCGATGAAGTACCGCGATCTGGAGACGTACGGCGTGGGGCTCGAGCGCGCCGTTGACCTGGGATGGAGTTTTCTGGTTCCGTTCAGTCGCCTTCTGCTCAGGTTCTTCCAGGCGGTTCACTCCGTGGTTCCGAACTACGGCGTGGTCATACTCATACTCTCCATCCTGACGAAGCTTGTCTTCTACCCATTGACCAGGAAGAGCATGGAGAGCATGAAGGCGATGCAGGCGCTTAAGCCGGAGATGGATCGCCTGAACGCCAAGTACAAGGAGGATCCACAGAAGCGAAATCAGGCGATGATGGAGCTCTACAAGAGGAACAAGGTGAACCCCGCAGGAGGATGCCTGCCGATCCTTGTTCAGATGCCGGTTTTCATCGCGCTGTACGGCGTTCTGAACTCTTCTATCGAGCTACGAAAAGCACCGTTTGCCCTGTGGATCCAGGATCTGTCCGCGCCCGACAAGGTGGGCCAGATCTTCGGGCTGCCAATCCACATCATGCCGATCCTCATGGCCGGAAGCATGTTCTTCCAACAGAAGATGACTCCAACCGACCCGAGGCAGGCCGCCATGATGTACCTGATGCCGATCCTGATGCTGGTTTTCTTCTACCCGATGCCATCAGGGCTCGTCATGTACTGGACAGTCAACAATCTGATGCACATCGGCCAACAAGCCCTGATGAACAGGTCGAAGGCACAAACCGCCGCATAGAAGGCGGACCTGGAGATTCCTATGAGACGCGCATACCAGAGAAGATCAAGAGGCCCGGTTCAGATCGAGACGGAAGGAAGAACGCTAGAGGAGGCCGTCCAATCGGCAATGAGAAGACTGCACGTGAAGCGGGAAGACCTCGAGTACGAGGTCATAGAAGCGGCCCGCGGCGGATTCCTGGGCCTGGGTGCACGCCCGGCCCGGATAAAGGCTCGCGCACGCAGCGGGGGCGGCACGGGCCCGGGAAGGGGCGGGCCGCAGGTGCGTGTACCCGGTACCACTGGAGCTGGACGAGGTGAGGGTCGCGGTAATGGAGGCGAGTCCAGACGCAGAGCTGAGCCAAGGGACGACAGGCGGGAGATCCGGCGGGACGACGGCTCTCCCGACGCGCGCCGTACGGGCAGGCACAGATCCGATCGAAGGAGGTCTTCAGAGGGCCGGCAGATGGATGAGCCCGGGCGGGGGGCGGTGAAACCGTCGGAGAGCCGTCCTCACACCGAAGATGCCACCGGGCCAAGGAGCCCCAGGCGTGGCCGGGGAGCGGAACAACGTAGACCCGGGCGCACCGAACCGGTGACTCCACCGACGGAGCAGGCCATCAACGCAGTAAGGGAGTTCACGAAGGAACTCCTCGCAAGAATGGGTCATCCTTCGGAGGTCAGCGTCTCGTGGGTTGACGATGCCTACAATGTACAAGTCACATCGGACAGGAATGACCAGGCCTTGATAGGCGATGGCGGCGAGACTATGGATGCACTCCAGCACATCGTAGCCAAGATGTCGAGTCGGGGTCTTGAGCGACTGAACCTGGTGCGAATGAATATTGGAGGATTTCGCGAGAGACGCGAAGACGAGCTGACGAGTCTGGCGCTTAAGTACAGCCAGAGTGTGAAGGAGACCGGAGAGGAACTGGTAACAGAACCACTGAGAGCAGCAGAGAGGCGCATAATCCACCGGACCCTGATGGATGATCCGGAGGTCAAGACTCACGCGTTGGGAAATGGTCTCGTGAAGCGCGTATGGATCGGACCGGCAGGAGCGGAGATCGGATCCGACGATACCGGGCTGCCGACAGGATCCGACGTCGAACAGGTCGAAGTTCGTGAGGACAAGTCGTCGCCCGAGACTGTATCCATGGTGGACGATTGGGACAAGCCGGCTGACAACAACTCGACCGATGAGGCCCCTGAGTGGGGCCGCAGGCGCAAACCCGCCAGGGGCCGAAGGAGATAAGGCCGGAATCGAAACGTGATGATTGCACGGGTGGAAGCGATCGAGAATGCGCATGCAGCCCAGGCGGATAGTGGTTGGAGGAGGTTGGCAGGATCAACTGGAAGACACATGGAGACGAGACGGCAGGGTTGATATGAGACGAGGTCGGGGACGAGGGCACGGTGGAGACTGGTTCGATCCGGACGACAGGATCGTCAGTGGACAGCTGGAGGAGGATCTTGCGGGCCTGGAAGAGGCACTGCGGCCGTACTCGATCGAGGTGTCCGAGGATGCACATGACAGGCTGCTCATGTTCTCCCACGAGCTGCTCGACTGGAATGACAGGCTTAATCTGTTGTCGCGATCGGATGCGCCGAATGTCATAAGGAAGCATGTTGCTGCATCTCTGGGTGTTTTGTTGGCTCTACATCCCTCGCCCGTAGACCGCTGGGTGGATGTGGGCACGGGTGCGGGATTCCCCGGGCTGGTTCTGAAGATTGTGCGCCCGGAACTCAGTATCGACCTCCTCGATTCCGCCCGCAAGAGATGCCTCTTCCTCGAGAACACATTGCGTCTGCTTGGATTACGGGATGTAAAGGTGTTGCCGAAGAGAGTGGAAACGATGATTGCCCACAGGGAGGCAATCGGGCACTACACGGTGATGACGGTCCGGGCGGTTACATCCCTTCCCGAAACCCTGGTTGGGTTCGGAGCACTTGTTGCACCAGGCGGAAGGATCGTCACTTTTAAGGGGCCTACATGGAAGGATGAGATAGTGGCGGCAGCAGAGGACGGCTCCATGGCCCGCTCCTGCTTCGAACTGGAGTCAGTTACGCGCATTCCCTGGACAGCTGGACACATGTTGACACTTAAGAAGAAGACTGACTGACTTCAGCCGCAGATTGTGAGAATGCCGGGAAGTGCTCGTACAGAGGTCCCGTGTCGGTTCCCCCAAGCCAAATGCGGCATATACGCTGGCGCTTCTATGTATTGCAGTCAAGTCAGTTGGCGTGTCGAATAGTTATCCACACACAGTATCGTGCTATTGTTTCACGTGAAACTCAGTTGACACGTTTCGCAGAGGACGCTAGCTTGTTCCAAGCAGATTACCCCACTTCAGATAGCGGACAGCATTCGGAATCGACAGGAAGAGAACCCTTCGACCAGTGACACCAAGCCTACCAGGATGGTCGTTGACAGGGGAGTCGAGATGACCAACGAACTCCGTGACGGACCCACAGTCGTGCATCTCCAGCAAGTTCTGGAGAGATCTGTTGGAGTGAAGGATCAGTCAATGGTTGTGCGGCTGCCCGGCGCGATGGGCAGGATTCTTGCAGTCGCCAATCAAAAGGGTGGAGTCGGCAAGACAACGACGGCAGTGAATCTGTCGGCGGCACTTGCTGCTCTTGGGGCCCGCGTGCTTCTTGTGGACATGGATCCTCAAGCCAACGCTTCGTCTGGAACAGGTGTGCCACCGGGGTCGACGCGACACACCACGTATGATCTTCTTCTGGAAGGTAGCACCTTGTCAGACGTCATGGTCGCTACTGACATGCGGGGCCTTGACCTGATTCCGGCAGCTCCCGGTCTTGTTGGAGCAGAGGTGGAGCTGGTCGATCAGGCAGACAGGGAGCTCAGGCTTCACCGGGCGCTGAGAGGCAATGTCTCAAGCTATCATTACATTCTTATCGACTGCCCTCCATCCTTGGGCCTCCTGACACTGAATGCGCTGGTTGCGGCGGATGCTGTCCTGATACCCCTTCAGTGCGAGTACTTCGCATTGGAGGGAGTTGGAAACCTGCTGGGCACAATCGACCGTGTTCGGGAAGGGCTCAACTCGCGGTTGGAAGTTGAGGGCGTCGTTCTGACAATGTATGACGGGCGGCTGAATCTGTCAGTACAGGTTGCTGACGAAGCCAGGAGACACTTCGGTGATCGAGTCTACAACACCATGATCCCCCGCAACGTACGCCTGGGAGAGGCTCCCAGCTTCGGAAAGCCTGTTCACTTGTACGACCCAAAGTGTATAGGATCAATGAGCTACGATAACTTGGCCAGGGAGATTGTGGGAGATGAGTAGGAAGGCACTCGGGAGGGGGCTGGATGCCTTGATACCCAGATCCGCTGCACAGACCGAAGGATTGGACAGAGACCGCCTGCACCGGGTTGATATCACTCAGATCGTCCCCAATCCGAGGCAGCCCAGGAACTGGTTTGATGACAGTAAGCTTGAGGATCTTGCTCACTCGATAAGAGACAAGGGAGTGCTCGAGCCTCTTCTGGTCAGACCGACCCAGGGTGGAAGATACGAGCTTATTGCGGGGGAACGCCGCCTGAGAGCAGCTCGCCTGGCGGGGCTTGATGAGGTTCCAGTCCTCTTTCGGGACTTCGAGGGGAGAGGGTCCCTGGAGGTGGCTCTGATAGAGAACCTTCAGCGGGAGAACCTGAATCCCGTGGAGGAAGCTCAAGCCTACCAGCGCCTGGCGGAGGAGTTCGGACGAACCCACACAGAGATCTCGGAGCAGGTTGGGAAGGACAGAAGCACTATCGCCAACCTGATCCGGATCCTGCGCCTGCCGGATTCCGTGCTGCGGGATGTTTCACGTGGAACACTCTCCGTTGGGCATGCCAGGGTTTTGCTCGCTATTGATGATCAGGATCGTCAGGTAGAGTTGGCGAGGCAGATGATCTCAGATGGTTGGACGGTCAGGGAGGCTGAACGCAGACTGGCGAGCGAGGGACGTTCACAAACAAGGAAGAGGCGAACTTCACAATCACAAGTTGAGCAACGGGATCTGGAAGTCGTTCGGGTGGAGGAGGCTCTTAGATATGCCCTCGGAACCGAGGTTCACCTCTCACACGGACCACACGGGGGTCGGATAGAAATCCGTTACACGGAGAACGAGGAACTGGAGCGAATCCTGGAGTTGCTCGGAATTCAGATACACTAGCCAACGGCGGTATGCGGGTTGTCGAATGGTTGATGGATGAATCCTTCAAACCAGGCACACTCGCACTGTCGGGCGAATAACGGGTTGTAGGTGTTTGCTTCAGGGGGGTAATGAGATATGGGCCTGTTTGGCAGGAAGACTCCAGGATTGACAGGCACAAACCGCCGGGTTTCCTTCCTGGTCTCTCCGTCTTGGGGGGCAAGGACTCTTCATTGGAGCCTCCCGGTCTGGGGAGTGCGATTATGTGCATGTGGGGCAGTTGTTGTCCTGTTCTCGCTGGCTCTGGGGGTTGGGCATTACGGAATGGTGCTCGCTGAAGCCAGGGAGGTAGAGGCCTTGCGTGAAGAGAATGCCACTCTGAGAACGCACTACCATAAGCTTGCCACTCTCGAAACAGAACTGGCTAACCTTTCGGAGGAGCTTGCGCAGCTAAGGTGGATCGCCGGGCTGGATGTCTATGCGGATCAAGAAGATAGCAACACCGAGGCGGGCGATGAAATCGATGGTCCTAACTGATCTTCCCAATTGGTGATAGTCCGGTCCAGACGCCGGTCATCAGGAAGGGTGTGGAGGGAGCGATGTTCGGAAAGGGTACTGATGCAAGTGGCGGAGATTGCCACGGGCACTCCATCTTTCAGCAGGGGATAGTCGTTCAAGGAGAGATCGAGGCAAAGGGCGAAGTGCGATTCGACGGAAGGCTGGAAGGCAAGATCAGGGTCACGGGTCGGTTGACGATCGGATCCGGGGGCATTCTTCGGGCAGACGTTGAGGCTTCCGAAGTTGTTGTGATGGGAAGAGTTGAAGGGAAGATACGGGCCCTGCGCCGACTGGAACTGCTGAAGGGCGCCCGAGTCGAAGGGGATGTTGCGACCCCCGTTCTCGTGGTGGAAGAGGGCGTAGTGTTCCAGGGGAACTCCAACATGCAGCAAGGAGAGGTGGATTCGAGCCCGGATGAGGATGAGGCCATTACTGAAGATGATGCCGGCAGAGAGGCATCCGAGTACAAGACTGTCTATCATTGACTGCGGTGTTCTGAATCGTCTGCTCGCAGCAGCATTCCATGCATGGACCGGTCAGCTGTGCGTCGCAGAGTGTACAGCTGTAGCGTCCGGCGCTCAGAAGGGCGTCAATTCACACTTTCCACATCGCGATCCCCGGGTACTGATCTAAGTGTTAAGAACTGGGAAATAAAGTGTTACGATGATCGCCGGCCACAGCCTGCGCGATTGTCCACAGGGCGTGTGCCAAGTCTGAAGTTGACAGCTACACTGTCCACACTGTGGACAATAATGTGCAATACCCCCCTACCTGATGTCCACCAATGCGTTAGGTGGTACATAACTTATCCCGAAACGACACCTGACTTATCTGAGGATTGTCATCCAGGGATAGACGGCCCAGAGACCGGTTTCTCTGTGGCTGTGTTCATGTCGGGCGGAATCAGCCCAGATGGCAGACAGCTTGGAATCCTTCCCGTTCCTTCTGGACCCAAGACTGCATCTCTAGTGGGCCCGGAACTTGCGTGTGCTGGCAGTCTCAGGAGCAGGGCTCAGGCAGATAGCACGCACCCTCGGTGTCTCCCATTCGACAGT
>CAZWSC010000003.1:0-49087 GCA_964636385.1 uncultured bacterium
CCGCATGACTGTCGAATGGGAGACACCGAGGGTGCGTGCTATCTGCCTGAGCCCTGCTCCTGAGACTGCCGGCACACGCAAGTTCCGGGCCCACTAGAGATGCAGTCTTGGGTCCAGAAGGGCCTCTCCAGATCCCGCCCATCCGCGCCGGGATTCAGATGTGGGGTTGGGACAAGAGGCGTACGAAGGTCTCGTGCAGCAGCTTCTTCTCGTCGTCGTCTGAGTAGAGCACCTGGATGCTCTCAGGTGCATTACCCTCCTGCAGGCCCTCCAGAAGGGCACTGAGCATCTCTCGAGCCGGTTCCTCCCGCCTGCCCCTCGTTCCCCGGTAGAGTGGATACCAGACCATTCCGGCTGCCTTCTGGCGCCTTGCGATATCGAGGGAGGAGGCCACAGCCATCTTTCCGGCGCCGGGAATCCACAGGAAGTCCTGCCCCATAACGACAGCGTGAATCAGCATGCGATAACCCAGAGCGTCGCCAGGGGTTGCGACTGCCATTCCCGGCTCTGCGGGGCCCTGTCGGACCGCCTCGACCTCGATCTCCTTGCCGTGTTCCTTCTTCATGTCGAGTCCCGGTCCCGCGAGCATCCAGAGGCGCTCGTTCGCGGGGATAACCAGGGCATCTCCGGAGACGGGTTTCTCGCCTTCACTGGTCCAGCTGAGTTTCGTCCTCAGGATGCGAAAGGCCATGGCAAGGTTTCCTCTCTCCCCTGGACAGTATCCCGGAGTTCAGACCTTCTCCCTTCATGGAGATCAGCAGTCCTGTCGAATCTGCCCCTACCGGAGTCTCTTCCGGGAATGATCAGCCGGTCATCGAAGGGCAACTGCCCCCACCTCCAGAGAATGCGGTCGCCGAGATCTCTCGGCAGCAACTCCGTTCCCCACACTATGCCCGGGCTGAGAAACGGGAGCAGCCGACTCCTGCCGAGAAACTGGCTCCCGGGCGGGAAGAGCAGCGTAAGCCCTGCGGCAAGTACCAGGACCAGCCCCAGCCCCCTCGCAGAACCCAGAACCAGTCCTGCGATCCTGCTCGAGGGTGAAGGCTTTCTGCCCTCCCACATGACAGCAAACGCGCACCCGACCAGGTGGAAACAGATCATGATGGCCGCACATACGAGAAGGAACAGGACTGCGCCGCTCGCCCGCGCATTGCTCAGCGCGTCGGGAAGCAATTGCTGGATCGGCCCCGTGAAGCGGATCGCGGCCCACAATCCAACTCCAAGACCCGCAAGCGAGAAGATCTCCCGAAAAAAGCCGTTTCGGGCACCGTCCATCACCGTCAGAAGGAAACAGATACCCAGCACAATGTCCAGCACCAGCACCATCTCTCCTCCTGCACGGACTGCCTCACAGGCAGAACCATTCGATCAGCATCCCGGTTCAGGGCCGGCAGGCTCTCTGTCTCTCGGGATGGATCTGAACCAGGACGATATCTCCCTTCCCCACACCGATCCGGCGGTCAGCGCGTCCCTCTGCAATCGCAATCTCCAGAAGCCCGCTGCTCCCGAAGAGAGCGAGTGTCCGCCCCCTTTCCTGCTCCTCGTAGGTGCGGCACAATCGGTCTATGCGCTTTCCGTTGATGAAAACCACGAACTCGCGGTCCTGAACCGCAGCGGCAAAATGGTCACGCGAAATGTTGCTCAGGATGTTCCCGAATGAGTCGATGTGGATCACCTCTCCCCTGATCTCGTCCTCCCAGATCCTTGGAGTTGGAAGCTCGATTCGGTGAGGCGACTCGAGCGGCGGGCCGAATGCGCCGGGATCCACGCCCCTGGCCAGGTGGGCTGCAACAGGACTGAAGATGTCCCTGCCGTGAAAGGTGTCGCTGATCACCGGCAGGAGATACTCCCTCTCCGTGATTGCAAAGGCCTTCGCACCGGGCTCGAACTCCAGCACCCTCGTGAAGATGCCGTTGTCGGGCCCTACGAAGAAATGCTCACCGGCAGCCAGTATCATCGGCCTGCGGCTGCCGCCCACCCCGGGGTCGACAACAGCCACGTGCACGGAGCCTGCAGGGAAGAAGCTGTACGCATTGTCCAGAACCAGAGAGGCCTCGAGGATATCCTGCGGGTTGATCCCATGGCTTATGTCCACAATGCAGACTCCAGGGCAGATCCGCAGAAGCACGCCCTTCATCGTCCCGACGTAGCTGTCGTGTATGCCGAAATCGGTGGTAAGCGTGACAACACCGCAAACCTGCGTCATGCCGGGCCTTCCTCCTGCAGGTCCCCCACGGACTGTACGAGCCACCGGATGTACGGTTCTCCCCCCTCACGAACCGGAAGAACGAGAAACTCCGGCACCTCGTACGGATGAACCTGGATGAGATGGGCCTTCAGGTCCTCCTTGCGGTCGGTGGTTGTCTTGATCAGGAGGAGCACCTCTTCATCCTCGTCAACCCGGCCCGCCCAGCGATAGATCGACGTGACGGCGGGAACTACCGACACGCAGGCGGCAAGGCGTCTGGATACCAGGTCACGGGCAAGTCCCTTGCCCTGTTCCTGGCCGCCGATGGTGGTGAGAACGATGATCGGGTCGCCCATGTCTCCTCCCTGACCAGGGGAGAATACGGGGCGCACAATGAACCGTCAAGGCACCGGAGCGGACTCCGCCGTGGTGAGCGATATCGCAAGGTCTCGATCCGGATCTACTTGAGGATTCGCGGTGGAAGGGGCTGAGAAGCTCTGAGAATCATCAAGAGCGGCCCGGTGCTCGAAGAGCCCCGGGCCGCAGTGTCGTAACAGCCTGATGTCAGCCGGCTCAGGCTGCCCGGCGTGTCCGCCTGGTGGTTGTGCGGATGTTGCTCTTGAACGTCGTTGCCTGCTTGCGACGCGGCGTGCCATACGAACGGTTAGTGGTTGCACAGGCCCGGGTCTTGCTCGGACCGGCAGGCTTCGCGGACTGCGTCTTGCGCCTGGGCTTGTACTGGCTCGGCGCGGGCGCGGAGACCTTGAACTCGCGCCAGGTCTGACGGAACTGCGGCCAGTCCACCAGCATGATCTTCTGGTTACGCGCCGGTCGATACCAGACCCATGGAACATTGTGCTTCTGAGCGAAGCTGCTCACGCTCCTGGTGGTCTTGCATCCCTTCAGTCCCTTGCGCACGATCTGGCCCGCGTTGAGCATCGTGTAATTCTGTCTGTACATCATTCACCCCCTTTCGGACCAGCAGGGTGCTGGAGAACTGGATCACATGGCGCCTGACAGGCTCATCCGCATGCGGCGCAATTCTTCAGCACCCCGCCGTGTCCAGTCCGACAATTCGGCCCGAAATGAAACCGGCTTGAGTATCTTTATCCATTTCGCCGGAACAATCTGCAGCCTGACTTCCACTGCCCGGCGCGGGAGGCTCACCTGGATGGGATGGGGGGAGGGTGGCTACTGATCGGGCCGGCCTGCGCGATGAGTCCATGTCCGGAAGGCGAACGGCGTGATCCTGCCCCAGAGGGGGCGGGAACTGCTGCGAGCCCACGCCAGGGAGTCGATCGGAGCCGCCAGTTCCAAAGTCTCTGCCAGGGCCCCGGAGCGAAGCTCAAGTGTTATCCGATCCTGCGATGGCGGCGGGGTCTCGGGCGGCCACGGATAGCTTCTCCAGCGAAGCTGCGCCAGATTCCCAAGGTCCCTCTTCAGGCCTTCCTGATCGGCCAGCACGGTTCCTTCGGGCACCAGAGTCCATTCGCCGGCCACGCGCGCGAGTCCAGCGCTGTCGGAGCGTCCGAGAAAGCGCACCGCGTTCCAATCCGAGTTGCCTGTCTGGAGGAGCGAGAGATCCGCGAGAGCCGGCCAACCCCCGGTCAGACGGCGCTCCAGTTCGATATCCAGAAGTGCAGGTTCGTCTCTGCCTGATGGAAGGATGTACAAGGATCTTCCGTCCGGTGTGCCGGATCCAATGCCAACGCTCTCGACGCGCGCCCGCTGATGGATGAACCACACAGCCCGGGGCGGATCCAGGCCTGCCTCTCGAAGATCCAGCCCGGGTCCGGGAAACCCCATGATAACGGGCGCACGCAGTTCCTGGACGCTGCTGTTGAGCGATGGAGCGTGCAGGGGAACACCTGCGGGAACGGTAGCCTCCCAGAGATGGCCGTGCACACGCCGGGCGTGAAGCTGCAGATCGGGAACGCGGACCACCACGGAGTCAATCGGACCCGGCCTGGACGGAGCGGCAGTCTTATCCCTGAGAGTGGTCAGAGCCGGTTCCAGGAAGCGTCTCGCGGAGTAATGATCGAGCAGAAGCACTCCATCCCCACCGGGACGGATCCGGGCATAGACCTGGGAAGCGATTGGGGAAGTCTCCCCCAGATCCACAGACCAGGACCGTCCATCCGCGACGGTCAGGTTCACTCTGGAGCGGGCCGGGGACAGGCCGACATCGACGTAGAGGGAATCAGGCAGAATCCGGCTCGGGCGAAACGTCCTGATGTAGCGTAGCAGTTCGGCCATGAAGAAGGTGTCGGCCCGGTCATTGATGGGACTGGTGATCCAGAACTCCCCGTCCACCAGTTCAACTACCACACTGTCTTCGCCGGCATGGAAGACCAGCCTTCTGATCTGCTCCAGGGTCTCGAACCTGGGTTCGGACCATTCCTCCGGCTCATGCTCCTGACTCCTGTACAGCGAGTAGACCCACAGGACGGCTGCACCCAGCAGCAGGGGGAGAAACAGACGGGAGGCGGTGAACACGGCAGAGCGCTTCATCGCCGCCTGACCCAGACCAGCACGCCTGCTGCGAACAGGGCAAGGGGCAGCAGGATCTGCAGCAGGTAGAACAGGGCCCTCAACCCTGTAAGGCCTATGTTCAGAGGCGTTCCTGCCGAGTCAATGGGCGGGAATGTGAGGAGGAAGTCGCGCTCCGCCAGCCATCCCACCACCCTGGACACGAACTCCCGATTGCCATAGAGGTCAATGGTCTCGTCCCTCAGAAGATCGCTGTCCCCCATCACGACCACCCTGGCGCTGGGTCTTTCGCGGGGCCCCTCCCCGGCCTCTTCGCCCCGTCCTGCGGCGGCGCTCCAGCTCATCGCGATCCCGACTGGAATACGCGCGTTCGCTCCCGGCTCCCCGGTATCGACGTCCAGCAGATGCGCTTCAGGGCCCGTTACGGCCAGAACGGTCGCATCCATCCCCCAGATCGCGGTGGGAGGAGGGGAAACCTGCGTGGCACCCCGCAGCACCAGTCCCGTGGGCATCGGCCTCGTGATCGGATGCTCTCCGAAAGAGCGGATCGCTATGGTCTCGGGTCCGAGACCGAGCGAACGAGTCAGGGCCCCGGAGTCGCGGACTCGCCTGCCGTCAACCTCCACATCACGCATGCCAAGGAGCTCTTCCAGGCCCGACTTGTACCCCGGGTCGATGAAGAGTCCCATGCGCCCCCCCCTGGCGAGAAACTCCTCTATCGCACCGATCTCGCCCGGCATGAGCGGAGTCCTGGGGCCGAATATGAGCAGGACAAGGATATCCCCGGGAACAGAGTTCATCTCTGCCAGGGGCAGTCGTCGCGGGTCCAGGCCGGCGTCCCGCAGCAGCCGGCGGACCTTCGAGGTGCCTCCACCCACGCTTTCGCCGTGTCCCTCCAGGATTCCCACAACGGGCCTCTCGGGATCGCTGACTCTCAGGATCGCCTGTGTTATCGCCGACTCCTCCAGCCTCGTGACCATCTCATGGGCCCGGTCCGTCCGGACGAGGATCCCGCCGACCCGGCTTATCCCCAGTTCCCTGGCCTCCTGCGGCCGCCGCTCGGGATCAAAGATACGCGTCCTGATTCTCCTGCTGGACGCCTGGTATATCGCCAGCACGTCCCGGGCCGCGTCCTGCGTGGGATCGCCGTCGCGGTAGAGTCCGATCAGCTCTACATCACCACCGAGATCGGCCATGAGCCGGCGGGACACATCGCTCAGGCTGTAGATGCCCCTGGATGTGAGATCAAAGCGCTGAGGCGACAAGCTGAGTCCGACCGCAACAACCAGAAGAAGGAGCCCGGCCAGCACCCAGGTCAGCCCCGGCCCCGGCTCTGCCACCTCGCGCATCCGAAACAGGAAGACGCGTGTCACTGGCCAGGCACGAACCATCCCCACAACAGACGCGCCCAGACCGGCCAGAAGAAGCAGCCGGCTGAGGTACGTGCTCACCCCCTCTACGGAGGACAGGAGTCCGGCAATGGCCAGCAGGGCCAGCGCCAGAAGAAGGATGGGAAACGACCTGCGTTCCTGCTGCATGGTTCCCCCTACCCCTGCCACCTGACCAGGTCCAGACTGCGGAGGGCAAGCGCCATAATGAGAAGGACTGCACCGATGAAGAAGCCGACATGCCCTAGGTCCAGAATACCTCTCGCGAAGTCCTCGAAACGCAGCATGACAGTGAAGAACTCCAACACTGATGCGGCTGCAGGGCTGCCCGGTTGTATGGCCTGCGGCCCGAGTGCAAAGACCAGGAGGAGTCCCAGGCTCAGAACCCCGGCCTCTATCTGAGAACGGCTGAGGACCGAGATCAGGATCCCGAGAGCACAGAAGAGGGATCCCAGGAGCACCACCCCGGCTAGTCCGGCAAGCGCAGCCGGCCAGTCCGGAGTGCTGATCCGGGCGAGCACGACGGCATGCACCACCAGCACCGAAAGACAGATCCCGAGGGATCCGAGAGCGCCGAGATACTTGCCAAGCAGAAGCTCTCCACCCCTCAGCGGCTGGCTCAACAGAAGCTCCAGGCTTCCTGTGCGTCGTTCCTCAGAGATCCCCCGCATCGTCAGCAGGGGAACGAAGAACAGGAAGAGCGTGCCAAGGTTGTAAAGGAAAGGGCGGATCACCATGTCGTTTACATGAAGCCCCATCGGAGTTGCTTGCAGACCCCCCGCCTGCGCCAGGTGCATACTGGCCTCCCTGTAGCGGAACAGCAGGCTGACAAGCATCAGTCCGGCCATCGCCCAGAAGGTCCCCACGACGAAAAAGCCCCCGGGGTAGGATAAGAGAGAGCGGACCTCCCGTCCGGCGATCCGCAGGGTTCGAGAGAGGTTCATCGTCCTGTACCCTCCTCCCCCAGCGTGAGCCTGCGGAATGCGCTTTCCAGGGCGGAAGCCCCGGAACCCCATTCCAGAAGCTCCCAGTTCTGCTCAACGGCGGTCCTGAGGAGCTCCCGGGATTCCTCCCTCCCGAGCCTGCTGCGCAAGGCGAACACCAGGCCGCCTCCAGGAGCAGGAGGCGAAACCGCCTCCAGCCCGAATCGTTCCAGATCGGTCGTCTCGGGCATTGCCGGCATGCGCAGCCTGGCGTACTCGAGGCTTCCGCTCTCTCCGGCCAGATGGCCGGGGCTTCCCTCTGCGGCCACGCGGCCGCCGCTTAGTATCAGCACACGGTCGCATATCTCCAGGGCTTCCGGAAGTATGTGGGTTGAGAGCAGAACCGCGCGGTTCTCCCCCAGCCGGCGGAGCAGGCACCTGAAATCGTGGATCTGGTTGGGATCGAGGCCTGAGGTGGGCTCGTCCAGAATCAGGATAGCCGGGTTCGAGAGAAGGGCCTGCGCAAGGCCGACGCGCTGCCTGTACCCGCGCGAGAGATTTCCGCAGGGCCTCCCGACAACGCCGCCCAGATCGAGCAGTTCGACAACCCGGTCTACCTCGGGGCGGACATGGCGGACACCCTTGATTCCTGCGAAGAAGCGGAGGTAGGCACGCACCTCCATCTCGGCATACAGCGGAACAGCCTCGGGGAGATAGCCCAGGGACGCCCTGGCCATGGGCCCGTCGCGGTACACATCCAGCCCGTTCAGGTGGACGCTGCCGGCATCCGGGTATTGGAACCCGACAAGCATGCGGAGCGCTGTTGACTTGCCTGCCCCATTCGGACCCAGCAGACCGAGGATGGCCCCTCTGTGCACTTCGAAAGACAGGTTGTCAACAGCCCGAACATGGCCGTAGCTCTTCCGGAGCCCGTTTGCGCGGACCAGGGGATGCCCCCCGGTTCCGCCCGGTCCCTTGCCCCCTGTATCCTTCGCTGCATCAGGACCGGGAGACGGAGTCCCGCCGCCAGGCGCCTCTACTTCACCCGTGCCCGGGATGCGTCCCTCTCCCTCATCCCTCATCCCTCATCGTCCTTCCCTTCGGATCTGCTTCCGACCAGGCAGTGGCCGGGAAATCACCTGCTGCATGCCACGACCAAATCCGTTGCGGACAAGGGCCGACCCTCTGACCGAGAGCGGCGCTGTTTGGCCAGTCTAACCAAGAGGACTCGCGGCGGCAATGTACCAACCCTGTGATCGACGCCGGTTCCCGGAGATCATCCACAGGCATCGCAACCGGCTCCTCCTGCTTCAGACAGCCGCCCTTCTCCTGCTCTCCCACAGCCACTCCCGGGCTGCGGCGCCGGCATACCAGCCGCCTTCCATGGCAACACCCGTCTACGGAACGCCGACCTTTCCGTGTCCTCCCGAACTCGTTCCCTGGGTAGCTTTCTGGTTGCGCATATTCACGGAGTTTACGAGCATCCAGCGGGTCCTGCATGACTCCCGCTATCCATGGGTGATCCACGGGGTCGTGGATGTCGCGGGTCTTTCACCCGCACAGGCAAACGTCAGGGTGCAGGAGCGGCGCGCATGGTACGGGCTGATCCTGGAGAGCCTCGCACTTGGATCTCACCGCGAGCTTACCGAGGCGCATAAACGGGTCGCCGCGACAGTCTCCGCTGTTCCCGAACAGGCCGGTTACACCAGGGCGCGCGGGCGAATGCGCAGCCGGACAGGAATCAGTGATATGTTCCGCGCAGGGCTTGTGAGGTCCGGCCGGTACATGCACGAGATCGAGGCGATTCTTGACAGCCTGGGCGTGCCGAAAGAGATCGCATTCTCCCGCATGTGGAGTCCTCCTTTGATGCCCTGGCGCTATCGAGGGCAGGGGCTGTCGGCATGTGGCACTTCACCGGGCCGACAGGGCCGATGTATCCCAGGATCACTCAGGCCTACCGCCTGCCCCAGTATGTCAAGCTTCCCACCCTGGCCACCGCCTTCGGGGTAACCCTGCGGGAACTGGCCGACCTGAACCCGGCCCTGGGAACCTCCCACCTTCAGGGCTCCCGAGTACTGCCGGGAGGGTATCGCCTCAGGCTGCCGCCCGGATCAGGGGAGGAACACCACGCACTGTTCGCTTCGATCCCCGCATCGGAGCGGTTCGATACCCGGCCACAGCCCCCGGGCTATCGAGTCCGCCCCGGGTTCCAGCCTGTGCCGATCACCGGGAGCCTCGTAGTCCCTTCCATCCGGGTTAGTAGTTCACATCTTTTCCTCTCAACGGATGGACAGGATGTGGCGATACCTAACCGTGGGCAAGACCGGCCATCTCATCCGGCTTCGCTGGCGAGCACCAGCCGTCCGCATGAGGGAGGCCCGACGCGGACCCATCGGCCCAAGGGGGGTCCGGGTTCTCCCGGACTCGCTACCACTGAGGAGAGCGATGAAGATCGAGTACATCAACCCATTCATCGAGAGCGTGTTAGGGCTGTTCACGACCATGCTCGAGTGCCCCGTGGAGAGGGGGCAACTATCCATCGCCAGTGAACGCTGGGATACCGGAGATGTCACGGCGCTCATAGGTCTGTCTGGTCCCGCCAGGGGCACGGTCGCACTCTCATTTCCGCGGCAGACCGCCGTTGCGATGGTCAGCCGCCTGCTGCAGATCGACGAGTCAGACGCGGGCGACAGCATCACAGACGGTGTCGCGGAGCTGGTCAACATAGTCGCCGGCAGCGCCAAGGCGAAGTTCTCCACGGGAAACCCGGACTCGGTGATCAGCCTGGGCCTGCCGACTGTGATCCAGGGGAAGGAGTACACGCTGGGCTATCCACAGGATGCGACCTGGCTGGATGTTCCCTTCGAGACCGGCCTGGGTTCGTTCAGCATGCGCGTCACATTCGATCTTCAGGTGAGCCAGAAAGGAAAGGCGGCATGAAAGCTCTGGTTGTAGATGACTCTGCCGTAATGCGCAAGGTCATGGCGGGGGCGCTGTCCCGGGCCGGAATCACTGAAGTGGGCCAGGCTGCTGACGGCAAGGAGGCTGTCGACATGGTTGCCGCGGGCGGATTCGGCCTGGTCCTGATGGACTGGAACATGCCGAACATGCTCGGCATAGACGCGCTCAAGGCGATAAGGGCAGCCGGCAACAAGGTCCCGATCATCATGGTTACCACCGAAGCCGAGAAGGCCCGCGTAATCGAGGCTCTCAAGGCCGGCGCGAACAACTACATCATCAAGCCGTTCGAGCCGGCCGCGATAGTCACCAAGATCCAGGAGACACTCTCCAAGGCTGCCTGACCCGGACCGGCCGGAAGCTCGTCTCGCCCCCTCCTGGAGGGGTATCGCGGGGAGCCCGGGCCGTTGCCCTGGGTCACCGGCATGCCTGCGCCCCAACCGGGCGTCCCTGATCGCCCTGCGGAGTCTTCCGCGGGGTGCCTTCATATCTGCACTGTAACGGGCGCGACGCTATCGTATCCGTTCTGTCTGTTGCGCGTTTGCGGCACACCGTGCTAGATTGGGCGGGACTTTACCTGAAACAAGGACCTTCATCGGGCGGAGGATACGCGATGGCGCAAGAGGCAATCACGCCGCGGGGCAAAGACTTTTCCCAGTGGTATCTGGACGTGATAAGGCAGGCGGAACTGGCCGATCACTCGCCGGTCCGCGGCTGCATGGTCATCCGTCCGAACGGGTACGCGATCTGGGAGAAGATACAGGCCGGTCTGGACAGGCGGATCAAGGCCACCGGGCATCAGAACGCCTACTTCCCCCTTTTCATCCCGGAGGGCTTCCTCAAGAAGGAGGCCGAGCACGTTGAAGGATTCTCCCCCGAGCTCGCGGTTGTGACACATGGCGGCGGCAAGGCGCTGGAAGAGCCGCTGGTGGTCCGCCCCACTTCCGAGACGATCATCTACTCCATGTTCTCGAAGTGGATCAACTCCTACCGGGACCTCCCCCTCCTCATCAACCAGTGGGCGAACGTGGTCCGCTGGGAGATGCGGACCCGCCTCTTCCTGAGAACCACGGAGTTCCTGTGGCAGGAAGGACACACGGCGCACGTGGATGAAGCCGACGCAGAGGCGGAGACGATCCGCATGCTGGATGTCTACACCGATTTCGTCGAGAACGAGATGGCGGTTCCGGTGCACCGGGGCCTAAAGACGGACGCAGAGCGCTTCGCGGGCGCGCTCCGGACCTACAGCATCGAGGCGATGATGCAGGACGGGAAGGCGCTCCAGGCCGGAACGTCGCACAACCTCGGCCAGAACTTCTCGGTCCCTTTCAATGTCCGTTACCAGGACGAGGCGGGGACGATGCAACACGCCTGGATGACCTCCTGGGGAGTCTCCACGCGGCTTGTCGGGGCCCTCATCATGGCCCACTCCGACGACTCCGGGCTCGTGGTTCCCCCCCGCCTCTCCGCTCTCGGGGCCGTGATCGTCCCGATCTGGAAGTCGGACGGGGAGAAGACCGTCGTCCTGGAGGCTGCACAGCGTATAGCGCGCTCCCTCGACGGTGTCGCCGAAGTGCGCGTCGACGATCGCGACCAGATCCGGCCGGGCTGGAAGTACACAGAGTGGGAAGCCAGGGGAGTGCCTGTCAGGATCGAGGTCGGTCCCCGCGATGTGGCGAACGGCCAGGCAGTGCTGGTTCGCCGCGACAACCGGGCGAAACAGCCGACACCCATGGGCGGGATTCCCGGGGCTCTCCCTCTCATGCACGAGCAGATGCAGAAGGATCTCTTCCAGAAGGCCCTGGCATTCCGCGATTCACACACAACCGTGATCGACGACTACGACACCTTCCGCGGGTTCATCGCCGACGACGAGGGGTTCGTGATGGCGCACTGGTGCCAGGACCCGTCATGCGAGACCAGCGTCAAGGAAGAGACCAAGGCCACCATCCGGGTGAAGCCTATGGACAAGCTTGACGGGGCGACCCGGGAGGACGCAGGCGTCTGCATCGTGTGCGGGAAGCCTTCACCGTACAGGGTGATCTGGGCGATCGCCTACTGACCTGCTTCACCAGCGGATCTTCCGGACCGGGCCTGGCGCCCGGTGTGTCGGCTAGTCTCCCGCCTCGATCCACGCGCGGTGACTGCCACGATTGCCGGCCGCATCCTGCACCCTGATGACGATCCATTCGCCGGATTGTCCGTGCGCCGGGCTTACCGTGCCGTGGAAGCCTTCCTCGACAGAGTCGAATACTCCATCCGTGGCTGTCAGCGGCTGGAAAGGCCCGTTGTCCAGGGACACCTCCACGCTCACGACCGGTGAGCTGTCGTCCCTCGCACGCCCCTCGATACGGATCCCCGTGTCGCGCGTGCGGCGGACACGAACCTGCTCCACGACTGGCGGCACTGTGTCCACTCGGAAGGGTGCACTCAGCCGGGTCTCCATCAACCCCGTTCCCGGCACGTTGGAGGGTTCGTCGGAGACTGTCAGGCGAATCTGGTAGACTCCGTCGGGTATCATCCCCTCCTCGAACGACCAGGCCGTCTCACGGATATCCCTGGCCAGGGTGCGGAACTCCGTCCCGCCTTCAGCGCGGATTCCGAGTGTGTAGACCAGGACGTCTCCGTCAGGATCCGAAGCCTCCCAGATGACCGACCGTATACGGCGGACCCAGTTGGGCACA
The DNA here is from genome assembly GCA_964636385.1 of uncultured bacterium. Taxonomy (GTDB): domain Bacteria; phylum Eisenbacteria; class RBG-16-71-46; order CAIMUX01; family CAIMUX01; genus CAZWSC01. The sequence goes on from CAZWSC010000003.1 coordinate 12,632, forward strand.
TCCTGCGGAGAGACTGTCATCATGCCGGAGGGGGGCAGCGAGTAGTCGATGAGGACGCCACCTGGAAGAAGCTGGCTGACCGAACCGCGGCTGCCTTCGGAGGCGGCATACTGCGGGATGTCGGGAGAGACACGAAGGCTCCCGATACGGGGTCTGCGGTTGGCACCGGCATAGGAGACGCGCACACCGTAGAGCACAGGTCCGCCCGCTCCATCAGCTTCGAGGCGTGCCCTCCACTGCAGGAACCGCGCATGAGGGCTCGGCACCGGGCCGCTCAGTTCCCCGTCCAGATCCACCTTCCGCCACTCACTCCAGGTCTGGTCAGGCGTCTGAGTGAAGCCTGTGCGGGTCTCGAACCCGATTCCGCCCCGCCTGCCTGGAACGCCGTTCCAGCGTACCCGGCCCCAGTTCACAGGACCACCCGCATCCTGGACCTTTGAGGTCAGCGTGCCGGCAGCGCCGTTCCCTGACTCGAGCATGTACCAGCGCCCGGGGTTCCCTGTACCAGCATGGATCGTTCCTCCGGCCCTGACCAGCGACAGTATCTGGTACTCCTCGGGCCGCCACAGCAGTGACTCCATGCCGTACTCGTCGATGCGATAGAGCGCAGCAGAGTCTCCGGTTCCCACCAGGATCGAACCATCTGCGTCCCGGGCCAGTGAGTGGATCAGCCTCTCCTGACACTGCCAGATACGGGTTGCACTCCCCTCCGGCGACAGGTGGAAGAGGGAAGGGCCCGAAGCCCCTGTGCCGGAGTTGACCCTTTCTCTCTCCGTTCCGCCCGAAGCCCCCCCTCCCTGAGCCTGGAAGGGGGGATTGGTGGCGAAGATCAACCCGCCGTCATCCAGGGGAATCAACGAAACAACCTCGGATTGCTCCGAGTCGTACACAGTCCGCACCGTTCCCGACTTCGGGTCGATCTTCTGTACAAGGCCTCGCCCGTCAGTCCCGGCCCAGATGCTCCCGTCGGGAGCCCAGGCCAGGCAGCGGAGTGAAAGGTCGGCCAACTCCGCCACGACCTCACCCTTCCCTTCCCTGGTGATGCGGTAGAGCCTTCCGCGCTCGCCCGTGGCGGCATAGACCTCGCCGTCCTTCCCCGCCAGAAGCGCGAAGGCAAGAGACTCAGGCAGGTTGAAGAGGGTCCGCTTCTCTCCCTTGAGGTCGATCTGCACCACGGCCCCGGCCGGGGCGCCGGCCGCGTAGATCTCCCCCTTCGGGCCGACCGCAAGGGCGAAGACCTCGTAGTCGAAGAGCCCGGCCAGGACCTCGAACCGGTCGTCCCCCGCCTTTGGTCTTCCGCGGAGGATCTCCCCCTGGTCGCCGGTAGCAAGGAGCAGGTCTCCACCTTCGAGCAGCGCCATCGACCAGATGGTGCGGGATCCGGGATCTGCCATCAGAACTGGTTTCAGGCCCGGGCCTACCCAACCATCCTGATGCATGGTCAGCCCTTCCGACTCGCATTCCCTGAAACGGATATAGGACTCGGTCCGGAACTGGTCGGTCAGCGCCGAAGCGGCCGGTAGTGCGACAAGTCCTGCCATACAGACGGAGACAACAGCGGCGGTCGGCAGCAGGGCTCGAACCCGCTTCGTGCAACCCGGCATCCGTATCGAACTCACGGCTTCACCTCCAGACTCAGTGCTTCCCCTCCGCGAACCACATAAGGGGCCTCCAGACGCTCCTCCAGCAGAAGTGCCGCGGATGTTGAGCGAACCCTGCTCCAGCTCCCTTCCGCCTCCGTCGCCGCTCTGAGAGAAGGCGGCAGAGGCGGGATGTCGGAATCTCCGATCATGGAGCCGTCTTCTTCCACGACGATGCGGAGCATGAGCGCACCCTGTCGGGGAACAGATTCGATCAGCCGGAAGAGCCCCGCCAGGTCGCGCGGCGTGTACCTGGCCGGCGCCCGGTCCCGATCCCACTCCGCAAACTCCGATGCCCCGCCCACGGCCAGTCTCAGTTTCCTGCCGGCCCACGCCTCAGGAATCGGGATGGTCGCCACCCGGGTGACCGGCTCACTCCTGTGCGGCTGGAGGGTTACTTCCACCCTGAGCTCGCCACCGGGGTCGAGCAGTCTGGGCCAGGCATACAGCCTGCTTATCCTCGCCTCGGCGCGCTCCTGCCGGTAATCAGCCTCGACAACCACGGAATCGATGCGAACTCTTTCGAAAGGATTCGCGAGGAGTATCCCGGCAGGGAGGGTGATCTCAGTTCCAAGTGTGAATCCGGGTATCTCCGTGAACATAAGATCGCTCCGATCCACCTGCTTCCCGTCCTTGAGATACACGGTGAGGCGGCTCTTCACCGTCGCTTCTCCCTGCGGCCACCCCGACGTCATGAACGAGTTGGTAACCGTCCACGGGATGAGTGCCCTCGTCAGCATGTGATGCCGCACGAGCTCGTACCTGAACTGCCTCGGACTCGCGTCTCCCTCCCTGAGCACGACACGTACCGGGAGCATGTCGGGATGTTCTCCCCTGACACCTGACACCCCGGCCCTGCTGTCGCGCAGTGTTCTGCCGATCGGCTCTCCCGGAGAACCCATCTTGAATGAGATCTGCAGGCTCGGCATCACCGCGTGGATCCAGGCAATCGAGAACGGCAGGTCGGATGGGCCGTCCTGAAGCATCGGATGGCCAAGGGCCAGGAACCTGTCGCCGTCAACGTGCGTGAGGGTCCCGACGGCGGCGAGACTGGCGTCACCGCGCACCATCTCGATAGAGACCGCCTGACCGGGTTCGAAAGCCCCTGCCGTACCGGCCGGGGTTCCTCCGACCCTGCTGCCGGATGCCATCGGCACCGGGAGGAAGCCGACGCTCTCGAGATACCGTGAAAGCCTCCGGTCTACAGCAGGATTCCACCCGGACAGTGAGACAGGCAGGGAGATGAGTGAAGGACCCGCATCCCCAGGACGGCTGGGCGGTCGAGACAGCAGATCCTCCGGATCCCCGCCACCGCATACGAAGCGTGACCAGAGCGCGTCGAACTGCCCTGTATCCGCAGGCTCACGGCCAGCCGGGGCCGGGGTTGCGGCACTCCTGCTGCCGCCGGGATCGCCACCACAGAGGCGCTCACTACCTGCCGTGTCCAACTCGGCTCCATCGGAAGCCGGCATCTCCAGCAGGTCGAGCATCTCCCCAATGGGGGTGATCGCACCCACCGGATCTTTGAGGAATGGAAACGCAAAGGCGATCGCACCGATCAGACGTCCATCGATGTAGACCGGGCTGCCGCTCATACCGGCAACAATCCCGCTGTGTTCCAGACGTTCATCCAGGGCCCGGAAGAGGATCAGGTCGCCCTGGGGCCGGGTCTTCCGCAGAACGTCCACAATCTCGACATCGAACTCCTCGACTGTGGAGCCGCGGAAGACGGTGCGTCCCGTTCCGCGCATTCCGGCCTGGATTTCGTCTACGTGCATGAAGCCGGCAGCCTCCACGGGAGTTGGGGACAGGAAGATGGAGAGCACTGTCATGATGAGGAGGGCGCAGGCCTGGCGGATCCATCCGGAATGGCCGGTCATCTTGTACTCCTTGGGTCCATTGTGGAGGTCGGCATCCCTATCGATCGACCGCGGAAAGCCCTTTCCCAATCATCCTGTTGGGTGGTGTGAGATTACTGAGCTCGCGGCAGGGATTCCCGTGCGGATCCTGGTCAGTCAGTCGGCTCCCTTTCGAGGTCACGCCGGCGTCCAGGGTCACCGGATTCCCCCGGAGCGTCCGGGAAGCTCAGGCCCGGTGCAGCTAGAACAGGTACACGCGCAGACCGACATTGGCCTGAACGCCACTGAAGTCCATGTTTCTCCAATGGTTCCTTGGTTCGGTGAGTGTCCGGTTCATTTCGTCCAGACGCGGTGTCTCTCCATCCTCCTCATACACGATCTCGAGGAAGGAAGCCGCGAGAAAACTCTCAGTTCTGTGAAATGCATACCTGTTCTCGATCACCGCCTGGCCATGAGGCTCCCTGTGATAGGGGTTGGTCAGCCCGGTGATCGACCAGTCGTAATCCCCTCTGGATACAACCGCCCTGCGGTATCCGACATCTCCGACGAGGGTGAACCTCTCACTTACGACAAGTTCCCCCTCAAGCCATCCCTGCCCCCCCCATCCTTCTCCTTTGAAAGTGACGGACTCCACACGCGTCGTGCCCGGACCTACTGAACGGAACTCGTGACTGACGGAAACCTCCGCAGAGCTCAGGTAGATGGGGCCGCCGCCAACCCGGAGAATCAGGTTCCGAATGGGACGATACGGCAGCTGGTACATGCCCCTCAGGTAGAACAGGGTGGCCTTCGGCTCTACCTTGATGACGTAGTCGTAGTCTACGCCAGTCTTCCCGGTGATGAGGCCCCCCCCGACCGAGAGGGAAATGCTGTGGCTGATCCGTGCGCGCAGGTCGCCGGTGAAGTTGAAGCCGTAACTGAGGGAGCTCAGTTCCTTGAAATCGAATGGCCGGAGAACCGCCCGGTTGCCATCGCGGATCCGGCTGTTTACATCCCCCATGGCAAGCCCACCCGTTCCGAACTGCCCGGACAGCGAGAACCTCTCCACGGGGTCCTCCTGAGCGGCGCTATCTCCAGCGAAGAAGAAAGCGGCGCAGAGGCAGAAAGCCGCAGGCAACAGAATCCATCGAGTCAAACCGAGTGTGCGCATAATCTCCCTACTCCCCAGACCCGGCGGGCCGTGCATGGATCACCCCGAGACCAATACCACAGGCGACGTTAGCACCTGCGGAACCGGCAGTCAACGCAGGCAGGACAGCCCCCCGGCTTCCTCACCCGCAGCAGCACCTGGTCATGCGCTTTCGAGCACGCGGCGAACAGCCTCGCAGACCCGGTCTTCCGGAACAGAAAGCTGCTCTCCGCCTGCCATACCCTTCAGTGCCCACTCCCCCCGCGAGGCCTCATCGGGCCCCTGGAAGAGGACCACCGGCACACCGAGGCGATCCGCGTGCGCCAGCTGCTTCTTCAGCCGGTCAGGCCTGTACCATACCTCCGCCGCCAGCCCCTCCCTGCGCAGGCGCCCGGTCATGGCCAGGCAGGCCGCCTCCGACTCCGCGCCGAACTGAAGGACCAGGACCTGCGTCCTGGAGATCCTGTCCCAGCTCCTCCCCGACTGTGTCAGCGCTGTCATGATCCGGTCGATCCCGATGGTTGTTCCGACCGCCGGCACCGACTCCTGGGAGAAGACCCCGATCAGCCCGTCGTACCGTCCCCCGCCCGTGAGACTGCCGACGTGCGGCAAAGACTCCGCGAACGACTCGAACACGGCGCCGGTGTAGTAGTCCAGACCCCGGGCAAGCGTCAGGCGAAACTCGAAGGAGCCCATCGGACTGCCCAGGCTCTCGAGGCAGCCCCAGATCTTCAGGAGGTCTGAGCAACCTTCCTGCAGGGCCGGTGTGCCGGGACAGGCGTTCATCAGGTCCCGGATTGCATCCATACCCCCGGAGGGACGGGACAGCAGATCCAGGATCTGCCTGCGAGGCCCGGCATCGATCCCCTCAGCCTCCAGCTCGGATCCGATCCCCTCCTCCCCCACCTTGTCCACCTTGTCCACCGCACGGAGAACTGCCGGAACCGCTTCCGGCCTGAGCCCGGAGAGCTGCACCATCCCCTCCAGGATCTTCCGGTGGTTCACCCGGATTCGGTAGGACCCGACGCCAAGCCCGTCCAGAACCTCGGCTGTGAGCGCCAGGATCTCGGCATCCGCAATGCGGTTATCATCGCCCACGATGTCTGCATCGCACTGCCAGAACTCCCTGTATCGACCCTGGATCAGCTGGGGCCTGTCGGCCCTCCATACAGGTTGCAGCTGGTATCGCTTGAATGGCCTCGGGAGATCGCGGTACTGGGCAACCACACGTGCCAGGGGGACCGTCAGGTCGTAGCGCAGGGCGAGTACACTCCCGCCCTTGTATGCGAGGGGGTAGATCAGCTTGTCCCCCTCGCTTCCGTACTTTCCGAGCAGAATCTCCAGGTACTCAACCGCCGGGGTCTCCAGTGGAGCCAGGCCATACCGCTGGAACACCTCCCTCAGGTAGGCGAAGAGCTCTTCCCTTGCGATCATCTCCGCGGGGAGGAAGTCCCGCATCCCGCGGAAAGTGCGGGGCGTTATCCGTTCTCCCGGTGTGGACGCAGGTGCGGACGCATCATCTCCGTCACGGCATGGCGGACCGGCGGGATCCCGCTCGGCGTTGTCCTGGTCTGATCTTCTCTCCGGCAATTCCCATCCTCCCCGCAGTTCCCTGGCGCCCGCACCCCACTGCACTTACCTGACGGACATGCGGGATGAGTTGTCGCCCGCTACTCCAAGGCATCTCCAAGACACTCCTCGACCGCAGCCAGCAGTACATCCTGCCGCAGTATCTCGTGCACGCTCTCCAGGTCCGGCGGAAGATACCTGTCCTCCCTCAAAGCTGCAATTCGCTGTCGGACTGCCCCTCTCGCCGCCGTCAGTGCAGGACTGAGGAGACGCGGGCGTCCCAGTACACGTTCCTGGAGATCCAGCCCCTGAACAGCTGCAAGGAGCTCCAGCGACAGCACCCTCCGGCTGTTCTGAAGGACCTTGCGCGCTTTGCGTACAGCCCAGAGGCCCATGGAGACGTGATCTTCCTGATCACCCGAGGATGGTATCGAGTCGACCACGGCTGGATGTGACAGGGTCTTGCTCTCCGACACCAGGGCGGCTGCGGTGTACTGGGCGATCATGAGCCCGGTATTGATGCCAGGTTCGCCTCCCGTCAGGTTGGGTGGTAGACCGTAGCTCAGGTCAGAGTTCAGAAGCCTGTAGAGCCGTCTCTCAGAGATGCTGCCCATCTCGGCAAGAGCCATGCAGGCGTAGTCCGCGGCGAGGGCGAGTGGCTGTCCGTGGAAGTTGCCGCCTGAGAGGGGCCTGTAGCCGTCCCCTTCGCGGAAGATCAGAGGGTTGTCTGTGACGGCGTTCAGCTCCCTGTCCACGACGGAAACCACGTGGTCCAGCGCGTCCCTGGACGCACCGTGAACCTGTGGGGCACAGCGCAGTGAGTATGCATCCTGCACCCTTGGAAGATGCTCCGAGGCGACACGGTATCTGAGAAGGGAGCCCGGGTCGATCCCTGCCGCCCTTGCCTGGTCGCTGATGCGTTCGACCTCTTCGGAAACCTTTCTCCTCAGGTATTCCAGGCGGAGATCCTCTCCGGTCGCCTCACCCCCGGCAAAGAGGCGACGGAAGTTCCTGGCTGAGGTCTCCTGGCCCGGGTGCGGCCGGACAACCTGCAGTCGGGCGTCGAAGGCGTCCTCTTCGCCCATAACAGCCTCCACCGACAGGGCAGCCACCACATCGGCCTGCCTGAGCAACAATCGAGCATCCACCGTGATCAGGGCCAGGATCGCCAGCATGAACGACGTGCCGTTGGTCAGGGCCATCGCTTCCTTCGGCGCAAGGGCAAGAGGAGACGGGAGCCTCTCCGGGTCGACGTCCCGCAGCCGGATGGTGGTGTCCTCGGAGAGAATCTGCGCTTCGGGCTCCCCACTGAGCACTGCCCCCACGTGGGCAAGCTGGGCAAGGTCTCCGCTCGCGCCCAGGGAGCCTGTCTCCGGGACTGCCGGGTGAACTCCGGAATTGAGCAGTTGGAGGAGGGCCTGCACGAGCTCAGGCCTGACGCCCGAGTGACCGGAGGCAAGGCTGTTTGCCCGCACAAGGATCGCGGCCCTTACCGTCTCCTGGTCGAAGGGGCGGCCAACCCCGACACAGTGGGTATCGATGTAGTGCTTCTGGAAGTCGTCCAGCTTCTCCCCCGGGACCTGTCGATCCTTCAGCACTCCGACGCCGGTGTTGAAGCCGTAGATCGGCATCCTGTGGTTCTGAAGCCAGTCCCGCTCCACCCTGGAACGCACTGCCTGCAGGTGTGCAAGGGCCTCGGGGTCCAGGACCACGCGGGCGAACCCGGCCTCTCCTGATCTCGACACCGAGCAGACCTGGTCCCGCGTCAGTGAGAAACCATTAAGGATAACCTCCGGCATTTCACTCCTCTTCGCAGCCACCTCCGGGCCTCTCAACGCACGGGATGAGAGGTACACCAGACTAGCAATCCCGCGTTGGGCAGAAGACAGGATACTTGGGCACAACCGATCTGTCCAGCGGGTGCGGAAGAGAAGAAGAGGTGTGACGCGGCGTCCGGGAGGTTGCCGGCAGTACCGAAACCCCTGCTATGAGTCACTCGTTCTGCCGTCGGCTGGCCGGGGGATCATCAGGGTGGAGTGGATCGAGTTCTCACCCGGAGCAAACCGGAGGCTCCAGACTCCGGCGATTCCATCGACAACGGGATCGCCGCCTTGCTGGCAGGGAGAGCGCCTCCTCCGCACCCAGTCTGCAGCATCGGCCGCGCAGTCCAGAATCACGACCGAAACACCCTGTAGCGCCAGCTCAGTGGCTTCCCCGGCGAGGCGGGCGTTCCACGGACCACCGAGCACGAGCGAGCCCGCTCCAACTGCGGCACACAGCTCGCTCAGCCGGCCAGGCCGGCACAGGCGGTCCTGATGAACCGTGCGGACGCTCCCCGGCAGGGTGGACCAGTCGAAGACTGGTGCGCGTTCCACCACCCACGCAGCGCCAGGACGCTCCTCCATCCGCCTGCGCAGCCATGCCGCGGCAGCGCAGAGCGCTGGTCCGGCCCAGGAGACCGAGGCAAGTGTCGTGGATCTGCGATCCCCTGCCTGCTTACCACCCTTCACTCCGGTTTCGCCTGGTGTGCGATACGGTTTGGGGGAGGCATCCCCGGGTGCATCTTCAGGGACGGGAGACCGCCCCCCGGTGCGCCTCCACTGCAATGAGTCGAGGAGCACCCACGGACCGCCCGCAGCAGTCTCGAGTTGCCCATGGATCACATCCTCAAGGCCCAGATCGCTCCAGGCAGGGATCTCGTTGCACAGGCGGCTGAGGATGACCTTCCCGGAGTCCCCGCCCCCGTGGCGCCTGAGGAGAAGGGTCATACCATGGGCGGTGATCCTGAGTCCGCCCGGAGCCGATCCGAGTCGATCGCCTCTGGAGCCGTCATCTCCGCAGAGTGATCTGATCCAGGGCCACCATTCCGTGCGGGGCACTCCATCGATCCGCCCGAGCAGATCAGGTCCAGCCAGGGTGATGTGCTCTTCGGGGCCGAACACCGCGCACGCCGCCCTCCCCGTTTCCAGTGCATTTATGGCCTCGCCCTTCCAGTAACCGGGCTTTGCCGGGCCGCCTGAAGCGGACACGGCGTTCCTGAAGGCCTCCGCCAGACCTGCAGCCCTCGCCTGCGTTTCGCGGAATCTCACCTCGTGACCGGGTGCCTCTTCTTCGGCGCCTTTGGCCTTCATCTCATCGATGCGCCGGGCAGCTTCCAGCAGGATGTTCTCCGTAGAGGCCTGGATCTTCCTGTCGGGGGGAACGGGACCCGGATCGAAGCTGAACTCGCCGTCGGGCCACTGTACAGCCTCCAGGACGACTCCCTCCCCGTTGCGGAAGGCTTCGTCCAGAGCGCTCATCAACTGGCCTTCCTGGAACGTGAAGTAGGCCGACCTTCCCTCGGACCGGACTGTCAGGGTGCCGGTCTTGCGGTTGAGCATCAGGAACTGGCAGAGGTCGAAGAGGGAGACTGCACTCAGGCGGCCGCTAAGGGCAGACATGCCATGCGGACGCGATCCCCGGTCCACCGCGCCTTTCACCGCCGCACCCTCTTCAGCACACAATCCTGAGGCATGATTCGTTCTCCTCCGCCTCGATGGTCCTGATTCACGCCGCGGCCTGTGCGGATTCTTCATCCAGGTAGGGAAGGAACGTCTCCTTGACGTTGCAGGAGAGGAAAGCCTCCTGCGGCGTGATGAGATCGCGCTTGAGCATGTCCAGAAGGACGTTGTCGAGGAGAACCATCCCGTCCTTCCGTCCGGTCTGCATGATCGTCTTTATCTGGAAGGTCTTTTTCTCCCTGATGAGAGAGCTCACTGCGGTGTTCACGAAGAGGATCTCCGTTACCGGCAGTCTCCCCTTTCCGTCCTTGCGCCGGACCAGGCGTTGCGCAACCACACCCCTCAGCGACTCTCCCAGCATGGTGCGGATCTGCGCCTGCCTGTCGTCCGAGAAGGCGTCGATGATCCGGTCGATGGTCTGGGGCGCGCTGGATGTGTGCAGGGTCGCAAGCACGAGCTGGCCGGTCTCCGCTGCGGTGATCGCAAGCTGCATCGTCTCGAGATCTCTCATCTCCCCGACCAGGACGATGTTCGGGTCCTCGCGCAGAGCTGCCCTCAGGGCGGAGGCAAAGGTGCGGGCCGAGCGTCCAACCTCGCGCTGGTTGACCAGGCAGTTCAGGTTGTGGTGCACATACTCAACCGGGTCCTCGATCGTGATGATATGCTTTCGCTGCGTCTGGTTTATGTGATGCATGAGGGCGGCGAGCGTTGTGCTCTTGCCGCTTCCCGGCGGACCGGTCACGACCACCAGGCCCTTCCGATACTCGGCGAACTTGCGGATGGAGTCCGGCAGGCCAAGCTGTTCGAGGGTATAGATCTCGGTAGGCAGCAGCCTGAAGGCTCCGGCGATACCCCTGATCTGCTCGTACAGATTGCAGCGGACGCGGACCTCTCCCTCCACGTCGTAGGCAAAGTCTATATCCCGGTCGCGTTCGAAGATCCCCTTCTGTTCCTCGGTCATCATCTCGTAGAGAAGCTGTCGGGCCTGGTCTCCGGTCAGTGGAGGCGCCTCTATGGACCGGATCTCTCCCTGCACGCGTAGCATCGGAGGCGCGCCGCTGGATATGTGGAGATCCGAGGCTCCCTGTTCCTTGACCATCTTGAAGATTCCGTCGATGCGGGCCACTGTTGCTCTCTTGCCTTTCCCGGCCTTCCCCCGAACGCCGCCGGGCTCTTCCGGCAATCGGTGCAGGAACCGATCCCTGCTGCCTCCTGCGGATTACGGCGACTGGGCAGCGGGCCGCCGCCAGGTCACTCTGCTACCCGGGTATTCGACAGATCAGCACTGTCTCTGAACTGCACAAAGCCGAGAACCGGCGTGCCTCCGTCCGATCCGAGTACTGCCGGCGCGGGGAAGTCGGCTGACGGGCCGGGGCAACAGGGGGGGGGTTCGAAGCGGCATCGCGTTAACAAACTGCAGCCGGCCCTGTTCCGAGGACCGGCTGCCGCCTTGATGAAGGAGGCCTCCCGCACGGCCTTTCCTCGCCTGAAAGCCTCTCGTCAGTCAATATCGTCCAGGTCGAAGATGGAGTAATGAACGAAACGGTCCCTTATCTCAACCCGGCCGTTCGCCTCATCTCCGCCCAGATCCACCCAACCACCTGAAACATCGTCATATCCCATGATACGCAATCCTGCCGAGGTGGCTTTGCCCGGCGGCCTCTGCATTCTCAGGACTGCATCATCCTGCAGAGGCGGGCCGGTGACGGTAACCACGCATCGGGATGCGCCGTCCCACTCCAGTGTGACAGTCGTCCCGTTATCAACGGCACATGGGGGGATCACAACCTCTGCACCACCGGCGGAGAGACTCCCCCCGGTGGATCCGACGAAAGTACTCATGCTGGCGCCCTCGGTCGCGGCAGGGGCACCGAGGAGGTCCGCCACACCGCCTGCCTCCCGGTCGGAGGAGCAACCTGTTGCCCCAATGCCGATTACCAGTGAGAGGAGAATTAGCAGCCTCATGGTGAATCCCTCCGTTTCCTGAACCTGGCACCTGTTCAGATGGATGGAGACAAACGGAGTGCCACAGCGGGGTGATTCGGACTGGTCAGGAGAAAGAGGATTCAGGTCATGGGCTAACAGGATGGTTTGCTGAATATTAGCCAGGCACTTGAGTTCCTGCGGAGAGGACTACGGGTACGCGGGAGAGAGCCGGGAGTGATGGGGGGGATGTCTGTCAGGGTCAGGCCGCCCCGGCAGATCCCCCCAGCGTTACGTGGAGAGCGTCAACACACAGGCGGGTTGTGCTTTGCGGCAGAGTGGCTGAACCCGGCCGGCCTGGGGAGAATTGCCCGGTTGTGACAGAAGCCAGTGGAGCAGAATCGGTGGATTGAAACAGGGCCTGGATCGCTCCCAGCCTTGCCGGCCGAGTGACCCAGGCCCTGTCGGGGGGCTTCTCTCTCGGCCTACCAGCCGGCGCGACCGACGGCCAGAATCCAGAGCAGAGCCATCACGAACGGGACGAAATTGCCGGCGAACATCATCTTCCACCTCCTCTGTATCTCCTCGGGTCTCCGAAGCCGGTTGTTTATGACCGGCTGTGGCATTCATACAGAGGCTGTCTCACACACCGTGCCAATCTGCGGGATTTTTCGCAGCCGGCAGCCATTTACGCCCTACCTAATTTAGCAGCAATCAGTTAGAAATCTGCGCAGTTCCGCCACCTGAAACAAGGGGCGAGCATGTGAGCTTTGAACACTGTAAGCTCATGATGACACATATTGGCACAACCACTATAGCGGCTTGACTTACAGCACGTTACAAGGCACGTCAACAATGCTTGACAGTTGACAGTTCATACAGGAGACTTGCGACCCGAAGGCCTGCCCCCGCCAGACAGCTGCATCCACGACCAGCTCAGCCTCCGCTGGGCGGTCTCCGCAGCCCGTACATGCGGATGCGATTGTGCAGGTGCTGCCTGCTTATGCCGAGCGCCCTGGCCGTGCGCGTGATGTTCCAGTCTGTCTCGCGGAGGCCCCTCTCGAGGAATCCCTTCTCGAACTCGGCCATTACCTCCTGCAGCGATCGGCCTGCAAGCCGGGGCAGCTCCAGTGTCTCGCTCTTGGGGAAGTGCATCTGAAGGTGTTCTTCGTCCAGGACTCCCCCATCCGGTACGAGGGCGCAGGCTCCCTGTATGACCCGCCTCAGTTGCCGCACATTCCCGGGCCAGTGATAACGGAGCAGAAACCTGCGGGCCCTTACGGAGATTCCCTCGATCCGCCGGTGAACCAGCCCTCTCGCCTCCTCGAAGAAGTGCTCGATCAGTAGCGGGAGATCCTCCTCCCTGTCCCTGAGGGGCGGGAGGATGAGCCGAACATCGGAGAGTCGGAAGTAGAGGTCCTCCCGGAACTCACCTGTGGAGACCATGGCGGCGATATCCCGGTTGGTCGCCCCTATCAGGCGGATCGCTGCGGTTCGTTCTGCCGTCTCGCCCACACGGCGGAACTCGCCGCTCTCCACGAAGCGCAGGAGCTTGGTCTGCAAAGTCACCGGCATGTCGCCGACCTCGTCCAGGAAGAGCGTGCCGCCGTCCGCCTGCTCCACAAGCCCGGGGCTGTCGGTGACCGCACCGGTGAAGGCGCCCTTTCTGTGCCCGAACATGAGGCTGTCAAGCACTCCCTCAGCCAGACCGGCGCAATTGACGGGCACAAACGGCCCGCTCTTGCGCACTCCTTCATAGTGGAGCGCCCGGGCCACCAGCTCCTTCCCCGTTCCGCTCTCACCGAGCAGCAGGACCGGAATCTCGGTGTCCTTGACGAGGCGGATCTTGTCGAAGAGATCCCGCATTGCCGGGCTCGCGCCGAGCATGTTTGCGAACCCTGCCAATTCGCGGACTTCCGCCCGAAGGCCTTCGTTCTCCCGCGTCAGGAGAATCCGCGCATCTTCAAGGTGCCGGTGCATGCGCGCGTTGGCAAGGGCGACCGCAGCGTGCGAGGCGAACGCCTCCAGCATGGCGATCTCCCTTGATGCTGTTCTCAGTCCGGGGGCATTGCTGTCCAGGTAGAGAACTCCCGTCACCTGGCCCCGCTCCCGAAGCGGCACACAGAGAGCCGCGTACAGCTCGAGGGCCTTGATCGATCGCACGTCCCGCAGCTCCGGAAGCTGTGAGATATTGTCATAGGGAACAACCCTGTCTTCCTCCATGCACTGCCGCGCGAGTGTCTCCGAGATCCGGATAGTGTCCGCATCGAGTGATTCCCGGCTGGCGCCGCGGCCCCGGGCCACGTTGAGCCGCTCTCCCTCCCGGAGCAGGAGCAGGCCGCGGCTCGCGCTTGTGAGGTCGACAGCCGAATCCAGGACAGCATCAAGCAGGGAGTCGAGATCCAGGATGGAAGACAGTTCCCTGCCGACATCGAGCAGCTTGCGCAGGGCCTCCACCTCCTGCTGCACCGAATGAGCACGGCCCTCCTCCAGGGCCGCCCCCTGTGAGAGAAGCCGCCTTTCCAGGGGAGAAACCCCTTCGGTATGCCGCAGCAGAGACCTGCGGTCGACCGGGTGGTCAACCTGAGTGTCCTTCTGACCTTCCCGTCGCGCCCGGTCAGTCCCGCTCTTCCGAGTCAGTCGCGACGCACGTTGCGCCTCAGGTCCGGCTTCGTGTCCCATTTCCTCCCCTTTCGCAATCGCTCCCGATCCTCGTACGAGCTTCCAGTTCTGACGAGGTGCAACAGTCCGGATTGCAGGACCCGGTCACACCATCTCCAGTTCATCCAGAAACTGGCGCAGGATCGGTCTATCCAGGAACCGGCCTGCTGTGGCCTGGTCGCTGAGCGAACCGAGCATCGCCGAAACGATCCTGCGCGCCTCTCCATACTCGCCGGCTGCTGCCGCCGGCTCGTTCATCCACACCATTGCCCTGGCCCTGAACCAGTGCGCCTGCCAGGCGAAGAACCACCGGTTCTGATCGCGCAGGGCGGACACAGCCTGATCCAGGATCTCTCGGGACCTCTCCGGCGCTTCTCCCGCCTGAACCGCAAGGCGTCCATCCACAAGCAGCCTGATGCTCCCGGTCACGCCGGACACCACGGACATGAGCTCTTCCGCCTCGCCCCGGAGCCTTCCGGCCGATCCCACGTTCCCGGTATCCAGTTCCGAGAGAGCCCAGAAACCCAGCGCATCTGCTGCATCCTCACGGGCGCCGGCCTCGCAGAGGCATTGGACACCGCCCGCATACGACTCGCGGCCTTCGTCCAGTCTTCCGGCATCCATCATTGTCAGACCCAGGATACAGAGGATGTGCCCACGTTCCGGCTGCGCCAGGCGATCCTCTTCGAGAAGTCGACCGGCAATGTCTTCTGCGCGATCATGCAGGCCCATCCATGCGAAGCCCTGCGCCATCCTCCTCCCGATCCGGATCCGGCTGAGGTGGTTGCCCGCCTCCGACGCCAGAGCTCGGCCACGCAGAAGGAGCCTCATCGACTCTCCGATACGCCCCTGCTCCAGCAGCAAAAGGCCTGCATTGCTGATGGCTGTGACGGCCTGATCCCAGCGTTGCTCGCGCGTCCACTCCCGGAGAAGCCCTTCGCACCACTCAAGCGATCCCGGCAGATTGCCCGCCTGGTAGTCGAGCCCGGCGAGTCCCATCAGCACCGTGGGCCTGGAGAGGACGAGCCTGTTGCGATCCGCCAGCTCCAACGCCTCGTGAAGAAGAGCACGGGCCACGTCCAGGTCGCCCCGGTTCAGCGCCAGGTTCGCGGCGCGGTGGACACTGGCGAAGTGCAACGCCCCGGGGATCGCCGGTGCCTGGCCCAGCAGGGCTTCCAGAGTCGCAGCCGCTTCATCCAGTCTTCCCTCGTGCCTTTGGACCTCGGCCCATCCGGACTGAATGATGAAGCCGGCTGCGGGATGTTCAGCGGAGTGCTCCGACAGTGTTTCCAGCAGACTCCGTGCGGCAGGCAGCTCACGGGACAGGAGGGATCTCCGGAACCTCAGCCAGCCCGACACAAAAGGACTGCACTCCTGCGCCCCGGTTTCTGCCAGGCACGAGTCCGCGACCTCCCACTCGTTTCTCGCCATGGCCGACCAGGCACGCAGCAGAACCGCAGCCGGCAGCTTCGGATTCCCGGCAAGCACCTGCAGCTGCTCCGAAGACGGCAGAAGCGAGCCATGCCGGACACCCAGGAGCGGCGCCGACTCTGCAAGCTTCAGCAGGCTTTCCCGCGTCCATCCGGCAGAGGAGGGATCCAGCACTGAACAGGCCCGCGAGAACAGGCGCATCGCCTCCTCATGGTTCCCGGACGAAAGCAGTTCTTCCAGGGCCGGTGCGAGGACGAGTTCCAGAACATCCCCGGCCCTGAGTATCGAAGCCAGCCTTGCCTGCTCAGCCGCTGATGACTGTGCCAGGTCTGATCGAAGAAGATCCCCGCCGATCCTTCGTGTCCTCTCAGGATCCGCGCCAAGGATCGCCGTACACGGTCGCCCGCCTTCAGCATCTGTTCTCTCCAGAAGGGCGGCCTTCAGAAGCTCATCCCCCTCCACGCGGCCAACCCGGCCCAGCAGGTCTGCGTACCATGACAGCCAGTACGGCGGAGGTGACTCGTCGAGGTGCCGGTGCAGGAGATCCACGCCAACCAGCGGGACAAGCAGATCGAGTTCCGGCGGCATCCGGTTGGCGGCGGCACAGAGAAGGCCCGGGTTGCCCAGGGAACACTCGGCAAGGCTTCTGCGCAGCATCGGCGATTCCACTCCGAGTGTCTGAAGCATCGCCTCGCACAACCCGCTGCTCATCCGCTCCAACCGGAGCGCGAGACAGGGGCCCCCGGCACAGGGCTCCTCGCAGGGCGTCTCAAGGGCGGTTCCTTCGGACACCGCGATCGCCAGGGTTCCGCCGGCAGCGCCCTCCCGCCTCAGAAGATGCCTTCCATCCCCCGAGACGCCCGGGATCCAACCCGACGCCTGTGCGAGTGCGCGGAGCCTGCCGGCCAGACGCCGGCGCCCCACACCAATCTCACCTGTGACGAGAACCAGCAGGGGCTCCGCGGAATCCCCGTGCTCTCCGATGAAGCGCTCGAAGCGGGCAACCTCATCCTCCCTGTCGGTGAATGCGAAGGTGTCCGGTCCGGTGAGGCGGGCGGGAAGCTCCCGCACCCGATCCCTGGGAATCTGCTCCCGCAGCCTGTGCCACACATCCAGGGCAGTGGCTGGCCGGTCCTCCGGATCCGGGGAAAGCATCTCCCTCAGCAGAGAACAGATCAGCGGCGGAAGATCCCCCGCTGCCCCCGGATCGGGGATCGCCCCGGACAGCTGAAGCGCCAGGATAGCGGCGGCATCTTCCGCCTCGAAGGCGGGGTGTCCCGTGAAGAGATCGAAGAGCACCGCACCAAGGGCATAGATGTCTGCCCGGGCGTTCCAGTCTGTCTCTCCTCTCAGCAGCTCCGGCGCCATGAACCCCGGAGTGCCTCTCGCTTTGAGCGGAGTCCTGAAGGGTGCTGCCAGTCCCAGATCCAGCATGCGAAGGCCGACTCGCGAGGCGACTTCAGCCAGGCCGGCACTCTCCCATTCGGAGACCTGGAGTGGTGCATCGAGCAGGATCTGCCCGGGTTTGAGGTCAAGGTGAGCGGTGCCGAGATGGTGAAGCGCCACAAGGCCCGAAAGGATCCTTCGCGCTGCTTCCAGAGTCTCCGGAGCCCATCCGCGAAGGCTGTGCACAGACAGTGGCAACCCCGGCACATCCTCCATCTCGATGAAGAGCGCGCCCGCGGGGGTGCTGCCGAACAGCCTCGGTCGAACCCAGTATGGGTGTGCAAGGGCATCCAGAAGGAGGAACTCGTCGCGGAAGTCCAGGGCGTCGGCGTCGTCGTACGGCGGAAGGAGCATCTTCAGAACGGTGGAGCCGCCATCCGGGGTCTCCGTCCTGATCACGATGCGATTCTCGTGCATCGAGATCATCCGTTCGGCCCTGTAGCCCTCCGGGAGGGTTGCCTCTTCAAGCTTCGTCCTGCCGTCTGCGATCATCTTTCCTCTCGCTCCGGGCCGCCGGCCCCGTCCTGGGGTGGGGGCAGCGGCGACGTTCCGCTAACGGACAACCACCAGCCTCGTCCCGACCGGTTGAAGCTCTCCCGCAGCGCGCAGCCAGTAGACCCCTCCGGGAGCCGGACGACCGGATGAGTCAAGCCCGTCCCAGAGGAGCGGGACTTCGCTCCCCGGACTCCGGAATGAGCGGACCCTCCGCCCCACCGAGTCGAAGATATCCAGCCGAGTCAGCCTGCATGTCTGGCCATCCAGCCTGATCCACGTTGCCCCACTTGTCGGGTTCGGATACAGGCTTAGACGGAGGAGAGATTCCCGGGCGTTTTCTGCAAGGTCACCGATGCCGGCTACCTCGATCTGGTTGAGGAAGAGATAGTTCCCCTTGCCCGTGTCCCAGTTCGACACCACGAAGTCCAGCGATGCGGAGGCCGAATACTCGACGCAGAACTCCGCTCCGGCAGACGGGGTAATGGACAGGCTGATCCATCCGTGCTCCGTGTGCAGAAAGTAGGAGCTCTCCGGAAGGACTGTTCCGTCAAGGCTCACCGATATGGGACGAACCGGCCGGTCGCGCATGAGGAAGTGCCTGCGGATCCCATCGCCGATGAAGCGCTCCAGGATGGGACTCCGGGTTCCGTCGTTGTTCACATCCTCCCAGGCGATGTTCTCCACGACACTGGTGGACGCGGACTGCCAGTTCGGAGCAGTCGGAAATGTGCCGTCCTGATTCAGGTAGATGCGTACTCTCCCCCACCAGGAACCCGTGACCAGATCCAGCCTGCCATTGAAGTTCACATCGGCAAAGGAGACATGAGCCCCGTAGCCGCTGAAGCCGGATACCCAGTCAGGCAGGATGGAGAGGTTGCCTGAGCCGTCGTTGAGGAAGAGCTTGACGCGACCTGCGCCCCCAAGCTGGTTGTTATCGCAGACAGCGAGGTCCAGCCAGCCGTTTCCGTTCACGTCGGCCAGGCAGATCGTGTTCGCGTAATTGTCGCCATCGGCATTGATCCAGTCGGGAGCGGTGGAGAGGGTCATTCCATCGCCGAGGTGGACAGAGGTGCGGAATGGGTCGGGATCGTTCGGATTGCTTGTCCCGCCCACCACAAGATCCAGGATGCCGTCCCCATTGATGTCGCCCCACGCGACGTCCATGGAATAGCCCTCAGTATCCGACATCCAGTAAGGCTGGGGCTCGAGCATGCCGCCCACGTTGCGGTAGACCCGTGCCCTCTCCTTCACGCGGTAGTAGGCTTCCCCCGCTGCACAGGCGAGATCCGGCCGGCCGTTCATGTTGATGTCGCCGAAAGCGACCCTGAAGCTGGAGAACTCATCCTGTGAACGCCATACGGGAAGGGGACTGAATGTGCCGTCGCCGTATCCCTGGTAGAGCTTGACGTAGCCGGGTTGCGGGAATCCGCCGGGACCCAGGTAGACGGCAACCGCCAGGTCGAGATTGCCGTCGCCGGTGACGTCCGCGAGGTCAAGGTGGCCGTGATAGTCGACGTCGCCGGACTCCCATGTGGGGGTGAGCGGGAAGGTTCCGCCCTGGTTCCTGTATACGGCCACCCTCTGGCGGTGGATGTCGTTTCCGTTGGCGATGATGAGGTCGGGCCAGCCGTCTCCGTCGAGATCCCTGAGGGCGGCGCCGGTGGCCACCTGGTTCATCGGAGTGGACTCCCAGTCCGGGTAGGCGGGAAACTGAACCGAAGCCTCAGCGAGGCCTGACAGCGGAATGGATCCGAAGAGAATCGCCGAGAACAGCATAACCCGGCCACAGACAAAGAGTAAGACGAATGAACGCGGGCCTCCCCTTGTTGCCACAACCCCTCCTCCCGATGGACGGCATCCGGCAGCGGATCGCTCTTTCCCACAACATGATGGCAGGGATAATGGTACCAGCTACCCGAGCGAGTGTCAAAGATGCGTTACATTGGTATCGGTATTGTTGACAGCTGCGCCGGGAAGCCGGTAATGGCTCAGTCAGAGAAGTGATAGCGGATTATGCACCAGACGGCGGTAACACCGTCCCTCCAGGTGATCTTCTTGCCCTCTTCATAGGTGCGGCCGTAGTAAGAGATCGGGGTTTCGTAGATCCGGGCACCTCTCCTGGCGATCTTGGCGGTCACCTCCGGCTCGAATCCGAATCGGCACGACCGGATCTGGATCGACTGGATCAGTTCACGACGGAAAACCTTGTAGCAGGTCTCCATGTCGGTAAGGTTCAGGTTGGTGAACATGTTCGACAGCGTGGTAAGGAAGTGATTCCCGACCGAATGCCAGTAGAACAGGACCCTGTGCGGCCCCCCAAGGAATCGCGATCCGTACACGACGTCGGCAAGACCACGCTCGATCGGGTCGATGAGCTTTCCGTATTCGCCGGGATCGTATTCCAGGTCTGCGTCCTGGATCAGCACCACGTCTCCGGTCGCATGGCCGATTGCGGTGCGAAGGGCGGCGCCCTTCCCCTCGTTAACCCCGTGGAAGAAGATGCGCACACCGGGGTGAGTGTAGCTCTTGAGGAACTCGCGGGTACCGTCTGTCGAGTAGTCGTCAACGATGAGCACTTCCTTGTCGAAAGGGGTCTCGAGGACCCTCTGGAGGATCGTCTCGATCGTTGCCCGCTCATTGTAGACCGGGATGACTACGGACAGCTTCAGAGCCATTGCGCCCCTCTCAGGTGTACGACGATGCGGTACCCACCCACGGTTGAGGATGATATCACATCATCGCCCTCCCTGGTGTCCGGCCGAAGGTTCGTGTCGTGTGGCCCGAACCGGCAACTACTCAGGGGATGAGTTTCGAGTAGACCGTCTCTACCTGGTCCAGCATACGCTCCTCATCGAAGAGGGCAGCCCTGGACATGGCAGCCTCCCGCCAGGAAAGCCTGTTCCCGCTTTCAGTCCTGAGGGCCAGCACGCGCCCGCCCCAGGCTTCTGCGCTCCAGGGCACCAGTCCCTCTCTCAGGACAGGACCCTCCAGGACTTCAGGCAGACCACCCACGGGAGTGGCAGTCACCGGAACCCCGACCTGAAGAGCCTCTATCACGACGTACGGCATCCCTTCGTAGAGCGACGGCAGCAGAAGATGGTCAATCCCGGGCAGGATCCGGGATGCTTCGGGAACGACCCCCAGCCAGCGTATCAGCGGGTCCAGGCCAAGCGAGGCGGCCTGATCCCGCAACCATTGAGCATCCGGGCCGTCACCCGCGACCACGAGCAGACAGCTGCAAGGGGTGATGCTCTTCCTGTCGTGCAGCCAGGCCAGGAGGTCCAGCAGGCGCTGGGGAGCCTTCTCCTCCCGGAGACGTCCGATGAACCCGAGGACTGTACCCTCTTCGCCCACACCCCAGTCGTCACGGAGAGCCTTTCTGGCTGACGCTGTCTCGCGAGGATCCATAGTCCGGTGCGGAAGCCCATTGGGGACCACCGTGATCCGTTCGGCGGGCATGCCAAGGTTGCGTATGAGCCAGTCTGCATCTGCGGCACACACAGTCAGGGTCTGGTCAGCAAGACGCCAGGACCATCTGTCGCCAGTCCGGACGGCGGCAGAGCGCCCCGGGATCTCGCCGAGCCGTCCCGGCAATCCATGCCGGGTCTCGACGACCACCCGGACTCCGGCCCAGCGCGCGGCCAGTCCGGGAAGCAGTCCCGAGTGGGCGTGCACAAGGGCGGGGCGGAGTTTCCGGAAGACCCTGATGAGCCCTGTGAGGTAGGAGGCCGTGCTCGTGCGGCTCACAAGATGCGTCGGTACTCCAGCCCTTCCTGCCGAGTCGAGAAGAGGCCCCTCGAGGGAGGAAACCAGTTCCACATTCCAGCCCCGCAGGTTCAACCCGGTGGCAAGGCTGCGCACATGACGCTCAGTTCCCGCGTATCCGGCGCCATGAAGAGCCAGAACGATCCTGCCGGGCTGCCTCTGAGCCATGTCACACTCGTTCACCCTTCGTCCTCACTGGATGCGGAACGGGCTGGGTGTGAAGCAGAGCACGAAGATCAGGAGGGCGAGGATTCCCAGGGCGACTCTGCCCGCTCCAAGGGGTTGTGTGTCATTCATGGGAGGCAGCCTCCGCCGGAGAAGCATCAGGAACAGCAGCAGAACGAATGCCCACCACAGGGGATTGTACAGAGCCAGACCTACAAGCCCTCCCATGACCAGGAAGAATACAATGGGCGCACGACGTCCGAGAAGGCCCCTGACGACATGTCCCCCGTCAAGCTGTCCCACCGGGATAAGGTTCAGCGCCGTGACGAACAGCCCGGCCCAGCCCGCATAGGCGGCCGGGTGCAGCATAACCTTCGATCCCTCAGGCAGATCCGTGTGGATGACGCCTCTTATTCCGGCGTAGAGAAGCGATGAACCCAGCCGGATGCCCGGGAGATCGGTGGGGATTTCGCTCACCACCTCGGAGCGTGCCAGCCCCCATGCAAGGACAATGACTGCCGGCACCATGCCGGCAAGCGGCCCGGCAATCCCGACGTCGAAGAGCACCCGCCTGTCCGTGCTGGCCCTGCGCATGAGTATGACGGCACCGAGTGTTCCGAAGGGTGAGATCAGGGGCATCGGGATGAAGAACGGGAGTGTGGAGCGCAGACCGTACCTGCGACACATCAGATAGTGACCCATCTCGTGACTCAGAAGGATCAGCATGATCCCGCAGGAGTAGGCCCGCCCCCAGGTCACGTATGTGGACCCCGCGGTGAGGAGGAAAAGCAGGATCGCAAGGGCGATCTGCCCACCTGAGTGCCAGGGCTGGGACCGTCCGGGTGCCGGAAGTGAGTCCTGACAGGACGCATGGACCGCCGGGGCGATGCTGCGCTCCCGGTCCCATGTCGAGTTGTCCTGAGTTGTCATGGCGGGTGCCTGCCGTCCTTGTGGATAACTCCTGCGGATCCGGTTCAACCGGAGAGCGTTCGGCCGGATGCCATCCCGTGCGTGTCACTGTTGTGCGAGTCTGAGGAGAAACCTGGTCTGTGACAAGCGCCGATGCAGCAGAGCTCTCAGTATGGATCCCCGCCTCGACTGGATGCGGGCAGCAGGCCTCGGGTGTATGCTTTCCGGTTCGACATTCGTGTGCACCCGGGAGCAGGGACGCTAGCTGTGGCTGCTGTCCCGCCTATAGGAAGGAAGAGTCCATGACAACCTCCGACGAAGTCAGAGCCGTCCTGAAGAAGGTGACCTTTCCCAGTATCGATCGGGATATCGTTTCCCTGGGTTACGTCAGGAGTGTCCGGGAGGACAGGGGAACCTTTGTGATTGAGATCTCCCTCTCGACGAACCTGGATGGTGCGGCTGAGAAGATCGAGGAGGACTGCCGGGCAGCCCTTGGAGCATCCGGCATCCCTTACCGTTTGCAGATGCAGAATACGGTCCACCCGTCCTCCCATGACCCTGCCAGGCACGCCTCAGGCCGCGTGAGCGGGTCCGCAACCGCCTCCGACGGTACGGGTGGACCTAAGACTGCATCTACGATCGAGCCTGTAGACCTCCTGGAGGCAATTCCCTGCAAGATAGCTGTTGCCAGCGGAAAGGGGGGCGTGGGTAAGTCCACAGTCGCGGTCAATCTCGCCCTCGGCCTGGCAAGGCTCGGCAGGAGAACAGGCCTCCTGGACAGCGACATCTACGGCCCGTCCGTGCCGATGATGCTGGGCCTGGAGGACCGGCAGCCGGAGATCAGGGACCACAAGATGGTCCCCCTGGAGCGCCACGGGGTTCGCTCGGTCTCGATCGGGTACCTCCTCGACCGCCAGACCCCGCTGATCTGGCGGGGGCCCATGCTGGGGCGCGCCCTGGAGCAGTTGATCGAGCAGGCTGACTGGGGCGGGGTCGACACCCTGGTCTTCGACCTCCCCCCCGGGACCGGAGACATACAGATCTCCCTCGCCCAGAAGGTGCGACTTTCCGGGGCGGTGATCGTGACTACCCCCCAGGATGTCGCCCTGATCGACGCTGGAAAGGGAGTCCGGATGTTCAACAAGGTTTCGGTGCCGATCCTGGGCCTCGTGGAGAACATGAGCTTCTTCGCCTGCCCCCACTGCGGCGGCCGGACCGATATCTTCCGCAGCGGAGGCGGCAGGAGGGAATCGGAGCGCCTCGGGGTGCCTCTGCTTGGAGAAATCCCGCTCGATCCCCGGGTGGCCCTCGGCGGTGACGAAGGTATGCCCGTCCTGCTCCGCGACCCGGAGTCGCCTGCGGCATTGGCCTTCCTCGAAGTAGCGGAGAAGGTGGCGGCCGGCCTTGGGATCACGACCTCCTGACCGACTTCCTGTGATGCACTCTCACCGCCGGGGCGACTGCCGGATCCTAAAGGTGCCAGTCCCCCAAGACGATACAGCCTGAGGGGAGTACACGAAGCACCTGGAGGATCCTGTCATGCATGGTTCGGGTGAGATATGTCGGGCGCCCGTGGAACGCACATACACGGCCAGATTGCGATGTCCAGCCTGCAAAGAGTACTCGCCCCAGGAACTCCTCCGTGCCAGACAGATCCTGCCGCTTCCTGTTCCGGGCAGGGAGTTCCACCGCGCCTTTGGCTGGACTCAGGGAAGGCCGACCATAGACGACTCCCCTCTATACCACGGGGTGTGCGTCTGCCCGGTCTGCCGCTATCCGGGTCTTGAGTGGGACTTCCAGCCCGGCTCCGAACTGCCCCCACCCAATGTCCGAAGCCTCCACAGGCTCTTCGTGGACGAGGGCGCCGGCCGCTCCGAAGCGCTGTGCACCTTCCTCTCTGAGGAGCCTTCAGAACTGCCGCAGCCGGAGCGCACCCTGAGGCTGCTCTTCGCTTCCATAAGGGCCGAAATGCTCTGCTACCCGGAGCTCTGGAGGAAGGAGGTTCTCGGACACCTCTTCCAGCGCGTCGCCTGGATCTGTTTCGATCTGACGCACCTGGACTGGTCCTCCGGGGAGCTCACTGGTCCGCCTGCCTACAGGAAGGAAGGCCCGGCTGCGGGGACCCTGGAGGTGACGCTGCAGGCGTTGAAGCACTTCCGGGAGACTTGGCCCGAGATCCCTCTTGAGGAAGAGCAGGCTTTCGGAGGTGCACTCCACTGGTTCGAGCAGCACTACCAGACCCATGGCGTGGAGCCGGAACCGGAAGAGCTCGCACGGGAGGAACTGCGCCTGGCGAGGCTCTACGGCATCCTGGGAAAGCTCGACACCGCCCGTGAGCTGTACGACAGGGCCCGCCAGACGGCGTTTCAGGGCCGGGATGAGACGAACCGGGTGCGGGACGAGCTCTGGCGCGGGAAGGGCGAGGACGTGGCTGAGTGGCGCGCCCTCGGCATCAAGGCACGCCGGCTGGAACTCCTCCTGCGGGAGATCACGGAGGAGCGGGTGTCGATCTTCGGCTCGATCATGGATAACCCCTCCAGGTCGAGCGGGCGAAAGCGAGCAGCCTGACGCTGACCCCTCCCCCATTCCCTCCGGTTCCCACTCTGTGCTAGTTTCCCCGCCATGAGCCGAAACCGCCCATTGCCGGTCCCCATCACCGAGGTCCCCTTCGTCCTGGACCTCAGGCATCACACACCCCCCTTCTCCTGGTCAGGGGTGTTCGGCCGCAACGGTCCGGTTGAACTCGAGATCGGATCCGGCAAGGGGATGTTCCTGCTGGAGGCCTCGCGCCTGAACCCCGGTGTGAACTTTCTTGGCGTGGAGAGGGCCGGCAAGTGGTTCCACCGATGTGTGGAGCGGGTCCTGCGTTCGGGCCGCGGGAACCTTCGCCTCACCCGACACGACGCCTTCGACCTGCTGCAGCGATGGGTCCCGGAGCACAGCCTGAGTGCGGTTCACATCTACTTCCCCGACCCATGGCCGAAGAAGAAGCATGCCGGGCGCCGTCTCTTCCAGCCGGCCCTGTTCGGGATGATCGCACGCGCTCTGCGTCCGGGGGCGCCGCTGCTCCTGGCCTCTGATCTGCTCCCCTACTTCGCCGATGCGGAGGAACAGATCGCAGCTCTCGGCCTCTTCGACCGGGTGGACTGGCCGGCGGATGCGCCGGACAGGCTGCCCACACACTACGCGATCAAGTGGGATCGGATGGGGCGGACCCTGAGTTACGGCAAGTTCATCAGGAAACCTCCGAGGTAGGGATCGAATGGCCGCAGAGAGAACCGACTGGAACCGCTACTTCATGCAGATCGCGGAGGTCGTCGCCACGCGATCCACCTGCGACCGACGCCAGGTGGGGGCTGTCATAGTCCGGGAGAAGATGATCCTGTCGACCGGCTATAACGGGAGCATCAGGGGGATGCCTCACTGCGATGATGTGGGGCACATGATGGAGAACGGCCACTGCGTGGCGACCATCCACGCCGAGGCGAACGCCATCCTGCAGGCCGCACGAAACGGTGTGCGCATCGAGGATGCGGAGATGTACGTCACGGCAAGCCCCTGCTGGAACTGCTTCAAGATGATCGCCAACAGTGGAATCCGGAAGATCTACTACGGCGCATTCTATCGCGACGAGAAGATCTTCCGCGTCGCGGAGCTCCTCGGCATACAGCTGGTGGACCTGTCGGAGGGAAGGAAGGACACCGGAAGGGATCCGGGCTGAAGCAGCACGGCCGGACGGCCGATTACAGGCGCAAAGGCCGGGACGCTGGTCCCGGGGCACGATCAAGGGAGGAGACGGAGCATGACCAGGGACGAGCTGACCCGGCTGGAAGAGGAAGAGCGCAGGCGGCTGATTGAAGAAGCAACTCGCGCCGAGGATGACGATGATGATGATGAGGAGGAGGAGGACGATCCGGGAAAGGAACCCGAGGACTCCCGGATGACGGAGAAGTTCCTGAAGGCGCGCACCATCCTGATCTCCGAGCCAATCACCAGCGACCTGGCCAAACGCATCTACCAGAGCCTGATCCTCCTGGAATCGGAGGATCCCGAGAAGATGATCACCGTGGTGATCAATTCGCCCGGCGGCGAGGCGGATACCGGGTTCGGAATCTATGACATGATGCGGTTCGTACGGCCCACGGTACGAACGCTGGTCTCCGGGCTGTGCGCGTCGGCCGCCGTGATGGTGTTCCTCGCCGCCCCGAAGGAGCAGCGACTGAGCCTCCCCAACTCCCGCTTCCTGCTTCACCAGCCTTCATCGGCCAACTTCGGGCAGGCCTCGGACCTGGAGATCGCATCCAGGGAAATCCTGAAGCTCCGGGATCACTACAACCAGATCGTGGCGGCCGAGACCGGCCGGACGATCGAGCGGGTCACCGAGGACACTGACCGTGACTTCTGGATGTCCGCGAAGGAGGCAAAGGAGTACGGCCTGGTCACGCGTGTCATAGAGAACAGGAGCGAACTGGACTCCTGACCCGGCGGAAACCCCGGGGGCCGGCGGGACTCGCATGTCAATCGGTTCCGGCCGGCTCCCGGGAGAGCCAACATTGAGCACATCACGTGCGGTGAAGCTCTTCCCGGTTGCCGTCCACCGGCTTTGCGGCCGCGAGATCGCAACAGGAAGAGCCTACCGGGAGCCCAACGACATCCGCTGTCGTACCCCCGGGATTTTTCCGAACTATTGTGAAAGAGCTCATGCCGTGATCCCACCGGAGCCGCGCCGAACAGGCGGAGTCGCAACACCGTACAAGTGTACGCTTCGCGGCAGGAGTCGAGCTTTTCGCTTCGGGGCGGGAGCCGCAGGCCAGGGTCACGGGCGGCTTTTCACACGCTTCTTCTCGGCCTTCTCCAGCGCCTTGAGCCGCTTTTTCTCGCGCTTGGCCTGGATCTTCGGGTCTGCCACAGGTAAACCGGGTGCAGTAGGGGGCACGGACGATCCCCGGTCAGTCCGTCGCCGGTCGATCAGCCACTGTGCGCAGCGCCTCCCGAGGTAGGCCACAAACCCGGTAGCCAGCACGAGGAGAGCCCATCTGGCGACTTCCCAGGTTGAATCCAGCGTCAAACATCTCCTCCCAATCGGTCCGGACTTCGACATGAAGCCAGGCCAGAGTCAAGGCAACGGCCTTCCGGCGGCTACCTCATCAGGGTCATTGTCCTCAACTCGCTGTGTGCGCCCGCCTCAAGGCGGAGGAAGTACACCCCCGCACCGGAAGCACGATCCGAGTCGTCGAGGCCGTTCCAGGCCACCTTGTGGACTCCCGCATTGAACACCCCGTCCGCCAGTGTCCGTACAAGACGGCCCGTCGCATCAAAGACACGAAGTGTAACATGCTCTGGCCCGCCCAGCCTGAACTCGATCCTGGTCTCGCGGCCGAACGGGTTCGGGTAGCTGCGGACCTGCTGCACCTCCACCTTGGACGGCGGCGGTGCCGAAGCCGGATCGCAGTCATTGTAGTAGAGCTCCGGCCTCAGGTTGTACAAGATGGCCAGGGCCCGTTCGGCCTGGCCAGGAGTGAAGCTGTCGCGGCAGACAGTGCGCGAGAAGGCCATGAAGTTGGTCGGATCGGGATCATACGGCATGCTTCCGCACTGCGGCGGAGGCGGATCGTCGCCGGTCCAGACGCAGTCGGGGGTGATGTCCGCAACGGCCATGTACGGATCCGCAGGTGTATCGCACACACGGTCCCCCGCGGTGACGCAGTTCGAGCCGTCGGGGCACTCATGACCGAACGCCGTTTCGTAGGTGTGGAAGAGATCGAAGTAGTGCCCCAACTCATGCGGAAAGGTCGAGGGATTGCTCGGAACGCCGGTGCAGCTGTTGTGCATCACGATACCCTGCACAGGGCTGTAGGTGAACGATGATATGCCGCAGATCTGGATGCCATTGTACAGTATGTTGGCCGTGAAGTAGACGTTGATCGCATTTGGAACAACGTCTTCGCTGCGGAGATCGTTGATGTCGCCTATGCCGTCGATATCGTAATAGTATCTGTCGCTGTCGATGTAGTTGATCTCTCCCAGGCGGCAGAACTTAATCCCCATCGGTGCGAAAGCATTGTCCGCATCGATCATCGCCTGATCCAGCCGCGCGAGAGGTATCCCCCACATGCCGGCACTCGTACGCACCACATGGAGCGCCAGCGGAATCGTTATCATCCCGTCCCGCAATGGCGGCGCATCGAAAATGCCCGCTGCCTGCCGTCCGGCCTCGATCTCCACCTGTTCGGGCGTTGGCGACATCGGGCAGAAGGAGGAGGGTTCGTCCGCCGCCAGGCCCGAAGCCGGAAGGCCGAGAATCAGAAGGCATATGAGAGCGGTGAGATTCAGGCAGATGCCGATTCGTCCGATCATTGTGTAATACTCCCTTCCAGTGCACCCAAAGGGCCCGAGAGATCAGAACAGGAGGCAGCGACGCTCTCCCCGCTCCAGATTCAGGGGGCCCTCCAGAGCAGTTCACCACCCTCACCGTGCATGGTCAGGGATGGATTGCCTGTGTATGCACCCAGCACCACCCTGGGTCTTCCCTCCCCGTCAAAGAGGATAATGGCCGGTCCGGTCGTGGGAGTGGAGGTGATGACGGCCTGACGCAACCCTTCCACGTCATACATGACCAGGTTCGGCCCCCCTTGATAGCCGTTCAGTTCGACCTGCCTGGCTCCGTCAGCGTCATACATGGAGAGCCCCGAGCCGTCTCCGGTCGCGCCAAAAACCGCCCGGGTGGTCCCCTTCTCGTCAAGCAGCACCAGAGAGGGCACGCCATTGGCTACGCTCTGTACTGAGCGTGCCCTTCCGGCTTCATCGACGATGGTGAGTCTGCGCGTGCGCACCTCGTCGGACACCGCCGTCGGCGCCGCCTGTCCCATTACGGCCACTCCGGCCAACACGGGTAGAATCACAATGGCCGCAAGCTTCATCAGGCGATTCTGCCTCTCCAGCTTCGCGACGCGTGCCTCAAGTGTCGTCATCCGGCTCCTCCATGATCAGACAGCGGGATCGACGACCGGTGCCTTCGCCTGACGCCCGCGGCCCCTTCCTGCGGCGGTCCTATCGGACCATCACAACCCTTCGTGTGATGAACCCGGCCGGGCCGCCGATCCGGACGAAGTAGACACCGGGAACGAGAGCAGAGCCTGAGGCATCCCGACCGTCCCACTCGATGGCACCCCTGCCAATGACGCTCCAGGAGTTCATCTCACGGCCGATGACATCATGCATCGTGATCTGTGACGACCCCTGACCCGGGTCCACCCAGTAGTTCATTGTCGCGAGGGATGTAAACGGGTTTGGATGGACCGAAAGCGAAAATGCCGGATGACCGGCGGTTATATCGACAATCGAGGCAGGATCGCCGATCTGATAGAAGTCCCCGTCAACCGTAAACCCGGTGATTCCGTCACTGCCGATAAGGACGTGACCGTTGACGACCCTCCCGCTGCCTGCGGGTATCGTGCCGCCCGCGCCCTGCTGTGTCTGGTAGATGAATGATCCCGCAGCGACCAGGCGGTCAATCGCATCCTGGTGCGGGTGACCATAACCGTTGTTGCCGACCGAGATCACTGACGCTGCAGGAGACAAGGCGGCGAGGAATACAGCGTTCGAGCTGAAGGTACTCCCATGGTGGTTCACCCGGTAGAGATCCACATCCACCTCCATCGCCTCAATCTCGGCTGCGATGGACGTCTCGACATCGGTGTATGAGCTTGTGTCCGACCCGGAAAGATCCCCGCCCACGAAGAAGTCGAACGAGCCGTAACTGACAATGAGCGCAACAGAGAAGTCATTCTCATTGTGTGGAGGCTGTCGGAACGGCTCGTCAAGAACCCCGTTCCCGTTGAGCGCGATGCACCGGACGGTTACGCCGTTACCCATGTCGATGACCTGGCCGTCATGGATGATCTGGCGGAGCGGCGCTACGGTTGCGGCATAGCTTGCGTATGTCTGCGTCGTGTAGTCCCATCCCCGGTCGTAACAGGCCACCGAGACTCCGGTCCCGACGTAAACCTCGTCCAGGCCGCCGATGTGATCTGCATGATAATGGCTTGCAACCATGTACGTGAGCTCGGTTATGCCCAGCGAGGCAAGGTGGGGGTTCACGACGGAGTTCCCCCTCCCGTTGTTACCCGCGTCCACCAGCATCGTCTGCCCGCTGGAGGAGATGATCAGGGTCGCATCCCCCTGGCCGACATCCAGGCAGTGGATCTCGATTTCCCCCGCCGCCGGAATCGCCAGGACGAGCCACAGAAGAGCAGCAAGTGCACCCAGTCTTCGCATATGGCCTCCGTAAGAGCGCAAAGCATCCGAATACTCACACAAGGATAACCCATTACGGAGGCGATGGCAACGGGGCCGGCATGGCATGTAGTATCTGCGGGGCATCGCGATACCTGACGGCCATTACGCGGACTCAAGTCCGCCTCATGAAGGACCTCGGGCTCATGGAGAGATACGCATGGCGGTGAACGTGCTGATAATCGGCGGCGGATTCGCAGGGCTCGCAGCCGGATCCTACCTTGCCCGCAGCGGCGTGGAGACACTCATCCTCGAGCAGCACTCGAAGCCCGGAGGCCTCTGCACAGGCTGGAGCCGCAAGGGCTACACCATGGACTACTGCGTCCACTGGCTGATCGGCACCGACGGAGAGTCCGAGTTCCGCAGGATGTGGGACGAGCTCGGAGCCTTCGACAATCCTGACGGATCCAGGACCGGGATCGTCAACCCGGCGTACTTCACTCGCATCGGGCTTCAGGATGGTGACTCGGTCTGCCTCTACTCGAACATCAACCGCCTGGAAGGTGAACTCAACCGGATCGCCCCGGAGGACCGCGAGGTGACCAAGGACTTCTGCAGGGGCCTGCGCAGCCTCTCCCGCCTGGATGCCATCGTACTGGACGAACGGCACGGCAGGCTCGGCCGGTTCCGTCACCACCTGAAGCACGCCTCATCGAGCATCACCATGATGCGCCATGCGACCACCACCGTCGGCAGCCTGTCCAGGCGCTGCAGGACCCCCCGGCTCGCGGAGATGCTCCTGGCCGGCATTCCGGGGGACTGGAGCCTGATCGCCCTCTCCATGGGACTGGCCATGCAGCACGCCGGTCGCGCAGGCTACCCGGTCGGAGGCTCGATTGCCCTTTCCGGGAACATCGAGGCCATGTACAGGCGCCTTGGAGGACGGATCCGCCACAACGAACGGGTGGAGTCGATCATCGTCGAGAATGGCAGGGCAGCGGGCGTACGGCTTGCTGACGGCGGAGAGGTTCGCGCCGGCTACGTCGTCTCCGCAGCGGACGGGCGTCAGACCCTCTTCGGCATGCTGCCCGGGATCGGTCTGCCCCGTCCGCTCAAGGATGCCTATGCGAAGTATCCCCTGTTTCCATCAAGCATCTTCATCGGTCTGGGGGTAAACGCAGACCTGTCGCACCTCCCGCATGCCTCCATGCCGTACCTCGACCAGCCCCTGACCCTGCCCGACGGGGATTCGCATCACAGGTTCAACGTTTCCGTGTACAACCACGACCCGACTCTCGCCCCGGAGGGCAGGACATTCGTTGCCGTACTCATCAACACCTGGAAGGGACCCTACTGGATTGATTTGCGAAGGAAGAACCCGCAGGAGTATGCGAGGGAGAAGGCCAGGATCGGCGCATTCGTGGTGGACGCCCTGGAGAGGAACTTCGGCCGGATCAGGGAGGCGGTCGACGTTCTCGACGTCTCCACACCGGCAACAGTCTTCCGGTACACAGGCAACTGGAAGGGCAGCTACGAGGGTTTCGCCCCGACGCCGCAGACCCTGACGAAGAGCCTCCCCCGCACTATCCCCGGACTGGGACGCTTCCGCATGGCCGGGCAGTGGACTTCCCCCGGGGGCGGCCTCCCGACGGCCGCGCAGGAGGGGAGAAACGCCGCACTGGCGAT
The DNA here is from genome assembly GCA_964636385.1 of uncultured bacterium. Classification (GTDB taxonomy): domain Bacteria; phylum Eisenbacteria; class RBG-16-71-46; order CAIMUX01; family CAIMUX01; genus CAZWSC01. The sequence goes on from CAZWSC010000003.1 coordinate 45,045, forward strand.
CTGCAGGGAGTTCGGGATTACTTTCAGGGCCAGACCGTAGCGCCGGCTCCAGACAGAGCCACACCAGTCACGCAATAGGCTTGCCAAAAGGCTTCCGAAGGAAGACCATGTTGGTTTGATTCGTGACCTTCTGCCGTCGGCAAACCGGCAGGTACTGGGTCTTCATCAATCGTCACATGGTGGTTCGGGCATGGTGCCCGGACCGACACATTGACAGACTCACGGCGCCGGCCCCGATCGGCGTCTGCAGCGGAGGAGAGAATGAACGGCGCCCTCCTGGTCATATGCGCATCCGCCCTCACGGCGGTCTTCGTTCTCCTTGCCTTTCTGGCAGTTGTCATGCGGGTCCTGATGGCCGTGTTTCCCGCCAGGGTCGACAAGGGGGTTGACCCCGCAACAATCGCAGCGGTGACCGCTGCCGCGGCGGCCGCCATGCCGGGCACCCGGGTCACAAAGGTCGAGGAGGTGCGATGATATTCGCCCAGAAGCCCAGGAAGATCCGCGTGATGTTCACCCCGTTCCGCGACGGACTGCAGAGCAGCTTCGGAGGGAAGGTCCGCCTGAGCGACTTCCTGCCCGCGATGGAGCTCTCGGCCCGGGCGGGGATCCGCCACTTCGAGTTCGGCGGAGGCGCCCGCTTCCAGGCCCCCCTCTTCTACCTTGGGGAGAACCCTTTCGACTGCATGCGCGAGATGCGCAGGGCTGTCGGCCCGGACGCCGACCTGCAGATCCTGACGAGGTCTGTCTCCGGCGTTACCCTCACGAACCAGTCGCCGGAAGGGCTCGCCCTGCAGGCCAGGCTGATGGCCGCGGCGGGAACCACCTGGGACCGCAACTTCGACTACATGAACGACGTGGACAACCTGGTGAAGACCGGCCGGCCGATACTGGATGCCGGAATGCACCACCAGCTGGCGATCGCACTCATGGGACTCCCCTTCAAGTCCGAGACGGTTCACACCCCCGAGTTCTACATAGGGATCGGGAAGAAGGCTTTGGAAAGCGGCATACGGATCGACTCCATCTGCCTGAAGGACGCCAGCGGCACCACAGATCCCGTGACCGTCTACAGGACAGCCGTCGGGCTCCGCAAAGCAATGCCTCCCGAGATGCCACTCTGGATGCATACGCATGACACTGCCTCCACGGCGGTCTCCTGCTATCAGGCTGCCATACACGGCGGGTGCGACGGCGTCGATGTCTCGATCCGGCCGATCGCATCCGGCACCGTCCAGCCCGACGGCCGCTCCCTGGCCCACGCGCTCAAGGGGACTGGGTACGAGCTGGACATGGATGTCTCCAGGTTCCCCGAGATCGAGGCCCTGCTCGAGGAGGGGATGAAGGAGTACGCATTCAACCCGACGACCACCACGGCCGACGCCCGCGTGCTGGGCTTCCCGATGCCGGGCGGCGCAATCGGCCCCAATGTGCACATGATGGTCAAGGCCGGGATCCTGGACCGCTATGCCGAGGTCCTGTCGGAGTTCCCGATCGTGGTGGAGGCCGGCGGCGCATGGACAAGCGTCACGCCCGGAAGCCAGCAGTACTGGCTTCAGGCCTTCAACAACGTCATGTACGGTCGCTGGGAGAAGATCGAGGCCGGATACGGCCGCGCAGTGCTGGGATACTTCGGCAGGACTCCCCTGCCTCCCGATCCCGAAGTGGTCAGGATCGCGTCGGGCCAGCTCAGGCTCGAGCCGTTCGACGGCGACCCGCTCGAGGCCGCCCCCAAAAACATCGAGCCCGCAAGGAAGGCTCTCGAGGAGCACGGGCTTCCCGTGACCGATGAGAACATCTTCCTCGTTCTCGCTTGCATGGTCCCGGGCAAGAAGATCGAGACCAACGAGGGGCTCCGGCTTCTGCTCGGGAATCCGAAGCTCGACATACCCCTGAAGGAGAGGAAGAAGACGGACACCGCCGCGCCTGCCGCCGAAGCCGTCGGCAACCCTGCCCCGGCCATCCATGCGCCGCATCCCCTGAACGGCCCCGTTACCACGCGCGTCGAGGTTCGCGAAGGGGCGACTCTCCGCACCTTCTCCGTGACTGTGGAGCCGCTGGCCTGGGGATCCTCCGGCTCCGCCTCAGTATCTGCCTCCGCAGCGGCGGCATCGGCGCCGGGGGCTGCCAGTCCCGCCGCCGCCACCGTTGCGGCCGCTGCCGCGGCATCCTCACCCGCAGGCGGCAACCAGGTCTTCAGCACCTTCGCCGGCCAGGTGGAGCTTGTTGACATACTGAAGAAGGTGGGCGACTCCGTGAACGAAGGGGATCCGGTCGCATCGGTGGAGGCGATGAAGGCAACGCACGAGATCCGCACCCGGTTCAGCGGGACTGTGCGTGAAATCCACGTCAGGATCGGCGACGAAATCGACAGCAACCGTCCGATCATGACGATCGCCTGAGGCGGCAGACCGATGCGGATACTTATACAGCTGTACGAACAGTCCGGAATCGCGAACATGACCGCCGGCAACATCGTGATGTTCGTGGTGGGCGGGATCCTCATCTTCCTCGCGATCACGAAGAAGTACGAACCCCTCCTGCTGATCCCGATCGGATTCGGATCGATCCTGGCCAACCTGCCCCTGGCCGACCTGAGCGCGGCGATGGACTCACGGGGCGTCGGTGTGATGCAGGTGATCTACAACGCGGGGATCCAGACGAAGCTGCTCCCTCCCCTGATCTTCATGGGTGTAGGGGTTCTCACGGACTTCCGTCCCCTTCTGGCCCGGCCTCTCACCTTCCTCCTGGGCGCAGCCGCTCAGCTCGGGATCGTGGTCGCAGCCCTTGCGGCGCACTACATCCTCGGCTTCGATCCGAAGGAGGCGGCCTCCATCGGCATCATCGGAGGCGCCGACGGGCCTACCTCCATCTTCCTGACAGCGCAGCTTGCCCCGCATCTTCTGGGGGCGGTGGCCGTCTCGGCTTACAGCTACATGGCCCTCGTTCCGGTCATCCAGCCCCCGATCCTGCGGCTCCTGACAACGAAGAAGGAACGTGGGATCGACATGCCCCAGGCGCGGCCGGTATCCAGGACCGCCGTGATCCTCTTTCCCCTGGTGACCGGGCTGATCGCCTCCCTGGCCGTGCCTTCCAGCGCGCCCCTGGTCGGGATGCTCATGTTCGGAAACCTGGTCCGGGAGTGCGGCGTGACCGAGCGCCTGAAGAAGACAGCGGGCGGAGCGATGCTGGACATCGTCACGATTCTGCTCGGCATCGTGGTCGGGGCAACGATGGCGGCTGAGACCTTCCTGACAGGCCAGACAATCAGGATCCTGATCCTGGGTGCGGTGGCATTCGCTTCCAGCACTGCCGGTGGGATTGCGCTGGCCAAGGGCCTGAACCTGTTCCTGAAGGAGGGAAAGAAGATCAACCCCTGCATCGGGGCGGCAGGAGTGTCCGCAGTGCCGATGAGCGCGCGTGTTGTACAGCAGTTCGTCTCGGAGCAGACCCGGGGCCGGGTGAACCCCCTGATGCCGGCCATGGGGCCGAATGTGGCCGGGGTGATCGGGTCGGCCGTGGCTGCCGGCGTCTTCCTGTCGATGCTGATGTAACGCCGCCGGCATTGCCGGGGATCAGGACTCCGCGTCCTCCTCCAGCCTCTTCACAACCTCCGGATCGGTCAGAAGCCCCGTGTCCTCGGGGCTGAGCGGCTCCCCGGCCGATACCCGCCTCAGCACGCTGCGCATCAGTTTGCCGGAGCGGCTGTGCGGCAGCGAATCAACGATCCGGATCTCGTCCGGCGGGCCGAGCTCACCGCTCGCTTCGGAGATCGACTTGCGCAACGCTTCCTCATTCATGCCGGCCCTGTGGTCCGGGACCACATACACGGTGATCCGGCGCACACCTGAACTCACGAACTCCACAGCAGCAACCTGGTCCACGCCGGGAAGCTGGGCCAGGGCCGCCTCAATCGCGGCTGTCGAGGCGCCGTGGCTCTCTCGTGCAACGCGGGCCAGGCCCATCGGCCAGAGATATCCTTCCCTGTCGAGCCTCGCCTTTGCTTCCAGCGCCAGCGGGAACCTCTCCTCGGTCAGTTCGACCGC
>CAZWSC010000004.1:0-100973 GCA_964636385.1 uncultured bacterium
AGACACCGAGGGTGCGTGCTATCTGCCTGAGCCCTGCTCCTGAGACTGCCAGCACACGCAAGTTCCGGGCCCACTAGAGACGCAGTCTTGGGTCCAGAAGGCACACCTTAGCCCACGCCACCCGCGCGAAGACCTTCGTCCGCATCCATGGGTCATCGACGGCCCCCCTCCACCTCACGGCGCGCTCCTCCCAGAAAGGGCGCCCGGTGATCGCGAAAACCGCCTCCGCAAGACCTGCGTGGAGGGCCTGGTAGAACGGGCTTGTCGGCCTGTCCTGCAAAAGGTCATAGCGGGTCCAGTCCCCGATCTCGAACCTGGGGATCATGCGCTCGATCCCATCCAGGAGTTCGAGGCAGTAGCGGCGGTCCTCGTCCAGGCCGGTCCACCGCGCGTGGTCCCAGAGGCCCAGCCACGCCAGCAGGCATCCATTAAGCGCGTGCGAGGGAGGATCGCTCGGGAACTCCTCGAGAAACGCCTCCCCGTTTGGGCCGCGCCAGACCAGCCGGGGGAGAGGGAGATGGGCGCAGCCGTAAGCCGGATCAGAGTGCCTGAATGCCTCAGCCGCCCCGATCGCCAGGGCGACTGCTGTCGAGTCGCCAAGGAGGCCGCCGGCCCGCAACAGGAAGGAGATCGCCTGCCCTTGGATCATGGCCGAGATCCACCCCTCCTCCAGGCCATAGCGGCGAAAGGGCTGGGGATGGCTCCAGACAGGGAACCCCTCCGCGGTGCGGGAGAGGCCGTCGCCGCACAGCCAGGTCACCTGGCGCTTCAATGCTGATTCGAACTCCGGATTGGAGCCGTCCAGTATGCGGTCATGCAGGGTGATCCCGATCTGGATGACCCGGAGGGGATCGTGAGGCTCATCGCCGGGTGCTGCACGATCCCATGTCGATCCGACAACGCCGTCCGGAGCGAGCAGGTCGCGTAGAGTCTCGCGGTTCGGTACGTCGCCGCGCCAGTCGAGATAGAACGGTCCGGGAAAGGGATCGGTCAGGCTTTCGGGGCGAAAGTGGAATGGGTCGTATCCGAAGCAATACCGCGCGTACTCGACTCCCACGACTGATCCCGCGACCAGGGCGACCAGGCCCAGGATCCCGGCCCGCACGGAGATGTGCAGGCCGCTTTGGGTGGCCTGCCGGTCGCGTGAGGGTGGCTGGGTGATCGGATCCATGATCTGGTGAAGATGAACTTCACACCAGCTCGGGGCAAGGGCTGGATCGAAGACTGCGTCTCCGCACGCCCCAGTATCTGCAGAGGGAACCGGGCTGGGCGATGCAATGCACTGACATGCAGGCGTTTATGCGGCTTCAGCGATCGCTTCCCCACTTCCCGAGAGCATTCACGTGGACATCTGACGCTCAGGAACCTCTTCGCATTGGTCGATGTCATGCTTGGCCGTGCCATTTCTCCTGCACGGAGCCAGGTTGGCTATCTCGGAACCGGGGTCGCGGGCGGCCGGGTCATGGTGGCGGCATCACACCACGTCAGTTGAGGATTCAGGAGGTTTGCAGATGTCTTTTTCGTCGATGCCGGCGCCCCTGGATGGGGCAAGGTTGGCTGAGATCTGCGAGGGGGATCGCGAGTTCGAGAAGGAACTCATCGATGAGTACCTGGTGAGCGTGCCGCCCCTGATCCAGCAGGTTCATGATGCCATTGCGGGGAAGGATTCAGACCAGATCCGTCGTGCCGCCCACACCCTGAAGGGTGCAAGCAGCTCAGTTGGTGCCGCATCGGTCTATCAGACAAGCCTTGCTCTGGAGATCTCGGCCCGGGAATGCCGGTTCGACGAGGCCCGGAAACTCCATGAGCAGCTGTGCGCGGCCTTCAGGGAGCTGAAGGAGTACGTGCCGGTTTACTTCTCGGACAGGGCGGCGTAGCAGACCGTCCATGTGAGACTAGTCGTTGCCGCTCCTCCATGGCCTGCCGCGAGGCGGCATGCCTGGCCTGCGGGCATGTTGCTCAAAGGGGCTGTGCCAGGGCATGGCATCGAGGTAGCTGCTCCTCTGCTCCGGGGTGAGTATCGATGTCTCCCTGGTCATGCTGAGGATCACAAGCGAGTCCAGCCTTGCCTGTGCGGCATGCATGCGTCGAAGGTCGAGCCTGATCCCGGCCGGATCGAACTCCCCCTCCCGGTAGCTCCTGCGCATGGCCCGGCGGGCATCCCACACCTGTTTCTGCTGTGCCAGGATGAGAGGCATCGTCTCCCGCAGGATCCCCTCCACCTTCTCGTACTGCCCGGGATCCAGGTGCAGGTTGCTCGACATCTGGTCCAGCCGCCTGGTAAGAATCCTCTCCAGCCTGTCGGGATCGGGCCGCGGTGTGCGCTCTCCCCGATCCTCCGGAGTGCCGGACTCCCCGCGCGGCGTTCTCCACCCTTCCTGCGCCGACGGAGGCTGCTCATCCGGCCGGGTGAGAAGCGCATACAGCAGCCCCGCGTTCAGGCCGAGCGAGAGAAAGAGAAGAAGAAACCAGATCCGCTTCATGGCATTGCCTCGCCGTTAGTCATCTCCTCAGCGACATCCAGGTAGATCTGATCCAGCCCGGTTCCGCCGGCCAGGAGTGATCCGACCTCACCCCAGGTTGCCTGCTCCCAGGCTTCCGCCGTGGACGCAGCCCCGGGCGCCAGCAGGATCCCCAGGGCGAGGCCGGCTGCCGCCGCGAGGGCGGTGGCGCCTGCCCAGGAGAGGCGGCCGGCCAGGCTCCTCCGGGGGTGGAGGCGTTCGCTGACCGCGGGCCAGATCCTGCGGGATGGCAGGGGTTCCCGGTCCTCCAGGAGAAGCGCCCAGACCATGCGGGCTTCAGCCAGAAGGGATCCGCAGGACGGGCATGCGCTGCAGTGAGCCTCCGCCTCGCGTGCCTGGTCAGGATCGAGCGATCCCTCCACCAGTGCCTGTACAAGACCGGCAGTGCGCCTGCAGGCCGTGTCGTCTTCCGGGCGCTTCCGGTTCATGGCGTAACCCCCTTGTCTGCAAGATCGCTTCTCAGCGAGGCCATGCCGCGCTGTATAAGCGACTCCACCGCCGGCACGGTTGTCTGCATCGCCGTGGCTATCTCCTGGTAGCTCATCTCGTGGTACCTGCGCATGACGATCGCCTGGCGCTGCCTGGCCGGCAGCCGTTCGAGCGAACCCCTGACGAGGCGCCGGATCTCCTCCCGGTAGCGCGAGGCCTCGGGGCCTGGCGACTTGGACGGCAGCTCGTGCTCGGATTGGTCGAACCGCAGCCAGCGGATGATCTTCCGGCGCCGCAGACGTGTCCGGGCCAGATTGCCCGCGATCCGGAAGAGCCAGCTGCGAAACCTGCCTGAGGCACGGTACCGTGGCGCCTCGCGGAAGGCGCGAAGGAATGCTTCCTGGCATAGATCCATCGCCTCTTCGTCCGAGTTGAGCATCCTCGCCAGGAAGGAGTGGACGGGGCGCTCCCAGCGCTCGACAAGCTGACGGAACGCCTCCTCGTCGCCTTCCGCTGTGCGGGCCATGAGATCATCGTCATCCACAATGGGCCCATTCTGAGGGATCTGCTCTCCGTGTCCATAGCCTGATTCCGTGACGCGGGTGGCGGGCCGGATAGTCCGCAGGGAGGCCTCTGCGGATACTGGGGGAGGAGTGCGCATGTCCCCGGTTCCGGCCCGCAGCCCCGGTCAGTCCGTCTCTTCCTTCGGAAGATCCTCATCCCAATCCCATCTGCAGATACCGGGAAGGCGCCGCAGATCCTCCAGCCACGTGTCCAGGTCGCGCATCATGCCGGCAACGTCAAGGTCGTGCATCAAGTCAGCCGGGTCCAGGTCGAGATCGAGGTCGAGGTGATCAAGACCGGATCTGTCCCGGAAGCTGCGGCCCCAGCGTTGAATGTCCAGACCGCGGATGCCCGGCCACTGATGGGGCCCCCGCCTGCCTGGAACCCTCATCCGCGGAGCCCGCCTCTCCCCGGCGAATCCGCACCCGGATCCCATCATGAGCCACCTGTCGCGCTGTTCAGGCGTGAGGAGCCTGCGGATCGCCATCCGGTCCTTCATGCGGTCGACCTGGTGCTTTGTGCGAAGGGCTCCGATCCTCTCGATCGTCTTCTGCAGGGCGGATTCGCCAGGATCGTCCTTCAGCATCTCGCCCTTCATCTCGTGGCGCAGGCGGGCCATCTCCTTGCGGTGGGTAACGGCCTTCTCCCGTCCGGCCTCCATGATCCTCTCGATCCCGGCCTTCTGCTCGTCTGTCAGGTCGAGCCGCTCGGCCATGCGGTCGATACGGTCCGGCCTCTCGCGGTCAGCCGCCCGCCCCTGCCCCCTCTGCGCCGAAGCAGGCGATGCGATCAGTGATGCGGCGAAGGCGAGCGCCGCAAGTGCCATGAAGATCCGCGTCATTCTCATCGTTTCATCCTCCCGGTAGAGCGCGGAGAGCTGCATTCTGAGTCTGTCCCCGGCCCGGAACGTTGTTGACTGTGCCCGATCCCCTCAACGCCCGCATTCCCGAAAACCTGCGCGACAGGTTGCCGGCGGCTGTCCGGTAGGGGGAGGAGTCGTGCGCACCCTCCCGGGAAGAGGGTCGGGGAGGTCGAGCCGGATCAGTCAGAGGATCAGAAAGGCTCGTATCCCTCGATGCGGAAGGGTGAGAGGCGCCAGCGGTCGTCTGCCACGTCGTAGTACGGCTCGGTCAGGGCCTGGAAGATCCTGAGGCTGTCGGACAGCGCGGGGTCGAATGAGACGCGGACGCGGCCTGTGGCCGGCGACGGCCAGGCTTCGAGACGGAGCGGACCGTCCACCTCGAGCTCGTCCTGACGGATGAGGAACCGGACCAGGAGGGTTGCTCTTCCCTTGCAGTCAAGCTCCTCGATCCGAAACTCGGTGATTGCCGCGGGTTCGGGGAGGCGGCCCCGCTCCCAGGTGTACGAGGCCATCGGGAAGAGCTCCCCGACGGCCACGGCCAGACCAACCGACGCCAGCACGATCGCGACGATCGACCACTGAGGCCAGCGCCTCGACGCCTTCCCGGGTGGGGCCCAGTCCAGTGCACTGTCGACAGGGCAGCTGCGGATGCACTCCAGGCAGGATGTGCAGCGCGCCTCGGTCACCTGCATCCTCTGATCCACCGGGATCCGCATGGGGCAGTCCCGGGCGCAGCGCCCGCAGTCGATGCAGGCGCTCTCGTGTCGCCGCACGCGCATGATCCCGGCTCGCGAGAATGGATTCAGCACCGCGGCCAGGGGGCAGAGCCACCGGCAAAAGGGGAGCATTACGACTGCGGATCCGGCCAGCACTACTCCTGCGGAGACATAGGTCCAGAAGGTGATGTCCTCGCCGTGCCTGCTGAGAAGGGCATAGCAGGGGTCGAATCCGCGGAAGACCAGCTCCCCCGCCCTGTATGTCAGGAACAGGATCAGCGCCGTGAACGGGTACATCAGAAGCGACAGTCGGCGGTCAACCCGGTATGGGATCTCCGGCACCCGAATGCCGATTCGCGCCGCCCCCCGCCTGGTCCACTCGGAGATCGTGCCGATCGGGCACATGTACCCGCAGAATCCCCGCCTCATAACCAGCGCAAGCAGGAGTATGGCGCCCAGGATGTAGAAGTTGGTCACCGCCAGGGAGCAGGGGAGATTCCCCTCGTGGAAGAAGCCATAGATGGCCTCCACGCCTCCAAATGGGCACCACGCCTCCGCATTCCCCCTCACCACGAAGACGGCTATGAGGGTGAGTGCGAGGAAGCCAAGCTGCAGGGCAAGGCGCGGCCAGCGGGGCAGACGGCGTTTGACCATCCCGGTCCGGCCCTAGTTGCCCTTGGCGGATGCGCTGCCACAGGTGCTGGCAGAGGGGCATCCTCCGCAGCTGCCTGCATCGCTGCAGCTGGAGTGCGGGACCTTGGACTGTGTCGCCAGCGCCTGCGCGAACTGAGGCTGCTTTGCGAGTCCCGAGAAATCGGGGCATGCCTCCGCTTGAGCCCGCATCGCGGGGAGCATCGGGGGGCTTGTCTGTTCCATTGCCAGGGTCAGGTAGCGGGCGGCGTCCTTGTTCTTGCCGTCAAGGGCGTGCAGGCGGGCCATCAGGACCATCAGGGACCCATTCGGACCATCAGGCATCCTTATGCCGGAGGCGATCTTCCTCGCTTCCCGCTTGTTCCCCTCCCTGGCCAGGGCGATGGCGTATAGGGCGCGGTTCTGGGCTGGATCGGACTCGGAGATGTGGTCTTTCAGGAGAGCCTGCGCCTCCGCGTTCATCCCCAGGGCAAGCTGCGACTCGGCGAGCATTCCGGCGGTTTCGGCTGTCTTGAGCCTCTCGTGCATCTCCCTGTCGAGGGCGAGGGCCTCCGTGTGCACCCCGTTCCAGTGGTAGAAGGAACGGATGCCGCGGGCCATCCGTTCCCACCTCTCCGGGTTCTCCTCACGGGGAAGCAGGCCGCGGAGCTGGATCACGCGGCGCACGAGGGCGAACTGCTGCGCATACTCCTGGTTCCGGGGCTCGGCCTTCGCTGCGCTCTCGTAGGACTTCAGGGCCCCCTGGAAGTCAGCCGCGGAGAGCAGACGGTTCCCCTCGGCGAATGCTGCGGCTGCTGCGTCCGATGCCTGGGCGGGGATGCCGGTGGCGGAGGCTGCAGCCAGGGCGAGAATGGTGACTGAGAGAATGCGTGCGGTGGCCTTCATCGTGCTACCTCATGTCTTATCTGGTCCGGAAACGGTGTTCTCATCCGGGTGTGGCCAGGATCGACTCGAAAAACGCCCGCCTGACGGCACGGGCGAATGAAGACAGTATAGCGGGTGGGGTGGCGCCTGGGAACCGTCGTTTCGATCCGGTCTCTCCGTGGACGGGTGGTGCTGGAACTGTCTGCCCGAGCTCTTTCGTTGACGCCGCCTGTTCAGGGCATCATCGTCGTGCGGTCGCGGCGCGGGTGGTGCGCCGGGTGGGCACGTATCCAGCCCGCGTAACTCGCGGATCGTCATCCAGGCAGGTGAGCGGCACGACATGAAGTTCATTGTCTCCCAGATGACCGCCCTGACGCGCGGCGGCCGCCGGGAAAGAAATGTGCGGCTCCTGGCCCGGTTCCTGGTGCTGCTGGCCCTGGTTGTCACGATCTACAGCGTGCTCTTCCACTTCATCATGGAGTACGAGGGGAGACACTTCTCCTGGATGACCGGGTTCTACTGGACGCTGACCGTGATGTCCACCCTCGGATTCGGCGACATCACGTTCACGAGCGACCTGGGGCGGGGTTTCTCCATACTGGTGCTGATGAGCGGCATTGTCTTCCTGCTCGTAATGCTGCCCTTCACCTTCATCCAGTTCTTCTACGCGCCGTGGCTTGAGATGCAGAACAGGGCGAGGGCGCCGCGCTCGCTCCCGAAGGGGATGCGGGGCCACGTGGTGCTGACCCACTTCAACAACGTTGCGGCCAACCTGATCGCGCGGCTGGACCACATGGGCGTGACCAGCGTGGTCCTGGTGTCCGACCTGCCGCGCGCCCTCGAGCTCTTCGACAGGGGCTTCCGGGTCATGGTGGGTGACATCAACCATCCGGACACATACCGGAACCTGCGGGTGCACGAGGCCGCCACGGTGGTCGTACTGAACGACGACCTCACCAGCACGAACATCATCCACACCATCAGGGAGATCAGCGACACCGTGGTGACCGTCACGAACGCCGATCATGACGACTCACTCGATGTTCTGGAGCTTGCCGGCAGCACGCACGTCTTTCAGTTCCACAAGCTTCTCGGGCATGCGCTGGCGAGAAGGGTCCTGGGCGCAAGGCTGCACGCCAACGAGATAGGCAGGTTCGACGCGCTGGTGATCGCCGAAGCGCCCGCCATGGCGACAACGCTTCCGGGGAAGACGCTGCTGGAGAGCAGGCTGCGGGAGCTCACGGGCGTCAACGTTGTCGGTCTCTGGGAACACGGCGAGTTCGTGCTGCCCACTCCCCTCACCCGCATAGGATCAACCACCGTGCTTGTGCTGGCCGGGACCGAGGAGCAGCTGGATAGCTTCGAGGAGGCTGTTCGTCCACCCCGGCAGTCCGAGGCCATGAGCGGACCAGTGCTGATCCTCGGGGGCGGACGCGTGGGCCAGGCGGTGGCCGCGGCCCTTGAGCAGCGGGGAGTGGACTACCGCATGGTGGAGAAGCGGCCTGCGCTTGGCCGTGGCGATGAAAGGGTGATAACAGGCAGCGCCGCAGACCATGAGACCCTGATCGCGGCGGGTATCCAGCGCACGCCTTCGATCATCCTCACGACTCACGAGGACGATCTCAACGTATACCTCACGATCTACTGCCGCCGCCTGAGGCCCGACGCGCAGATCATCAGCCGGGCGAGTCTCAACCGGAACGTCAACACCCTGCACCGCGCCGGAGCCAATCTCGTCATGTCCTACAGCTCGATCACGACCGCAACCATCGTGAACCTGCTGCGCCCCGGAAGCCTGCTGATGCTGTCGGAGAGCCTGAACGTGTTCACAGCACGCGTCGATGGCCGGCTGAAGGACCGCTCGCTCGTGCAACTGCGTATGAGGGAGGAGACGGGATGCAGCGTGATCGCAGTCAGGCGCGACGGAGCGATGACCGCCAACCCTGATCCTGCCGATCCTCTGCGGGAGGGTGATGAACTGGTTATCGTCGGCGATGCCGATGCCGGTGACCGCTTCCTGGGGCATTATCCATCGACACTGGCGTGAATGACCGGCAGGGGAGTACCGTCATGGACGGCGGCCGGGAGCCGGGGCGCTTATCGAGCAGGCGCTGATCACGGCGGCATGGAGCCCGTCGATCGCGTCCTGCCTTCCTGCCACGATCAGCCTGTCGCCGCTCTCGAGTCTCGTCCCGGCGGTCATGGCGGTGATCCGCTCACTGCCCCTGTCTACTCCGATAACGGTCACACCGAAGTCGCGCCGGAAATGGAGCTCGCCGAGGCTCTTTCCGCTGAGGCCGCAGCCTTGGGGGATGTCGACGCGGGCGATCGTGAAGGAACCCGTTTCATCCTGTTCCCCGAACTCCCGCTTCGTGATGAAAGAGACGGCCCTGTTCAGACCCTCCGGCTCTCCCAGCAGCACGATGTGGTCCCCGGGGTACAGGGCGAACCCCGCCTCGGGGTCGAACTCGGTCTTCCCGGCGCGGCTGACAGCCAGGATCGTCACGCCGGTTTCCCGGCGCAGGGGTATCTCGCCGAGCGACTTGCCCGCCCAGATCGAGCCCGTTTCCAGGCGCACCTCCCGCAACGAGGCAGGCCAGTGGCTGTCGTCCGGGAGGATGTGCATGGCGGCGTTGATCGCATCGACTGCCTGATCCGCTGCATCCTCGTATGGGCGCAGCACAAGATCCGGCCCTATCGAAGCGTAGTGTTCCGCATCCGCCTCGGTGCGCGCGGCAAGCGCCAGCTTGCCAGGGTACTGCGCATTCCGCAGCAGGCTCACGAGGGTTGTCGTCGTCTGGCTGTCCGGAGTTGCGGTAAGCACCCAGCGTGTGTTGCGGATCGGTAGATGATCCAGAAGGTCGGGGTCCGCCATGTCGCCATACAGCACCGGTACGTTCTGTTCACGCCAGTAGCGCAGAATCTGCGGGTCGAAGTCAACGCCGACAACCTGCTGGCCGCGCCTGACAAGCCGGCGCACGATGCTGCCGCCGTAGTGGCCGAGGCCGAAGGCAAGAACATCCACGCGGGGAAGCGCGAACGCATCCTGCTCTGCCGGGTTCTCCTCGCTGTACGGTATGCGGCGCTCGAAGATCGACAGCACAGGGGCGAGCTTCCTGTACAGGGGTCCTGAGTAGAGGATCATGTACGTCGACAGCCCGATCGTGATCAGCCCGACCAGCGTGACCAGGCCGACCGTGGCCTCGTCCACGTGGCCGAGCGTGTAGCCCAGTCCTATCAGGATCAGGGAGAACTCCGAGATCTGCGCGACGGTCAGCCCTGCCAGGAACCCCGTGCGCTTGCGGTACCCCATCCGCCCCATGATCAGCATCACGATCAGGGGGTTTCCGATCAGCACGAAGAGCGAGAAGAGCAGGGCGGGCAGGACCTCTCCCCCGAGCAGCGACAGGTTCAGCGTGCAGCCGAGATGGATGAAGAAGAAGAGCAGCAGGAAGTCGCGCAGGCTGACCAGGCGCGATCCTATGGCGTCACGGAACGGAGTCGATGCTATCGAGATGCCGGCGATGAAGGCGCCGACCTCCTTGCTGAAGCCGAGCCGGTCGCCAAACGCCGCAAGGCTCACCGCCCAGGCGATCGCGAAGAGAACCAGCAGTTCCGGCACGCGGGCGAGGTGCTGCAGAAGCAGGGGCAGGACCCGTCGCATCAGGATCAGCACGCCGCCAATGAATGCGATCCCGTACAGGATGGTGTTCCCGAACTTCCAGAGCAGTGTGCGCTCCCCGGCTGCGCCGGCGCCATAGGCCGAGAGGGCGATCATGGCCAGCACGACTGCCAGGTCCTGCACGATCAGGAATCCTATGGCGATCCGGCCGTGGAGGGAGTCGATCTCCTTTTTGTCCGACAGGAGCTTGACGATGATGATCGTGCTCGAAAAGGTGAGGGCTACAGCGACATAGATGGATGCCGCCAGATCCATCCCCAGGATCTGCGCAAGTGCGAAGCCGCCGATGGATGTGAAGATGACCTGGCCCAGACCGGTTGCGACCGCCACCCGGCCCATCGTGCGGATCATGGCCAGGTCCAGCTTCAGCCCCACGATGAAGAGCAGGATGCAGATCCCGATCTCGGCCAGCAGTTCCAGCGAGTGCGGATCTTTTATGAGGTTCAGCCCGAACGGACCGGCCAGGATCCCGACGGCGATGAAGGAGACGATGAGAGGCTGCTTGAGCTTGCTGCCGACGAAGCCTACAGCGGCCGCAAGGATCAGGACGAGGGCTGTCTGGACGAAGACAACCTGCGTATCCGAAGGAGCACCGTCGCCATGCATGCCCGCCACCGCACCGCCCGCGGATAGAACCATGAGCAATGCCAGGAGCGGTATCTGCGAGCACAGCATGGAGCGGAGCAATCCGCCTCCTTCCCTGACCCGGACCACCCGCGAATCCTCTACCGCTCAACCGGAAGGGCGCGTGGAAGATGCGGGCTGGGTGCCGAACAACGCAGCAAGGCCCGGCGCAGTCCCCCCTATGCCCCTGGTCAGCCGCGGTATCAGACCCCCATCTCTTCGAGCTTCTTCGCCGCCATCTCGCGGAGCTTGTACTTCTGGATCTTCCCGCTCGCCGTCATGGGATACGCATCCACGAAGAACATGTACTTCGGAACCTTGAACCGGCTGATGTTCGCCTTGCAGAACTCCTGCAGTTCCTCGGCGGTGACGCTCATGCCCTCCTTGACCTGTATGAACGCACCGACCTCTTCGCCGTACCTGCTGCTGGGCACGCCGACTACCGCAACGTCCTTGATCGCCTCGTGGGTGTACAGGAACTCCTCGATCTCGCGGGGATAGACGTTCTCGCCGCCGCGGATGATCATGTCGTCCACACGGCCGAGGATCTTCACGTAGCCGTCATCGTCCATCGTGGCGAGGTCCTTGGAGTGCAGCCATCCGTCGCGGATGGAGTTGTTCGTGGCCTCCTCCATCTTGTAGTAACCCTTCATGATGCAGTAGCCCCTGGCAACCAGCTCGCCGGGCGTGTCCCGGGGGAGTTCCTCGTCCGTCTCCGGATCGACGATCCTTACCTCGGTCTCGGGGAGCGCCTTGCCCACGGTCGTGGTGCGATGCTCCATGGTGTCGTCGGTATCAGTCTGCGTGAGAACCGGGCTGGTTTCGGTGAGCCCGTAGCATATGGTGACCTCCTTCGCGTGCATCCTCTCCTGGACCTGGCGCATGACCTCCTCCGGGCAGGTGGCGCCGGCCATGATTCCAGTGCGGAGCGAGGACAGGTCGTACTTCCCGAAGTTCTCGTGACCGAGCTCGGCGATGAACATCGTGGGCACGCCGTTGATGGCGGTGCACTTCTCGGCCTCGACGGCCTGGAGGCACTTCTCGGCGTCGAAGATGTCGACCGGAACCATCGTCGCCCCGACCACGACGCAGTTCAGCGTGGACAGCACGCACCCGAAGCAGTGGAAGAACGGGACCGGGATCAGGTAGCGGTCCTTGTGTGAAAGCTTCATACGCTCGCCGATGAGGGCGGCGTTGTTGACGATGTTGTGGTGGGTGAGCATCACCCCCTTGGGGAAGCCCGTCGTCCCGGACGTGTACTGCATGTTGATCACGTCGTGCACATCCTGGTCGCGGCAGCGCTCCTCGAGCTCGGCGTCGCTCATGCCCTCTCCAAGGGTCATGATGTCGTCGAACGAGAACATCCCCTCGTGCTTCTGCTCTCCGATGAAGACCACGTTCTTCAGAAGGGGAAGCTTCCCGCACTCCAGCCTGCCCGGTTCCGAGCCCCTGAGTTCGGGGATGATCCTGTAGACCGTGTCGACGTAGTTGACGTCCTTGAAGCCTTCCACGAGGAACAGCGTGGTCGAGTCGGACTGCTTCAGGAGATACTCGAGTTCGTGGGCCTTGTAGTAGGTGTTGACCGTGACCAGCACAGAGCCGGAGTAGGCGGTCGCCCACTGGAGAATCAGCCATTCCGGAACGTTGTACGCCCACACCGCGACGTGGTCGCCCTTCTTCACGCCCAGCTTCATCAGGCCCTTGGCAAGCTGCCTGCACTTGCCCCGAAACTCCATGTAGGACCAGCGTATGCCCCTGTCCACGTAGACTACGGCATCGTTGTCGGGGTATCTCTCTGCCGACCTGTCAAGTACCTGACCGAGCGTTAGTTCCAGCATCTGTTCTCTCCGGTTCAAGTTGTGGGATGGGGTAACCAGCCTGAGTGTCAGAAGATAAGGGCGGGATCAGGGCATGTCAAGCTCGAGCCCGGTCCGGCATGCTGCGGGTGTCCGGTGCATCACGGCGAAGCGGAGGCGGGGTGCCTGACGGTCCGGAAGACGCGCCGTCCCCTCAGCCTGGCGTCACTTCCCGCATCTCCCCGAACGGCATGGTCAGGACGTAGCTCCCCTCCTCGATCGTCTTCTGAAGATTGGGGAACTGCTTGGTGAAAACCCGCAGCATGGGACGGTTCTCCACAAGGACCTCGGCGGTGAAGCCGTGCAGTCCGTCATTCTTCGCCAGAACGGTCAGGTATGAGAGAAGCTCCGTGCCGATGCCGGAGTTCTGGTAGTCGTCGCGAACCGCGAAGGCCACCTCGGCGGCATGCGAGGCGGGTTCCTTTATGTACTGGCCCACCGCCACGACTCTCTCCTGCTTTGCGCCCCCCACGCAGGCCAGGATCACCATCTCCATGGTGTAGTCGATCACCGTGAACTCCTGGCGGAGTTGATGCGGAATGTCCATTCGCATCGACATGAAACGCCTGTACAGGCTTCTGTCGGAGAGGGAGTAGAAGAAGTCCTTGATCAGGGGCTCATCGCTGATCTTCACAGGCCGCAGCAGAATCGATACGTTCCGGGATGTAGTGCGCGTTGCCTCGATGTGTTCCGGATACTCCCCCTTCCTGCCGGGGATGAAGGCCTGATCTCTGTATATGAGGTGCCGCTTCTTGGCCTCCTCGATAAGCCATGGCCGGAACTTGGGATGTGCAATGGCGATCAGGTCCATGGCGCGCTCGCGGATGTTCTTGCCGTGTATGTACGCGATGCCGTACTCGGTGACCACGTACTGGATGTCGCCCCGGTTGAGAGTCACCCCGGCCCCCTCGTCAAGGAAGGGAACGATGCGCGACAGCTCCTCGTCCTTGGTCGCGGAGCGCAGGACCAGAATCGTCTTGCCGTTGGGGGCGTAGGTTGCCGACCGCATGAAGTCGGCGCTCCCCCCGATGCCGCTGAAGAAAGTTTCGCCGATCGATTCCGCCGTCGCCTGGCCGGTCAGGTCCACCTGGAGCGCCGCGTTGATCGATGTCAGGTTTGCGATGCTCGATATGATCCCGGGGTGGTTTGTGTAGTCGATGGTCCTGAAAGCTATGCTCGGATTGTCATCGATGAACTCGTAGGTCTTGCTTGTGCCCATGCAGAAGGAGGCGATGGTCTTGCCCCGATCCCGGCTCTTCCTGGAGTTGTCGATCACACCGGTTCTGATCAGCTCCACCATGGAGTCGGAGAGCAGTTCGGAGTGCACACCGAGATTGTTCTTGTCCATGATGTTGGCCATGATGGCGTTGGGCATGCTCCCGTAGCCCACCTGTATCGTGTCCCCGTCCTGGATGATCCGCGCAACGTACCTGCCTGCCTCGTGGGCGATCTCGTCGGGCACAACCGGCGCGAACTCGAGCAGATCCTCCTCGTGTTCGATCAGGTAGTCGATGCGGTCGATGTGCACGAAGGTGTCTCCGTGCACCCGGGGCATGCGCGGGTTCACCTGCGCAATGACGAGAGCCGCCTTCTCGAGGGCGACCTTGGTGATGTCGACGCTGATTCCGAGGCTGCAGTAGCCGCCACGGTCCGGGGGAGAGACCTGGATGAGCGCTACGTCGATCGGAATCCTACCGGATTCGATCAGCGGCGGAACCTTGGACAGGAAGATCGGCGTGTAGTCCGCCAGACCGCGGTTCACGGCCGTTCTTGTGCTCTCACCGACGAAGAAGGAGTTGTGCCGGAAGTTGTACGTGAACCGTTCATCGGTGTACGGGGCAAGGCCCAGCGACCAGATCTGGAAGACCTCCGCCTCGGCAAACGCCTTGGGGTGCGACTCCACGTAACGCATCATGGCATTGACGAGATGCTGCGGTTCGCCGCACGCAGTACCGATGAAGATCCGGTCTCCCCGGCGTATGTTCCGGAAGATCTCGTTCTCGGAGGCAAACTTGCCCGGGTAGGCCTGCTTCCACTTTTCCATGTCTGTGTTCACAACCATGACCTCTCAGCCGGACTGTTGGATGGACCCATGACGGGACTCAGGAAAGGGTTCGATGATCAGGCGGGCTTCCCGGGAGGGAACACCCCGCCTGCGCCCTGAGAGGGAGCGAGTCGCGATCGGGCCGCCCTGGATGCAATCAGGCTTCCGCCGCCTGCGGGTCCAAGCCTGCACAGGAAGTGTCTAAGCGCGGGCGGCTGCCAGACGATCTTCAGGCCCCGCAGCCTCGGGCCGAGGTCGCGGACACGGGCGCACGAATCGGCGACATAGTCGAGCTGAGTGTTGCTGTACACCCGCCTCGGTATTGCAAGTCTTACAAGCTCCATGGAGGGCGATACCGTCCTCCCGGTCTCGGGATCGGTATGCTCGAACATGAGGCTGCCGATTTCGCAGGCGCGGATCCCGGATTCGAGATACAGGGCGGCAGCGTAGCTTACGCCGGGGAACTCCCCCGGCGCAATGTGCGGCAGCATCGCCCTCGCATCGAGGTAGATGGCATGGCCTCCGGGCGGGCGCAGAAACGGCACCCCGTGCGTGTCGAGCTCCCGGCCGAGACGGGCAACCTGCCCGATCCGGTAGGTGAGGTACTCCTCATCCAGGACCTCGCGCAAGCCCTCGGCCACCGCTGCCAGGTCCCGGCCCGCCAGGCCGCCGTAGGTGGGAAAGCCCTCCTGGATGATCAGCCTGGCGGCGAGCTTCTGTGCAACACTCCCATCGTTCACGGCGACGAATCCGCCGATGTTGACCAGCGCGTCCTTCTTGGCGCTCATGGTGCAGCCGTCTGCCTGGTCGAAAAGCTCGCGGGCGATCTTCTCGATGGTGCGGTCAGCCTGCCCGGGCTCCCGCTGCCTGATGAACCAGGCGTTCTCCGCAAAGCGTGCGCAATCGAAGAAGAGCGGTACTCCGCGCTCGCGGCACATGGCCGACACGGCACGCACATTTTCCAGGCTGACAGGCTGGCCGCCTCCACTGTTGTTGGTGATTGTGAGCATCACGAACGGAATTCGATCCCCGTAGCGGTCGAAGGCGGAGGCGAGCTTCGCGAGGGACATGTTTCCCTTGAAGGGCGCCTCCAGCCCGGGATCCAGCCCTTCATCACAGACGCAGTCCAGCGCCACCGCACCACGGAACTCGACATTCGCCCTGGTGGTGTCGAAGTGGATGTTGTTCGGGACGACATGACGTTCGGTCACAAGCACCCCGAACAGCAGGTTCTCCGCCGCCCTCCCCTGGTGACAAGGGATCACATGCCGGTATCCTGTGATCCTGCGGATGGTGCTCTCGAAGTCGTCCCAGCTACGGCTCTGCGCGTAGGCCTCGTCGCCTGTCATCATGGCCGCCCACTGCCGGTCGCTCATCGCGGAGGTGCCGCTGTCCGTGAGCAGGTCTATGTATATGGCGGAGGAGGGTATCTTGAAGACGTTGTACTCGGCCTCTTCGAGAATGCGCTCCCGTTCCTCGCGGGGGATGCGGCGAATGCGCTCGACAACCTTGGCCCGGTACGGTTCGATGTCGTGTTCGCGGTCCATGGAGACTCCTCTGTAGAAGAAGAACCGGAGAGCGGCTCGCGTTCCGGCGGCGACGCACGCCCGGATCAAGCTATCACCCGGCACCGGCGCAGACAAGCCCTGCCGCGATGGTCTGCGTGGCCGGATGCCCGGATCAGTCCCATACCGGAAACGGCGCGCGCCGCAGCGGAACCCGGGCTAGAACGGGGCGAAGTTCTGATCCGACCAGAACTTCGTCTTCAGATCGTCTTCCAGCCACTGGAGCCACTTCAGGTGGCCGCGCTCCCAGGAGACGAGCCACTCGAAGACCTTCTTCCCCTCGGGATCCTCGGTCATGTCGGCGGCCTTCTGGTAGAAGGCGATCGCCCTGGTCTCGAGGCCCACCCCGATCGATACCACCGACAGCTCCATGTTCCCGAACTCCAGCGACTTCCTCCAGGCCTCATCCGCTACCAGTCCGGCGAAGCCGTCATCCGGGTCCACCTGGGGCGGGGGAAGCCACTTGCTGTCGTTCACCAGGCTCTGAAACTGCTGCCTCAGCATTGCGTTGTGCTCGGACTCCTCGCGGGCGAGCATCTCGAACATCTTCTTCGCCTCGGGATCCTTCGTGCGTTCCGCAGCACTGCGGTACAGCTCGAGTCCCTGCATTTCGGCCAGTATTGCGGTCTTGATCGCATCCAGGGCTGTCCTGGCCTGCATGTCGCTCATGGTCTACCTCCTGCCCGATCTCGGGCCGATTGTGGTCAAGAACCAGTCACCATGCCCCGCCGGGAGAGGGGCAGTCAAGAGCCCTGTCTAGAACGGCTCCTCAATGTCTTCGGCAAGGTTGCTGAACCGGGCGAGTTCGCTCAGGAAGGCCAGCTTCGCGTTGCCGGTGGGGCCGTTGCGGTGCTTGCCCACGATCACCTCCGCCTTGCCGCGTGCCTCCTCCTTGTTGGGCCTGTAGAACTCCTCCCGGAAGATGAAGATCACGAGGTCCGCGTCCTGTTCGATCGCCCCCGACTCGCGGAGGTCCGACAGCATCGGGCGCTTGTCCTCCCGCTGCTCCACCGCGCGCGAGAGCTGGGAGAGGGCCAGGATCGGCACCTCCAGCTCCTTGGCGAGCGACTTGAGCGAGCGGGAGATCTGCGAGATCTCCTGCTGCCTGCTCTCCACCGACCCGAATCCCCTGGCCAGCTGCAGGTAGTCGACTATCAGAAGGCCGAGCCCGTGCTCGTTCTTGAGGCGGCGGGCTTTTGCGCGCATCTCCATCACGCTTATCGCAGGCGTGTCATCGATGAAGATCGGTGCCTGCGAAAGGGCGCCTGCCGCATCGGTCAGCACCGACCACTCCTCGGGGCGCAGATAGCCGGTGCGCAGGCGATGCATTGCGATGCCGGCCTGTGACGCCAGGAGGCGCATCACCAGCTGCTCCCTGCTCATCTCCAGGGAGAAGACCCCGACCGGGATCCTCTCACCCACCGCGGCGAGTTCGGCGATGTTCAACGCCAGCGAAGTCTTCCCCATGGATGGACGCCCGGCCACCACGATGAGGTCCGACTTCTGGAATCCCGCCGTGAGCTTGTCCAGGTCGATGAACCCGCTCGGCACGCCCGTGACCGGCTTCTTGTGGTCGTAGATCTCCTGGATAACCTCGACCGCGTCCGGGAGAAGGCTCTTGATTCCCATGAAGCCCTTCTTCAGACGGGGGTCGTTGATCGAGAAGATCATCTCCTCGGCACGGTCTATGAGATCGCCCGAGGACTCCGCCGCCTCGTACCCGCGCTGCACTATCTCGGTGGAGACTTCGATGAGCCTTCTCAGCGTCGACTTCTCCAGAACCAGGTTGGCGTGGTACTCCACGTTGGCGGCGGTCGGGACTATCGAGTCGTCGAGGAGCTGCGCGAGGTAGGCTGCTCCACCGACTGCTTCGAGGTGCCCGCGCCTGCGAAGCTCCTCTGTGACGGTGATGAGATCGGCCGACTCGTTGCGGTCGTACAAAGCGACCATGGAGGCGAACACCTTGCGGTGTGCGTCGCGGTAGAATGCGTCCGCTTCCAGGATCTCCGCCGCCCTGCCGATCGCCTGCTTCTCAAGGAGCATCGCACCGAGCACCGACATCTCGGCGTCTATCGCCTGGGGCGGCACGCGGCCTCCGGCGGGGACGCTCCCCGATACTGGCCGCTCTCTCTCCACTCTGGCCATCCTCTTCCTCTCTCATTGTCGGCCGGGCAGTCAGGCACAGCCCCACAGGCCTAATCCACTCCACCGTCCAGTATCCGCCTCACCTTCTGCACATCCTCCCACACCGGGGCCTTGAAGGATGGGTTTCGCAGAAGCGCCGCCGGATGATATGTCGGCACGATCCGGTATCCGTCCCTCTCGAAAACCCGGCCGCGCAGCCTGCCGATCGGCTCCGAGCTCTGCAGCAGGACCTGGGATGCCACGAGGCCAAGTGTGCAGACAACCCGCGGCCTCAGCAGCTCGAGCTGTCTGTCCAGGTACTTCCTGCACGAGACGACCTCCTCCGGCGCGGGATTGCGATTGCCCGGCGGACGGCACTTCAGGATGTTGGCTATGTAGACCTGATCCCTTGTGAGGCCGATGGCGGCGATGATCTTCGTCAGCAGCTGTCCGGCCCTTCCGACGAACGGGATCCCCTGCGCGTCTTCGTCCGCTCCCGGCGCCTCGCCGACGAAGACAAGCGGAGTTTCCGCTCCTCCAGCGCCGAAGACGACCTGCTTACGGGAGGCGCAGAGGCCACAGTCGCTGCAACCCGCGACCTCGGAGGCCAGCTTGTCAAGCTTCCTCTTCCAGTCGGCCGGACGCCCCTCCGCGACCGGGGCAGGCCCCCAGGCGGGAGTCTTTCTGCTCCGGCCCGGCGTTGTCGCTGTGCCGGGCGCCGTCGTGGCAGCCGGTCGGCGCTGGTCACCGGCCGAAATGTCGCGGGCCAGATCCCGGAGCGCGCCTGCGAGGTCCCGGTCGTACCACCAGGCGATTCCGCGCCGCCGGTCCTCCGCCGCCAGCATGCGTATCTCGCGCAGCGCCTCTTCCAGGCGTCGGGTGTCGCTCAGATCAGGCACCTGTCTTCCTTCCGGCCTTCCTCCGGGGAGCCTTTGCGGCAGCCCGGGTCTTCGGAGTGGTCTCAACTGCCTGCTTCGTTTCCAGGATGCGGGCGGCAAGGCCGAGTATCTCGAGGGCGACATCATACTTGCTCATCAGGGGAAGCCTCGCCTCCATTCCGTCCGCCTGCAGGAGTGTGACCTCGTTGGTGTCGCCGCCGAACTCCGATCCGCTGCGCAGCGGGTTGTTCCAGACGACGAGGTCGCACCCCTTGGCTGCGAGCTTGCGGTGACCCCGCTGCAGGTCGTCCGAAGTCTCCAGGGCGAACCCCACCGTGACCTTTCCTGCCCGCTCCCCGCTGAGGGAGGCAAGGATGTCGGTGGTCGTGGAGAGCTGAAGACTCAGATCCTTCCGCCCGCTCTCGAGCTTCCCGCGCAGGACCCTTCGAGGCCTGTAGTCCGACACGGCAGCCGCCATGACCAGTATCTCGTGGCTCCCGTGCAGCCGCTTCGCCTCCCGCGCCATCTCCTCCGCAGAGTATGCGCGCACAATATCGACCCCGTAGGGCAGCCGGCAGGATACTGCGCCGGCCAGGAGTGTCACCCCGTACCCGAGATCACGTGCCGCCTGCGCCACGGCAGCGCCCATCTTCCCCGACGAGCGGTTCGAAATGTACCGGACGGGGTCGATCGCCTCCTCTGTCCTCCCGGCAGTGACGAGAACCCTCGGACCACGGGCGGCCCCGGCCAGCAGCTTCAGGGCCGCATCCGCGATCTCCTTCGGATCGGCCATTCTGCCGGTACCCATTTCTCCACATGCCAGGTCGCCCGTGCCCGGCTGTACGAACAGGTAGCCGCGCTTCGCGAGTATGCGGACATTCTCCTGCACCGCCGCGTTTTCCCACATCCGGGTGTTCATGGCCGGTGCGAACAGGACAGGGACGGAGGAGGCCATGATGGCGGTGGAGAGTGCGTCGTCGGCGATTCCGTGCGCCACCTTTCCCAGGATGTTGCCGGTGGCAGGGGCGACGATGATGAGGCTGGATTCCCTGCTGGCGCTGATATGGCCGATCTTGCGGCGGCCGATGCCCTCTTCTCCGGAGGACTGTCCCCAGGAGGAGGAGGACCCGCCCGGAGCATGCTCGAACATATCGGTCGTAACCGGGCGTTCGGACAGGGTGCCGAGGGTTGTCGGGGTGATGAACTCCGCCCCTGCGCGCGTGAGGATGACCTGGATATCAACTCCCGACTTTCGCAGAAGCCGGATCAGTTCGGCGGCCTTGTAGGCGGCTATGGATCCGGTGATTCCCAGAACAACGCTGCGTTCATCTGTCATGTGCGGACTCCTGTTGATGCCGGATCAGCCGCCGACCGTCGGCCGTTCGACACGTCGGGGACTCGTCACCCTGTCGGCCGGCAGGATCGAAGAGCATCAGCCGGCATCATACCGGAAATCGTCGCGATACCCGGGCCCGTTCGGCCAACACTATCGCTGCGAGCTCTTGGCCTGCCTGTTCAAGCTTGTCATTGACAATGACATAGTCGTACTGCGACAGGACGGAAATCTCCTTCTGCATGTTCTCCAGTCGCAGGCGGATCGCATCATCCGAGTCGGTCCCGCGGGCCTGAAGCCGCCGGCTGAGCGTCTCGATGTCCGGAGGAAGGATGAAGACCAGAACACCCTGGGGATAGCACTGCCTTAACTGCAGACCGCCCTGGACGTCGATGTTAAGAACTACGCTCAGGCCGTCCTGCAACTGCCGGTCCAACCAGTCCCGCGGAGTCCCATAGAGGTGGTCGTGGACCAGGGCCCACTCAGCCATCTTTCCGGAGTCGCGGTCAGCGAGGAACCGCTCCTCAGTGAGGAAGAAGTAGTCAACTCCGTCGACTTCCCTGCCCCGCCTTGGTCTGGTAGTGGCAGAGATCGAACGCACTGTTCCCGGCACCCTGCGCAGGAGCAGGTCGCACAGGACCGTCTTGCCCGCCCCCGATGGGCCGGAGACAACCAGGGGGAAGGCTGCGCGGTCAAGGCTGGGTATCGGGTTCATCTACTCTGCCTCCTGCCGCCGCGGACGCGTTGAGCCCGACCAGCTGCAGACAGGGCCGGCGGGGCAGGGTGCGCGCTGCCGGGATGGCCTACTCGAAGTTCTGTACCTGTTCGCGGATTCTCTCGATCTCTTCCTTGAGGGATATCACGTCTCCCGACACCTCGATGTCCTGCATCTTGGCGCCGATCGTGTTCGCCTCGCGGTTCATCTCCTGGAGAAGGAAGTTGAGCTTTCGGCCGGCCGGTTCCGGCGCGGCGATCAGCTCCCGGAACATGCCCAGATGCGAGCGGAGGCGCACGCACTCCTCGGTGCAGTCCGTACGGTCCGCGAAGAGGACGATCTCGGTCTCCAGCCGGCTGCGGTTGTACTCAAGGTCGTTGCCGGCATCGGCCAGCCGGTTCTCGATCCGCTCACGCAGCGCGGTCACGACCGACGGGATCCGTGTCTCGATCCGCGACAGGGCTGTGGCCATCATGTCGATGCGGCCAAGAAGATCCCGGCCGACCGTCTCCCCCTCGCGGGTCTTCATCGCCAGGATGTCGCCTACCGCCTGCTCCAGAGCCGGCTGAAGCATTGCCCAGCCCTTCTCCTCCTCCAGCTCCTGGCGCTCCCAGACCAGGATGTCCGGCAGATTGATCAGGTGACCAACGTCCAGTTCACCGTTCAGGCCGTAGGTCTCCCTGAGATCGCGGAGAACCTCGACGTACCGGTCCGCCGCCTGCCGGTTCAGCACCAGCCTGCCTCCGGGGCCTTCGTCATTCTCCAGGCTGATTGTGACGTTGACCTTCCCCCTCGAGAGGCTCTGGTGCACCCTGTCGCGCACCCTTGCCTCCAGCGAGGACAGGCTCCTGGGCAGCCGCACGGATATCTCGCTGAATCTGTGGTTGACCGAGCGGATCTCGACCTGGAGCGTGCCCTGCCCCGTGGTCGCCTCTCCCCGGCCCAGTCCTGTCATACTCAACAGCATTCGCACATCTCCTTGGGTGAGGTCCAACGGTACAACGGCCCCGGCTTCCGGTCAACGCGGCCGGACAGGTCCGTATTCAGCGCGGTCCGGCGCATCCCTTCCCGCAGCCGGCGGGCCAGGCGCCCATGTCGGGGCAGCCGAGCGTATCTCCCAGGCAGGGCGAATCGGGCTGGAGGCGGAAGTCCCTGCTGCCCGGGTCGCAGAAGAGTGGGTCTTCAGAGATGTTGCCGTGTTCTTCCGCCTGGTCTTCGATGCATCCGTCCCAGTCCCCGCCCGCATTCCCGAAGATGTTGGAGCAGCGCACAACAGCGCTGCCTCCGTCGCAGACTACCGCACCCAGGCTGTCGCCCGAGACCAGGCCGAAGGCTATGATCACCCTTTCGACGACCGGACGCGAATCCCCCTCCGTGAAGAGTGCGCTCCCCAGTTCAGCCTCGTCTCCCACCAGTGTCGAGGTTCGAAGTGAACAGGATGAGGATGACAGGTGTATTGCGCCTCCGCTGCCCAGTGCCAGGTTGGATGCGAAGGTGCATCCCTCAACAAGGGAGGTGGATTCTTCCCTGCAGAGGATTGCCCCTCCGTCGCCGGAAGCCCGGTTGTCAAGGAAACTGCAGTCGATGAACCGGGGCCTGGAACCGGTGGTGAGAAATGCTCCCCCTCCCTCGAAGGCAGTGTTGCCGGTGATGGTGCACCTGATGAAGTGGGGGGAACTCCCCTCGCAGTGGACGCCGCCGCCGCTCCTGGTCGCAGTGTTGTCCATGATGACGCAGTCGGTGAACACAGGGGATGATCGGTAGCAGAGAATCCCGCCGCCCCCCTGAACGGCGCCGTCGGCCAGGTTGTCCCTGATCACGCAGTTGTAGATCCGGGGCGAGGACTCGGCGAACCACATGCCCGCCCCTACGGCGGCTTCTCCGCCCGTCAGGGTGAGGCCGACTATCTCAGTGGTTTCGTTTACCCCGATGATGCAGGAGATGACGCGCCCCCTGCCGCCCGCGTCTATGACCACGCATCCGGGAAGGCCCGTTTCGCTTGTGAGGACGATTCCGTTCGGGACCATGAGGTCGTGCTCCTCGTACACACCGCAGGCCACGAATATGGTGTCTCCTGTCTGCACGTTGCGAAGGGCGTCCGAGATCGTGGGCCGGTCCCCGGGAACCCTCCACGCCCTGCCGGGCCGGAGTTCGGGGAGGCCGCCGCGTGTACCGTGTTCGTCGCTGCATCCGGCGGCGGCGAGGGCGATGAGTGCTCCCAGTGCAAGCAGGCGGCGGATCACTTCACCAGCCTCCTTCGCATCAGGATAAGGGCCAGCGCGGCCGCTGCAGGCGTCAGGGCCAGCAGGTACGCCAGGTTCCAGCCCCAGTGGGCGGGCATGAAGCCAAGACACGCCCCCCGCAGAAGGAACGAGACGTGCGTGAGGGGAAGCCCCCACGCGATCTTCACGGCCCATGACGGGAGTATGTCGATGGGGAAGAAGGTCCCGCTGAAAAGGAACATCGGGAATATGAGTATGAACATGGCGATGTTGAACGAGTCGATCTGCGGGACGAGCGCCGTGGTGATCAGGCCGAGGGCGGAGAACAGAAGCCCGCCCAGGATCGCGATCGGTATGACGAGAAGCGCATCCGGGAAGTGGAGGAATCCGAAGAACGAGATCATGATCAGCATCAGTGTCGAGGCCATGAGGGCCTTGGTGGTTCCCCAGAGCCACTCCCCGACTATCACATCCTCGACGAGAAGGGGCGTGGCGACGATGGCGTCAAAGGTGCGCTGGTAGTACATCCGCACGAATGACGAGTAGGTGGTCTCGAAGTAGGACCAGAACATCACGGCAACAGCCAGAACCCCCGGAACCATGAACTGCAGGTAGGGCATGCTGCGCCCGAGATAGCTGACCTCGCCCACAAGCCGCCCGAGTCCGAATCCGAAGGCGAGGATGTACAGGACCGGTTCGAACAGCGGGGGGATGAAGTTCACGAGGATGGTGCTCCTGAAGACATCCGCATCGCGCTGCCACACACGCAGGGCGCGGGGCGAGACATTCGCGAATGTGCGGTGCCAGGGCAGGCCTGAGTCCATCGGCTCTCCTCTCTACTCCTTGAGTGTCCGCCCGGCCCGGTGGAGGAAGACATCCTCCAGCGTGGCATGGCGGATCAGCCTCTCCTGGTCCGGGAAGCGCTCTCCGATCGCAGCAGCCGCCCCGTCGACGCCGCTGTCGTACAGGAAGAGCCTGTCGTCGACCTCCTCGAATCGCCAGCCGCCGGCCTGAACGAACTCCCGGACCCCGGGGCCCGGCCTGCGCATCTCCACGACCTCGCGGCCGACCTCGTCGGCTATGAGCCTGTCGGGATTGCCCTGCAGCAGGATCTTCCCCTCGTCCATCAGGAACACCCTGTCGCAGAGCTGTGCGGCCTCCTCCATGTAGTGAGTCGTCAGGAGGACCGTGACCCCTTCCTTCTCCCTCAGCGCACGCACCCGCTGCCAGATCAGATGCCGCGCCTGCGGATCCAGCCCTGTCGTCGGTTCGTCCAGCACGAGGATGCGGGGGCGGTTGAGCAGCGCTCGGGCCAGCATCAGCCTGCGCTTCATGCCGCCCGATATCTCGCGGATCCTGGAGTCCTCCTTATCCGTCAGCTGCATCATCGCCAGGAGCTCCTTCGCCCGCGCCTTCGCCTCACGGCCCGGTATGTCGAAGTAGCGGGAGTAGACCAGCAGATTCCGCAGCACGCTGAAGTCCGGATCGAGGTTGTCCTCCTGCGGGCAGATCCCCATGATCCCCTTCACATCCCTGGGGCGGTGGGTCACGTCCATGCCGAAGACCGTGATGCTCCCCTCCGTGATGGGGGTGAAGCAGGTGAGCATGCGCACGGTCGTCGTCTTGCCCGCGCCGTTGGGGCCCAGGAAGCCCACGCACTCACCGGACTCGACCCGGAAGTCGATCCTGTCAACGGCTGTGAAAGCTCCATACCTCTTGCCCAGGCCGCGCGCCTCCATGGGGATTGTGTCCGGATTCATGGGGGGATAATGCCGCGGCGGGGGCGTTGAAGCTAGCGGACAATGACGACGCGTACTGCTTCTGAAGAGGGGTGCACGCGCAGCCAGTAGACTCCTGCGGGTGCCGGGCGGCCGTACGCATCCTTCCCGTCCCATGAGACCGGTCCGCCTGATGCGAACTGCAGAGTCCTTATGCAGCGGCCGGACGGATCCAGCACTTCCAGCATGCCGCTCCCGGGCGGCAGGCTTCCGGGCAGAATCTGCACGGGACCCGATGCCGGGTTCGGGTGAACCCAAAGGGACACTCCTGCTTCAATGGCACCGCCGGCAGACGCGGCATCACCCGTCAGCGCGGATGGCAGATGGATGCGGCCGCTTCCGAGCTTGCCGATGTAGCCGGAGTTTCCGGGGATGTGACAGATCGGGTCGACCCCGCCGATGACGCGGGCGCGCATCTCGCTTCGCGATGTTCCGGGATCCTGCTCCAGGATGAGGGCGATCTCCCCGCTGAGCAGGGGGACGGCGAATGAGCAGCCCGAACCGAGGGCCCAGTCATTGCCCGGGTATGCGGTCCGTACCCCTGTTCCGGGTGCGGAGACGTCGACTAGTTCGTGGTAGTCGGCGAACTCCGCCTTGACATCGAGGGTGTCCAGGGCCGTAACCATGAAGACGCGCTCATCCGAGCCGGGGTAGTAAGGGGGTTCCTCCGCGTTCCGGTTGCCTGCGCCGGAAACGACGAACGATCCGAACAGATCGGGGACGTGCAGCGTCCTTGCGATTGTCACGATCCATGCGGGCGCTCCGAAGCTCATGTTGATCACGTGAGCTCCATGCACCGATGCCCAGATCGTCGCCCTTGCGATATTGAACGCCGTTCCCCACCCGTCTTCGTTCAGAACCCGGAGCGGCAGGATCCGGGCGTCGGGAGCCGCCAGAAGAACCGCGCCGGCGACCATCGTGCCATGGCCGAATGCCTCACCGGTCATCCCGCTCCCGTCGTCCACCTCCCAGGGCTGGTTGTTGTTGTTTATGAAGTCCCAGGCCTGGGGAAGGATTCGCCCGGCGAAGATCTCATGATCCGGGTCAATCCCGGTGTCCAGCACAGCCACATTGATGCCGTGTCCGGTGCTTATCTCATGCGCCTGCGGAAGACCGATGCGATGGGCCAGCCCCTGATCGACGAAGTCATCCCAGTCTCCGCCTATGGCCGGTACGACCATCATCCGGACGGCGCCGGGAATCGACAGCAGGTAGTTCGGTTCGGCAACCTGGACGTCGGGATCATCGCTCATCAGGGCCGCAAAGGCAGGGGTGTCCAGGGGGGAGGTCTCCAGCAGCAGGTATAGTTCGCCGTCGGAATCCGATTCCAGGATGACGGTGCCCCACCTGGCGTTGATCTCATCGATACAGGCGCCCGGCTCGGGGATGCAGCAGATCTGGCCGTCCACGTAGAACTCATCCAGGCTGCCGTGTGCATGGCGCGGAAGAAGAATCAGGGCGAAGAGGAAGATCATCGGCAGTCGCATAGGTGCTCCGGAGTTCAGGGCGATACCGGAAGTTGTTGACGACCGTGTACAGACGCGGCCGCCATATGAGGTGCGCCAGATTGGCATTATAGTATAAAGTCGCTCCGAAGTCAAAACGGGGCTGCCGGCAGGAGGGCCATTGGACCAGCAGGAGTTGGCGGAAGGCCTGGCAAGGGGAGAAGAGACCGCGTGGCGGGTCTTTCTCCGCAACTACGGCCGCCTGATCTTCGCGGTCGTTAACAGGTTCGCATCCTCCCCCGAGGAGCGCGATGATCTGTTCCAGGATGCCTGCCTCGCCGTGCTGAAAGGGGCGCACACCCTCCGCGATCCGGACAGGATGGCAAGCTGGCTGTACCGGACGGCATTCCGGCTCTGCGTTGACGCCCACAGGCGCAGGCGGCCCGAGTGCGGCGTTGATGATCCGGAAGCCCTGCAGGCTGGAGAAAGGCTTCCGGCGCCTTTTCCCCTCCCGGATCACGAACTGGTGAGACTGGAGGAGGTCGCAACGCTCCTCGACGCCTTCGACCGCCTGGATCCGGAATGCCGCAACCTCCTGAACTGCCTGTACTTGGAGCCGGAGAAGCCGTCCTACAGGCAGATCTCCAGCCGCCTGGGGATGCCGATCGGCAGCATCGGTCCAACCCGGGCGAGATGCCTGGAAAAGGCAAGGCGACTGTACGAAGAGCTATCAAACCCGGGTGGGCGTGCGTCTGATACAGGAGAGCGTGATGGGGGGGAGACTGACCGCTGAGGGTCAATGTGTCCACCTGCCCGTCCCTGCAGCAGGCGGCGGTGGAGCCCGGAGACAGATGGGGGAGGTTCGGTTGCCATGCTTACTGAGCACCCGGATTGGATGAGACTGCTGGATCTTGCCGAGGGCCGTGCGGCGCAGGATCCGGATCTTTCGGAACACATGGCTGCCTGTCATGGCTGCAGGGAGCGGCTGGAACAGGTGCGCGCATTCGTCCGCATCCTGGAAGATGCGCGAATGGAGGATGTTCCCGGGGAGCTGGTGCAGAGAACACTGGAGCGCATCTGCGCAGCGGGAGTTCCGGTGGGGGAGATCTCGACCTCCGGGACAGGCGAAGCCCTGAGGGAGTTGATCGGCTCAGCGACGCGATCATTGAGAGAGCTGGTGGCGGAGCTGATTGCAGACTCCCGGACGCCTTCACCCGCTCTCAGGGGGGCTGCTCCTTCCGAGGCAGTCATGCTCCGCTATCGATGCGAGGCTTACGAGGTCACGCTGTCCGTCTCGCCGCGAACCGGCAGCCGTCCGGGGATGGTCACAGGCCAGGTTGTACCGCTCGATGTCGAGGCTCTTGAGCCGGGTGGATGGGCTGAACTGTCCGGATCCTCCCTCCGGACGCGGGCCATGCTGTCCGAGTTCGGGGAGTTCAGGATTGAGGCGGAGGTTCCCGGCGCAGGTGAGGTCCTCATACGGACAGGCGATGACCTGGTGAGGGTTCCTCTGCCGTCGGATCTGGGCTAGCCGACGGAACAGGAGACACATGGCAGGACACTCCTCACCTGTAATCGATTCCACATTTCTCGCCTCGGCGGAGCCGGAGGACATGGTCAGGGCTCTCGACAGGAAGGCAGTGTCGCTTGACAGGGCCATGGCGCAGGCAGTGCGCGACCGGGTGGCGGCCCTTGTCATGGCCGATCCCGCTGCCGCGAGGCGCCTGGCGGATGCACTCCACAGGGCCTCATCAGCGCAGAAGGGATCTGACAGGCTGGTCAAGGCGATCGCGTGGCGGTGCCGTGCCGAAGCCGACATGTTCACCGGCCGGGCCTCGGATGCGGTGGGAGCGTACGAGAAGGCATGCCGCGAGGCCGAGGCGGCGGATGCCAGGGGACTCCTCGGGCAGATTCTCGTCGGCAGGGTCCACCTCCTGGCACTTCTCGGCCAGTCGGCCCTCGCTGATCGGCTTGCGGAGAAGGCCCGGAATCTTCTGGATGCAGCCGGGGATCTTGTGTACCTGGGCAAGCTGCACATGAACAGGGGCAACGCGTTCTACCAGCAGGACCAGTACTCGAAGGCGCTTGATGCATATGCATTGGCCCTTGAGGTCTTCGACAGGATGCGCGTACGCGATGCTTCGTGGGCCGGCCTTCTGATGAACCAGGGGATCGTTCACGCCAATCTCTCGCGTGTCAGGGAGGCTGACGCGCTGTTCCTGCGTGTGGAGAAGGAGTGTCTTCATCTTGGGCTGGAGACCCTGCGGGCATGGGCGAAGTGCAACCGCGCCCTGATGCTTGCCCTGATGGGCCGCTACCGCGAGGCCATGGGTCTCATCGATGATGCGGCCGACCACTTCCAGGCGCAGGGAGTGAAGGATATGGCGGCCGCGGCGCTTCGTTCCAGGGCCGGGATGTACATCGAACTGGGCATGCCCGCCGAGGCCGCGGAGGCCGCAGTTCAGGCGGCGGCCGACTTCGATTCCGAGGGCATGGATCTGGATGCTGCGATAGCCCGCGAGGTTCAGGCGATGGCCCTGGGCGACCTGGCCGATGCTCAAGGAGCCGTCGAGATCATGAACGGTGCCCGGGCGGTCTTCCGTAGCAGGAAGAGCAGGCCCCGCACTGCAGGCGCAGACCTGCACCTGGCCCGTCTGGCACTGCTCGAGGGCAGGTGCGGCGATTCCCTGAGGCTGGCCGGCTCGGCGGCGAAGCGGCTGGAGGGGCTGGGCGCAACCCGCTCGCTGTCAGAGGCGCACAGGATCCGGGCGGAGTCCCTGCTGGCCAGGAAGCGGGCAGCCGATGCGGCCGATGCGCTGAGCCCGGCCCTGAAAGCGATCCGAAGGCAACCGGTACGGGAGCGTGTCGAGATCTGGAGTCTGGCGTCCAGGATCGAACAGGTGAGCGGGAGACGCGGTCGGGCAGTCGCATGCATCCGTCGTGCGGTTGCGGGGGTAGAAGCGGAACGCGACCTTATACCGGGCCCCGAATACCGTGCGCGCGCCTTCGAGGACAGGGTCCGCGTCTATCACCAGATGATCGGCCTTGAGCTGGAGGCGCGCAGGCCGGATCCGCGCCGCCTCTTCACTCTTGTGGAAGCGGCCAGAGCAAGGGGGTTCCACGACCGTGCCCTGCGGGATGCGGCCGTTTCATCGGCACATCGTTCGGAGAAGCGCGCGCGGCTGGGCTCTCTTGTACAGAGGCTGGAACAGGCGGAGTTCCCCGGGAGCGGGCTGCCGGACACGGGCCTCATCAGGTCTCTGCAGACCGCGATACTGGCCCTGGAGAGGGAGATCGCAGAGGATGTCCGCCGGGAGGCGGCCGCCGGTCCGGGCGACCGCAGCCTGGACGCCGCCGCAGCCGATCCGGACAAGGTGCGGGCCGCCCTGCGGCCGAAAGAGAGCCTGGTCGAGTACTTCCTCCTTGTGGATCGGCTCGTTGTCTTCGTGCTGACCGGAAGCCGCTTCGAAATGCGGATCCTCCCGGTTTCGGTCGACTCAGCCTGCCCGATGACGGACCGCGTCCGCTTCCTGATCGACTCCATGAGCCTTCCGGGTTCCGTACCCGGCACGGGCGCGCGCTTCGCCAGGCAGGCCGCGGAGAGTGCGCTTGCCGATCTGTACAAGGCCCTTGTGGATCCCGTCAGTGATCTCCTCCCGCGTGACGGGTTGCTGACCCTTGTGCCCCACGGAGCCCTGCATGCAGTCCCCTTCGAATGTCTTCATGACGGCGGGGACTACATCGACACCCGGTATGTCATCCGGAGGAGCCCTTCGGCGAGGCACATGACTGCCGGGAAACGGCGCCCGGGGTTGCGATCTGCCCTGGTTGCCGGGCTTGTGCACGGAGGTCCGGCTTCGGTGCCGGAGGAGATCTCCGCGGTAGCTGCCGCGCTCGAGCCCCTCGAACCTGAGGTTCTGAGGGATCCGACCTCCGCGTCGCTGCTGCACGCCGTGTCGAGGGCAGGCATGGTGCATCTGGCCACGCATGGCTTCTTCAGGGAGGACAACCCGCTCTTCTCAAGGCTGAGCACAGCGGATGGCGCGATCTTCCTGGCGGATCTGCTGGGCAGCAGGGTGCGCGCCGGGCTTGTTGTCCTGAGCGCCTGCGCATCCGGAAGAACGTTCGCAGGGAGGGGAGACGACCTGGCGGGGGTGGCGCATGGTTTCCTGGCAGCGGGGGCACGCACCCTGGTAGCCGGGATGTGGAGGGTGAGCGACGAGGCCACCCTGCAGGTGATGCGCGAGTTCTACGCGAACTACACAGGACACGCCGGCGGGGATGCGGCAACGGCGCTTAACCGGGCCGGAAGAGAGATACGCCGGGAGTGGGATCATCCGTTCTACTGGGGCGGTTTCAGCGTTCATGGGACCTGACATGGGCAGGTACTCGCGAGCAACACCTCATTGAGCACACGGAGGTTGCCTTCAGTCTCTGCAGGTACTATAGTTCCTGCACCAATCGGTCTGCCCGGTTGGAGCTGCGGGCCGCTCGTACAACTCACTCCAGACAGGAGGTGCAGAATCATGCGACGTCTTGCCGGCTCAGTCTTTCTTCTTTCCCTCATCCTTCTTGTGTCCTGCCAGGGCGATCCGGACGTGACGACCCCGAATCCTCAGTCCGTTCCGGGCATGGCGGAGGGTGTCGCCCTCGGAGAGGACTTCGTGATCCCGGGGCAGTACATTGTCAGGTTCAAGGAGGGGGTGGGCAACGTTCCAGAGGTTGCCAGCAGTCTTGCATTGGCGCACAACGGAGAGGTCAGGTTCACCTACGAACACGCGATCAAGGGCTTCACTGCCAGGTTCCCCGAGCGGGCGGTCACGGCCCTTCGTAACAACCCCAGCATCGAGTACATCGAGCCTGACCGTGTGGTGTGGGCGGTCGGTTCCCAGTCAAACGCGACCTGGGGATTGGACCGGGTCGACCAGCGCAACCTGCCCCTTGACGGCAAGTATCACTGGAACCATACCGGCGCAGGCGTAACGGCCTACATTCTCGACACCGGGATCCGGTACTCACACAATGAGTTCGGCGGCCGGGCCAGCTTCGGGTATGACGCGTTTGGCGGCGACGGCAGCGATTGCAACGGGCACGGCACCCACGTTGCCGGCACGGTCGGGGGCGCCGTCTACGGGGTGGCGAAGAGTGTCTCGCTGGTTTCGGTGAGAGTTCTCGACTGCAACGGATCCGGCTCGATCGGCGGCGTCGTGGCCGGTATCGACTGGGTGACGGCGAATGCGGTCAAGCCCGCCGTGGCCAATATGAGCCTGACAGGCAGCGGCAACACGACGCTGGATGATGCGGTGAGTAACTCAATCGCGTCCGGTGTCTCCTACGTTGTCGCAGCGGGCAACGGGAACTTCATCGGCCGCCAGGACAATGCGTGCAAGTACTCGCCTGCTCGCGTTGCGGAGGCGATCACCGTAAGCGCAACCGGCAGCAACGATGCGAAGGCCTCGTGGGCCAACTACGGCGACTGCGTCGACTGGTTCGCTCCCGGTGTCAACATCACATCCGCGTGGCACACCGGGAACACGGCAACAAACACCATAAGCGGGACCTCGATGGCCGCGCCGCACGTGGCCGGCGCCGTTGCCCTCTATCTCCAGACGAACCCGGGCGCGAGTCCGGCGGCTGCCCGCGACTTCCTCTACGACCAGACGACGAAGAACATCGTCACCAACTCCAGCACCGCCAATAACCACCTTCTCTACACACTCTGGGGCGACACCCCGCCGCCGGAGAATCAGCCGCCTGTGGCGGACTTCAGCTTCACGACCAGCGACCTGACGGCAGATTTCACAGACCAGAGCTACGATCCCGACGGGAGCGTGGTCGCATGGTCCTGGGACTTCGGCGACGGGAACGCCTCGACTGCCCAGAACCCGGTCCACACCTATGCCACGGGGAACACCTACTCCGTGGCGCTGACGGTGACCGACAATGAGGGCGCGACCGATTCGATCTCGAAGAACGTCACGGTCACCGAGCCCGCCCAGCCGGGGGATGAGATCATCCTCAGCGCTGTCGGCTACAAGATCAGGGGCATCAAGCATGCCGACCTGACGTGGAACGGCGCGACCACATCAACTGTCGACATCTACCGCGATGGGAACAGGATCGCCACGGTTTCCAACAGCGGTTCCTACACGGACAACACCGGACTCCGCGGCAACGATCCCCACAGCTACCAGGTCTGCGAGGCGGGCTCTTCCGAGTGCTCGAGCATCGTCATAGTAGACACATGGTAGCCGGAGTCTGATTGCCTCCGGCTTGAAACGAGGCGCCCCGGCACGGGCTGGGGCGCCTCAGAATCCTCAGAAGTCTCAGAGTCCTCCGCGGGCCATCAGCATGGCCAGGTCGGCCATCCTCGCCGCGTAGCCCCACTCGTTGTCATACCAGGCGAGCAGCTTTACGACACGGTCCCTGAGCACCATCGTGCTCTCCGCATCCACGATCGACGAGTGCGGATCCCCGATGATGTCCCGCGAGACGATGGCCTCGTCCGTCACGCGCAGGATTCCCCGGAGCGGCTCCCGGCCCGCCGCGTCGCGAAGCGCGGCGTTGACCTGGTCGGCTGTCACATCCGCCTTGAGCGTTGCGACCATGTCCGTGATCGACCCGTTCGGCACCGGCACCCGCAGGGCCATGCCATCCATGCGCCCTTCGAGTTCCGGAATCACCCTGGCAGTCGCCCTCGCGGCGCCCGTGGTGGTCGGCACGATCGAAACCCCGGCAGCCCTTCCGCGCCGGCGCTTGCGGGTGGGAATGTCCGTGAGAGACTGGCTGGATGTGTATGCGTGCACAGTCGTGATCATGATGTGCTCGATACCGAAGGACTCGTGCAGAACCTTTGCCGGGGGCGCCAGCGAGTTGGTTGTACACGAGGCATTCGACACGATGTGATGACGCTTCGGATCGTACGACTGGTGGTTCACTCCCAGGACAAACATGGCGTCGGCATCCTCCGAAGGAGCCGATATGATCACCTTCTTCGCCCCCGCCTGCATGTGGCCCGCCGCGTCCTTCCTCTTGCGGAAGACTCCGCTGCATTCGAGCACGATGTCCACCCCGGCATCTCTCCACGGGATGCGCGAGGGGTCCTTCTCGGAGAAGAACCTGATCGAGTGATCATCCACCCGGATCGAATCATCGGTGTGGCTTGTTCCGGGGGGATACCAGCCGTGGACGGAGTCGTGCTTCAGCAGGTAGGTGAGATCGCCGATATCGGCAAGGTCGTTGATCCCGGCGACCTCCACCTCGTTCCGTCTGACGAGGTGCTTGAGCACGCAGCGCCCGATTCTCCCGAATCCGTTGATCCCTATTCGAGTTCTGGCCATATCTTCCTTCCTCCCTGTCGCCTGGCGGCAGACCGGTGCGGGGTTCCCGAGCCCGGTTCCCGGCGGCGCCTTTCCGGCACCGATACTGAGGCTCGTCCGTGATGCATCTCACCCTCGAAGCAGTACACGCGGGGGCACGCCCCCGCAACGTGTTCCTGTTCTCCAGGGGGGGTTCTGCCTGTGTTTCCGTTGGCGGCGGGCTTGCGGGGCAGCCGGGATCCGCAGCTTCCGCACCGAAGGCGGATCTGGAAGACGGGCCGGAGGGGGCCGGACCGCACCGGGAACAGGTGATCAGGACCTCACTGTCTGATAAGAACCATCTTCCTGGTCACCGATACGTTTCCGGCCTGGATCCTGTACAGGTAGACACCACCGGGCACCTCCTGGCCGAGTGAGTTCCTTCCGTCCCATGCAGCCGAAAAGGTTCCCGGACCCCTCTCGCCTTCGGCAAGAACACGAACCCGGGCGCCGCCGACATCGAAGATCTCCAGCGACGCACCTGCGGCTGAGTCATTGCGGAAGCTGATCATGGTCGACGAGCGAAACGGATTAGGATGATTCTGATCCAGCGAAACTCCCGCTGCAAACGGATGGTGTGCAGATGGTGAGCTCGTGGGAGCCGATTCCTTCATCCCCAGGCTGTGCTCATGGCCTGCGGCGATCCCCGTGAATCCCGAGTTCGGATCTGGAACGGTTGCCTGGCCGTAGTTGTCGTATCCCCAGGCCACGATCGTTCCGTCCGACTTCAGTCCCACACTGTGGAAGTTGCCGGCGCCTATTGCCACGAACTCTGAGTTGGGCTCGGGCACTCCTCCCTGACCCTGTGAGTTCATCCCCCAGGCAATCACTGATCCGTTCGATTTCAGACCAAGGCTGTGATATGCGCCTGCGGCCACCGCCACGAAGTCCGTGTTCGGTTGCGGAACGTTGCATTGACCCTCCATCTGCCTGCCCCAGGCGGCGATGGAACCATCAGACTTCAGCCCCAGGCTGTGCCCGAGTCCGGCGGATCCGCCGACAAACCCGGCATTCGGGGCTGGGACACTGCACTGGCCCCAGTTGTTGTACCCCCAGCATACGATCACGCCATCCGATCTGACGCCCATGCTGTGCGAACCCCCCGCCGCTACCGAGATGAACCCGCTGTTGGGTGCAGGCACATTGCACTGGCCGTGGTCGTTGCGTCCCCAGGCGGCGGCCGATCCGTCAGCCCTCAGCCCCAGGCTGTGTCCCGCTCCCGCGGAGAGCGCAACGAACCCTGCATTGGGTTCGGGCACGTTGCACTGGCCGAAGTCATTGCGCCCCCAGGCGGCAACCGATCCCGTCGCCCTCAAGCCCAGGCTGTGCCCTCCTCCGCCCGAAACATCCGTGAAACCATCGTTGGGTGAAGGGACGTTGCACTGGCCGTAGTCATTGCGTCCCCAGGTGACGGCCGCACCGACGGCGTTGATGCCGAGGCCGTGTTCGAAGCCTGCCGAGATGGCTGTGAACCCGGTTGGCATACCGGAGACGTCGCACTGTCCGCTGTCGTTCAATCCCCAGGCCAGGATCTCACCGCCGGACTTCATTGCCAGGGTGTGATACCCGCCCGCGGCGACTGCTGTGAAACCTGCGTTGGGGTGTGGAAGCTCGCTCTGGCCGTGGCTGTTGTGACCCCAGGCCGCGATCGAGCCATCGGACCTGAGGGCGAGGCTGTGATACCCGCCTGCGGAGACCGCCGTGAAGCCGGAGTTGGGGGTGGGGACACTGCACTGGCCGTCTGCGTTGTATCCCCATGCCTCCACGGTTCCGTCTTCCCGCAAGGCCAGGCTGTGGTATCCGCCTGCCGCGATGGCCACGAAGCCGGAGTTGGGAGCCGGCACATTGCACTGGCCGTAGTTGTTCCTGCCCCATGCCGCGATCGAACCATCCGACCTGAGCCCAAGGCTGTGTACTCCTCCGGCGGAGATGGCCGTGAAGCCGCTGTTCGGATCGGGGGCGGTGCACTGACCATGGCTGTTGCTGCCCCAACCCGCAACCGTTCCATCCGATTTCAGCCCCAGGCTGTGGCCGCCCCCTCCTGCGACCGCGATGAAGCCCGAGTTGGGGGACGGGATGTCGCATTGCCCTTCGTAGTTTCTTCCCCAGGCAACGATAGCTCCGTCCTGGGCGATCCCCATGCTGTGCTGCCCGCCTGCAGCTACCGCAGTCAAATCTTCCATTCCCGATGGCTCGACGGCCGTAAGTGCTCCCCAGGAGAGAATGGATCCGGTCGATTCGGCACGTGAGGATCCCTGAACAGTGAGGATGGATACCGCGAGCAGGGCCGGGATTGTGTACCTGTGGCGCTTCATGATGCTGCCTCCACCGCAGATGTGTGATGCGGCCCGGCCAGGCAGGCCGGGATCAGGAGCGCATGCTGCAGGGGCCGTGGCAGAGACTCGGCTGCAGTTGCGGCGCCCGACCCCCGGTAGACCGGGCCGCATGCGCACTTCGGATCTAATCGAGGGGCCAGTCTTGAGCTGGCAAGGCCGGCCCCTCCCGTGGTCACATGAACCCGCCCTGGCCTAGTGGAACGGCGGCGGCGGGTTGCCGGGGAATCCCAGCGCTTCGAGGATCTGGTGAATCAACTCCAGAACCCATGCAGGAATGTTGGGCATGATCTAGCCTCCTCTTGTTGAGACAGCCCCGGTCCCATAACGCATGGTTATCTGACCGGGGCTAGCCATGTGCCGCAGAGGGGAAGATCGCAGATCTGCGGGCCTGCACTCTCGACTCATCCCCTGATGCGGCACGGGGACATGGTCCGCCCCCTCGTCTTGCGAAGAAGGGCAGACCCGTTTCACCAGACGGTCATACCGGCCGTTTGATACATCGGGGTCAGTGCGTTGAGGAAGAATCCCGCAGACGGCCCCGATCGGAGGGCGGGAGTGCCAGACCCGTGCCCAACCCGGCACGTGCGCGCAGCTATGGTG
The DNA here is from genome assembly GCA_964636385.1 of uncultured bacterium. Lineage (GTDB taxonomy): Bacteria > Eisenbacteria > RBG-16-71-46 > CAIMUX01 > CAIMUX01 > CAZWSC01. The sequence continues at coordinate 37,169 of CAZWSC010000004.1, forward strand.
TCGCAGTCAAGGGCGTGCGAGTGACGCGGGTCAACCCTGAGACGAGGGCCGGACATGCCGGACGATGTCCCCCTCCACCAGGTAGATGACATCTTCGGCAATGTTGGTCGCCTGGTCGGCCACCCTCTCGAGCCGCCGTGAGAGTCCCATCAGGTTGATTGCGCACTGGATACGGTCGGGGTGCGCGCGGATCAGCTCTTCCACAGCAGCGTAGGTGTCGTGGTGCATGCGGTCGACCTCGTCGTCGGCCAGGCGCACCTGCTGGGCCTTGGATGCGCTGTGGGTGACAAGGGCGTCGAGGGAGATGCGGAGCATATCCTGAACCCGGTCGGCCATCCCCTCGAAGTCGAACGGACACGGAATGGGCGGGTGCTCGTTCAGGAACAGCGCATGCTCGGCGATGTTGTTGGCCAGGTCTCCGACTCGCTCAAGGTCATTGTTGATCTTCAGGACAGCGACTATGAACCGCAGATCGATCGCCACAGGCTGATGCAGAGCAAGAATCTTCAGGCACTCCTCTTCCAGTTCCACCTCGAGACGGTCGATCTCCTCATCCGTATCGATCACCGACCGCGCCAGGGGGGAGTTACGGTCACAGACGGCCCGGGCGGACTGACGCAGGCTTTCCTCGACGCGGCCTCCCAGGAACAGGATCTGCTGCTTCAGCCTGTCGATCTCGCGGGCGAGGATGGTGTTCCTTGGCGACATGTACTTGCTCCTTGGCCGGTCTGGCCTGGTTGGCGGCTTATGCCGTTTCGCGACGAAGGCAGGTGACAAGAACGGGCTAACCGAAACGGCCGGTTATGTAGTCCTCGGTCCGCTTGTCCCTGGGATTTGTGAAGAGCTCCGATGTGGGCGCGTACTCCACCAGAATCCCCGCCCGGTCCGGCTCCATCATCAGGAATGCCGCCATGTCCGAGACCCGGGCGGCCTGCTGCATGTTGTGGGTGACGATGACTATGGTGTAGTCCTCGATCAGCTCCCGCATCAGGTTCTCGATCTTGAGGGTGGCGACGGGGTCGAGCGCGCTGCACGGCTCGTCCATCAGGATCACATCAGGCTCGACGGCCAGGGTGCGGGCGAGGCAGAGCCGCTGCTGCTGCCCGCCGGACAGCGAGAGCCCCGACTGCTGCAGCTTGTCCTTCACCTCGTCCCACAGCGCAGCCTGACGCAGGCTCTTCTCCACGATGGCTGCAAGCCTGGACCGCTGGCGCACACCGCGGCGGCGGGGTCCGTAGGCCGCGTTCTCGAAGATCGTCATCGGGAAGGGATTCGGCTTCTGGAACATCATCCCGATGCGGCTGCGGACCTCGACGACATCTATCGACGGGTCGCATATGTTGACACCGTCCAGCATGCACGAGCCCTCGACCCGGAACCCTTCGATAAGGTCGTTCATCCGGTTGAAGAGACGCAGGAAGGTCGACTTGCCGCAACCCGATGGCCCTATGAAGGAGGTGACCGCATTGCACGGAATATCCAGGCTGATGTCCCGTAGCGCCTGAAAGTCCCCATAGTAGGCGTTGACGTTGCGCGCGCTCAACTTGTCGGCGCAATCACCCGCCTTGAATGTGCGTTCCTCGATGACGGGCTTCTCAAGAACCGGCATTGCTAGTTCCTCCGGCGCGCCTTGATCCTGATCACTATGGCGGCCAGGTTGAAGGTCAGTACCACCCCCAGCAGCACGAGGGCGGTTCCCCATATCGTGGACTTGGGTACGCCAGGCACGTGCACCGTAACCGTGTAGAGGTGATACGAGAGGGCCATGAACTGGTCGAGCGGCGAAGTGGGCAGGGAAGGCAGGAAGAAGGCCGCACCCACGGCCAGGATCGGCGCCGTCTCGCCCGCAGCCCTGCTCATCGCCAGCACCGTGCCGGTCAGGATCCCGGATAGCGCCCCCGGTATCGACACGTGCCGCACCGTCTGCCACTTCGAGGAGCCGAGGGCGAGGCTCGCCTCGCGGTGCTCCCTGGGAACCGTGAGCAGCGCCTCCCGGGCTGCCGTGATCACGACCGCCAGGGCCTGGCATGCCAGGGTGAGGCTTGCCGCTATCAGCGACAGCCCCATGTTGGCCGCCATCACGAAGAGCCCCAGGCCGAAAAGGCCGTACACGATGCTGGGGACCCCCGCGAGATTGACGATCGCCAGGTTGATGATCCTGGTCAGCCTGTTCTGGCGTGCATACTCGGTCAGGTAGACCGCTGCAAGCGTCCCGACAGGCAGGGAGAACAGCACGGTCCCGATCATCAGGTAGAACGTTCCGACGATCGCGGGAAAGATGCCGCCCTCACGGCCGGCCATGCTGGGCGCCTGGCTCAGGAAGTCCCAGGAGATCGCCGGAGCGCCCCGGATGATGATGAAGCCGAACACCAGCAGCACCGGAAGAACAACCACCCCGGCGCAGATGCCCAGCATCATGAATGCAAGGCGTTCCGCGGCCCGCCGTCTGGCCGGGCCCTGGTCCTGCGCGTTTGTCAGCATCTAGGAGAACTTCCTCTTCTGCCGCCTCATCACGGAGTCGGCAACCATGTTCACGAAGAAGGTGATCGTGAAGAGCACAAGGCCGATGGCGAAGAGAGCGCGGTACTGGTCTCCTCCCAGGGTTGCGTTGCTGATCTCGGCGGCGATTGTCGCGGTCATCGGCCGCATTGGCTCGAAGGGAGAAAGGCTGAGGGCCATGGAGCCGCCGGCCACCATCAGCACCGTCATCGTCTCGCCGATTGCCATCGCGACTCCCAGCATGAGTGCAGCCGTGATCCCGGAGAGGGCGGCCGGAACGCAGACGTAGCGGATCGTCTGCCACTTGTTGCTTCCCAGCGCGTAGGAGGCCTCCCGGTACTCCTGCGGCACCGCAGTGAGCGCATCCTCGGCGATGCTGATGACGATCGGAACCTTCATGAAGGCCAGCATCACCCCCGCTGTCATGGCGCAAAGCCCCGTGTCGAGGTCGAACATCCTCTGGATGACCGGCGACAGGAGCATCAGGCCGATCACGCCCATCACGACCGAAGGGACTCCGGAGAGGAGCTCGATGAGCGGCTTCACGACCTCGCGGACCTTTGACGAAGCGATCTCGGCAAGATAGATCGCGCACCCCACGCCGATCGGCAGGGCGATGATGGTGGCCACTCCGGTCACCACGAATGTGGCCACGAAGAAGGAGAAGATGTTGAACACCGGTGGATCGGATATCGGATACCACTTCGTTCCGAAGAGGAACTCCCAGGGTTGAAACAGGGCAGGTGTCCCCTCCCTCGCAAGAAGGACGAAGACCCCGGCGAGCACGATGACGGCCACAACGCCGTTGAGCATAATGAAGAGCTCAATTGCGCGCTCGTGAAGACGTCTTCCGAGTCTGGTGGTCAAAGCGGCCCTGGTGGCCGGCTCAGGCCTCTCTGTGCTGCATCCCTTGCTCATCACACCCAACCCTGGTGAGTTCAATGGTTCTGATCCGTTACGGAAGCGGAACGAAGCCGAGCTTCTGCACCAGCTCCGCACCTGCCGGAGTAAGGCCGAAATCGATGAAGGCCCTGGCCAGCCCCGTCGGCTCGCCAACTGTGTAGTAGAACAGGGGACGGGCCAGCGGATATGTCTTGTCGTTGACCGTCGCTATGCTCGGCAACACGGCAGGAGAATCGGCATCCTGCTTCACACCGATCACCTTGACGTCGTCTGTAACATAGCCGAGGCCCGCGTAGAAGACGGCGCGTTCGTTCCTGGCAACCTCGTTTACGCCTGTCGATGTGGAGGGTTGGAACATGACATTCGGACCGAACTCTGCTTTGTTCAGCACGAACTCCTTGAAGAAGGCGTGTGTGCCCGAGGCCGTGTCGCGTGACACAACGACGATCCTCTGGTCCTTTCCTCCGACATCCTTCCAGTTCGTGATCGTACCGAGATAGATCCCGGCCAGCTGCTCCATGGTGAGGTGGTTGACCGGGTTTTTCTTGTTCACGATCATGGCCAGGCCGTCCCAGGCGACTATCGTCTCGACCGGCTCGTTTCCGTTGGCCTTCGCCTTCTCGATCTCCTGGGGCCTGATCGCTCTTGAGGACTGGCCAACGTCGGTTGTGTTGTCGATGATGGCAGCGATGCCGGGGCCGGAGCCGGGACCGCTGATCGAGACACTGGTGTTCGGATGCAGCTTCATGAACGCTTCGGCCCAGGCGGTGCTGACCGGCGTCACGGTGTTCGAGCCGAGAATCTTCAGAGAACCGGAAAGGGTGGACTCCCCAGCCTGAGCATGCGCCATGTCGGCGGTGCCGGCGGCTGTCAGAAGAGCCAACCCCAGCAGAACTGACAACGAGATCCTGATCATCTTCTTCTCCTTTCGAGTGACGATTCCGAACTCAACGAGCTTCGCGGAACCTTTGGCCGAGAGCCCCGGCATCTCTATCTCTCCTCCCGCTCCGTCCCGATGCATTCTGGAGAACCCGTGTTACAGTCCGGTGACACGGGGGTTACGTTAGTGGCAAACGCCCTTTCGCCCGGGTTTCGTGATGGCGGATGGCGGGCCGGGGCGGCCGGGGCCAGGCTCCGCCGGTATGCGGCGAAGCCTGGCTGGGGGCCCGGCGCTAGTAGTTCAACTGCATGCGGAGCAGGACCCCGCTCTCGCTCTTTTCGCCCTGGATCTCGCTGTCGAATGAGGGTCCTGTGCAAGCATAACCAGAACCCCCACGCACAGGATCAAACCCATCCTTCGCATCATGTCTTCTCTCCTTCTGGTTTCAGACCAGTTACAGAACCGCTTCCAGATGCAGCCTCCGGGATGGCTGCCATCTGCACAACGGTTACGCTCTAGTGACAGGAGGTGACGGCTGCGTTACGGGCAAGTCACGGAACTGCGAAATGGGGAGGCGTCAGGCCTCCGGCAGCTCCACCCAGAATAGCGACCCGCGATCCGGTGCGGGTACCATTCCGACCTCTCCTCCCATGGCTGTGACCAGGTGCTTGACGATCGCCAGTCCGAGTCCTGTTCCACCCAGCTCCCTGGATCGCCCCGGATCGACGCGGTAGAAGCGCTCGAACAGGCGGTCCCTGTGGGCGGGCCTGATCCCGGGACCGTCGTCCCGGACTTCGATCCGCAGCCACCCGTTCCTTCGGCGTGCGCTGAGGTAGACATGTCCGCCTTCCGGCGTGTACTTGATGGCGTTGTCGACCAGGTTGGAGAGAACCTGGTCCAAGGCCCTCGGATCCGCCAGGGCGTGAAGATCCTCGGGCGCCTCGACGTTCAAGGTGATCGACTTCTCCGCAGCAAGGGCCGCCGCCGCTTCCCGCGCGTGGATGAGGGAGTTTGCCAGGGCCACAGGACCCATATCCAGCTCCAGCGCCCCGGACTCGATGCGCGAGATGTCCAGCAGATCGGACACGAGGCCGGACAACCGCTCCGCCGCAGAGACCATCGAGTCGAGGAAGCGCCCGGCCGCTTCGGAATCCTCCATGGCGCCCCCCGCCAGGGTCTCGGCATTCGCGCGGATCAGGCTGACCGGGGTTCGCAGCTCGTGTGACACGTTGGCTATGAAATCACGGCGTATCGTCTCCAGCCTGCGCAGTTCCGTCACGTCGAGCAGGACCAGCACCGTCTCGCCCGATTGCCTGCGGCCGGCCCTTGCCAGCACTCGCGGCGATTCCCGTGTCGGCAGATCCAGCTCGGTGGAGGCCTCGGCCCCCGGTTTGAGGTCTGCGGTAAGCTCGTGGAGCTCCGGCACGCGGATCGTCTCCAGAAGGGTCCTGCCCAGAGGCTCCACGTCGAGGTCGAGCAGCCTCATCCCCGCCGCGTTTACCAGGGTGATCCTGCCATCCAGATCCAGCGCGATCACAGCCTCTCTCATCCCGTCCAGCACACCCTGGAAGCGATCCCTCTCGGCCGCAAGGGCTACGACATGCTCCGCCAGCTGCTGCGAAAGCCTGTAGACCGACCTGGCTATGCCGCCGAACTCGTCGCGGCGGGCCTGCGGATACTGGCCCTTTCCATCCCCCTCGGAAAGCTGCTTCGTGTACCCGACCAGTCCCTCGAGGGCGAGGGAGAACCGTCGCGCACTGAACCAGGCGATGCCCACGGCAAAGGCCAGCCCCAGGAGCCCTGCGACAGCAAGGGTCCAGTGAAGCCCCCTGAGTTCATCCTCGATGCTCGCCAGCGAGCGTGCCACGCGGATGACGCCGCGGCCGTCCGGCCGCTCGAAAGGCACCGCCAGGTAGAGCATGTCGCTGCGCATCGTCATGGAGTGACGCGTGGAGACTCCGGTCTCCCCTGACAGCGCAGCGCGCACTTCAGGGCGCTGCCCGCGCCCCTCGGTCTTTTCCACCTCGGGCGGCGTGAGCCTGGAATCGCCGAGCACACGGCCGTCCGCGAGGATCAGGGTCACCCGCGCGCCAGTGGCCGCCCCAAGGGCATTGGCCAGGGAGTCGGCAGCGCCTCCGTAGGGGATGGAGTCAAGCGACTCCATCGTCAGGCGTGCGGCGGCGGCGTACGAGGTCAGCTCATCACGGATGCGGCTCGTGTGCCGGTCGCGGAGTGCGTTCGAGAGGAATGCGCCGGCTGCGAGTATCACAGTGAGGACGAGTGCCAGGGATGTTACAAAGAGCCTGCCACGGAAGCCGATTCTCATTGAGCCTCCACATCCGGAGCGGACCTGAATCGGTAGCCGACTCCCCGCACGGTTTCGATGTATGCGCCGGCTGCGCCTATCTTCTCGCGCAGACGCTTGACGTGTGTGTCCACGGTGCGTGTTGTCACATCGGCGTGGATGTCCCATACATCCGCAAGCAGGTTGTCGCGGGTCTGTACACGCCCCTTGCGCTGGACAAGCGTGACAAGAAGCCTGAACTCCAGGGCTGTGAGCGATATCTCCTCGTCGTCGACCCACACCCGGTGTCCGGGCAGGTCGATCCCCAGGCGCCCGAAGTCGAGGCGCGCTTCCGCCGCCTTTCCGGGCGGCACACTCCTGCGGATGATCGCCTTTATCCGGAGCATCAGTTCGCGCAGGCTGAACGGCTTGACCATGTAGTCGTCCGCGCCAACCTCGAAGCCGACAACCCGGTCGATCTCCTCTCCCCTGGCTGTGAGCATGAGCACGGGGATCCCGGAGTCCCGCCCGGAGGAACGCAGTCTGCGGCAGATCTCCGTGCCTGGTATGTCCGGCAGCATGAGGTCGAGCAACACGAGGTCGGGCTTCGGGTCCCGCGCGATCTCGGCGAGACCCCTTCGGCCGGTGGATGCCGTTCTTACCGCGTATCCCTCGCGCTCCAGGTTGTAGCGCAGTATGTCCAGCAGATCGGCTTCGTCTTCGACGACAACAATTGTGATGCTCATATCGCAACCCACGATAACCCTGTCATGTGACAGACCTGCAACACGGCGGTGAACGGTTCGCAGCAATCACGGCGCATTATCACCGACCCGCCGCCCCCTTGCTAGTCCGGGCCAGGGGCTGGGTGCGTCCCTGATGAGACCCAGGGGCCGGGTGTGGTACAATCTGGATTCCGAGGCTCACATTCGACACCGGAGGATCCACCATGCAGAGCAGCATCCTTGCAGTCCTGGCAGCAGTTTCCCTCACAATTGCCGGGTCCGGTCAGGCCGCGACTCCCCGCCAGGGTGCGGTTTCCCTTTGGGACCGGCCCGTCTACACCCGCATGGTGCACGATGTCGACTCCGACAGGGTGGTGATCCGGTTCCTTCCCCACACGATGGCCCGGGTGAGGGACGGAGCCCTTGTCTCGCTCACAGGCGCGGATCTCTCGGCCGTGTCGTCCGTTATTGCATCCACCCCGGGCGCAGCCATGAGCCCGCGCTTCCCCCAGCCGGAGGAGTTCCTGGATGAGCTGAGGGCCAGGGGAGAGGCACGCTCCGGGAGGGTGCTGCCCGACCTCAACCTGTACGCCCAGGTGGACCTGTCCCCCGCATCCTCCCCCGCCGAGGCGGAGTCCCGGCTGCGTGATCTTCTGGACAGCCTGATGTTCGCCGACGGAGTGGATCTTGCCTGGGCTGAGCCGCTGGTCGCATCCGCCCGCGAGACCGGCGACATCGCCGTGGCCCGGCCGGTGGGACGCGGGATTCCGGAGTCGGGGGATGAGGGTGCAGGGCAGGCCTGCCCTGCCGATGAGTACCGCCCGGATGACGGCAGGAGCTCCACCCCTGACTTCTCCCCGCTGCAGGGATATCTGTACGACACACCCGTCGGGATCAACGCCACGCATGCATGGGTTCATCCCGGAGGCACCGGGGCCGGAGTCGACTTCATCGACATCGAATGGGGATGGCTCTGGGCGCACGAGGATCTGCCCGATCCCTTCTTCACGTCAGGGGATTACGGGATCGACGACCACGGCACTGCAGTCGTGGGTGAGGTCTCGGCCCTGCACAATGGCTACGGCGTGAACGGGATCTCGCCGGCCGTGCGCACTGGCGCCGTTTCGCTCAACACCTTCTCTGTGCCTGGAGGGATCATCGAAGCCGCCTCTGCACTCGACCCGGGCGACATCTACCTGATGGAGGTCCAGTGCTGGGGCCCCGTCAACTGGATGCCCTGCGAGTGGTATCAGGATGTCTTCGACGCGATAGCGGTGACGACCGCGAACGGCATCATCTGCGTTGAGGCCGGCGGGAACGGCACAGTCGATCTTGATGATCCTCTGTACGGGGGAGCCTTCGACCGGAACGTCCGGGACAGCGGGGCGATCATCGTGGGAGCGGGAACCCCGTACGGGCTGATTGCGGAGTGGTTCACCAACTACGGGTCGCGTGTGGACCTGCAGGGGTGGGGATCGCAGATAGTCACAACCTGCTGCGGGGACCTGCAGGGAGGTCCCCCGGAGGTCCGTTATACGGCCGGTTTCAACGGCACTTCCGGCGCTTCGCCGATCGTGACCGGCGCCCTGGCTTCGCTGCAGGGGCAGTCCCTTGCGCTCTATGACGAGGTCCTCACACCTGAGCTTGCCTGCGAGATCCTGTCATTGACCGGCTCGCCCTGGACCGGCACCAGGCAGATCGGGGAGCGACCCAATCTGATCGCCGCCCGTGAGAGGCTCCTCCTGGGTTTCGGCGACGTGACTGTCCGCGTGCGGGAAGGCGACACGGGGGAGCCGATCCCCGATGCGGTCGTGCGTGTCGCAGAGACCGGCAGGGAGGAAGTGACCGGCGATGCCGGTGAGGTTTCGATGCAGCTCTCGGCCACCTCGCTCACGTTCCAGGTCGAGGGCCCCTTCTACTATCCGACAGCCGAGCACCCATACACGGTCGTACCGGGCCAGAGCCAGGTGGTCACCATCGATGTTCCGCCCGCCTCCCTGGAGGAGATCACAGGGCGGGTGCGTGGAGAGACCGGCCTGGTCCTCGCCGGCGCGACGGTCGAGGTTGTGGATCTTCCTCTTGATCCGGTAGTTGCCGGACCCGACGGCGCATTCCTGATTTCAGACGCACCGGCGGGCAACGAGCTGGACATGATCGCCTATGGGATCCCTGAGTATGGTGTCGCCTACGCGCGGGTTCCCGTGGTGGAGGGTGCGGGCGGCGTCTGGGATCCGGTCCTGCTCCATGCAGAGACGTTCGAGGAGACGGACGGCGGTTATACACCCTTCGGCCAGTGGCAATGGGGAACGCCAACCTACCCGCCCGATGACCCGGTTCCGGCGTTCTCGGGGGAGAAGGTCTGGGGGGTGCGCCTTCATGGCCCATATCAGAACTGGCGGGCCTACGCACTCACCACACCGATGATAGATGCGGGCGATGCCGAACAGCTCCACCTGGGCTTCCATCACTGGTACTGGACCGGGGAGGGGGATGGAGGCCAGGTTCAGGTCAGGGCCCAGGGCCACAGCGATTGGATACTGGTGAGACCTGCCGGTGGCTATCCGGTGGAGAGCATTCCGATCCTGTCCCACGGGCCCGGTTTCGCCGGGAACACCGGCGGTGAGCATGTCCCGGCGCTGTTCGATCTCTCCAACTGGGCCGGGAGCCAGCTGGAGGTCCGCTTCTTCTTCAGGAGCGACGAGTCCGATAACGGGCCCGGCTGGTACATCGACGACGTCGCATTCGATTTCGGGCAGGGATTGTCTGTCTCCGTGGACGGCCTCTTCCCCGGACTGCCGGGGGATGAAGGAGCGACAGACGCGATCCGGATCCTGGGCGCTGCACCCAATCCGTTCCGCGACGAGAGCGGGATCTCTTTCCGGCTGCTGGCACCTGCAGTGGTCGGCATTGACCTCTACGCGCCGGGCGGGGGGCTGGTGCGCTCCATCGATCTGGGCGAGAGGACTGCGGGGCTGCACAGGGCGCACTGGGACGGACGTGGAGAGGACGGGCGCAGCCTGGGCTCGGGCGTGTACTTCTACGTGGTCCGTACCCCGGAAGCCCATGCCTCCGGACGGATCATCCGCGTGAGGTGACATCGGGCGGCCCCGTCATCGAGTCGAGGCCGCCCATTTCTGTGTGACCGATTGCCGGCGGGGCCGGGCTATATGAAGAGGTTTGCGGGTGATCTGCCGAGCTGGTCGACGTACATGGCAACACCGCCCTCCTCGACGCCGTCGATCAGCTCCTCCCTCCTGATCCCCATCAGGTCCATGCTCATCGAGCAGACCACCATCCTGACGCCGTTCGAGCGGGCCTGATCGATCAGCTCGGGCAGGCTCATCACATTCTTCTTCTTCATGATCCCCTTGATCATCGCGAGGCCCATCCCGGCCATGTTCATGTTGGAGAGCGCAAGCCTGTCGGCGCCTCTGGGCATCATGAAGCCGAACATCCTCTCGACAGGGTTCTTGCTGACTGTTACAGGCCCGGACCTGCGAAGGATGTTGATCCCCCAGAAGGTGAAGAACAGCGTGACGTCGTATCCCGCCGCGGCGGCGCCGTTGGCGATTATGAAGGAGGCCATCGCCTTGTCGAAGTCGCCGGAGAAGACGACATTCGTCATCGCCTTGGCGGCGGGTGTGGATGCGCTGCTCCCGGCACACCGGGAGTCAACGACCGGAGAGCGCCCGCAGGCGTTGGAAGCACTGGTTCCTGCCGGGGCGCATGGGCCGGCAGGCGCGCGCTTGACCACGGTAACGCGGCAGGCGCCCTTCTCCGCCGGCTCAAGGCCCATGAACTCGTGTCCCGTGCTGCGGCACCAGGCAGGGGCATCGGATGCGAACCCCGGATCGGTGGCTGTGATGCAGACCGCCTCGCCCTCCATGACCGCATCGATCGCCTTCTTGAGCTGAAGGATCGGTCCGGGGCACTGCATGCCGCAGGCGTTGACTGTCTTCACCACCTTCGGAGTCCTTGCGGCGTCCGGCACGGGCCTGCAGGTGTCGCCGGGGTCCGAAGCGGGATCGCAGGGCTCGGGAGCCTCTGCCGGGGGCGCTCCGGCGGCCAGCCGCCAGGTTGTGTAGCCTCCCGAGAGGTTACGGCACTTCAGGCCGTTCTGCTCCAGGATGCGGCAGGCGAGGTAGCCCCTCTGGCCGACCTTGCAGAAGACAAGATACTCCCTGTCCCCTGCAAGCTCCCCGACACGACTGCGCAGCTCATCGAGCGGCATGTTCACTGCGCCGGGGATCGTGTTCAGCGCGAACTCCTCGGGCGTGCCCACGTCGACGATCACCTGGTCCGAGCGGGGCAGCTGAAGATCCCCGGCATGGCAGAGCCTGACGTCTCCCCGCAGGACATTGGCCGCCACGAACCCCGCGTAGTTTACAGGATCCTTCGCGGAACCGAACGGTGGGGCGTATGAAAGCTCGAGTTCCTCCAGGTCGTACACCGTCATTCCGGCATGTATGGCAGTGGAGAGAACATCGATGCGCTTGTCAACGCCGTCGGCGCCGACTGCCTGTGCCCCAAGGAGCCTTCCCGTAAGCGGGTCGAAGAGGAGCTTGAGGCTGAGGGGCGCGGCACCCGGGTAATAGGAGGCGTGACTTGCCGGATGTATGTAGATCTTCTCGTACTCCATCCCTGCGCGAACAGCAGCCTTCTCGCTGAGGCCTGTCATCCCGATCGCCAGGTTGAAGACCTTGCAGATGGCTGTTCCCAGGGTGCCCCGGTAACGCGAGTCACGGCCGAAGATGTTGTCAGCCGCCATCCGGCCCTGGCGGTTCGCCGGGCCTGCCAGTGGGATCAGCCCGGGCTGGCCCAGTGCTGTGTTCGTTACCTCTACCGCATCGCCCACGGCATAGATCGCCTCGTCAGAGGTCTGCATGCGGTCGTTGACCTTGATCCCCCCCAGGGCGCCGATCTCGAGACCTGCGGACCTGGCAAGCCCGGACTCCGGCTTGACGCCGATCGCCAGGATCGCAAGGCCTGTTTCGATCGCCTCGCCTGAGCTGAGGGTCAGCTTCACTCCATCGGCGGTCTCCTCGAATGCGCAGACTGATACCCCGAGGTGAAGATCGACCCCGTGGAGAACGAGCTCGTGATGCAGCGCTGCGGCCATCTCCGGATCGGCGGGTCCCATGACCTGGGGCGCAAGTTCGATCAGGGTTGTGGATATGCCGCGGCCGCGCAGCGCCTCGGCCATCTCGAGGCCTATGTACCCGCCGCCTACGACTGCCGCATGTGTCCTGCCGTTCAGCGCCCCGATGATGCGGTCCATGTCCTCCATGTTCCGCAGCGACAGGACACGGCTGCTCTCTATACCCGGTATGGGGGGGCGGACAGGCTCGGCGCCAGGGCTCAGGATCAGCGCGTCGTATGACTCGCGGTAGACCCTGCCGCTCTCCAGGTCCCTTATCTCGACTTCCTTCTCAGCCCGGTCGATCGCGATCGCCTCGTTCCGGGTCCGCACGTCGATGCAGAAGCGCCTGCTCATGGCTTCCGGCGTGGTCACAAGCAGGAGATCGCGGTCTTCGATCTCGCCGCCGATGTGATACGGGAGTCCGCAGTTGGCGAATGAGATGTGGGCGCCCCGTTCGAGGAGGATGATCTCCGCCTCCTCGTTCAGCCTGCGCGCCCGTGCCGCGGCGCTCGCGCCACCGGCAACTCCTCCGACGATGATGATCTTCTCAGGCGTCATCTTGATCTCTTTCCTGTCATGTGTGGTGCCCGGATGTAGCGCCTACGCATGCTCTCCGTCCGGGCGGGCCATCGATTCGGACCCGGGCCTGGGTCTGCCGGCCGCTGTGTCCCAGTAGGGCGACAGCTTCCTGAGGTTGGCGACGATTCCGGGGAAGACGGAGCAGATCGTGTCGATCTCCTCCTCCGTGTTATAGCGGCTGAGGCTGAAGCGGACAGATCCGTGCACCGCCGTGAATGGCACGTGCATCGCCCGCAGGACATGCGAGGGCTCGAGTGAGCCGGATGTGCAGGCGGAACCGCTTGAGGCGCAGATCCCGTGCTCGTCCAGCTGATAGAGGATCCCCTCGCCCTCGATGAAGTGGCACGAGATGTTCAGTGTGTTCGGCAGGCGCGGAGCCCCGCCTCCGTTGACCTCGACGTACGGGATCCCCGAGATAAGCTCCTGCTCAAGGCGGTCGCGCAGCCGCATCACTTGCGCGGCTTCGGCAGCCTGGTTGGAGCCTGCCAGCTCGCAGGCCTTGGCGAGACCTACGATGAAGGCGACGTTCTCCGTGCCGGCACGTCGGTTCTGCTCCTGGTGTCCGCCGATCAGGGTGGGCCGCCATCTCGCGCCGCGTCTCACGAAGAGGGCGCCCACTCCCTTGGGCGCATGCAGCTTGTGCCCCGAGAAGGACATGAGGTCGACGTGGCGCATCCCGCCGCCCAGGTCCAGCGGCAGCTTGCCCGCAGCCTGCGTGGCATCCGTGTGAAAGACCACTTCCGGGTCGGTCTCCTTCACGACCCTGGCGAGATCCTCCACCGGGAATATGACGCCGGTCTCGTTGTTCGCGTGCATCACCGTGACCAGAAGGGTGTCCCGCCTGAGCGCCCGTATCAGGTCCACCACATTCAGGCGGCCCTGCCGGTCCACAGGCAGGAAGGTCACCTCGATCCCGCCCCTCGAGAGCTCCCTGCACACCTCGAGAATCGCCGGGTGCTCGACTGCCGTTGTGATGATGTGGCGGCGCCGGGGGTTTGCGGCCAGGACACCCTGGATCGCCAGGTTGTTGCTCTCGGTTGCGCAGGATGTGAAGACGATCTCGGCAGGATTCCCGGCGCCCACGAAGCGGGCCACGTCCGCCCGGGCCTGCTTGAGGGCCGCGCCGATCCGCTGGGCAGGGCCGTACATCGAGCTGGGGTTGAAGTACTCGGATGTCAGGAAGGGAGTGATCGCCTCCACGACTTCCGGCGCGACGCAGGTTGTCGCATTATTGTCGGCGTATATCGTGTGCACCTCAGGACCTCTGACCTGTCATAAGGAAGAGCGCTTCCCGGGGGCGCCGCGCCCCTTCGAACGGCTACACGGCGATTACCCGTATCTGCTCGTCGACCTCTCTCTGCAGCGTCTGTTCGACAACGACCTTCAGTGTCGTATCGGCTGCGAAGCAGCTGGCGCATGCGCCGGTCAGACGGCAGTAAACAATCATCTCTTTGATGTCCAGGATCTCGATATTGCCGCCATCTTTTGCGAGCATCGGGCGGATGTGGTCCTCCACAACCTGTTCGATCCGCTTGCCGAGCTGGTAAGGCGAAGGGGCCGAGTGCGTTCCGTCATGGGCCGCGGCCCCGGGGAGGCCGTCGGCCAACGGGCCCCGGGAACCGGGCGGTCCCCAGATGTCGTCGAGCAGGTCCTGCAGGCCGCCCGGTTGGTGATGGCAGGCCATGCAGGCTCCGCCGGCCTTGATCGCGGCTGTAATCTGCGGGATCGACTTCAGCTCCAGCTCCCTGATCTTTCTGCGCAGGTACGGCTCGGTCAGGCTGAAGCAGCGGCAGACCATGCGGCCGTCTTCCTGCTCCTCGGGATGGATGTCCACGCCGAGTTCGGTGAGGTTCACACCCCGTCTCTGGGCCCAGTTGAAGACCGCGGCCTGCAGCGCCTCGGCGCCCATGACGGAGCAGTGGATCTTCTCCTCGGGGAGGCCCTCCAGGTAGTCGACGAGATCCTGGTTCGTGATGCCCAGGGCGGCGATCGGTGTGTAATCACCGTTCTCGATGATCGCGCACAAAGCCTCGGAGGCGGCGATGGCAGAGGTGCAGCCGAACGTGAGGTACCTTGCCTCGGTGATCACGTCCTGTGTAGGGTCGTCCGGGTGGCGCTTCACGCGGAATGTGAAACGCAGGGCATCGCCGCACGCGATCGAGCCGTGCTCGCCGAGCCCGTCAGGATTCTCTATCTCGCCAAGGTGGGTGCCGGGTCTGCCGTGCACCGCGTCCATGAAGAGCTTCTTCGTCTTCTCGCTGTATTCCCAGGCCATCGGCCACCTCCATGTTTCGTCCCGAGAGGGACCAGCTATCCTAGCGCCCTCTTCGACACGATATCAAGGCGCCAGTCCGCTGGCTGATCAAAGGCGGAACGGTGGTTCGCCTGCAGTCAGCCAAGGATAGCCTGCAGGTCGGCCCTGGCCTCCTTTACAGGCATGATTCCGAACTGGTCCACGAGAACCTTGAGCGCCGCAGGGGTGACGAACGCCGGGAGCGTCGGACCCAGGCGGATGTTCCTGATCCCCAGGTGGAGAAGAGTCAGGAGGATGCAGACCGCCTTCTGCTCGTACCAGCTCAGGATCAGGGACAGCGGCAGATCGTTCACGGAGCACCCGAATGCCTCGGCCAGGGCCGATGCGATCCTGATGGCGGAGTAGGCGTCGTTGCACTGGCCGCAGTCGAGAAGGCGCGGGATTCCGTCGATCTCTCCGAAGTCCAGCTTGTTGAACCTGAACTTGCCGCAGGCGAGGGTCAGTATCACGCAGTCTTCGGGCACGGCCTGTGCAAACTCGGTGTAGTAGTTGCGCCCCGGCTTCGCGCCGTCGCATCCGCCAACCAGGAAGAAGTGGCGGATCCTTCCATCCTTCACCGCCGATATGACCTTGTCGGCCAGCCCCAGGACCGCGCCGTGGCCGAATCCGACGGTGATGGTCCTGCCGTCGCCGTCGGAGCCGAAGCCGGGCGCAGCCAGCGCCGCCTCCACCACCGGCGAGAAGTCGCGGTTGGCGATGTGCGTCACCCCCGGCCAGGCGACCAGGCCGCTTGTGAAGATGCGTCCCCGGTAGCTGTCCTTCGGTTTCTGGATGCAGTTGGTCGTCATCAGGATTGCGCCGGGGAAGTCGTCGAACTCGGTGCGCTGGTCCTGCCATGCCCCGCCGTAGTTTCCGGCAAGGTGGGGATACTTCTTCAAGCCGGGGTATCCGTGGGCAGGCAGCATCTCACCGTGCGTGTAGACATTGATGCCTGTCCCCTCGGTCTGCTTCAGGAGCTCTTCGAGATCCTTGAGATCGTGGCCGGAGACCACGATGGCCTTCCCTCTGAAGGGATTGATGCGCACGGGGGTCGGAACAGGGGAGCCATATGCCCCGGTGTTCGCCTCGTCGAGCAGTTCCATCACACGGAGGTTCACTTCGCCGCAGCGCAGGATCATCCCGAGAAGACCGGGAAGATCGGCCGGTTCATCGGCAAGGTAGTCCAGTGCCTCGTGGAAGAACGCATACACCGCCGGATCCTGCCTGCCGAGGATCTGCGCGTGATCGGCGTAGGCTGCCATTCCCTTCAAACCGTAGGTGAGTAACTCCTGGAGGCCGGTCGCATCATCGCCGCATCTCACGAGACGCGGCTCGATTCCGACGACCCGGCCCTGCTCGATCAGGCCGTTGAGGTCGGGGGCCGGCTGGAACTCTGCCGGGCCGGGAATCGTGCCGCAATCCGCCGGACTTCCCTTGCACGCGGCTTCGTACTTGGCACGCGCCCGGTCCCTCATGTCGGCGGCAGAGCGGATGAGTCCTTCGAGGCGTTCGGGATCGAAGTTGACGTTGGTGACGGTTGTGAAGAGCGCCTCAACCACGAAGAGATCCACCTCGGGATCAATCACACCCAGCTTGCGGGCCCTGTGAGCGTATTGAGAGACCCCCTTGGTGGCATGCAGGAGCAAATCCTGCAGGGCCGCGGTGTCCCCGTCCTTGCCGCATACGCCGACTGTGGTGCAGGCTGTTCCCCTGGCTGTCTGCTCGCACTGATAGCAGAACATTCGTAACCTCCTGTTCGGTTTCTGATCTGGTGTCCTTCCGGCCGGGGAGGGTCCATGCCGTTTACGGTGCACTGCGTCCGGGGAGTCTCTCCCTCGCTTACGCTTTCCCCCTGATCATGATCAGCATCATCTTGAACGGATCCGCGGCGCGGACGGAGTGGGGAATGTCCGCAGGCATGCGCAGGATCTGCCCGGCCGACACGCGGTGCTTCCTTCCGCCCACCGTGAACTCTCCCTCGCCGTCGATGACGTTCACCAGGGCGTCGAAGGGCGCGGAGTGTTCGCTGAGGCCCTGCCCCTTTGCGAAGGCAAAGACGGTGACGGTCCCGCTCTTCGCATCAGCGATCGTCCGACTGACGACCGAGTCCTCCGCATAGTCCACCAGTCCCGCCAGATGACGGGGGGCCGCCGGCAGCAGCTCCTTCTTTCCCTGGTTGTCCGTCTTCACGATTCCTCTCCTTTGGTGTGGTCTCCCATTCCACCAGTTGTGGCACCTGCGGGGCGAAGGCCTCGTCCCGTCTACTCCAGCGGATCTGATTCATTCATGGGTCAGAACCGGCGCCATCGTTGGTTACCCGTTGCAGAAGTCCGAGAGCCTGGTCTTCTGCAGGTGTTCACGGACCTGGTAATTGAGTCGGTCGAGAAGGTTGCCCATCACGCACTGCTCGGTGAAGCAGACCTTCCGGCCGAAGAGGCAGCGGCTGACGGCCAGCTTTCCGTCGATCGCTTCGTACAGGTCGACCAGACGGATGCTGCCAGGCTTCTTCGCCAGCGAGAAACCGCCGCCGGGGCCGCGGGTCGCCCTGACGAGGCCGGCCCTGTCCAGGCGCTGCAGCACCTTGGCGAGGTGGTCGTATGAGACATCCAGCTTGTCGGCCATCGACCTGGCCGACAGCGGTTGTCCCTCCGCCCTTGCCAGCAGGACCCCTGCATGAAGCGCCAGATTCGCGGCTTCTGATATGTTCAGCATGGTCTCCATGAGCTCTCCAGGAATTATGGTACGACTATACCATTATTGTCTGACATGTCAAGCCCGGGAAGTGGGGGGCTGTGCGGCCTGTCCGGGGCGGGGCAGGCTTCCCGCTTCCGGGCCGTTGGCAACCAATCCGTCGCTGGTGCAGGAGAGCTGCCGGATCAGGAACACCGGCAGTTGTGACAGCGGTGTTCCTTCCTGTCGCCGCATTCTGCGGCTGCCTTCCTCCGGCGGCGCTGCGTCAGGAGCATTGCCGCCCCGAAGAACAGGAGGATCAGAGCTGTGGCGAGAATCGTTCCCATGATCATGGCGTCACTCCCGGACCCAGGTTTCCATGGCGCTGCTGATCTGCTCAACGAGCCCGTCATCACTGCGTTCGATGAACAGCACCGCAAGCCCCTGCTCCTCGGCCAGCGCCATCGCGCGCTCAGGCCCCAGGACGTTGAGGGCCGTGGCCCACGCGTCTGCCATGACGCACGAACTGTGCAGGACCGTCACCGAGGCCAGGTCGTGCCTGACAGGCCGGCCGGTTCGCGGGTCGATGGTGTGCGAGTAGCGCCGGCCCTCGATCTCGACGTAGTTCAGGTAATCCCCGGATGTCGCCATCGCCATCTCCCGGATCTCGATCACCCGGTGCACCCGCTGCGAGAGGTCCGGCACCGCCACACCGATGCGCCAGGGCTCGCCATCCGGTTTCGTCCCGGAGGCCCGGAGATCGCCTCCGATGTCGACCATGCAGGATTCTACACCCATCGCGATGAGCGCCTCGTAGACCAGGTCGACCCCGTACCCCTTTGCGATTGCCGACAGGTTGCACCGGACCGCGTCCTTCTCCTTCCGGACGGCAGGGGGATCGTCACGCAGCCGGATCCGATGCGGGCCTGTCAGCTCCATGGCTGCTTCCAGCGC
Source organism: uncultured bacterium (assembly GCA_964636385.1). Taxonomy (GTDB): domain Bacteria; phylum Eisenbacteria; class RBG-16-71-46; order CAIMUX01; family CAIMUX01; genus CAZWSC01. The sequence continues at coordinate 56,096 of CAZWSC010000004.1, forward strand.
TTCGGCGGTCGGCGGGACCGCCAGCCTGCCCCCGGGGCCGAAGCCCCACAGATCGACCAGGGGGGCCACGGTGATGTCCAGCGCCCCGCCGCTCAGTGCACCGACCTCCAGCGCGGCAGAGAAGACACGATGGGTGTGCTCGTTCAAGGGAAACCAGGCTCCGCCATCGCTCCGGTTGAAGCTGGAAAGCTCCGACGACGCGTCGAACACGGACAAGAGCCCGTTGACCAGCTTCAGAACCTCATCGACTCGTGCCCGGACCTTCTCGGCCGGCAGGTCATTGGGCAGGGCCGTCCTGACCGTGTAGGTCGTGCCCATTGTCGGACCGCGGAACTCGACGAGGCCATCCCTCGCTGGCGGTGCCTTCTGGCAGGCGAGGACAGCCAGCGCCATGGCGGCAAGCGCGCCAACCTCTGAGCGGCTCATCGCGTTCCCCCGTTCCCGGTGTCCGGGACTGTCATCGGTGGCCGGCAGCGCGGGCTCCCGGCCGGTAATCCGGCCTGCATCAGCCGAAGTCGTCGAAGAGGATGTTCTCCTTCTCGACACCCAGGTCATCGAGCAGCTTGAGGACCGCGGCCAGCATCAGGGGTGGGCCGCAGATGTAGTACTCGCAATCCTCGGGAGTCTCATGGTCCTTGAGGTACCTGTCGAAGAGCACCTGGTGGATGAAGCCGACAGGTCCCTTCCAGTCATCCTCGGGCGGGGGCTCGGACAGGGCTACATGCCAGCTGAAGTTGGGATGCTCCCGGGCGAGCTGGTCGAACTCTTCCTGGTAGAAGAGCTCCCTCAGCGAGCGCGCCCCGTACCAGTAGGTTATCCTGCGGGTCGAACCGAGCCGCTTCAGCTGGTCGAGAATGAGCGACCGCATCGGGGCCATGCCTGCGCCGCCTCCGATGAAGACCATCTCGTTCTGCGTCTCCCTGGCGAAGAACTCGCCGTAAGGTCCGGTGATGAACACCTTGTCGCCGGGTTTGAGGTTGAAGAGATAGGACGACATCCTGCCGGGGGGGGCGTCTGGCTTCTCGGGCGGCGGCGAGGCCACCCGCACGTTCAGCATGATGATCCCCTTCTCCAGCGGATGGTTGGCCATGGAATAGGCCCGGGTCAAAGGCTCGTCGACCTCGGAGCGGTACCGCCACATGTCGTACCTGTCCCAGTCGCCCCGGTACTCCTCTTCGATCGTGAAGTCCCGGTACTCCAGGCTGTGCTCCGGCGCGTCGATCTGGATGAAGCCGCCGGCCCGGAAGTTGACGTCCTCCCCCCCGGGAAGCTCCAGCACCAGCTCCTTGATGAAGGTGGCGACGTTGCGGTTCGACCGCACCGTGCACTGCCGGCGCTTGACGTCGAACACCCCGGGATCGATCTCGATCTTCATGTCCTGCTTGACCGGGACCTGGCAGGAGAGCCTCACGCCGTCCCGGACCTCACGACGCTTGAGGACCGATCTCTCCGTCGGCAGGATGTCGCCGCCCCCTTCCAGTACTACCACCTTGCACTGGGCGCAGGTGCCGCCCCCGCCGCAGGCGGAGGAGACGTAGATCTTCCGATCCGCCAGGGCGTTCAGCAGCTTGCTCCCGCCGGAAACCTCGAGGGTGTGCTCCGGATCGTCGTTGACGACGATGGTGACATTCCCGCTCTGGACCAGTCTGGACCTGGCCAGGAGGATCAGCAGTACCAGCGCCAGTACTACCAGCGTGAACATGAGGACACCGGCAAGGATCAATGTCGCTCCACCCATGCCCGACCCCTAAAGCTGGATTCCGGAAAAGAGCATGAAGGCCATGGCCATCAGCCCGACCACGATGAATGTAATGCCCAGGCCGCGCAGGCCGCTCGGCACGTTGCTGTACTTCATCTTCTCGCGTATGCCCGCAAGGGCGATGATGGCCAGCGCGAAGCCGGTGCCGGCACCGGCGCCGTAGACGACGCTTTCGCCGAAACCGTAGCCCCGCTCCACCATCAGCAGGGAAGCGCCCAGGATGGCGCAGTTGACGGTGATCAACGGCAGGAAGATGCCCAGGGCGTTGTACAGCCTCGGGAAGAACCTGTCCAGGGTCATCTCCAGGATCTGCACCATGGCCGCGATGACCCCGATGTAGGTGATCAGTCCCAGGAATGTGAGATCGAGATCCCCGAGGCCCAGACCGGCCAGGGCCCCCGCCTTCAGCACGTGGTTGTAGATCAGGTTGTTCACCGGAGTCGTGATGGTCAGGACCACAACCACGGCCACCCCCAGGCCGATGGAGGTTTCCACCTTCCTGGAGACGGCCAGGAAGGTGCACATCCCGAGGAAGAAGGCCAGGGCCATGTTCTCGATGAAGACGGACCTGATGAAGAGACTGATGTAGTGCTCGAGCACTTCTTACCCCTCTTCCACCTGTTCGGGCTTTGCGCTGCGTATGACCCAGATCATCAACCCGATGATGAAGAACGCGCTGGCCGGGATCAGGAAGAGGCCATTGCCCTGGTACCAGCCGCCTTCGGTGTTCAGCGGCAGCACGGTCCGGCCGAGGAGCTTGCCCGCCCCGAAGAGCTCGCGGACGAATCCCACCGTGATGAGCACGAAGCTGTAACCCAGACCATTGCCCAGCCCGTCCAGGAAGCTCTGCCATGGCGGATTCTTCAGGGCGAAGGCCTCCGCGCGGCCCATGATGATGCAGTTGGTGATGATGAGACCGACGTAGACCGAGAGCTGCTTGCTGATGTCGAAGAAGAAGGCCCGGATCAACTGATCGGCAATGATCACGAGTGAGGCGATGATCGTCATCTCGACGATGATGCGGATGCTCGACGGGATCCAGGCCCGGATGACGCTGACGGCCAGGTTGGAAAGAGAGACCACCATGATCACGGCCATCGACATGACGAGGGCCGTCTCCAGCTTCGACGTCACGGCCAGTGCCGAACAGATGCCGAGCACCTGCAGGGCGATCGGATTGTTGTTGAACAGCGGATCCAGCAGGATCTTCCTGTTTCTAGAGCTCATCGAACTCTCCCGAGTGGAACCGCTCGAAGAACGGCCCGTACCCGTTCTCCTTCAGCCAGTAACGCATCATGTTGTCGACCCCGCGGGTGGTCACGGTCGATCCGGAGAGGCCGTCGATGCCGTGCAGCTTCTGTTCCGGGCGGGATGCGTCCACCCTACCCTTCAGAACCTGTAGCCGGTATACACCCTCCTCGTCCCTGAGCAGCTTGCCCGGCCACTGGGCCTTCCAGCGCGGGTTGTCCACCTCGCCGCCGAGGCCGGGCGTCTCGCCGTGATCGTGAAAGGTGATCCCCCTGATCGTGTTGAGATCGGCATCCAGGGCCAGGAAGCCGTACATGGTCGACCAGGCCCCCATGCCGAAGACAGGCAACACGACCTGTGCAACCCGGCCTTCCTCCCTGACGAGGTATACGTGAACCCAGCGGGGCCTCCGCCTGAGGCCAGCCAGATCGTCCTGCGTGGCGATCGCCTCGCTGTGATCCGGGTTCAGGATGGCCGCCCTGAGATCGTAGCGGTCGGGATCGATCCCGGCCGCCTTCATCTCCTCCAGCGCCTCGCGGCCGCTGGCGAGGTCGATGGTCAGCCGCCGGATGCGCTCCTCATAGGTCGGCAGGACCTCGCTGTCGTTTGTGTAGAGGTCGACGGCGATCAGGATGCTCTTGAGCTGGTCGATGCGGCGGTTCTCCTCCTGGCGCGAGCGCAGCAGTACTACCGCGGTCGACACCAGCACGGAGCAGACCACGCAGACAGCGAGCGCCACGAGGACCGTTCGCCTGACGCTATCGTTGCTCATGCCTCAGGCGCCTCCGCTTGATGTGGCTCATCACCACAAGCTTGTCGATGATCGGGGCGAACACGTTGCCGAAGAGGATGGCCAGCATCATCCCCTCCGGGTAGGTCGGATTGAGCACCCGGATCATCACGGCCAGGCCGCCGATGAGCAGGCCATAGATCCACTGTCCAGGGCTGCTCACAGCGCCTGTGACCGGATCGGTGGCCATGTAGACCAGGCCGAAGGCGAACCCACCCAGTACGACGTGCCACCAGGGCGGCATCGCGAACAGGGGGTTGGTCGCGCTCCCGATCAGGTTGAACAGGAGGCTGACGGCGCTCATGCCGATGAGCCCGGACAGCATGATGCGCCAGGACGCGATGCCGCTCACCAGCAGAAGGACGGCCCCGAGAATGCAGGCGAACGCCGAGACTTCTCCCATCGAGCCGGGTATGAGCCCCCAGAAGGCGTCCCACCAGGAGTAGCCGAGATTCTGCAGGGACTCTGCAGCCCTGGCCAGGGGAGTGGCCGAACTGATGCCGTCCAGGCCCACCCATACGGCGTCCCCGGATATCTGCCCGGGATAGGCGAAGAACAGGAAGACCCTGCCGGTCAGGGCCGGGTTGAGGATGTTCATCCCAACGCCGCCGAACACCTCCTTGCCGATGACAACGCCGAAGGAGATCCCCACTGCGGCCTGCCACAGGGGTATGGACGGGGGAAGGATCAGGGGGAAGAGCAGGCTCGTGACGAAGAACCCTTCGTTGACCTCGTGCTTCCGGACTACTGCGAACAGCACCTCCCAGAATCCGCCCACCGCCACGGTGACGGCGTACACCGGCAGGAAGTAGAAGAGACCGAGCAACGTGGCTCCGAGCAGCCCTTCGGGGCTGATGCCCAGCCGCAGTGCCAGGTCGAACTGCCACGGATGCGAGGCGGCGTGAGCGCCGGACGCCAGGGCCAGGCGCACCTGGTAACCGATGTTGTACAGCCCGAAGAGCACCGCCGGAGCCAGGGCGGTGAAAACGGTGGTCATCATGCGCTTCAGATCGAGGGCGTCGCGCACATGGGGCGCCATCGGCGCAGTGCTGCTGGTGTTGTACAGAAGGGTGTCGACGGCCTCGTACAGGGGAAACCAGCGCCGGAACCTGCCGGATTTCCCGAACTGCGGTTCGATGCGGTCCAGAAGCCTGCGCAGCACGCTAGCCCTCCTTCTCGATCTGATCCAGCATCTTCCGCAGCAGCGGACCGTACTCGATCTTCGACGGGCAGACGACGGTGCACAGGGCCAGGTCCTCCTCGGCAAGCTCGAGGCAGCCGAGCGCCTCGGCCTCGTCGACATCGCCGCACAGGAGGGCGCGGAGCAGGAAGGTGGGCATGATGTCCAGGGGCATCACCTGCTCGTACGAACCGCTGGGCACCAGGGCCCGAACTCCGCCGTGGCGGCTGGTCGTCATCGAGCGGAGGCGGCGCGGAGCCCAGGCACCGAGCACAACGCGCTTTAGCGAGAAGAGGCCCGCCGGAATCGGGTTGGCCCACCCCAGAAGGGAGCGGCGCAGATCTTCGGCCAGGACCGTGACCTGCTGGTCGCGCCGCCCCAGGAAGGCTTCATCCGCCGCGGCCGTGTGGCCCTCCAGGACCGAGCCGGAGATTATCCTCCAGCTGCCGTCGTCAAGCTCGCCGTCCAGCAACTCCGGCAGATCCACCCCGAGACGGGTCTTCAGCAGGCGCGGTTTCCTGACCCCCGGGCCGCCGAGGGCGACGATCCGCTCGACCTGCCACTCTCCTGTCTCGAAGAGCCGGCCGCAGGCCAGCAGATCCTGCAGGTCGACGTGCCAGACGGGCCGGTCCTTGCCAGCAGGATGCAGGAAGTGAACATGGGTTCCGGGGTTGCCTGCCGGATGCGGCCCCGAGAACGTCGCATGATGCAGGCCGGGCAGATCAGGCAGCGGCCGGCTCCAGTCCGGTCCGGTGCAGAAGTGGATCGGTCCGTCGAGCAGCCGACGCAGGACCGCCAGGCCCGCTGTCAGATCCTGGTCGCGGCCTGCCATAACGGCCTCGGCCGGCATCGCCAGCGGCCGGGTGTTGTGGGCCGTGACGAACAGAGCCGACGGCACTTCTCCGGGCGCGGGGATTCCACCGTAAGGCCGACGCCGCAGGGCTGTCCATGCGCCCGACGAAAGCAGGCGCTCACGGACGGCATCACCGCTCAGGGAGTGGATGGCCCCGCTTTCGACGGGTTCGAAGCGTTCCGCCTCCTCCCGGTCCGAGAGGCGGATGACCACCGACAGCAGCACACGCCGGTTCCCCCTGTTGACGGATTCGACAACGCCCCCTCCGGGCGCGGTGAAGAGGATCTCCGGATGGGTCTTGTCTGCCAGCACGGGCTGCCCGCGCCGGATCTGGTCTCCCTCGGCCACCAGCAGGCGGGGACGGACTCCGGGGCAGTCCCGGCCGAGCAGGGCGACCCTGCCGGGGCGCGCCGCCTCGTGCAGTTCGTCCCCGGGCGCTCCAGCCAGGGGAAGATCCAGTCCCTTCTTCAGTCGGAAGTGCGCCATGGCCTGCCATGCCTCCGGAGCCGGGAGCATCTCAATGATGCCCGGAATAATGGCAGCGCGATGCGCGTTCTGCAAACCGCGAGTTCATCAAAGCCCTGTTCTGATCAGCGACCCTGCCGCACCCTTCTCACCTGATTCCACCCTGTACTCCGATCGTGACGGTCTTCAGGAACACGGGCTTCCCGGCCTCAGCCAGCGCCCGCTCCGCAATCCGGGTCAGGCCGCCGCAGCAGGGCACCTCCATGCGCGCGACAGTCAGCTTGCGGACGCCGTTGTTCGACAGGATGGCGGCGAGCTTCTCGACATATCCCTCGGTGTCGTCCAGCTTGGGACAGGCGATGATCAGGCGCCGTCCGCGGAGCAGTTCGGAGTGGAATCCGCCCAGCGCGAAGGCCGTGCAGTCGGCGGCCAGCAGGATGTCGGCACCCTCCCAGTAGGGAGCGATTGTCGGGACCAGGTGGAGTTGGATCGGCCACTGACACAGCTCTGAGTCCTGGGCGGCGGCGGCAGCCTCTCCGGCCTTCATGGTCCCGAAGGAGAAGGCTGCATGGCCGGGGCATCCAACGGTGGCGGTGTGATGATGGCCATGCGCAGCCGTCGCACGGGCATCAGCCGACCCGGCATGAGCAGTCGCTCCCGAGGTCCCGCTCAAATGCTGAGCTACAGCTTCAGGATCGAACGCCGCCGCGTCGCGCTCCTCCAGGGTTATCGCTCCCTGCGGACAGTCCCCAAGGCAGGCTCCGAGCCCGTCGCAGTAGTCGTCGCGAACCAGAACGGCCTTGCCGTTTACCAGCTGGATCGCCCCCTCGGCGCACGCTCCAACGCAGAGTCCGCAACCGTCGCACTTCTCCTGGTCGATCCTGACGATCTGGCGCTTCATGTTGATCCTTTCGAGAGTGCGGCCTCGTACGTGTCCGAGGCCGCACCAGGTTGAGTTGTCCGGGACAAGGGGTCAGGGACAGGATCCGCCGCGCCGGGTCTGTTCAAGACTCCGTCCGTGAAATGGATCTGCAATATGGTACTACTATACCACTATTGTCGAATGTGTCAAGGGGAGCGCAAAGCCCTCTGTCGCCCAGTCTGTCTGATCGTCGTCGACTGAGCGTCCGGGCGGGCGCAAGGCCGGTGAATCGGTGTAACCACGAACACTGCTGCTGGTTGTGCCGGAGATGCAGTCTTGAGTCCACTGGGATCCCGGATCAGGAGAGCAGGTCCGGATTGAGCCGCCAGACCGCAAGAGTCAGCGCTGATGCAAATGTGACCCACGCAAGGTATGGCACCAGCATCATAGCCGCCCAGGGCCGAATCCGACGGAACTCCAGAATCGTCCAGGCTATCAGCACCCACAGCAGGAGTATCTCGATGAACGACCACATCCCGAGCCTCCAGACGAAGAAGAGCCAGGTCCAGACGGCGTTGAAGGCAAGCTGGGCAACGAAGAGCCCCAGGGCAAGTCGCGCCCGGCGAATGCCGCGCTCGCGCCATATGATCCAGGCCGAGATCCCCATCAGGGTGTAGAGCAGGGTCCAGACAGGCCCGAAGAGATAGGCCGGCGGAGCCCAGGCCGGCCGGACAAGCTGTGCGTAGAAACCCTGGGCCTGGACCGACGCCTTCCCGCCGATGCCGGCTGCGGCGTATGTAAGGGCGAGACAGGCCAGAAGGCTGAGGATCTGCTTCGCCGGCGTGAGGGGGTGTCCGCTTTGCTGGCTCATGAATCCTCCTTGATTGGAGACCTAGCCATCATGTCGCAGGCCCTTCGCCGTATGCCGTCATCCCTCCCAGCGCCACACGGATCCCAGGTATGTCTCCGTGAAGGCGATGCTCTCGTAGAGAGCATTCGCGGCCGGGGCGTTTCCGGTTCCCGCCATGACACTGCGCGCCCCGAGTGCGGCCAGCCTGTGCAACCCCTCCAACATCAGCATCCGCGCGAGTCCTCTCCGCCTGTGCTGCGGGTTTGTGCAGACAGGCTCGAATATCCCCAGGCGGTTTGCAGGATCATATGGGATCCCGACGTAGGCAGCGAAGGAACCATCCCCCGAAACCGCAACCAGGTCCAGATCCCTCCTGTAACTGGGCGCGTTAAGTGCGAAGTTCCGGTAGTCGATTCCCTGGTGGAAGTCCCGGTTGAACGCCGCGTTCAGAAGGGAGGCGATCCTGTCGCAGTCAGCCGTGTCGTGAGGGTCGACTGTACGGATAACGTACCCGTCCACGGGCCGCGGAGCATTGAAGACGCCCAGGCCGATGCGCAGATTGCGCTGGGCAATGCGGTAGTCCTGCCTCACGAACCCCGCCTCCTCCAGATGACCCTGGCGAAGAACGTCGTAGTCGTAGGCTTCCATGAAGAGGGCCCTGCGCTTCTGACTCGCACTCCCGCCGCCCGGGGAGCCTTCGACGGGGGAGTCCTTCACGGGGATCGCCAGATGCCTCTTCGCATGTCCGATCATCACAGGCTCGAGACCCCGGAAGTCGGGGTGGATCTGGATGAAGACCTCTCCGGCATCTTCAGGGTGGATGGCTGCGACGACCCGTCCCGAGGAGGTCCGCCAGATCGCCGAGCCATCCAGGAAGTCATCCTCGAGTACCGGCGGATCGCCGTGGAACCTGCTGCCGTCCAGGCGGCGGACCTCCCAGTTGAAGCCGGGCGGGGTTATACATGCCGTCTCCACCAGGAGGGTCCTGACTGCGTCGAAGTCCTCGTCCCGAAATGGCCCGATCTCCACCGTTTCGGGGAGCGGTCTGTGGAAAGTGCGTGTCATCGGCAATGCCTCCTCAGGGGATCATGGGATCCTGAGAGTCACCAGCTCCGCGTCCCCGGCGCAGGACGCCTGGGCCCAGGCCCTGACTCTAATCATGCTGATGTGGGTGTTGGTCCCCATGATCGTTCAGAGCGACAAGTCTGCCTGTGTTCTCGGCTATGCGGAACACAACGATGATGATCTCGCACCAGACCCTGGCGGCCAGGACGTACAGAAGGAAGATGAGAGGAGAGAGCAGCAGGGCCAGCACCCCCCATCCGGTTCCCGTACTGAAGGCGGCACCGATCACGGCTATCGTGCTGAAGACGGCGAGTACGATGGCGATGATGAAGATCACCCGGATGATGCGCGTGGTCACGAACTCGGTGAACGACATGTCGAACAGCATCCCGACAGATCCCTTGTTGTTCATTGCAGACCCCCTTACCCGGTCACACCCGGTGGGCGTGACCGTACAGATAATGCCTGTCCCTTCCGCCCGTGGTTTCCGGTGCCACGCCCGCTCCGCCCGACGGTCTCACCGCATCTGACGACGCAGGATGCAGATCATGGCGCGAAGGGCAGCCATGTGTCCGACGAACTGATTCACCGATCCCGAGAGGCATGTCCCGCTTCCAGGGTCGATGAAGGCGAAAGCGCCGGATTGGCCCCAGTGTCCATCAAGGCTGCCTTCCGGGGCAAGATCCGGGAGAGGCTGCCTCATCATCCCGATGCCGTAATGGAATGGCCAGGGTCCCGGTAAGGGCCGCCACCGGCGGAGCTGCTCGATGACTGACGGATCGACAAGCGCCCCGCCGAAGAAAGCCTCGATGAACCGCCCGAGATCCGACGCGGTCGACACGATCCCTCCCCGCGCGCCAAGGGAGGCCATGAACATCGGCACGTCGAGGGCCTGGTCGCGGTAGTACACAGGAACAAGCCTGCTGTCCGGCGCCCCCTCGTACAGATAGGTATCCTCAATCCCCAACGGCCTGATGATCATCTCCTCGAAAACTGCCCGCACCGGCTTCCCCGTGACCACCTCAATGACGGCCCCGAGGAGCAGGAAGTTCGTGTCCGAGTAGGCGGCCCGCTCACCGGGTGGAAAGCCGGCCTGCTTTTTCCTCACTGCCGGCAGGGCCGACTCCATGGTCCACGCCCTGTCTTCCCGGCAGAGATCGCGACCGAGGGTCTGCCTGTCGGCGTAGTCCGGTATGCCCGAGGTGTTGGAGAGCAGGTGCCGGACTTCGATCAGGTGTGACCGCTCCACTCCGTCCATCACGTGCAGGCCGTCGATCGTCTCCCGGGGGAGGAACTCTCCGATCCTGTCACCGGGCAGGATCCTGCCGGCAGCCTCCAGCTTCAGGATCACGGCCGTTGTGAAGAGCTTGGTTGCGCTGGTGGCGAAAAACCTGGAGGAAGAGCGGAAGTTGCCGGACGCGGCGGTGAGACCCCGGCCGGAGTTGCGCACGTGGATCACGCATCCGTGGATGTACGGTCTCCTCGAGGTCTGTTCGACGCAGCCGTCCAGGATGTCCCGTGTCACAAATGCCTCAGCCATCGCCTTCCTTCCGCCTGCATCCGGGCGGTAGCCGTCATGAACCTCCGCGGATGCACTCCGGGGCTCATTTTCCGGAGTCTGCCTCGTGATACCTGCTCAGCAGTATGAGAACCCTGGTTGTCCAGTCGAAGATACGGTCCCTCCTCTTCCGCCAGTTGTCCGATATCGGCATCCTCGGGCCGGTGGAAGGTCCCGGGCCGAAGTCCCAGAACCCCCGATCGTCCCTGCAGCCCCACAGCCACTCAACCTGCGGTCCGGCGAGGCGACACCAGCCGGGGAAGCATCGCGACAGCAGTTCCAGCGACGCGAGCCAGCGGTCGATCTGACCGGGTGCATCAGGCGGGATACTTCGCAACGGCATCGAGAGATACCCGATTCCGTGCGGCCTGTCCCATATCCATGTAAGCAACGCACTCTCGAGTTCTCCGGAGAGCGTGCCAGGCACCGACCCGAGTATGTTGAGCTGATACTTTCCGTTCAACACAAGGTAGCTGCTTCTGACAGTGGCGCCCGTCAGCCGGGCGTGGGCGTTGATCTCATCCTCTTCCCTGTAGGTGCCTGACTGGAAGGCTCTACGCGCGATCTCACCCCACAGCGATCTGTCGTAGTCCAGGGCGTGGTGACCGGGCCGGATCAGCGAGAGCGTGGAGGCTGCAAAGAGGCGCACTCCTGTGTCCCAGCGGTCATTCTTCTCCAGCCTGTCCGGAAATGGCATCTTCCCGTTCAGAAGGTCAAGGATATGGGCCGAAGCCTTCAGCAGGATCGGGTGCGCCGGGTCCAGTCCGAGAGCAAGAGCACGCTCGACACCGGCTTCGGTGGTAGCGATACCCCGCCCCGTGCGTCCGCCGGCGGAATGGAAAGCGCCCCACCCCCCGTCGCGCTTCTGCGCGGCCGCCAGATCCATGACACTTCCCGACCTACCGAGGGAGGTGCGGGCTTCCCTCGCTTCCGGCGAGTCGTGGGCCTTTCCGAGCACGTCCCTCAGCAGCAGGTGTCTGACAGCCGGTTGCGGATCCAGCAGCAGAAGGTCTCTCGCCATTCTCTCGATACATGGTGTCATCCCAGGCTTACCGGACCAGCACAACACTCCTCGTGTCGATGGTCCTCCCGTTATGTGCCACACGTAGGAAGTAGATACCTGGCTCCCGGAGGGCCGCCTGGCATTCCCGCAGATCGACACGCGACGTTCCGGCCGGAAGGGATCCGGCTGAATGTACACGCAGCAGCCTTCCCCTGACGTCGAACATGCGGATCTCCACCCAACCGGGCGACGGCAGCAGGAGACGGATGGATAGATCGTCACGGAAGGGATTCGGGCCGATGCCCAGGATGGTGGGGGACAGGCTTCCGGCATCGTTCATGTCCGTATCGCGCGTGTCATACGGGAAGCCCGACGGCGCCACCGCGAGTTCGACTCCGCCTGTCGACGCAGCCTTCGCGCCGTTCCAGGAAAGCTGCTCCGTGCGCAGATCGAAGGGAATCTGAACAAGCCATGGAACGGGCCCGGGCGGTCTGCTCAGGTTGTACAGGACCAGGGTCAGTGAACCTGCGGGGTCGAGCGCGGCTTGACCGCTCCATCCAGAGCCCTCCAGCCCTTCGATCGGGGCTGTAGCCCGGTCTTTCGCATCACATGCATGCTGTCGGGATCCGGGATCCGAATGCAGGTGAACCTGTATGGCGGCGAGGTCGTCTGTGCCGGCAATCACAAGCCCCGGCCTGCCACATTCACTGGCCGTGGCGAGACTCACATGAACAGGCGAGGATCCGGAATCCCCGCACTGGCCGTCGGTCGAGACATGCAGGTCCCCCTGCAGGCCGCCCCGGCTCTCCCGGCCCCGGTTCTGCAGGCCTGCAAGTGGAGGGGCATCGGCGAGGATCATGTTTACGACGAGCACAAGGTCCAGAACGGTGATCTCGCCGTCGCGGTCCAGGTCGCCGTTCCGGAGTCCCTGGTCCGACAGCAGCGTGATCTCGAGGATGTGGTTCGCCAATGCCACGACATCCTGCACGTTGACAACACCGTCCAGGTTGGCATCTCCTGCCATGGCATCGCCTGATCCCGGATCACCGAGGCCGTCGATCACCCTCCCTCCGGTTCCCTGCGGGTCGAGCCAGTCGTGCAGGCGCGTCGCGGGGGTTCCCCCGCCTTCCCAGGAGCGGGAGAGGCGCCCATACCAGTCCGATGTGAGGGATGTGCAGGAGGCGTATCCTCCGTGCAACTGGCCTACCAGCCTGCGGTCGGAGTTCCAGAGACCGGAGCCTGAAGAGCCGGGTTCGGTGGTCCCGGCATCCCAGAAGTGAACACGCCAGTGCGTGCTGTCGCCCGGAACTGAGTTCAACAGATAGGAGGTCACACTGAGCGGCGTGTATGTGAAACTGATCGCCTTTTCCCGCACCTGGGGATGATGTATGCCCACGGCCTCCCCGGGACTGGTCTCCTCCCTTGCATCCCAGCCCGAGTAGTAGACGTTGAAGACGCTGTCGGGCTCCTGGCTCAACCGGACAAGGCAGAAGTCGGTCTGGTTGTCACGGGAGACCAGCGTGGCTCCAGTCTGATAGTGGTTCATGGATCCGCAGCACAGTGCGCCGCAACCGGGTGACTCGTAGTTCCAGTAAACCACCATGGTCCGTGCATTCGCAGGGGTTACCCCGCAATGATGCGCTGTCAGGAAGTATGGGGGCCGTTCGGGATCATGGCTGTTGATCAGTGTCCCGGTGCAGGTCATGGTCCCGCCCCGGGAGTAGACGGCAACCGATCGTATCTCGTCCCTCCAAGGGTCACCCTGTGGGCATATCACATCGATGTTGCAGTCTCCCTGGTCTTTGGATATGTCGCGGGCGAACCGGCCAAAACCCCGGTAGTCGTGTGCAACCTGTATGATCCGAAGACCAGGCTCGAACTGCGCATTGGCGGGAATGTGCATCTCGATAACCGTCTCGTCCCCGGGGATCACGGCGGTCCAGAACCCGCCTTCAGTGTCGGCGTCACGGGCCGTATGAGGACCGGAGTACCAGCCGGCCCGTTCGGCTGCGGAAAGGCCTTCGGGCGAAGGGTACAGGTGCACCGTAGCGCCGGGGGGAAGGTGGAAGTTCCCGAATCCGAAGTTGAGCGAGAGAGCGCCCGGCGAAAGGACGCGCAGCCTCCAGACCCGTCCTCCATTGGGAAGATACTCCCAGGTTCCGTCGCTGTCCGGGCCGAGGTCTACGGGAATCGGCGCCGCGAATCGGGCCGGGCCTCCGTGTCCCAGGACGGCTGCCTCTTCGTCTTCCCGGAGGAGCCTCTCCACGTCGATGGCCGGCATGGCTACCTGGTCGACGTCGCGGACCGGGGCAAGGGCAGCGGTCATGCTCACTGGCGGTGCACCGGTTCGGGCATGGGATACTCCTGTGAAGGCTGCAAAGCTGATGACGGATGCCACGACGACAAGTAACGCCGCCAGGGCTTCAACCGCGCAATACCTGTCCGCGACCCGCCTTCCGCAGTTCCGGGCAATGGGCATCTCTTCCCCCTGTCTGATTGCCGGGTATACCTTTGTGATTCGTCGGCCCTGCACATCTTGCCCGGTTGTCGCCGGCGATGGAAGACCAACCTGCCGGCACCCTTCCGAGGGAACCATGCGCTCCATCGAGTGTTGCAATCCATCGTCCCATGTCACGGGGCAGGTGCGGAGCGGGCGGCAGGGTTGACGGCGTTTCGGGTCCGCACTAGAATCGGGATCTGTGCCGGTAGGCCCGGCTGTTCTCATTGAACACCAATAAGTTGCAACTGGCGAATTGGGGCTGGAGGAGTTGCGGACTGCGCTGCACATGAGCCGCGTTCCGGCTCAGGATCAGGCCCCTTTCATGCGCCCCTGAGGTGACCTGTCATGATCGAGGTGCGAAATCTGACGAAATGCTACGGGCCCACCGTGGCCGTGAACGATGTCTCCTTCGACGTGCCGGGTGGAGAGGTCGTAGGTTTCCTGGGGCCCAATGGCGCGGGCAAGACAACGGCGATGAGGATGATCACCTGCTACCTGCCCGCCGACGGGGGCACCGCCCGCGTGGCCGGGTACGACACCTTCGAGAACCCTGTGGAGGTCCGCAGGCACATAGGTTATCTCCCGGAGAGTGCTCCGCTCTATCTCGATATGGGCGTGATCGAGTACCTGCAGTTCGTGTCGGCCATGCGCGGCATCGATCCGACAGGCCGTAGCGGCAAGATCCGGCAGATGGTGGAGGTCTGCGGCCTCGGTCCGATGCTGCGCAAGGACATCGGCCAGCTCTCCAAGGGGTATCGGCAGAGGGTGGGTCTTGCGGCCACGCTGATTCACGATCCGGATGTGCTGGTCCTGGACGAACCGACCACGGGCCTCGATCCCAACCAGATCATGGAGATTCGCGAGCTCATCCGGGAGATCGGGCGACAGAAGACGGTGATTCTCTCCACGCATATTCTTCCCGAGGTGGAGGCCACCTGCTCGCGTGTGCTGATCATCAATGAGGGGCGGATCATCGCCAGTGGAACGACCGAGGAGCTGACGCGACTGGCGGCCGGAAGTTCCACATTCACCGTCACGATCAAGGGTCCTGCGGCGGATGTCGAGCCCGCCCTGAGGCGGCTTGGGGGGATCGAGTCCCTCAGGAGTCTGGGATCACCCGTCAGCGGGGCCGTGCGCTACGAGGTGATCGGTCCCACCGAGAGCAACCTGGATGAGGCGATCTTCCACATGGTGGTTGCCGGAGGGTGGATCCTGACGGAGCTCCAATCCAGTGTTGCAAGCCTGGAGCAGGTCTTTATGCGCCTGACCACGGGAGGAAACGGACAATGAGCATGGCGCTGAACATCGCATCCAAGGAGTTCCGGAGCTACTTCCAGTCGCCGATCGCCTACATCTTCATCACGATCTTCCTGGTGCTGACCCATTGGATCTTCTTCACCGGCTTCTTCGTCATCGGGCAGGCCACGATGCGCGAGTTCTTCGGCCTCGTTCCGCTTGTCTTCCTGCTCTTCGTGCCGGCCGTGACGATGCGCCTGTGGGCCGAGGAGAAGAAGCTCGGCACGCTGGAACTGCTCCTGACCTTTCCGGTGAAGGACTGGGAGGTTGTGCTGGGCAAGTTCCTGGCCTCATTCTTCTTTCTCGCCGTCACGCTCGTGTGCACGCTGCCCCTTGCGATCACGGTGATCGCCCTGGGAAACCCGGACAACGGCGCGATCATCGGCGGATACCTGGGAAGCCTCCTTCTCGGGGGCGCGTATCTCGCCATCGGGCTGTGGATGTCGTCCCTGACGCAGAACCAGATCGTTGCCTTCATCCTGACCCTGGTCGTCTGCTTTGTCTTCTACATCATCGGGACACCGCTCGTCCTCGGCATGGTGCCGAGGTTTCTGGTGCCGTTCTTCGCCAATCTCAGCCTTGCCTATCACTTCGATTCGATAGGCAGGGGAGTGATCGACTCCAGGGATCTGTTGTACTACGTGTCGATGATGGCCTTCTTCCTCTTCCTCAACATCCGCTCCATCGAGAGCAGGACATGGAGCTAGTGCCATGACCGGGACCACGCACAGACAGAGAAGACTGAAGTACGGTGTCAGCTCCGCCGTTGCCGTTATCATCTTCGCAGGGATTCTGATCGCGCTGAACACGATCGGCCAGCGCCTGTTCCTCCGCGCCGACCTGACGGAGTGGAAGGAGTTCACGATCTCTCAATCGACCAGGAGCATCCTGCGCAATCTCGAAGATCTGATCTCGATCCAGATCTTCTTCTCCAAGGATCTGCCGCCCCAGGTGGCAACGCTCGAGCAGCATGTCGGCGACATCCTGCGCGAGTACGAGGTCTACTCGGGAGGCCGCGTGTCGGTGCGCTACCTCGATCCCGAGAGGCCCGAGGTCAGGCAGCAGGCCGCGAGCATGGGGATCCCGCAGCTGCAGATGAATGTGCTGCAGGCGGATCAGTTCCAGATCATGAATGTCTACCTGGGAGTTGGTATCCAGTACGGAGAGAGAACCGAGGCGATTCCCATGGTCCAGGATGTCAACACGCTGGAGTACGAGCTCACCTCGGCGATCATCAAGCTGACCCGGGACGAAGTGAAGACGATCGGCTTCCTGACCGGGCAGGGACAACGGGATGCCGAGCAGCACTATTCATTCGTCAGGCAGAGCCTCGAGGACCAGTACCGTGTCCGGACAGTGAACCTCCGGGACGGGCGCGAATCGGTTCCCCCGGAGATCAACACCCTCATCATCCCGGGAGGCAGGGACATCCCCGAGCGGGTCAAGTACGAGATCGACCAGTTCGTGATGAGGGGCGGCAGGCTGATGGTCCTGGCGGACGTCGTGCAGATAGACGAGCAGATGGGACTGCGTGCACATCCCAGTGACTCGGGGATCAGTGACCTGCTCGCGCACTACGGCGTGCAGGTTAACAGCTCACTGGTTCTGGATGCTCGCAGCTCCATGGCTTCATTCTCCTCGGGGATGATCGCATACTCGACGCCCTATCCCTACTGGCCCAGGGCCACCGGCCGCGGTCTGGATCCGCATCATCCGATAACCTCGCGCATCGAGTCGGTGACCTTCCCGTGGACTGCGCCGCTGCACGTGAGGGTCAAGCCGATGCACGAGAGAACGGACAACGGCGATGAAGCATTCCTTCTCGAGGGGGAGCCGGTGCAGCCCGATGTCCGGGGGGCGGTTCTGGCGGCGAGTTCTGATCGAGCCTGGACGAGGGCCGGAAACCACGACCTGAACCCCCAGTCCCCGGCTGTCCGTACGGGCCAGCCGACCGGGATCAACTACCCCCTCGCAGTTGCGCTTCAGGGTCACTTCACCAGCCTCTTCGAGGAGAGACCCGTTCCCCCGAGGCCGGTGCCTGAAGGAATGGATGCCGACGAGGTCTTCGACGCGGTTCAGGAGGCGCCCGCGCTGAACCGCTCGCCGATGAACCAGGTGCTTGTCGTGGGCTGTTCCAGGATCATGGAGAACATGTTCCTTCGCCTCTTCCCCGAGAACATGCTCTTCATTCAGAACGCGGTTGACTGGATGACGCTGGGGGAGGATCTGATCGCCATCCGTTCGCGTGGCGCAACAGACCGCCCCCTCAGGGAGCTTACCGACGGGACAAGGACGGCGATCAGGATCTCCCTGACATTCGGGCCGGCCGCGCTGGTCATCGCCCTGGGGTTGATCCGGGGGGCGATACGCAGGCGGAACCGGCAGAGGCTTGCTGACCGGTTCGCGTAGTCCCGCGAGGAGGAGTTCTCCATGAAGCCCAGAACTACCCTGATACTGGCCGTAATACTGCTCGTCCTGGCTGCTGCCGCCACGCTGTTCGAGACGTCCAAGCGCAGGGCGCGGCATGGCGAGGGCGAGGCGATCTTCCCTGATTTCTCCCTCGAGGCGGCAGATGCCGTCCGGGTAGACAGCCCCGGGCGCAGCGTGGAACTGGCCAGGGCCGGCGATGAATGGACCGTCGTCACGGAGGAAGGCCACAAGGCCGATCAGAATCTTGTTGCCGGGCTTCTCGAGCCTGTCGCCGGGTTCAGGACGACGGCGCTGATCTCCCGTTCCCCTGACCGCCACGAAGTGTTCGAGGTGGATGATGCGGGAACGACAGTCCGGATATCCGGCGCCGGACGGGAACTGGCCGCCTTCATCCTGGGCAAGCCGGGCTCGGATTACATGAGCTGCTACATCCGTCCTGTCGACGGGAACAAGGTATACCAGGTCCCGACGAATCTTGTTCAGATTGTGGACCGTGGAGACCAGACCTGGCGCAACATGACGATGCTGGAGATCGACCGCGACGATATCATCAGCTACACCACGAGGAACGAGCGGGAGACGGTTACCGTGGAGAGGAACCCGGAAGGGGATTGGGTGGTCACGGAACCCGTCTACGGCGGGACCGATCACCAGGTAATGAACATCGTGCTGAACAGCATGACCAGGATCCGGGCGACGGACTTCCCGGACACTCTCCCTGACCTGGCGTCGGCGGGGATCGAGCCGGATACCACGACGCTGGTGATCCGCGCGGTTGACGGATCAACCCACAGGATCATCATCGGCGCCAGCGATGAGAGGAACCGCAGCTATTCCATGATCGAGGGGGATCCGACGATCTACCTGGTGCCCCGTGGCAGGTGGAACACGGTCTTCCGTCCGCTGGATTCGATACTGGTGCCTGAACCGGACCCTGAGTCGGATGTCGACGAGGGGCTGGAGTTCGAGATCGAGCCGGATCCCGGCGAGAGCGCCGATCCGGTGATCGAGGTTCCCTAGCCCGCACGACTCGCGACTCCTCGACCGCGACACCGTAGCCGAACGCGAGTGCTGCGGGGCAGTCGCGGGCGGTCACGCCGCATCATCAGGGTCCGCGGGAGGCGGCCCTGCGTCCGGGTTGCGCCTGGACAGGGCATCCCGCGCAGCCTCCGCGTAGTCATCCGGCACAAGCACACGGACCTCTCCCAGCCCGTCAACGGTCAGGCCGCAGACGAGCCCCGCGCTCTCGTAGGCCAGGTCCGCCGGGATGTCCTCGGATTCCAGGAACCCCTTTATGAGCTGCGCATCCGGCAGCCCTGACGCCCTGCAGACGATTGTCCAGCCGTCCATGACGATCCTCCTTCTCCCGGCCGCAGCTTCCTGGGCGCGTGGCCATTGCAAAACCGGCCGGAGCTCCTATCCTCACAGATCATGCGTCCCAGGCTGCTGTTCATACAGCTTCATCCATCCTCCTTTGTGGAGGATGACAAGGCCCTGCTTGCCGTGGAGTACGACCTCCGCGTCTTCTCCTTCACAGGGGGTGAAAGCGCATCCGCAGCGGGACGTGCTGTGGGACTGCTCCTTTCGTTCCTCCGCCAGTTCCGGTGGCTGCGGCGCGAACTGGCCCGGCCGTCCATGGTCTACGGTTGGTTTGCAGATTACCACATGATCCTCCCCGTGCTGATGGCGCGCCGCCGCGGCATCCCCGCCGTCGTCGTGCTCGGGGGCTTCGATGCCAACCATCTTCCCGAACTCGGATACGGAGCTCTGCACAGCTGCTGGAGGGCGCCCCTGGTCAGGCGTGTGGTGCGGAAGGCATCCCTGCTCCTTGCGGGGACCCGGAGCCTGCTGGAAGGGGAGAGCAGTTTCGCCACGTGGCCTGACGTGAGGCGCAACGGGATCTGTGTGCACGTGCCCGGCTTGTCGACGCCGGCAGAGCTGATCCCCAACGGATTCGACCCGGATGCATGGCCGGCGGGGCCGGATGCCCGGGCCCGCACCGTCGTAACGGTGGCGGGCATAATCTCGAACCGAACTGCGCTGGTGAAGGGGCTGGATCTCTTCTTCGAGACGGCGCGGCGGATGCCGGACACGCGGTTCATCGCAGCCGGCATCCCTGACGGCCGCGCCGAAGCGATGCGGCAGCAGTGGCGTGTGCCCGACAACGTGCAGCTGCTTCCACCGCGGCCGCGGGCAGAGCTGGCGGAGCTCTACGCAACAGCGTCCGTATACCTGCAGCTCTCCAGGACCGAAGGCGGACTCCCGATGGTCCTGGCGGAGTCGATGCTCTGCGGATGCATCCCCGTGGCCAGCGCCGTGGGCGGCATGGTGGAGACTGTAGGAGACGCCGGGTTCCTGGTAGGGAAGCCGGATCCTGACGAGATCGCCTCGACGGTCCGGCGGGCGTTTGATCTGGCGGATCATCCGGAAGAGGGGCCGCAAGCACGCGAGCGCGCCCGGGGGCGGATCCTGGATCGCTTCACCCTGGAGAAGAGGCGTGTCCGCCTGAGGGAGATCCTGGGCGGGCTCATGGAGAGATCGTGCAACGGGGAAGAGGGCCCGCGGTCATGAGGCACCCCTTCCGCAGAATGGCTGTCCAGGGCGCGTGGTATGCGCTGGGCAACGCGATGTTGAAGGCGAGTGGTCTTCTCCTCCTTCCAGTACTGACCAATACCAGGTTTCTGCAGGTCGCCGACTATGGCCTGTGGGGAGTACTGGAGGTGACGGCACAGCTCACGGTGGCACTCCTCGGCCTGTCGCTCCCTGTCGGGCTGATCCGTTTGTACAACCAGGGTGAGGACTCCGGCGGGGTCGTGGGCGCGTCATGGTGGACGACCACGTTCCTGGCGGGGTGGCTGACCGTTCTGGCTGGAGCGGGAATACTGACACTGGCTCCGGAGCATCTGCGGGGAGTGTACGGCCTCGTCCTCGCGTTTGCAGTCTTCGAGCTTCTGGGCGCGATACCGATGGCGCTCCTGCGGGCCCGCGAGCAGGCGATGCGTCACACCCTCTGCATGGCCCTCAAACTGGTGCTTCTCGTCGGCCTCGGGCTTCTCTTCATGGTCAGGATGCGGCTGGGCCTCGCAGGCCTTGTCGGAGCGTTCGCAGCCTCCAGCGGTGCCGCCCTGCTGTTTGCCCTCGCTGCCGCCCGCTCGAGGGAGATCCTGATTCCCAGGGTGCGCCTCGACCGGGTGCGCGCTCTTCTGCGGTTTTCCGCTCCCCTGGTGATAGGCGGAATCGGAAGCATGATCCTGAACGCGGGAGACCGGTACATGATCGACATCTTCCGCGGCAGGGAAGAGCTGGCCTTGTACACCCTGGCGGGCAGGTTCGGCGGTGTGGTGAACATGTTCGTCATCCAGCCGCTCAACCTCGCCTGGCTTCCGCTTCTCTTCAGGATGGAGGGGGAGCAGAGGCCCGGGGTGTTGCGCCTGCTTGTGCCGTATCTGGCATTCGCGCTGTGCCTGGTTGTGATGGGGCTGTCCGCCTTCACGAGGCCGGTCCTGGTGCTGATGGGATCCGATGCAGCCTACTTCGACGGCATACGCCTCGTCCCCTGGATAGCCCTAGGCTTCGCCGCCTACGGGATCTCAACCTTGTTCAGCGGAGTGCTGGCGCTGCACTACCGGACGCGCGAAGTGTCCCGGTGGATTCTGATCGCGGCAGCCGCCAACCTCGCGGTCAACGCCGCCCTCGTTCCCCTGCTGGGCGCATTCGGCGCAGCTCTCACCACGCTTCTGTCCTACGTTGCGCTCTGCCTCTGGTTGTCCAGACCCGCGCAGGCTCTCATCCCGAACAGCTATCCCTGGGGCCGGGTCTTCGGCCTGGCTTCCCTGACCCTGGCAGGGGGGATCGCGGGGGCCGCGCTTCCGGACCTCGGCGGACTTACCGATATCGCGGCCCGCGCAGGGCTGGTCGCAGCCTGGCTGGGGGTCGTCCTGCTGACGCGGTGGTTCTCCATCCGCGAGATGCGGGAGGCGGTGCAGGCGTTGCGGGGGGACGGTCCGCGCTAGCCTGTGCCTGCCCGGCTTGGCCCCCCGGCTAGAACAGATCCCTGATCCTGCCCAACCAGCCCACGCGTCCGGCGTCGTTCCATATGATCACAGCCATGAGGGCCAGGAGCAGGATCATGCCCACCTGCTGCACGGCGAGCTTCACGCGCGTCGAGATCGGCCGCCTAGCCACCCCCTCTATGGCGATGATGACGAGGTGTCCACCGTCGAGAACCGGTATCGGGAGTATGTTCAGAAGCCCGATGTTGACGCTGATGAACGCAATGAAGAGCAAGAAGGCTGTGAACCCGCCCCTGGCGCTCTCTCCGGACCACTTGGCGATGGCGATCGGCCCGCCCAGGTCCCTGACCGAAGCCTTCCCGGTGACGAGCATCCGGATCGAGGTCACGCCCAGCTTCAGGTTCGAGTAGGTCAGATAGGCGCCGCCGGCGATGCTCTCGAAGAAGCCGGCGGGCCGGAAACTCACCCGGGGGCCGATGCCGATCAGTCCGACTTCGCGTATCTCCCCTTCAACCGGCGCCCTGTCCAGCTTCGGTGTGATCTCGGCGCGGTGTACCTGGCCGTCCTGCTCCCAGGAGATCTGGATGGGCATTTCTGGGCTGGCGTGGATCTGCTCCACGAGCTCGCTCCAGGTGGTGATCGGAATCCCCTCGATCTCGAAGATGCGCGCTCCGGGCAGGATGCCGGCCTCATCCGCGGGCAGCCCGGGGCTCACGACGGCAACCACGGGTTCGACCGTCTCAGGCACCCCCTCGCGCAGTGTCACCGCGGTGTAGATCCCCATGGCCAGGATGAAGTTCATGATCACACCGGCGGAGATGACCAGCATCTTCTGGGCGGTGTTCTTGGAGACGAACTCGTATGGGGCGCCGGAGATCTTTTCGGGGTTCTCGAGGCTTTCATCGATCATCCCGGACATCTTCACATAGCCACCCAATGGTATCCAGGAGACACAGTAGTCGGTGTCGCCCCGCTTGAAACCGACCATCCGGGGGGGGAATCCAAGGGAGAATCGCTCCACACGGATACCGACAGCCTTGGCCGCCAGGAAGTGGCCCAGTTCGTGGACGAAGATGACCACTCCGATGACCACCAGGAAGGAAAGCAGGGTTACCATTCGTGACTCCCTTGCGATACTGCCGTCGAACGACTGTGGCCCGCGGCCGGACCGGTGATTCCAGAAACCTGTGACGAGGGGCCGCCGGACCGGCCTAATCCCGACTCGCCAGGAAGAAGTAGAGGAGCTGCAGAAGAGCCGTGGCGGCCGCGGCGACATAGGTCATCGCGGCAGCGGTAAGGACCTTCTGCACTCCTGACAGCTCGACCTGCGTGACGAACCCCTGCCCGCGCAGCACGGCCACAGCCCTGCGGGATGCGTCGAACTCCACCGGAAGGGTGACCAGCTGGAACAACACGGCCGCAGCGAAGAATACCATCCCGAGCTTGACCAGCGAGCCCAGGCTGAGGATCAGCCCGATGAAGAGCATCGGCCACGCGAGCTGGGAGCCGATCTGCGCCACCGGCACCATGGCCGACCGCACCTGGAGCGGCAGGAAGTTCCTGGCATGCTGCAGCGCGTGTCCCGCTTCATGCGCGGCCACTCCTATGGACGAGATGGAGCGTCCGTCGAAGACCTTCGGCGACAGGCGGAGCACCCGGTTCCTGGGGTCATAGTGATCGCTCAGAAACCCCGTCACGCGCTCGATCCTCACACTCAGGCCCGCATTCCGCACGATCTGTTCTGCGACCTCTGCGCCGGTCAGACCGGTGCGGATCCCCACGCGTGAGAACTTGTTGAATGCGCCCTTGACCCAGATCTGAGCCACGATGGACAGGATAAGGGCAGGCCCGACAATGACGAAGTACATCGGATCGAAGATCATCTCTCAAGAACCTCCCGGAGGCGCCGGGGCGGGTCCGGCTGACTCATGCCGGCCGTTTCCGTCACCGCCACACTCCGACTGATATTGCCATGCCCGGTTCCCGCCCGTCACCCCCATGTTGAGCCGGGCGTCGGAAGAGGGGTACGGGTTGTTGTTGCCCCGGGAGCTCCTAATCGGGATCAGCACTGGTTAGATGCCTCAGCCGCTCCATGAGACCGGCAGCCTCTTCGTCGTCCGGTTGCTCCTTCAGCACTGATGCGAGGTGTTCCTCGGCGATCTCCAGCCAGTCGGGATGAACCGGGGCTCCGGTCCTCTGTGCGGCCTCCATCGCAAGGACCAGGGACCAGCCGAGGCCGACCCGCGTGGGAATCGAGTTCTGTCCCCGGTGAATCGCCCTGAGAAACGATTCCGCCGCCTCCAGGTTCCGCCCGAGGCGCAGGTTGGCCACCGCCACCTCGTGGTCGTACTCCAGCTCCGGATTCAGCTCCATCGCGCGACCGAACCCGGTCAGGACATCCCGGGCGCTATCGGCCCTCACGCCGGCCATGCCCAGAAGCTCCCAGGATGAAGCGTGGTGTGGCCGTAGCCTCGTCAGTCTGCGCAGGTGCTCCAGCGACTCATCGTACCGCTGCTGCCCGGCATAGAGCCTGCCCAGCATCTCCGTCGCCATGAAGCTCGTCGAGTCGCGTTCGACAACGTGGAGGTACTCCCTCTCCGCCTGGCCCATCTTGCCCTGGCCATAGTAGATGGAGCCCAGGAGTATCCGGAACCGCATGTTGCCGGGGTAGGTCAGGACACAGAGCTCGTACATCTCCTCGGCCTTCGCCATCAGCCTCGCTTCCGTCGCGTCGTCCGGCGCAGCCTCCGCGGCCTTGCGGTAGTACTTCCCCACCTCCTCATATGCGTACGCCCGGGCGAACGGCGGGAAGTCCGATGCCACGTCAATAAAACGCCCGATGGACCGCTCCTCCAGATGCAGGAGAAGCACCCACGGAGCTGTGACCAGCAGCGAAGTCCCCAGCACAAGGCAGACAACGGGGTGGGGGCGCGTTAGAGGGGTCGGGGAGCCGGAGGCCGCATGTCCTGTTACCACGCAGCCCGGCGTCTTCCGACTTCTTCGCGCTGAGCTGCCGGCGATCGCCGGCAGGAAGATCACGGCCATCAGGACAAGCCCTGCAGAGTGAGCGCTGAGGAGATCCCAGTCGCGCGCCCCTCCCAGCTTCCGGTCCACCAGAAGTGAGAAGAGCAGCATCGAGAGAATCTGCACAGCGAGGAAGAGGACCCGTGATTCCCTGATGCTCCGCCCTATCGCCCGCCACTGGATCAGCACGACCGCAAGACAGGCAGGGGCCGTGATCAGCGCGAGGTTCGCCATCTCCTTCCAGTGATAGGCGGACAACAGGCCGTGTTCAGTGGTGAAGCTGAGGAAGATGCTGTGGACATTCTGGTTGTCCACGAACTCCTTGCGGAACCACGCCTCGTTGTACCCCTCGAGCAGGTGGAGGACGACGGCAAGAGCGAACAGGGCCAGCGGGGGCAGCACAACCTGCGCCCACCGGCGCCCGGCGGACAACCCCGGGGTGCGGAGCAGCAGGATCAGAAGGGCCGGTGCGGAGAAGACGGCTGTCAGGTGGAATGAGAGGGCGAGGCCGAAGAACCCGGACGCCACCCACAGGCGAGAGTGCCCCTCCAATGCGCCGAGGCCGGCCAGCATGAAAGCCGTGAGGAAGACCAGGAGGAAGGTGTAGCTTTCCACGTATCCGAAGTACATTGCCGCAGGCCCCATGAAGAACATGAGCCCGAAGCAGGCAGTCCTGCGCCATGGTTCCCACGGCAGACGGCGGATCATCGCCATGAAGACGGCCACCGCCAGCATGCCGCCGAGGACGGAGGCTACCCTGTAGACGGTGAAGGCGGATACGGACAGCCCGAGCCGTGTCAGCCCCTGCAGCGCCTGGAAGTGGAGGAGATAGTCCAGGCTGTCGAATGCGCGGAACATGACCCCGCGGTCCGCGAGTTCGCCTATCAGGTAGCCGTCGCCCATGAAGAAGGATCGCTCCCGGAAGAGGGCGAACAGCGCGCCCGCGACCGGCGGCAGGATCCAGACCATCCACCTGCGCTCCCAGAGGATCGCTGAACACCGGGACTCCAGGAACCGGGCGCCCTTCCCCTGCAGCGCGGGGATTGTGACGGCTGCAGCGGCGATGACCCAGAGCGGCGTGAACCAGCCGGGAAGGTAGAACAGGTGGTTGAAGCCCCAGGCCGCCGGGCCGGGCACGAAGCGCCCGGCAAGGATCAGCAACAGCACTGCGCCCAGCAGTATCCGAAGACCAGTTACCATCCGGCCCCTCCCCTCATGGCCGCGAGCATACCCGAACAGTGATCTGCGGGCCACAAAGGCCGCCTGCTTTTGCTTCACAGGGGCTGATGGGGTACAATCGGACACGTTGTTGTGTGGCCTTCCCGCAGGCAGCGCCGGGGGCTTCGCGACAGGCCCGTTACACAGATGAGGATCCTGCCATGACCCAGACCCGACCTCCAATGTACCGGCTGGCAGTGATCGACCGGGAGATCAGGTGCGGCCGGTTCCCGAATGCCCCCGGCCTCGCGCGGATGCTGGAGGTGTCCACGCGGACTATCCAGCGGGACCTGGAATTCCTGCGGGACTCGCTGCATGCACCCCTGGAGTGGAGCGTCCCGCGTAACGGTTATCACTACACGGAGCCCAGCTTTATCCTCCCGTTCCACCAGTGGACCGAGGGGGAGCTCGTGACCCTGCTGGTAGCGGACAAGGCCCTCAGCGAGTACCGTGGAACGCCGTTTGAGGGCACACTGCGCTCCATCTTCACCAAACTTACGGATCGGCTTCCGGAGGAGGTCACCGTCTCTCCGGAGGAACTGGCTCACGCCTACTCGTTCCTGTGGACGGCGCCGGTGCGCAGCGACGGCAGCACCTTTCGCACCATCCAGGGGGCGATGAGGGAGGGGAAGACGCTCAAGGTCCTCTATCACACGCAGAGCCGGGACGACACGAAGTGGCGGCGGATCGACCCGTACCACCTGGCGAATGTCGACGGCGAGTGGTACCTTCTCGCATTCTGCCACCGAAACAGGGAGATCCGGGTGTTCCGCCCGTCGCGGGTTCTGCAGATCGAGACGACCAACGGTCAGTTCCGGGTACCCGATCATTTCGATGCAACGGAGT
Organism: uncultured bacterium; assembly: GCA_964636385.1. GTDB lineage: Bacteria > Eisenbacteria > RBG-16-71-46 > CAIMUX01 > CAIMUX01 > CAZWSC01. The sequence goes on from CAZWSC010000004.1 coordinate 83,056, forward strand.
TCCTCAGGTACAAGTTCCACGCGATGGCAGGGGATCCGCCGGTGGAGATCGCTGTGAGGTTCGACCGCACCCTCGCAGGCTACATCGCCGAACGCGAGTGGTCGCCCAATCACCGGCTGCAGTTCCTGACCGATGGCGGGGTGGAGCTCAGGCTGGTAACGGAGAACGTGGATGCGATCATCCGGTGGGTGCTGAACTGGGGGACAGGCGCAGAGATCCTGAGGCCGGCCTGGGTCCGTCGTCGAGTCAGGGACACCCTGCGGCGGTTGGAGGAGCGGTATGCCGCAAGGGCGAAGGCCGGCAGCAGGACCAGGCCCGAGGCCGGGGAGAGTGCGCAGGTGGGGGGAGCAGGCCCGAGTCGCCGGAAGCCTGGTCGAGGGAACGGCCGCGGGGCCGGGCGAGGGGCCCGCAAGGCCTGAGGTGCTGCACCGGCCGGGGATCACTCTCCCCTGTCGGTTTCCTCCTCCGTCTCCTCCCCGCTCTCGGCCTCTCCGGCACCCTCTCCGGAGGGCTTGAACAGGCCGTCGATCGAGCCCGGCCTGGGGCGGAACCTGCTGAACTCCTCCTCCAGCCTTGCCACGCGATCGTTGCGGCGGCGGTCGGCGTCGCCTTCCCGGAACATCCGCTCCATCTCCGCCTTCTTCTCCCTGTCGCGAGTCTTGAAGTCGGCAAGCTCCCCCTTGATGGACGGGCCTGTGGCGTCCTTGGGCAGGGTCTCGAGAGGCGCGATGTCCCCGATGTCCAGCCTCAGCTCGAATGGTCCCTCCAGGGCCTTCAGCACCGCGAGCCCCCTCAGCTGATGGACGAGCAGGTTGACCTTCTCGGGAGATACGCCCAGCAGGTCTGCGATCTCCTGGGGTGTCGGGAGACGGCCATCCCTGTGGATCAGGATGCGGATCGCGGCTACGACAAGGTGGCTGTCGTCATATCCGGGTCTGAGTTTCATGACAGGCCTGATGATAGACCCGTCCGTGGCCCGGGGGAAGGGGGAGGTGAGCCGCGGTTGGCGCGGCGGGCAGAGGCAGGCTGATCTGAACTCGGCCTTTACATCCACCCCCATCCTGCGCGATTATGGGTCCTGTAGAGATGCACTTCCAGGGAAGGGGCAGGTCCCCGGGAATCAAGGTTGGAGGAAGAAGAGCGATGGGACGTGAGAAGCGCCTCTCCGAGGCCAGAACGAGGGATCTGACCGACAAGAAAGCCAGGCCAGCGCAGCCTGCTCCCACTGCAGCGGGTGAACCGCTTTCCGCCACCGTAGCCACGGTGCCTGTAACTTCCCCGGCCCGGGACGTCTCTGCAGCGCGCATGATCCTGCAGGTGATTCTGCTCTACCTGCTGCCGATTTCCCTGATCGTCCTCTTCGGGAAGCTGGTTCTCGGGCTCTGAGGGCGGGGCCGGCGCCGGCTCCCGGTCACTGGTTTCGCGAATAGTCCGGGCTGATTGTAGTACACTCCCTGCATGGACTACCTGCTCTTCACACTTGCAGGGGTCGGGCTTGCCGCAGCCTGCGGATTCAGAGTCTTCGTGCCCCTGCTCGTACTCAGCATCGCCTCGATCTCAGGCCATCTCGAACTCGCACCGGATTTCGCCTGGATCGGGACATGGCCTGCTCTGGTCATCTTCGCCGTTGCGACTGCACTCGAGATCACGGCCTACTATGTGCCGTGGCTCGATCATCTCCTGGACACGATTGCCGCACCGGCAGCCGTGGTCGCAGGCATTGTCGTCACGGCTTCGGTGGTTACGGAGATGAGCCCGGTGCTGCGCTGGCCGCTGGCAGTGATTGCAGGCGGTGGAGTTGCCGGGGCAGTTCAGCTGGCCACATCGACCCTTCGCAGAGCATCAGAGGTGATGACCGCGGGCTTCAGCCAGCCCGTTGCGTCATCGGTCGAGAACGGAGGGGCGGTTGGGATGTCGGTTCTCAGCATTGTCCTGCCGGTGGCGGCATTCGCAATCACCATCGCGATGGTCGGGGCTGTCGTCTTCCTGATCGCTCGAATGCACCGGCGCAGGAAGCGCAGGGCTATCTCACTCCCGACAGGTCGTGCCCCAGCTGGATGAACAGGACCGCGCGACGTCCCTCCTCGAAGGACACCCCTGCGTGGATCGGCCCGGCAGGCGTCTGCTGCAGGAATCCCAGGTCGCAGCCACGGCCCATCCTTGCGCGTGCAAGGTCCTCGAAAGTCTCTCCCAGGACCCCTGCCGTCCCTCCCGCCCAGAAGTGGAGATTCCCCGCGAGTGGAGCGGAAATCGTCAGGGATGCGCCTGCCAGGTGAGGGGCGTAGAGGCCCATCTCGAAGATCCCTGTTGTCGCCCGGCTCAGATCGATGCGATGCCAGTGCCTGCAAGGCATCCCTTCCCTGCTGAGGCCTGAAGCACGCAGTTCAGGACGGAAGGTTAGAGGACCGATCGTCCGGCTGTGAAGCAGGTATCCGTGCGCCGTCTGGAGTACCGGATCATCCAGGCCCTCGAGGATCAGACCGTACTCCAGATCAAGCCGCCACCCGCTCGCCGGCAGTACCGAGTCATCGGTCGAATCCAGGTAGAAGCGTGAGAAGAGCGTCCGGCTCAACCGGTTCCAGGAGCACGTGTCCTCTTCATCAGGCCTCCGGCGGTCCGGGGGAATCCACCAGCCCTTCCCCTCCTCGCGGTCAAGACGAACTCCTATCAGGCCCAGGACCCTGCGGCCAACACGGAATGTTGTGGAGATCTGTGCCATGCGGCCGCTCCGCACGAAGTCCCCCCTGTCCCTCTGCTGGTACCGCGTGCGGTCGGTCCTCAGAACGATGTCGAATCCGACCGGCACGCCCCTGATCTGCGAGGAGCGCATCCCCGCTTCCGCGCCATCGAGGAAGTTCCCCAGGAAGAGCGAGGTGTACAGGGTCTCGCCCAGGCGGAGCTGGTTATCCCGCCGGTACTCGAGTTCTATGTTGGCCTTGCGTCTGTTGTCGTACATCAGGCCTATGGAGACCTGCGAGGGAGCCCTTTCCCGCAGTTCCAGCACTATGCCCATCTCGCCTGGAGCGGCCAGTTCGAGACGGGGCCAGATCGACTCGTAGTTGCCCGTTGCGTGCAGGCGCCTCAAGCCCTCCCCGAGGGCTTCGAATGTGAAGGGGTCGCCGGGGTTCAGGCCGAGGTCGCGCCTGGGCACCCAGCTGTATGAGCCGATCTTCCCTTCCAGCCTCACGTAGGCAACGGACAGCTTGCCCAGCTCTTCCATGATTGCAGTCCTCGTGACGGGAACCTGCGCGGCGGGTGGGGATCCCTCCGGGAACAGCGCCCTGATGCTCTCCATCCTGTCCAGCGCGGCCCGGTAACCAGCCATGATAAGGAAGCCCGCTTCTTCGAAGGAGTTCATCCCGGCATCGCCGAGATCCGGCTCGATCCATATGTCCCAGCCCGGCACCAGCAGTGAATCGACCCTCTGGGACAGAATGCGGAGGAGTTCCACGGCAACCCTGTCGGCGGTCTCGGAGACGTGCCTGTCCTCCCAGCGGCTGGCGCAGTTTACGGCGATCACGATGTCAGATCCCATTCTGCGCACCTGGTCTATCGGCATGTTCCGGACCGTTCCCGGATCGATGAGCAGCCGCCGGGGATCGTCCGTGGGAATCGGCGGGTATGCAACGGGAACCGCCATGCTCGAGCGGATTGCGCGCGCCAGATCGCCCCTGTGCAACTCGCAGATCTCGCCCGAGACCAGATCCAGAGCCAGTGTCGAGAAGGGGACGGGAAGCCGCCGGAAATCGCCCCCCGTAAGGAGATTTGCAGGACCCGCAGATCGGATGATCAGCCAGTTGATGTTCAGGTCATCCATCACGGCAATGGGCAGTCTGTACTCCCAGTCCGATATGAAGAATCTGAAAGCCCGGGACCGTTCCATGGCCTTGTGATATGCCGTTCTGCTCTCGTATGGCCTGGGAGGCTGTACGAACCCGCGGCGGTGTGCAAGTTCTACAAGGGAGTCAACCGGCACTCCGGCTGCGTACAAGCCGCCGATGACAGCCCCCATGGACACTCCGCAGATGGCATCCACGGGAATCCCCTCCTCCTCCAGTGCCATGAGCACGCCTATGTGCGCGAGCCCGCGGGCGCCGCCTCCGGACAGCGCCAGTCCGACGCTTGGCCGGGCCGGGCCGGGCCGGACCCCGGCGTGTGCGGGCCGGTCGGCGAAAGCGTTCCCGGCGGAACAGTTGAGACTGCCCAGGCAGAAGGCCAGGATGAGAGCCCTGACTGCCGGCAGACTGGTCATCCCGGCATTCACCGGGGCCATGATGCGTGGAGAAGGGCGGGAAAGGGTGTTGTCGCGGGGAAGAGCCATGTCAGTTTGCCTGCCGGGACGAGCCTCCGAGTGCCCGTGCCGCACGGTGCAGATCCGCCTGCCTCGGATGAAGGCGGAGCCCTTCATCGATAAGCCCGCGGGCAGCCAGCGTATCGCCGGATTCGGCCATCAGGCGGGCGGTCTGAACCCTCACGGGTACTGCGCGGGGGCTTTTCTTCAGCACTTCCACTCCGGTGCGCACAGCCCCCTCAATATCGTCCGACTTGCGTTGCAGCCGCTGGAGGATGAAACCGGAGTTCCAGTCCTGTGGATTGTCCCTGTACAACCCGTCGGCGACCTCCAGCGCCTCCCGGATCCTGTCCTGCATCTCCAGGACAAGCGCGAGGTTCATCCTGAGGAGCGGGTGATGGGGCGCGATCGCCAGGCCTTCGCGGTACGACTGCTCAGCCTCTTCCCGGCGTCCCAGGCGCTCGAGAACAAGCCCGCGGTTGTTGTAGTTGCTGACATACCCGGGGTTGAGTTCGATGGAACTCTGATAGGCCGTCTCGGCTTTGTCCGGCCGGTTCAGCTGGGCGTATGCATCTCCCAGGTTCGTATACTCCTGAAAGAAGCCTCCCGCATCGACTCCAGCCCTGGGAGGGATGAGGAGCAGGTAGAGCAAGGCCACGATCAGTATGCACACCGCTGCGATCATGCGTCTGCCTCCTGCGAGCCAGGTCCGCCCCTGGTGTACCGCCAGGAGCGCAAGGAGGGGCATGAACGGGGTGATGGGAAGCCGGTAACGGGCGCATATGAAGAAGGGGATGATCGAGATGAACCAGACGACGGTGAAGACGGCCAGCAGGCGGGCCGCTCCACCCCGTCTGCAGGCGATGACCAGGCCGACAAGGGCAAAGGGCGCAAGAAGGCCAAACGAGACGGGGTTCCAGCGAAGACTCCACCGATCGGCCTTGTGGAACCGCGGGTCACTGTTGTTCTTGATCTCGGTGCGGGACCAGAAGAGAAGCGCCTTCATGCCGGTGAGGCGCACAGCGGCGGCGGGATCCTCGATCCACCATTGTACAGCCTGCCTCGTCCAGTGAGCCGAGACCTCCGAGGGCTTGAGATCACGCCCCTGTGCCTCCTTCGCGAGGCGTATGGCGTCGAGATAGCCGCCCTGCCAGTCGGTGCGCATCCCGGGGGCGATCGCCGCCCAGCCGGTGGAGGCCGGGTTGTTGCCGATGTACAGGTTGATTCCCCCCTGCCACGCGATCGTCACGGCCGGATCCCCCTGCCTCACGTTGTGGATCCACACCGGCAGAATCGGGATGAGGATGCCGATCGCCGTCAGGAGCGCGGGCCTGCACAGGTTGCGCAGGCGCAAAGAGCCGGACGCGAAAAGGGGGATCAGCGGCAGGAAGAGCAGGATGTTCGGCCTTGTGATTGCCGCAAGCCCTCCCAGGAATCCCCATGCGAGCAAGGGAAGCGGCCGTGTGGTGCGGATTCCCTCCCTGACCATGAGATACAGGAGGAGGGTCGTCATGAACGTGAAGGGGGGTTCCAGCAGCAGTTGCCCCTCGAAGAAGATCGGGGTCCAGATCAGTGCTGTGCCGATTCCTGCTGCTGCGGCCCATGGACGGGGCAGGATGCGCAGCGCGATGCGGTGGGCCAGCACCACGGTCGCCACACCCAGGGCGATCTGCACAAGGCGGGCGGACCAGAGCAGCTCACCGGTGAATTCCTTCAGGACTGCAAGAAGATACGGGTAGAGGGGTGCCCGGAAGAACGGGTCAGGATAGGCCCAGCCTGACTCCAGGAGATCTGTCGCCCACCTGGCATGGTAGAGCGGGTCCATCTGCAGGACCGTGAACCAGGGAGTCCCTTGCAGATCAATCAGGTGCCAGATCCGTAGGAGGAGTGCCAGTGCTGCTATCAGGGCGGAATAGCTGAACTGTCTGCCTGATCGTGAACGCATGGATGGATTGAAGCCTGTGCGCTGCCATCCGGTCAAGAAGGCCCTGCATCGCAAGTCTGAAGCTGGATGCAGTCTTAAGTCCACCGGTAATTGCTTGCATGGGATTCAGATGTGCTGTATGAACTGATGAAGTGGCTGGTAACGCGCAATATCTACTACATTAACGCAAATTTTGCCATTTAGATATCAAATCTGGAGGTCAGGAAATGTCAGGACCGAGACAGGAAATCCTCCGGTTGCTGGCCGAGGGTCGGATTGCGCCCGGGGAGGCGGAGATGCTGCTGGATGCCCTGGAGGAGGGGCTCGGACGCAAGCCGGCTGCGGATAGTGCTTCTCCATCGGTTGCTGCTCCCCGATCCGTCACCAGGAAGGCAGGCAAAGGATCCCGGAAGAAGTCGGCAGCGTCCCCCTCCCAGGGGAAGGCGACCAGGTCGCGAGCCGGCTCCAGGGTACCTGTCACTGGGCGATCTCCGGGCCGCCAGGCTGGTCGGAAGGCATGCTCCAGGCCGACCACGCGCCGGACGGAAACCGTCACCGGGAAACCTTCATCGAAAGCGCCGGGTCCTGGCAAGCGGCCGACGAAGGGCCCCGCCGCTCCGGCAGAGATGGATGTTCAGCCGCGTCTTCGGAACGGGGCGCGTGCCGCATCCACGCCGGCCACATCCGGAGATGACGGCTGTGCCGGGGCCGGTCGGGCGTGGGATCTGCCACCGGGGTCGACTCTCCGCATCGGTCCGCCCAGGGGCGGTTCGAGCGTCCCGGCTGGTCTGGGTCTTCGGGGTGTGGATGGAAACCGAGTGCGCATCTACAGGGGCGCCGGCGCGGAGCTGCGGGCGGGCGAGGCCGGTTCCTTCGACCTCATCTGGGATGAGGGTATTCTCATTCTCGACATCCCAAGGGATCTCGGAGGGCTAGAGATCCTGGAGATCCAGGGGAAGGTGACCCTTCTGCAGTACGCAGGCCCATTCGCCATCGAGGGGCTGGCCGGATCCCTGAGTGCAGGACCAGTCAGATCGCCATTCAGGATACGCAGGGTCGGAGGGGACATAGATCTTGATACCCTCTCCCTGCAGGGGGGGCTATCCACCATTGCAGACGTGGGAGGAGATGTTCGTGTCATGGCCACCAGGGATGCATCATTCAGCGTCAGGGCTTCCTCGCTCTCCGGGCAGGTTGCTTTCGGAAGGACGATTGCGGTCGATTCCGGCGATCCGGGCAGGCGCAGGGGTGTCTGGAGGCTGGGGTCGGGGGCCGGCCAGCTAAACATAACCGGTGTCAAGGGCTGGATCCGCCTGTTCCAGGATTCCGATTCGGGGGAGGAGCAATGAGGCTTCCACGCCTTTGTCCTGCCTGCGGCTCGAATCTGGAGATAACCGATCTCCTGTGCCCGGGATGCTCATCGCACCTCGAGGGGCGCTTTTCACCGTGCCGCTTCTGCTCTCTGGATGAATCCGAGCAGGATCTGCTGGCGAGGTTTGTCCTCGCCCGCGGCAACAAGAAGGCGCTGGAACGCGAGTTCGGAGTCTCCTATGCTACTGTCCGTTCGAGGGTGGATCGTCTCCGGATCCGCCTTCTCCAATCCGGGCCGGGTTCGGGGAACTCCGACAGCGCCATGGACGTTCTGGCCGACCTTCGTGCAGGCAGGATAGACGCGGCGGAGGCCGCCCGGCGCCTGCGCCGCGGTGGCGGGAGGTGACCGAGTCAATGGAAGTCCCTGATCAGGCCAAGTACGGATCGGGCACGCTCTGGGCGGGTGTTCTGGCAGCAGAGCGGAAGAGGATACTGGCTGCTTCCGGATGGGAGCGTGAACCTGAACGGCGCGAGGTGCTGCAGGAACTTATTCAGGAGCACACCAGGAGAATATACCTTCACACCTATACGGAGACTCGAAAGAGAGCTTCGGCGCTGGACAAGGCCCGCCATGCCCTTCTTCGTGCGGCGAGGTCGCTGTCGCGGATTCCGGAGAGCTGCTCTCTTTCTGCCTGGATTTTCCTGGATCTTGCGGATCAGATGCGTGCCGAGGCGGAGTGCCCCGAGCCATGGCATGTCTTGTACAAAGCCGAAATCGAGACGGATGCACCCTGGCTGGATGCGGGGAAGGCCGACGTCGAGTTCGATGCCGCGGCTTTCGAACGCCATCTTGATGCACACCCGCACTGCAGGTTGCTCCTTGATGCCTACAGGAGGTACCTCGCGCTTCCATCCCAGCTGGACCTGTCCCGTCGCGCGGGTCTTGAACAGGCGAACGAGGATCTTCAGCGATTCCTCTGCGCCCAGTTCTGCAGGGACGAGCCTGTGGCGGTCGATTCCGGGAGGAACTGGAGGGTGCTCTTCCCACCCTTGAAGATGCGGGTGTCGCGGTGGATCGGGGTGGCAATCGCGGCAGTTGCAGTTACGCTTGGGGTTCTGTTCATACGGGCCTGGTTCTCAAGGCAGCCGCAATGGACAGAGAGCGAAGCCACAATAGCCTCGAGCCTGCCCGAACCGGTTCCCCCTACCGGTCTTTCCCCTGCCCCGATGGAAGGATCGATGCTGGAGACGGAGGGTGACTACCTCGTGTTCCGCTGGGACCGCATCCAGGAAGCCGATGGCTACAGGTTCGCAGTACTTACGGCGAAACTGGATACGGTGTACGTGTCGGCCGTGCAGAGACAGAGCGGAATCAGGGTTCCCGGGGAGACCATCCGTGGAACACACGATGGTGGCCACTACCTCTTCCGGGTGGACGGAGTGCGGGAAGGCCAGGTCGTGGCATCCACAGGCCTGAGGCCTTTCCGTCTTCAGTGACCTGACGGGGGAGTCCCCGCAACTGGCCGGGGCAGACAGACCACAGTGCTGGCTCCCCCCGGCCGGCGGGATGGAGCGAATATGCCCGCCGCGAACCTGTATCCGTGATGTGTCTCCATCCGGCGGCTGATTCCGGGAAGCCGCCTGGAAGGCCTGCAGCGGACCGGCCGGATGCAGAAGTCCGGTGGAAGGCCACTCACGGAAACGAACCAGGAGTCCTCCCGACAATGGAAACTCAAGCCGTTCCCCTGGTGGACGCTGAAGAGAGAGCCTGGATCCTGTCCTGTCAGAAGGGCGACCGGCAGGCGTTCGAGCCGATCGTGAGAAGGCACCGGCAGAGGGCTGCTTCCTTTGCCCTGGCATGGACCGGGAACATGGAGGATGCGCTTGATCTGTCGCAGGAGGCATTCGCCCGCGCTTTCCGCGCGATATCCAGGTTCGATCCCGCCCGGCCTTTCTACCCCTGGCTGCACCGTATCCTGAAGAACCTCTGCCTCAACCATCTCAGCCGCGCTTACCGGCTCCACGAGATTCCCCTCACTGACGGCCTGGAGAGGGAGGATGCCGCTCCGCGTCCCGATGCCGCGCTCGAACGCGGGGAGGTCCGCCGTCAGGTGTGGGAGGGGATTCGCAGGCTGGGGGCTCATGACAGGGAGATCCTCATTCTGCGAGAGTTCCAGGGGCTCACCTACTCGGAGATCGCGGAGGTCCTGGACATCCCTCGCGGTACTGTGATGAGCCGGCTGCACACGGCGCGGCAACGGCTGCGCGGAAATCTTGAACCCTTCATGGCCGGGCGGTCCGGCGGGAGGGGATCGACATGAACGACGACGTGAGAATCCGGATCAGCGGCTACCTGGATGGCGAACTGGACGCAGAGGAGCGTCTGGCGTTCGAGCGGGAGCTGGAGACGAATCCGCAGCTGGCCCGGGAGTTCGAGGATACGAAGGCGATGAAGGAGATCACAGACGCCATGAAAATGCGGGACTTCCCCGATCGGGTCTGGGAGCGGTACTGGGAGGGGACCTACAACAGGCTGGAGCGCCGCGTGGGCTGGATCCTCCTGTCGATCGGCGCCATGATACTTGCGGCGGCCGGGCTCTACCAGATCGCCCTTGCGCTGTTCCGTGACAGCGTAGAACCTCTCTGGCTGCGAGTTGCCGTGGGCTCTGCATGTGCGGGGGCCGCGGTTCTCTTTGTATCGGTGCTGAGGGAACGGCTGTTCCTCAGGAAGCGTGATCCATACCGGGAGATCCAACGATGATCCTGTCGACCATGAATGATGTGCCGGGGCGGGAAATCTCAGGAACGCTGGGGCTGGTTCGGGGAAACACCATCCGGGCGCGACACGTAGGCCGGGACCTGGTGGCCACCATGCGCAATCTGGTGGGCGGGGAGATCACGGAGTACACGAAGCTCATGGGCGAGAGCCGCGAGCAGGCGGTGGACCGGATGATCGCCGAGGCAGAGCGTATGGGCGCCGACGCAATAGTCGCCATACGATTCAGTACCGCGGAGGTAATGGGAAGCGCCGCCGAGATCCTGGCCTACGGAACCGCTGTCCGCCTCAGGTAGGAGACGCGGTTCCTGCCTGACCGGCCCTGATGAGGCGGGCAGGGCTTGCTGTCACAGCTCCGCCGTGGAGGATTTGCCCGCATGTCGCTCTCTCTGATACCAGCCATCCTTCTTCTGCTCCTGTTGGCCGGGGATTCTCGTGCGAAGAGCCTGGACATCCCGGTCCGGGGCGCGGGGATCAGCTTCGGCAACTCCGAGGAGTTCGACGGCCTTCGCTTCAACTTGCGCGACAGAGAGGTGCGCCGCTTGCGCGGACTCAACGTCACCTTCTGGAGGGCTGAGGAGAGCGAGGAGGCAAGGGTCCACGGTGTCTCGCTGGGGATGATGCCGCAGGCCGGAGTCCTGAACGGGCTGCATCTGGGAGTTGGCGCCGTGGCGGCTGAGAAGCGACTTGCAGGCATTGCGGCAGGCGGTCTTGGCGCAGCCGTTGGCGAGGACCTCAGGGGCATTGCGTTCGGAGGGCTTGGTGTCGGAGTGGGCGAGGATGCCCGGGGGATTGTCGCAGGCGGTCTCGGCGCAGGCGTCGGCGGGAATCTCACGGGGATTGCCGCAGGCGGGGTGGGCCTGGGCTGTGGAGGCACGGCGCGCGGCCTGCTGGCCGGCGGCATCGGCGTGGGTGTCAGGAAGGTGAATGGCGTGATGATCGGGGGCCTCGTGACGGCAAGCGATGCCGTCAGTGGCGCCGCTCTCTCGGGCGGAGTGGTCCACATCCAGGCGGACGGCGCACTGACAGGATTGTCCGCCAGTCCGTTCAACCGCGTGCAGGGGAGGATGACCGGTGTCTCTGTCGGGATTCTGAACTACGCCCGCACTCTGAGAGGGGTGCAGCTGGGAGTAGTGAACATCGTCCGCGAAAACCGCGCGCCCTTCCGTGTACTGCCGCTGATCAACCTGCGTCTGAGCTGATTACCGGGCTCGCCGGCGAGACCGGAGTGTGTGATGCCACAGACTTTCACCGATGAAGCCAGGAAGGCGATCGGCAGGCTGTTGGACTCCATCCTGTCTCATCCCTTCCTGCGCGAGCTGTCCGACGGCAGTCTGTCAGTCGAGCGGTTTGCGAGGTACCTGATCCAGGATTCGTACTACCTGGTCGGGTTCTCCCAGGCCCTGAGCCTGGCCTCGGTACGGGCAGAGGATCCCGCTGAGGTGGCTCTCCACCGCATGGCGTCGGCAGACGCCATGGAGGTGGAGCGGGCACTGCACCTGCAGTTCTTCAGGCGATTCGGGGTCGCGGATGATGCTGTCCGGCGAGCATTTCCGAACCCGGTGTGTTCCGCCTACGTCGACTTTCTGCTGGCCCTCGCGTACCACCACCCCTATCCGCTGCTGATCGCCGGAGTTCTCCCGTGCAACTGGATCTACCTGGAGGTGGGCAAGGTCCTCAACCGGGATGCCGGGCCCCAGAACCCCTTCCTGGCCTGGATCGAGGCCTACTCTGCAAAGCCCTTTGCCGATCTTGTCAGCTCGTACGTGAACCTGGCCGACCGAATCGCAGAGGGCCAGACAGAGGCGATGCGCGGCAGGATGCTGGACAACTTCGTGAAGGGCGCCCGCCTGGAGTACCTCTTCTGGGATGCCGCGTACAGAGGGGCTGAGTGGCCGCCGCTCTGACCTGGGGCCATGGTTCATCACCCCCATGGCGCACCGCCTGCCGCAGGTGTCGGGAAATCGTCGATTGAGCCGCTGACAGGGACGGATCCGGGCAGGAACAGATGCAATCATGGGTCCACCAGGCTCAGGCTGCAGACGTGACGATCCTGATGTGGTAAAATCGGCAACCGGGGTGAGTACGCCTGTTGCCCAGTTCCCGCACCCCGTAACCGCTCACACCAGTCCAGGATCAGGAGGATGCCATGCCACCAGTCCGATCATCCACCACAACGACAAGCGGCATCACAAGTTGGGGATTACGGGCGATTTGCCGGATGGCCGTCGCCACCCTCCTTGCGTTGGTCGTGGTCCAGGCATCCGCAGCCGTCACCTACGAGCAGATACGGGTACCTTATCCGGAGCCCGGGCAGCGGGACGACCTCTTCTTCGATCGTGAGGTCGAGCTGCTCATGGACGACGACGGCGGGTTGATCCTCCTGTCCCAACCACATCTGACGGAGGGACTGCGCAGCCGCGGGTTCGAGGTCGATGTTCTGATCCCGGACCTCGAAGCCTTTTACGTCTCGAGGATGTCCGGCGAGCGCGACTACGGAGTCTGGCACACCTACGCGGAGATGATGGACGAGATGAACGCGATACACGCGGAGTTCCCGCACCTGACTACCGCGCCCGCCTCCATCGGCGAGACTCATGAGGGACGGCATCTCTGGGCGATGAAGGTTGCGATCGACCCGTATGAGCAGACTGACAAGCCCGAGGTGCTGATCGACGGCACGCATCACGCCCGCGAAATCATGGCGCTGGAGATCCCGCTCCACTTCATCCGCTACCTGTGTGAAAACTACGAGACCGATCCGGTGATCAGGTACGTAGTCGACAATCGGCAGGTCTGGTTCGTGCCGATGGTCAACCCGGACGGATTCGTGTACAACGAGGTGACGAACCCCAACGGCGGCGGAATGTGGAGGAAAAACCGCCGGAACAATGAGGGCAGCAGCTGCTACGGTGTCGATCTGAACCGGAACTATCCTTTCGAGTGGGTCGGTCCGGGTTCCTCCACAAACCCATGCAGCGATATCTACCGGGGGCCCTGGGCCGGATCGGAACCCGAGGTTGCAGCCCTTATGGAGTTCATCAACGCCAGGGAATTCGTCACCTGGCAGACCTACCACTCCTACGGCAACTGGATGCTGTACCCCTGGGGTTATACAACAGACCCCACGCCGGATGCCGCACTTCTCCACGCCATGGCCGTGGAGATGGCCTCGGTCAACCAGTACGTCCCCGGCCAGATTTCGCACCTGCTGTACGGTGTAAACGGCGCCTCGCTCGACTGGGGGTACGGAGCGACCGGGGAGCGGCCGAAGATCTGGTCGTTCTGCGCCGAGGTGGGCTCCGCCTTCTGGCCCCTGCAGAGCGAGAGGGAGTCCCTGATCGAGGAGAACATCTGGAGCAACATCTACCTTTGCCTCGTGGCGGGGGCCTATGTTGAGATGCAGGACCTGGTGGTCGCCGGAGATGGTGGAGGCACAGTGCTGGAGCCGGGCGGGACAGCTTCGCTTGTGGCGACGGTGAGGAACCTGGGGCTTCTCACCCCTGTCGAGGACGTTACTCTGACGATCGCCTGCGACGATCCCTACATCGGTCTGGTGAACGCAACCAGTTCAATCGGCAACATGGCCCCCGGAGAGGCGGCGCAGAATGTCTCCGATCCCTTCGAACTCTCGGTGGATCCGGACTGTCCTGACGGCAGGCAGGTCGGTTTCACAGTCCGCATCTCGGCCTCATGCGGTTTCGAGTTCGAGCGCACCCGCTCTTTCACGGTTGGTCAGCTGCCGGTTGTGTACTCGTGCGATTTCGAGAGCCCGTCGCACGGGTGGTCGCAGGATCCTTCGCACGGTGCCCTGACAGGCGCCTTCGTTCGCATAAACCCTGTCGCGACCAACTGGCAGCCCGGGGAGGACACCACTCCCGACGGCCAGTACGCCTGGGTCACGGCGCAGAATCCCGGCGGGAACGACGGAGTCGACGATGTGGACGAAGGGATCGCCGCAACCCGTTCTCCGGTGATGGATCTCTCCGGCGTAGATCACGCCCTCCTTGTAATGGACTACTTCTTTGGTCAGAGGGATCACGGTGATGACCCTGGCGACTTCTTCAGCATCGATGTTTCCAACAACGGCGGGGCGAGCTTCCCGGCCAACCTCGTATACATCGGCGACGTCAGGCATACAGCCGAATGGCGGAAGCTGCAGGTCAACCTGGAGGAGCACATCACACTCACCTCGCAGATGGTGATCCGCGTGCAGGCCGCCGATCCGGGTGGTTACGGCTACGGGGACATCATCGAAGGCGGAGTGGACGAGATACACGTCTTCGACCGGGGCGATGGGAACGAGCCGCCCTCCGCTCCTGAGCGTCTAAGCCCGATCGATGGCGCTCCGGGCCTGCCCCCGACACCGGAGCTTGTCGTGGCCAACGCCCTGGACCCGGAGGGGGATCCCCTGACATATGGGTTCCAGGTCTTCTCCGACCCTGCACTAACGCAGTTGGTCGCCTCGGTTGTCGGCGTGCCTGAGGGGGACGAAGGAACGACTTCCTGGGCGGTCAGCCCCGGTCTGCCCCAGGGGACCTACTGGTGGCGCGCCTTTGCCGCCGACCCCGATGCCTTCGGGCTTTGCAGTACGGTGGGGTGGTTCGACGTGACAGCCGGCGCCGGTGCCGAACCTGTCGGGCAGGCATCATCTGTACAACTCGTGACGGGGCCCAACCCTGCCACAGGCGACGTTCTGATCCGTTACTACACTCCCCAGGCACACCAGTCGCGGCTGGAGATCTTCGATGCCTCGGGCCGCAGGGTCCGCGCTCTCCCCGGCGCGCGCTGGGCGGAGGGATGGCAGGAAGTTGTGTGGGACGGACGGGACCAGACCGGTGCTCCGGTCGCTGCAGGCGTCTACTGGGTCCGTCTGCAACTCCCGCTGGAGACCCGCACGGCCAGGGTTGTTCGAGTGCACTGATATGGAGCGACCGCCAGGTCATGACTGAGGTGGAGGCGATCTTCTTCCGGCAGAGGAGGATCGCCTCTTTCGTCTGGACTCTCCGGTAGATGATAGTGAATGGTCGGCTCAAGTACCTCCCCGTGATCTGCCGATAAGCCTCATGGTCGGGACTGCCCGGGTGCGGCAGGGAGCTCGCCCGCCATGGAAAGGGCGCTTCCCTGATCCCCTGCAGATTGTCCCGCAAGGGGTTACTGGCTCGGTTGAGCGGAGATAAGGGAAAGCGTCCCCGCAGCGTCGGGATACATTCCACGGAGGAGAGAGATGCCGGGTGAGGGCCTGAGGAGAAAGCCGAATACGAGGAGGCTTGTTCCGATCGCCGTGATGCTGGCAGCCGCCGTCATTCTCGCGTGGTGGACGGTGGAAAGGTCCGATCGCAGGATGCGCGACGGCCTCCTGCAGCAGACCCTGATAGCGGCGAAGGTGCTTGATGTCGCCGATATCACCGCTCTCGCCGGCAATGAATCCGACCTAGACAGGCCCGAGTACAGTCGCGTCCGGGATCAGCTTGCGGCGGTCAGTTCGGCCAACCCCCAGTACAGCTTCGTCTACCTCCTCGCCCGCGGAGAGACCGGCGCGGTGCGTTTCCTGGCAGACTGCGAGCCGGAAGGGTCAGAGGATCACTCTCCGCCGGGGCAGCTTTATGCTGAGGCTTCGGATGATCTCGTGCAGGTCTTCGAGACCGGCAGGCCGAGGGTGGAGGGGCCGGTCAGTGACCGATGGGGAACGTGGGTCTCCTCTCTCGTCCCTCTCGCAGATCCCCGGACCGGGCAGGTCATTGCGGTAATTGGTGTCGACGTTGACGCCCGGACCTGGAAGTGGGATCTCGCTGCCGGGGCGGCCCTCCCTGTCGGGCTGCTCATCCTCCTCATGATCACGGTGGCCGCGGCTGCGGCGAGCACCAGGCTGGGCGACTCGCGGCCAAGGCCTCTCATGCGGAGGCTCCTGCCGTCCCTGGCAGGCATGGTCGTCGTTCTTGTCGTCGGGGCAGGGGCCCTTCTTGTTTACCAGCACGAGAGGAGCACCGCCGTAGAGTCCGGGCGGATCTCCTCGTGCGTTCTCACCGATCTGCGGATGGCGCTGGAGCAGCAGGCCCTCGGTCTTACCGCGGCACTGCAGCCGATTCTGGCCGATCCCGATGTACGCAGTTCACTCCGCAGGGCGGATGCCGACCACATGCTGGGCCAGTGGCTGCCGGTCTATGACCGCCTTCACAGGGAAGCCAATATCACACACCTTTACTTCCTGGACAGGGAGCGTACCTGCATCCTGCGCGTCCACAATCCGCACAAACGTGGCGACCTGATCGATCGCTTCACGGCACTGGAGGCGGAGAGGACCGGCAGGGCAGCCTGGGGGATGGAGCTCGGGCCGCTGGGCACTCTCACGCTGCGGGTTGTGGGGCCCGTGCTGCAGGACGGCGAGGCGGTCGGCTACGTCGAGATCGGCAAGGAGATCGACGAAGTGCTCGAGTCCCTCCAGGCTGCACAGGAACTCCACCTGGCAGTTGTGATCCGGAAGGACCGTCTCGATCGTCGGATGTGGGAGGAGTGGATGCGCACCACGGGGCGTGCACCCGACTGGGACCGCATGACTCACGGTGTGTCCGCATATGCGACGGGCGGGCACCTGCCGGACCTTATCGCAGCGTGGGCGGACGACATCCACGGTGACGGCCTGCTTGTACAGGCGACCGACCGGAGGATCGATCATGACGGCAGGAAGTGGCGCACAGCTTCCATGCCCCTGGAAGATGCATCGGGCGAGAGTGTGGGGCAGCTCCTCGTCATGAGGGATGTTACGGAGGAGGAGGCGGGATTTGCGCGGCTCATGGCGCTGGTCCTGTTCGCCGGAGGGATCCTGCTGGCGCTGACCCTCGGCTTCATCTTCGTGCTCCTGCGTCGCACCGACATCGCGGTCCAACGCCAGCATGCGGCGTTGCTGCAGAGCGAAGAGAGGGCAAGCCAGCTTGCCCGGCACAGCAGGACCTGTTCGTGGGAGGTTGATCCCGACGGACTCATCACGTACGTCAGCGACGTGGTTACAGAACTCCTCGGCTACAGGCCGGAAGAGCTTGTCGGCAGGGTGTACTTCCACGAGCTTCATCCCGAGGAGCAGCGCGAGGCTCTCAAGGCGGCGGTGTTCGACGCTTTCTCCCGCAGGGAGTCCTTCCGGAACCTCGAGAGCGAGGTCCTGGCGAAGGATGGCCGGAGGATCTGGATCTCGACGATAGCGATCCCGGTCCCGGGCGAGGACGGGTCGCTCAAGGGCTATCGCGGCAGCCACACCGACATCACGGCCCGGAAACTGGCGCACGAAGCGCTGGCGGACAGCGAGAAGCCGTTGTCCCGCTCGCAGCAGGTGGCAAACCTGGGCAGCTGGGATCTTGACCTGAGAGCCAACCACCTGGCCTGGTCGGACGAGGTCTACCGGATCTTCGGGTGCAAGCCCCAGGAGTTTGCGGCCACCTACGAAGCATTTCTCGATGCGGTCCACCCGGATGATCGAAGTGCGGTGGATGAAGCCTACTCGGCCTCGCTGCGGGACGGTTCTGACGGCTATGAGATCGAGCACCGCATAGTCCGCCGGGACACCGGTGAGGTGCGTCACGTTCATGAGTACTGCGCTCATGAACGTGACGAGGCGGGGAACA
>CAZWSC010000005.1:0-14374 GCA_964636385.1 uncultured bacterium
GACGTCGCGATGAACTCCCCGCTGTCCCAGAATGCCGTGCTCAGGTACATCGTGCGGATGTACACAATCTGGGTGATGATGAAGACGACGAGGGCGCCGAGCCAGTATGGATCACGGAGCAGGCGGAGCACCCGGCTTCCGGGCTTTCCCTGGCCCCGTGCCGCAGCCATGTCGGGGCTGAGATCCATCATCGGGCCACAACCAGGCGACCCAGGGTGGTCTCACTCCTTCCGCCCGCCGCTGGAGTGACCGAGATCTTGTACAGGTAGACCCCGTTGGCCAGGCCGTCCCCGTCGGTGTCGCGCCCGTCCCAGGGGACTCCCCTGGTCGCAAACTCCGTCGGAGTAACCCTGAGAGCAGGATCGAGCCGCCAGATCCTGCGGCCTGTCAGGGTAAACAACTGGATGTCCAGGTCCGCCTCCCCGCTGATGCTGCCGAAAAACCTGGTGGGGCCGGATGTGGGATTCGGAAAGTTGAACACCCGGCCCAGCAGCCTGGCGCCGGCACCCTCCCCGCGCATGGTAAAGGGCATTCGAGCCGTCGTGCTGTTCCGGACGTTATCCGAGGCCTTAACCACAAGTTCGTAGGATGACCCTTCAGCCAGTCCGGCGGGCAGCCTGCCTTCGAGAACGGCCTGTGTATAATCCTCGCCGAAGACGACCTGGTCCGCCAGGTCCTCAACAGTCAGCACTTCACCGGCCTCCTCCACCTGCATGAGCACCGACCTGGATCCCACCAGCCTCGTGACATTGATCCCGCTGGTGTCCTCAAGGGACGCAACAAAGGAAGCCCTTGGCGGTAGATCAGCCGGGTCGTCGTAGAACTCGACGTGGATGCGCGGGCCTTCGCGGTCTTCGCTGGGCGGTGCCTCCTCTTCGGGGACATACAGATGAAGACTGGAAGCTCCCTGCTGAACGCCGTCCTCGACTAGGAGATGGATCCGGGCCCTGCCCCTCTCTCCCGTGCGGAGGGCATCCGGCGGCAGGAAGCGCACCGAAAACTCACCATCGACAACCGGGGCAGCGCCGCGGTAGATCGGTGCTCCCGTGACGGCGTACTCCACAGATCCGGGAGGCGAGGATGATTCCGCCCGCCGGATCACCTGCGAATCGTACATGCGGACATGGACCGTTCCCCGGAAGGCGACATCGGTCCCGCCCATCCCGTCCAGCACACTCCCCTTCAGATCCGTGAGTACCCCCCGCCTGAGTGTGTCACCGACGGCACGGCCGGTATGCGCCTCGTACAGGCTCATGCCGACAGGCAGCTGTGGGAAGGCGAAGCGCGTGGCCGGATCCCCGAACAGGGCGAAGCGGCGTGAGTTCAGGTTCCCCGGAACGGAGAGATTGCCCTTACACACGGCTACCGCCTCCCCAAGCGGGGGGAATGCCGCCGGATCGCCCGCCGGGAAGGCAGCCTGGTAGAAACGCTGGTTGATGTCCGCGCTGCCTCCGCTGAAGGCTATGGCGGACGGGGTGAATGTGGCCATGCATCCGCCGTTGGCATACAGAATCAGCGCCTCGGCCAGTCCATCCCGGTAGGTGTTGAACTTCCCGACCGAACAGGAAGCGGTGAGCAGGAAGAAGGGGCGGCCCCGGTTCGTCAGGCCTGGAATGGTCGCAAGCTCGAAGATCCGTTCGTCCGCAAGCTGCTCATCGCTGCCGTGGCCCGTGAAGTTCACTAGGAGGGTTCCCTCGTTCATGCGCCTGAGCAGGGCATCCGCCGCAGCGGGCTTGGTGTCGTATATGCATTGCGAGCCGTAGTCATACAGGTAGATCTTGTCGCGCTGAAGGTCCCGGGGGAGAAGGCGCTCCAGCGCCTCCGTCTGGATCATGTGCTGGATGCCGAGGGGATCGGACCTTGTACCCTGGCATGCATCATCTGCGATGAGTGTGATCCTGTTGGTCCAGGGTCCGGGATCCCGGCTGGTGTCATACCGTATGATCTTGTTCACCACTGTCGCCGCCTGTGCGGGAGTGCGCGCCGGAATCCTGGAGAGGTAGATGTCCAATCCTCTGTCCGCCGGGCCTTCGAGATACGCGAAGTAGTCGTCGCTTGCGAACTGGGGCGAGTAGATCAGGAAGTTCAGCAGCGCCGGGTCATAGTGCATCTCATAGCTTGGGACCTGAACATGTGCGCCCCGTCCAAGGAAGTCCCTGAGATCATAGTGGGTATCCCCGAGAAGAATCGCATGGACGGGACCAGCTTCGGGGTCTCCGCCATTCCAGTGATCCCGGGTGAACTCGAAGAAGTTGCGCAGGGCAGTGGGATCGCTGCGCCCCATCCCGAACTCGTTCATCACCTCCCGAATGCCGACTACGGCCACTTCAGCCGATGAGCGGTTGGGCATGTGAACCCGCCGGTGAGCGGCCAGAACCTCCGCCTCCGCCAGCAGATCCTCGTGAGCGACAATGATCATGTCCACGGCGCCCGTCCGCCCGCGCAGATACCCTTCGCGCGGTAGGGGAACCTCCTCCATCCGCGGCGCCGTAAGCACTACCCCGGCACGGGCAAGGTAACGGCCCGGCCGGTCTCCATCCTGGACCGATGCGAAACGGACCGCAAAAGTCCCGGACTCGTCGGGCTCCACTGCGGCCCGGATCCACCGCGGCGAGAGGGGTTCTGTCGCGTCGAGAACCCTGATATCGCCGTCCGAGAAACCGGCCATTTCCAGCGTATGCGCCCCGCTCAGGCCGCCGGCAAAGAAGCTCAGGGTGTCGTTCCGCGCCTCGAGTCGCCTGGTGTAGTCGGTCTCTATCCAGGCCAGGTAGATCTGGTCGGTTCGCACATTGTCAGGGAACCCGAGCGGGTTGATCGGCGGAACCATGCTGATCTCCTGCGCTCCATCCACCAGCCAGACCCCCGTTGTGTCGATATCCAGGTTCGTGAAACCGTCCCAGCGGCTGCCGTCCGGGAGCCTGTCGGTCTCCGTTATGACCGTCCCGTTCATCCGCACCCGGATCGCATGGTCCGGCCAGCGGATGTCACGGGGGCGTGAGTTTCCCCAGAATCTCGCCCTCAGCCTTACGGGCCTGTCGACCACGGGGGACGGAAGATCCAGCTGCACCCGCTGCTCCGTGTCCAGCTGGTTGGTGGTAAGCGCCAGCCACCAGAAACGCTCCCACGCCGCCTCCGGGCGACCGGGAGTGCTTGCGGTGGTCCTGGGCCGGGGATCCCAGATCCGCGACAGCCTGAAGTGCCTGCGATCCAGCACACTGCTTACATACGGTTCGCTGATGCTCGTGCCGTCCACGATGGGGATTCGGGCCGGTTCACCCTGGAACGATCCGCCCCATGTCAGCCAGTGCGCGACTTCGTTGACGTATGGGTCGCGGAAGAAGCGCTCCGCTTCAGTCTCCGGCCTCCCCAGGTCGTCGTACCACCCGTCAGGTCCCTGCCCGAAGAAGACTATCTGGTCGCCAAGGTCGAACACACCGTCTCCCCCGTCTTCCACGGTAATCGGAACTTCCCTCATCCAGGATGGCGAGTCCGCATACCCCGCAGACTCGTCCATGGGCAGTGGTGATGGTGCGAAGAGGCGGAGTGTCAGCGGGTCGATCGCACTCAGATCGACTCCGACAGCCTGCAGATCGCTTCCCGTGACCTTGTACAGGTCAACGGCGGGCACGTGCAGCATGATCCAGGGGTTCGAGGTGTCTGTGAAGTAGTCTCCGTCGGGCAACCCCCTGCGCGCTCCGGAAAGAGGGCCGGGCCGCCTCCATGAACGCCCCTGGTCGTAGTTGAGGAACTGTGCGCTGTAGAGGCTCTCGAAAGGATCCCTCCCGGAAGCGGTTCTGACGTCCTGTCTGAAGGAGGCCGGCACGGAGTAGCGCACCTCGATGCGGGCGACGGTTGCGTAGACAAGGCGCCTGCCCTCCACCCGCACGGGGAAGAAGCCAACCGGCACGCCCCACTGATTGCGGACCCAGGATCCAGGCTCCAGATATGCCCCGCCGGCGGGAAGGATCCTGCGAATCCGGTCAGCTTCATCGGTCCGCAATCCGCCATCCAGATCCAGGTACTCCTCCCCTTCCACGCTGACAGTGACTGAAGCCCGGGATCCGGGAGGCAGCGCCAGCCAGCCTGATGCGTACGGAAGATGCAGATCGTGGGCCAAAGGACCCTCGGCGTGGTGGAGATCGCGCACCCTGATCGTTCCATCGCCGGCACGCTCGACCCCTGCCGGGTGTCCGATGAACCTTAGGACGAAAGATCCGTGGGAATCCGAGTCCCCGGAAAGCGGCGCGTGGGGGCCCTGCGACGAGACGAGGAGAAGCCTGCCCGGCTCCGCCTCCAGGCCGTTTCCGCCCCGGGCTTCAGGCCCGTAGGCCCCGCTGTGGCCCGGGGCGCCCCACGCCATCGCAGGGAGGGAAACAGCCCCGAACATCCCCGGCATTAGAAGTAACGCCAACAGGACCATGGGTAATGGGGATCCGGGCTTCCGGCCTGACCGGTGAAATGCACTGCGCATAGTTTCTCCTGGACTGGCCTTGGTGGGCCGCGCGTTCTGGTTAATCTGCATCGGCATCCTGACCTGGAGAAGGGGCACCGTTATCGCCCATCCGCTCTGCTTCCTTGATGAGCATGATGGGGATGTCATCCTCGATCCGATACCTGAGGCGGCAGGCGTTGCATGAGAGCCTCTGGTTCACCAGGTCGTACTCCAGGTCTCCCTTGCAGGCAGGACAGACAAGTATGTCCAGCAGCTCCTGAGGTAGCATCCGACCTCCCTGGCCCTCCGAGGCCTGATCCGTGCAAACCGGCCCGGAAGGGCCGCGGCCGGAGTGGATTAGCGACTCCAACGTGCACGTTAGCAACAAGCTTCGACATGTGTCAACGAAACCGGCGAGCCGGGACGAAAGCCGGGCAGGCCGAGCGATCCAGCGCAACAGAGCCATGTCGCATTCGGAACAGGCAGCTCTGGGCAGGACGCATTGTGGAAATCCGCTGATCCCTCACCCTCCCGCCGTAGCGGGCATGCGACGGAGTCTCCTGTTGCCTATCGCAAGATTGCCCCCTTCCCATTGCAGAGTGCCCTGTTCAACCCGTTGGAACCCCGCACTCTCTGCTGTGAAATGGGCCGGCACGGGTATCCCTCATTAAGCAACGTTCATACAACCTGTTGCAGATCATCACATTGAGGAGTAACGCTTCAAGGATGATCCTGCAGGTCCGCCGCGAGGTACGAACCTTGTTCCATCTCACACGGCACCCGAATCAGACAGCATTCAGGGCAACCGATCGCGGCACGGGCTCCATGGCACCACCGCGACCCTGGGAGGTCGAACAGATGAAGCTTCAGAATCTACTCTTCGTCACACTCATGGCCGGGGCGATCGTCTTCTCCGGCTGCGGGAGTGACAAGAGCACTACTAACCCGATTCCACAGGACAACGCTCCCCCGCTGGCGCCCAGCGGCCTGCAGGTGGCCAAGGCGGACGCCCAGAGCTTCAGAGCCGTGTGGGACGCTGACGGCGGGGTCGGACTTGACGGGTACAGGGTCTATTTGTTCGATCCCTGTCCCTATCGCGACAACTCGTATGTGCTGCTGAACGAAGACTCGCTCCTGCCCGCCAACTTCTACGTCTACCGTGGGGAGATGGATGAGGAAGTCTGGATACGTGTAACCGCCGTCAACCAGAGCGGCATCGAAAGCTCCATGTCCGAGCCGCTTGCCGCAACGGCTCCCCCCAGGAGCATCGAAGGAGTCACCACAGATCCAGATGCGGATCCCGGGCGGCGCGGAGGACCGATCGCGGTTCCCGAACCCGAGGATCGCGGGGGTGACCCCGAGCACTACGACCGCAACGACTAGCGTTTCCGACAGGAACACTGATGTACGCCAGGGCGTCCGGCGTCCGCCCCTCCCAGCCTCCTCCGCCGGACGCCCAATGATCAGCGGACCCGGGCATTGAAGTCCGGGTCCGCTCCTTTTTCGCAGGGCGGGCCGCTGCCGTGGCTCGTTACCAGCGCGCAGCCCGCGTTGACCGCGAATGGACTCGCGGATAGACTCCCGCCATGACAAACGAAAACAGACCTTCGGTTCCATTCGGAGGCGAACCTCCCGCCGGGGAGGCGCGCCGGGAACTCCTCGGGATTATCCGCAGACTCTCCTTGAAGCGCGGAAGCTTCGTTCTTTCCTCCGGAGCGGTGAGCGACTACTACCTGGATCTGCGCCTTACGACCACAGATCCCGCGGGGGCTCTCCTTGCGGCACGCTTCCTCCTTGAGCAGGCCCGCAGGCTCGGAGCCAATCGCGTAGGCGGACCGACCCTCGGGGCGGATCCCCTGGTTGGGGCAGCCGTCTCCCTGTGCGGTCTGGGTGTGGGGCGAGAGGTGCAGGGGTTCATCGTCAGATCCCAGGCCAAGGCGCACGGTACCGGCAAGCAGATCGAAGGGCATCTCGGTCCAGGAGATCGCGCACTCGTCTTCGATGACGTGGTCACCGGAGGAGGTTCGATCCTCCGTGCCGTGGAAGCGGCACGGTCTGCCGGTGCGCAGGTCGTCGGATCCTGGTGCCTCGTGGACAGGATGCAGGGAGGAGCGGGAAAGCTCCGGGAAGCCGGCGTTCCCCTTTCGCCGGTCTTCCTGGTAGATGAGGTTCTTGCCGAGGACGCCGCATTGCCTGACCCATATCCCAGTCACTACCGGTTCGAGCCGAAGACGCCGTATGTCACGGCGGACGCCGTCATCGAACTGGAGCCGGGCAGGATCCTGCTTGTTCGGAGGAAGAATCCCCCTCTCGGCTGGGCGCTGCCGGGGGGATTCGTGGACCGGGGAGAATGCGTGGAAGACGCCGTGCGCAGGGAGATCCTGGAGGAGACGGGCCTCGAGATAGTCGAGGTCCGCCAGATTCACACCTACTCGGAGGTCGGCAGGGATCCAAGGCTGCACACTGCCACGGTAGTATTCGCCGCCAGAACGAAAGGTTCCGTGCACCAGGCGGGTGATGACGCCGTGGAGACGGGCGTCTTCCCCATGGATGCCCTGCCCGAGCCGATGGTCTTCGATCACGCCGGCGTTATCTCGGACTACAGGACAGGCCGTTACGGGGTCGGCCCGGGCTGGCGGGTGTAGCAGCGTTACGGGAACAGATTCCCCGCTCCACGGGCAGGCCTGTTGCCCTGCCGTTCTCCTGATTCTGTGGTATTCTAAACGGTATCCCCGCGCGCAACGTGCGCATGCCGCGGACGCGTATCCGGCGCCGGGGATCAAGGAGGTACCAGCCATGCTGCGCAGGGAAACGCAGGCGGATCTTCTCGCCCACCCATACTCGGCCAGGATTCTCAAGGCATCGGCCCCCGCAGTCGTCATCTTTCTTCTGATGCTGTCAGGAGCCGGGGCCGCGATCGGGGATGACTACGCATTCCCCCAGCACCTTGTCAACGACGAGGCGATAGGAGAGGAGTTCCGTTACGACCCGGCCGCGATACCGTTGTCGGACGGAAACACGCTGCTTCTGTGGGTGGACAACACCAGAGGACGGGCGGACATCGTTTCACGCATAGTGGACGCAGAACTGACCGGCCTGGGTGAGCCGGTGCGGATCATCGATGAGGACGGGTTCTGGTCCCAGACGGACGTGATCGCATCGTCTCCCAACGGCGGCAGGGCCGTTGCAGTCTGGTTCGACAGCAGGAGCGGACGCACACTGCCTGACCTCTACGCACAGCTCTTTTCGACGGAGGATGGAAGACCGGTTGGCCCGAACCTGCCTCTGAGCACTGATCCGGCACAGGGCGTCCAGGAGGGACCCGACGCGGCAGTCAACAGCTCCGGCCGGACGCTGATCGTGTGGATGGACAACCGGACAGGCCTTTACAGAATCTGGGGCCGCTTCGTGGAGCCGGACGGATCGGTGATCGGGGATGACCTCCCCCTCGCACCGGAGACGCCGCAGAGCATACAGCGTTTTCCGGGAATCGCCGCCCTGCCGGACGGGCGATGGCTGCTGGCCTACGAGGTGTTGACAGGCGGTGTATACCAGGTCTTCTACCGGATTCTGGAACCCGACGGCCGGGCACTGGAGGCTGAGACCATTGCCGAATCCACAGGCTATCCCCAGGAGGAACCAGCCGTCATCACCCGCTCGCAGGACGCACTCATCGCCTGGATCGACAATCGCGACGGCACCAGCGATCTGTGGGGGCTGTGGGTGGATCACCTCGGTGACCCATACGGCAGTCCGGTTCTGCTGCGCGAGAACACGGACACTGCACGGGATATCGGCCCGAGGCTTTACCTTGGCGCAGACGATGTGATCGCGATGAGCTGGCTGGGTGCCGTACAACTCCGCCAGCGAACCATGATGCGCTTCTTCGGGCCGGATCGTGCCCCCCTGACCGGAGACCTCGTGATGAATGATCCTGCAAGCGATGTCCTGAGCAGGCAGGGTACAGTTGTACAGCGGGCCGCCGGGGACTGGTTGCTGGCCTGGTCCGACAACCGCACACTGACCTACCAGATCTACCTCGACACGGCCCAACTCCCCCAGGGCCCGACGGGGAGTGAGATCCGCGCCTACTCCAGTCCCGGTTCGGCAAGCCAGTTCCTTCCCGATGTCGCTCTCTTCCCGGACAGGCGCGGCGTGGTAGTGTGGGCCGACATCCGGAGCGGGTCGCTGAACATCTTCTGCCGTTTTCTCGATGACAAGGGACAGCCGGAAGGGTCGAGCTTCCTGGTCAACGCCGTGCCTGCACTGCGTCGCATCGGGGCGATCGATGATGTTCTCAGAATGAGCCGGTACGCCCCATCTGTTGCGGCCTCCGACAGCACCTTCGTCGTGACGTGGGCTGTCGACACGGGCGGTCCCATCGAGCTGTACGGGCAGCTCTATGATCTCGAAGGCCAGCCGATCGGCGGCAACTTCCCCGTTGTGGCGCCTGATAGTCCCGGATGGCCCCAGGCCGAACCTGCCCCGGCCATGTCGCCCGACGGGCGTTTCGGGATCGCGTGGAGGGACAACCGCTTTGATTCGGGCGGGGACATCTTCCTGCAGATGTTTGGCCGCAGCGGGGAGCGCCTCGGGCCCAACCTGCCCGTTGTGACACCGGGCGGTCCCCGAAGCCGCCCCCAGCAGAGCCCCACCCTGTCGATTTCCGGATCGGATGTCATGGTTGCCTGGTCGGACAGGCGGAGCGTGGCATGGGACATCTGGCGTCAGAGACTGCCGCTGAACAATCCCGAGAGCACGCCAATATCGAACGAAATCCTTCACGAGCCGAGCAATGTGTCCCACACGGAGCATCTCTACCCGAGCACGGCCACCAGCGGGGGAGCTGTCGTAACGGTCTGGGAGTTCAGGCCGCTTGCATCGGGGAGGATCAATGGCCGGCTGGAGTTCTTCCCCAGCAAGGATGGCCCCGTACAGGACGACGCCCCGGTGAATTTCACCGTCAACCCGGATGACGGTGTGACCGGCTTCAAGCGCCCGCGGGTTGCGATGGACCAGACCGGGCGCTTCATCGTCACATGGTGGGATGTCCGGGAGGGCCGCACGGCGATCCGGGCCCAGCGCTACGACCGCAGGGGCAATCCGATCGAGGGGCCCTACGAACTCGACGAGCAGACAGCCGGGGGTTACCGGGCATTTCCGCGCCTGGCAGTTGACCAGGGCATCATCCAGTATGTCTGGACCGACTCGCGGCGCGGCCTCGGGTGGGATGTATACGCACGGCGGGTGGACTGGGACTACAACGGCACTCCCGTGCCTGTCATGCTGAACTACTTCTTCGCGGAGGCGGCGCAGGATGGGCCGCGGATCACCTGGAGCGTATCGAGCGACGTCACAGGTCTGCAGTTCCGCCTCTGGAGGGATCTCGCATACTCCGGAGAGCCGGATCCCGTACCCTCGGGCGAAGCCGTGCTGGTTACCCCGCATCCTGTCCAACCGGTTGACGAGGGCCGGTTCGAGCTCCTCGATCGCGACGCTCCATCGGGGCTGCCGCTTCTGTACTACCTCGAGGTCATCCATCCCTCGGAACCCCCCGGATTCCTCGGCCCGGTTGCCGTGGAGTGGGAAACGCCCCTGGCCGGGATGCGGTGGAGGCTGTCCCCCAATCCGTTCCGGGAAAGACTGGACCTGTATCCCCCGGCAGCAGGTCCCCTGCTCCTGGAGATCTGGGATGTTACGGGACGGAAGGTCCGGCGCATTGCAGCAACCCCGGCGCCCGGTGAGCCTGTGACATGGGATGGCATGGACGAATCCGGCAGGCAGGTCCCGGCAGGGATCTACTTCGTGAGGGCCGGCCGGCCGGCCGCGGCTGCCGATCCTGCCGGAAGGGATAACCCGGCCGTCCGGGCTGAACGGCGCGCGCCTGTGCAGGGAGGAACCGCCTTCAAGGTGTTGAGGGTCAGGTAGGAAACGATGGCTGCGGGTGACGGCCGGGCCGGTCGGCACCCGCTCATTCTGCACAGCCCCTGACCGGCTCTGATCCCGGACGTGCGACGCGCGACCCGGCTCCCGTGTCGGCAAGCGTCCAGGTGGGCGACATCCTCTACGAGCTCGAGCTTCCCGACTCCGTCTTCACCTTCCCCGAGCACATCGCCATTATCTTCCGGGTGACGAACCTGGGCGATGCGCCTGCGCACTTCGATTTCTCGAGCACCTGCCAGGACTATCTTCGCCTCGATGTTCGCGGGTGCGGCCCCTACCAGCCCGGCTGCGAGTTCATCTGGAGGGAGCCGTCACAGTGCTATTTCATAAACACGTACTTCGTTGTTGCTCCCGGGGAGAGCGAGGAGTTCATCAGCGACTGGTGGGGTCTCACACCCGGCCCGCAGGGCATCGAATGGCTGGAGCCCGGCTTGTACACCTTGTGGGGCGCGCTCTACCCCCCCTACATCGAGGAATCGCTCCTCTCTCTCGACATCGAGGTGCTGCCGCGTGAGATCGGACCGATCCAGGCAGCCCTCGACCTGGCCGCTCCCGGGGACACTGTGTTCGTGTCACCCGGGGTCCACTCCGAGGTCCTGCTTCTCGCCGCACAGCACTCCGGCGTGGTGCTTCGGGCGGAAGGGCTTCCCGAGGAGACGGTGCTCGACGGCGCCGGGCGCTCGTGCGTCATCTTCGCCCGCGACGTCTCGTCCGGAACTGCGATCGAGGGGTTCACCATCCGGAACGGACGGGGAGGCTTCGACCGCCCGACCGGGAGCAGCGTGGGGGGAGCGATCTCTCTGCGGAACTCCTCTCTTGAGATCCGTAACAACATCTTCCGGGACAACACGAGCAGCTCCAACGGCGGGGCGATCTCCGCTCCGGCCAGCGGTTGGCTTATCGAAGGAAACCTCTTCATCGGCAACCAGGCGGCAGCCGGAGGGGGAGCAATCTCGGGAGGGACCTTCGCGGGCTCAGGCCAGGTTCTCCGCAACACCTTCGTGGAGAACCAGGCAAGCAGCGGCGGAGCGGTGTATCTGGCTTGGAGTACTTCCGCAGAGAACAACATCTTCTACATGAATGTCGCCGCCGTGTCGGGCGGTGGACTGCGCTGCCATGGAGGAGCCTACGCAACGACCTCCGCCTGTAACGCCTTTTACATGAACCTGCCGGATGACATGGTTAATTGTGTTGATCCGCTCCACCCCGTCTTCGCCGATCCGCTCTTCTGCGATCCCGAGGGGGGTGACTTCCGGATCGACGCTTCCTCCCCGTGCGCGAACCATGCGGAGTGCGGATGGATCGGAGCCTACGGTGTCGGCTGCGACGAGCTGGCCTTCGTCGAAGTCGTGCCCGGGCTGAGCGGTCCCGTACTCCTGGCTGCTCCGAACCCGTCCAGCTGTGCCGTGCGATTCGTGCTCCCTGATCTGCCCGCCGGCGGATCGGTCGCCCTGGAGGTCGTTTCGGTCGACGGCAGGCTGGTCTGGCGGGCCGAGCCTCGGGAGGGAGAGATTCTGTGGGACGGTCGCGACGCATCCGGCAGGCCGATAGCCTCGGGCGTCTACTTCGCCCGCCTGGTGTCCGCCGGGACCGAGATCGCCAGAACCACGCTCGTCCGCGCCGCTAAAGGCGTTGAGCGCTGAGCCGGGGGCATTGGCCAGAACAAGGAGGGCGCCATGTCAAGGCATGGTCCCGGTTCGATCGCGATGTCGTTCCTCCTCCTCTTCGTCATCTCGACCGCCGCAGCGGCCCCGCGTGGGATTGCCCTCCCGGGGCTTCCCGGTTCTCCGGGAGGACCGGGCGATCCCAGATCCGACGAGTACTCGATCGATGACGGTGTCGGCGAGTTGAGCCTGGGGGCATCGTGGGCGACGCTGATCTGGCTTAACCAGTTCCAGGTGCTCCCGCAGAACGGCTACATCTCCGAGATTGCCGTGGCATGGGGCGATGTCCCCGCAGGCTACACGGCCGAGCTGCTGGTCTTCAGGGACCCGAACAACGACGGCAATCCGCAGGACATCACACCGGTGGACCTGCTCTGGTCGATGCCGATCACGACCGAGGGAGGCAACACGGACACCTTCCACCGGTACTCGCTTCCGCGCCTCTTAGTCGGCAGCCACGGGGACTTCTTCTACGTGGGTGTCTGCGCCCGGATGACGTGGCCTGATCTCCCGGCGCGGCTCGACCAGACCTCCTCCATGATGCGGAGTTGGACGTCCGGCGCCACCGATCCTGACTTCGACTGCGCAGATCCGAACGGGGCGCTTCCCCTGGCCCTGATCGACGACTACGGCTACCCGGGGAACTGGATGGTCCGCGCGGGTTGCGAGATCATGCCCGGGATGACCGGCGTCTGCTGCCATCCCGACGGAACGTGCGACTACAGCAATGTCGTTATCTGCGCGGACTTCAACCACGGCCTGTGGTATCCCTGCGGTACCTGTGAGGACTGCCCACCGGCCGAGGCCTGCTGCCTTCCGGACGGGAGCTGCGAGATGCTGGCCCCCTTCGGGTGCGTTGCGGCAGGAGGAGAACCCCACGGCCCGGGATCGGACTGCGACCCGAACCCCTGCCCGCCCACTCAGGCGGTGACCATAAGCTGGGGGCGGATCAGGATGCTCTATCGCTAGTCGGATTCCTGCGATTGTGAAACCACGGAGCCGGCTTCGGACAGCCCGGTCCACCGGCGTATTCCGTCGAGCGCATCGCCCGGGATCGTGCTGCCCGCCTTCACCTCGATCGGGTCGGCTCGCACGGGTTGGGATCACAGCCTATCCAGTAACCGAGACTCTGCCCACCTTGAGGCTCGCAATCGAAGTATGGGATGTACTCGCAACGCCCATCCTCGAAGCAGCATGCAACGTCAAGACAGCAGGCCCCTTGGATCTTCCTGCGCTTGCAGGTTCCCCGGGAGCAAGGCCAGGGCGAGAACACAGGTGGCCAATCCCAATGCTCTCTTCATGACAGCCTCCCAGGTCGATTGCCACAGTCACATCCACTGCAGGAGATAACGCCACGACTATCCTGGCCGCACAACTTCTCAGGACAGGCGCAAGGGCCCTGGGCGCCTAATTGACCGTCGACGAGTCGGGAAACACGTCCAGAAGATACGGGTCGATCACAACTAAGTTCGTGCCTGTCGCGTAGCGGGCCGCCGTGACCCCCCGGACGGCCATGCGCGCTCGGGATGGAGTTCGGCAAAGACCAGGGCGGATGGCCCGCCATGCGACAACGCCACAACGGCCACCTTGTCCATGCCGAGTTCGTCGAGGAGGCAGGCGTACGCGTGCGCCTGGTCGTCCCAGGTCGCCCCATCCCGGAAGATCGAACCGAGATACCCGAACCGCGATGGGATGACACAGCGGAAGCCGGCGCCGGGCACCGCCTCTGCCAGAATCTCACCCTGGTCGAATCCTCCCCCGCTACCGTGAACGACCAGGACGGCGGGTCCGGAACCTGCGTCGACGTATTCGATGTCACCGTGCGGCGAGGGGAGGATCAGGCTGCGCCCCTGGACGCGGTCGTGAGATCGGCTGATCTCCAGCAGGTATACGGCCGACACCAGAACCAGCGCAGCAACCAGAGCGAATGCTGTTCCGGCCAGAATCCTTCGAAGCATGACGGTACCCTCTGAAAGTGAGAGCGCCGTCCGCGCCACCGACGGACGGCGGGGACGCGGGCGCGATGTGCCTGTATCGATCTTACAGGTACGCCTTCCGGGGATGTTCTTCAAGACTCAGCCGGACATCCGGCGGGTTGGACCTTGATGGACTGATCCTCGACACGGCCCACTGCACGCCGTGCGTGCAGCATCCTGAGCCGGCCGTCAATGCCAGCGGCACGGCCTCGATTCCGTCTGCCAACCGATAGCGTGTCCATCGCTCGGACTACCTGCTACGGAGACCATCTCACCCCACCACCGTCCGCACACGCTCCGCCTCCGTCTCGTTCGGATGCTCCCACCGCCGGATCATCCGTTCGATCACCGGCCACGGC
>CAZWSC010000006.1:0-10410 GCA_964636385.1 uncultured bacterium
ACTGACGTGCGTCTTGTACAACTCTAGTTCGCGCAGAGCGAACCCGAGGCGCGCGCATTACATGCCTTTCCACGATCGCGCGCCGCTCGCGTGGAGGGACGCCCCCGACGAGGGCGGCTTGCGCGGCCGCAAGCGCGAAGCGAACCCGAGGCGCGCGCCTTAACGTGCGGTTCAAAGCGCGCGCGCCGCTCGCTCCACACCCGGGCTCCCCGCCGGCCTTCTGCTGCAACGGCGGATCCGGCCGCATCCGCTGCGTTGCACTTGCCCGGCCTCCTCGACGTACCCCAGTGGGTACGCCTGCGTCGGCCGAGCTTCGTGCGCCTTGCCCCTGCAACCGTCTACGCCGTTTCGCGACGAACGCCGGCAGGAAGACCGGGTTGGAATGCACCCGACGCAGGGTATCTTGCCGACACGCACGACCGCAAGGCAGGGATGCCCCCAACGAGGGCGGATTGCGCGGCTCGAGTACGAGTACGAATGCAGACCGCGGCCGCCTACCCCGCGATCTCCCTCGCCGATTCCGGATCCCTGGCGGCGAGGCGTCGCATCCGGGCGGCGTTCACGCGGTCGGAGATCGATGCCATCGCCGTGTAAACCACCGGGATCATGATCAGCGTGAGGAGCGATGCGACGATCAGCCCGCCCATGACGGCGCGCGCCAGCGGGGCCCATGTCTCGCCCCCCTCGCCCGCGCCGATCGCCAGGGGCAGCATGCCGAAGATCGTCGTGAACGCCGTCATCAGCACCGGCCTCATGCGCGTCTTACCGCCCTCGAGGGCCGCCTCGAAGACGCCAAGGCTTTCATCCCTGCGAAGCTGGTTCATGTAGTCCACAAGCACGATGCCGTTATTGACCACGATCCCGACGAGCACGAGCATCCCGATCATCGCCATCACGCTCAGCGTGGTGCCGGTAATCCAGAGGCCAAGAGCGACCCCTATGACCGACAGCGGAATCGTGAACAGGATTATGAATGGTGACACGAGCGACTCGAACTGGCTCGCCATCACCATGTACACCAGCAGGACCCCGGCCAGTATTGCGAGTGTCAGGTAGAAGAACGACTCCCTCCTGTCCTCCGCCGCTCCCCCTATCTCGACTATCACATCCTGCGGAATGTCCATTCCGGCCAGGACCGCCCGCACATCCTGCTCGACTCCTCCCATGTCCCGGCCGGAAACGTTAACCTGCACGACGACCTGGCGGCTCTGGTTCTCGCGCTGGATCGCCACGGGACCGACGCCCCGGATGACGTCCGCAACCTGGCGCAGCGGCACAACCCCGCCGGCCGGCAGGGCAACAGCAAGCTGCTCGAGGTCCTCCGGGGCGTTCCGATGTTCCTGCGCCAGCCGCGCGAAGACCCGGTACTCATCACCCGAGTCCCGGTACATCGTCGCCGTCACGCCCTGTACAGCATTCGAGATCGCGCCGGTAACGGCGCCGGCCGTCAGGCCCAGCGACTGCAGGCGCGGCCGGTCCAGCGCGACCTGCAGCTCAGGCGCTCCCCGCCTCAGGTTCGACGACACATCGACAGCCCCCCTGACCCGGCCAAGCCGCTCCACCAGCCTGTCGGCCAGCTCGCCTGTCACATCCAGGTCATGCCCGAAGAGCTTCACCTCGATGTCCGCGCCTGCCTGCATTCCCCCGCCCTGGGTGAAGGAGAAGGTGATCCCCGGGATCTGCTCGAGCCGGGCGCGTATTGCGTCCTGTATCTCGAACTGATCCCTCCTGCGCCGCTCCTTCGGAACCAGCTTCACCCTGATCGTGCCCGAGTTTGTGTCCAGCCCCTGGAACACGGCACCGAGGCCTCCCCCTGATCCGATGTTCGTGTATATGTCGTTCGCCTCGGGAACAGCCTCCGCGATCACCTCCTCGATCTGCTCGAATGTGTCCAGTGTGCTCGCCAGGTCGGTTCCAATCGCCCGTTCGATCTGCACCCTGATCTCCCCGGCATCGGTCCTGGGCAGGAAGTCCACGCCCAGCGAGCGGAGCAGGAACAGGGACCCGACGAATGCGGCAGCCGCAACGACAACGACATGGACGCGCCGTCTCAGCGCCCTCTCGAGCAGCCCGACGTAGGTGCTCTGAAGACGGTTGAACCCCGACTCCAGCCCGCCCGAAACCCATCTGACAAGCGCCGACTTCGCAGGCTTCGGAGGAGTCAGCAGTCTGGAGGAGAGCAGCGGCACCAGGGTGATCGCAACCAACAGCGAAGCAGCCAGCGCGAAGCAGACCGCGATCACCATGTCGCGGAACATCACCCCCGCTATACCCGGTACGAACAGGATCGGCACGAAGACCGCAAGCGTCGTCAGGGTCGACGCGGTGATCGCGACCCCCACCTGGGAGGCCCCCTTCTCGGCCGAGGCCCTCCTGCGCTCCCCCTTCTCCCGGAAGCGGTAGATGTTCTCGAGCACAACTATGCTGTTGTCCACCAGCATCCCGACAGCGAGCGCAAGCCCCGCCATGCTGATGACGTTGAGTGTCGTCCCGTACCAGTCGAGCACTACGAATGTGACGATGATCGAGGCCGGTATCGCGGCCGCGACGATCAGCATGCTGCGCACGTTGCGCAGGAAGACCAGCAGCACAAGCGCAGCCAGGAAGAACGCGGCGATCCCGGTCGTCGCCAGGTTGTTGAGCGCCTTCTGTATGAACTCCGCCTGGTCGAAGATCTTGGCCAGCTGCACCTGTCCCGGCACGGCAGCCTGGATACCGGGCAGCGCCTCGTCCACACGCTGTACAACCTGCACGGTGTTGGCGTCGGACTGCTTCTGCACCACGAGCATCATGCCCGGAGAGCCGTTGACCCGCGCGATCCCCTCCAGCTCCTCGAAACCGTCCACAACACGGGCCACGTCCCTTACGCGGATCAGCTGGCCGCCGCGCGCCGTCACGATCGCCTCTCCGATCTCCTCGATCGAGCTGAACTCGCCCAGGGTCTGGATGCTGAACGCCGTCCTGCCGTCCTTGATGATTCCACCGGGAACCTGCAGATTCCCAGCCTGCAGTGCGCCGATCACGGCGCTCATCGGAAGCTGGTATGAGGCGAGCGCCCGCGGATCCGCCTCCACCCGGATCTGACGAACCAGCCCGCCCGCGACACTGACGGCGGCCACGCCCTCCAGGCGCTCCAGGCGCGGCACGATCTGCTCGTTCGCCACCGTGCGCAGCTCCGCCTGGTCCAGCAGCGGCGAACCGAGCCCGAGGAACAGAACAGGCATCTGGCTTGGATCGAAGGCGAACACCATCGGGTTCGTGGCATCGGTCGGCCAGATGTCCTTCACCCACTCCAGGGATCGCCTCACGTCGTTCTGGGCGACGTCCATGTCGTATCCCCAGTCGAACTCGAGTGTGACGAGCGAGGTACCCTTCCGGGAAACCGAGTTGACGTTCTTGACACCCTGGACCGAGGAAAGAACGCTCTCCAGGGGACGCGATATCACAGTCTCGATGTCATACGGACTCGCGCCGGTGTAACTCGACATCACGAGCACCACGGGGAAGGTGATGTCGGGGTAGAGATCCAGCTTCAGCCGGGTGAGCGAGAAGACGCCGAACCCGATGATCAGCGTGAAGAGCATGCCGAAGGTCACGCCGCGGCGAATGGCCATACCGGACGGGTTCATGACATCACCTCCACTCGCCGCCTGCGGGTTCGATCGGCCTGCCGTCTTCCAGGAGATGCTGCCCCATCACGACAACCGAGTCGGAGGCCGCGATCCCGTGCGAGATCTCCACGCGGTCGCCGGTCGTGTAGCCGAGCCGGACCGGCAGGCGGGCGGCCCTGTCGCCACGCTTGACGAAGACGTAGTACTCCCTGGCGACATCTCCCGAGAGGAACCCCTCCCCCAGTCGCGTCTGCTGCATGACGGCATCGGATGGAACCATCAGCACCTGCTCGTGCCTGTCCACCTCGATCTCGACCGTTGCGAACATTCCCGGCTTTAGCCGGCCGTCTGTATTGGGGAGCTGGATCTCGACCTCGCCCATCCTGGTCATCACGTCCAGGATCGGGCTTACCTTGCGAACCCTGCCCTCGAACTGCTCGCCGGGGAACGAGGCGACCGATACGAGCGCGGGCTGCCCCCCGGCGACCAGGCCAATGTCCCTCTCCGGAATCTGCACATTGGCGATCAGGAGCCTCGGATCCACCACCACGGCGATCGGGACGCCGGGGCCGACCATGTCGCCGGCTTCAACGTGGATCCGCCCGATCACGCCGCTGAACGGCGCGCGGATATCCGCCTCCTGCCTGGCACGCAGGGCCTGGTCAAGACCAGTGCGGGCCTGCTCGAGCCCCTCCTCGGCGGCGAGCTTCTGCGTGCGTATGGCATCGAACTGCTGCTGGCTGGCGCCCCGTTCGCGGAAGAGACGCTCGACCCGCTCGAACTCCGATGTGAGGTTGCGCACCTGCTCCTCGGCCGCGCTGACGGCGCTTCTGGCCTGGCGGACCGCCATGTCGAGCTGCGAGTGGTCGACGACGACGATCACCTGCCCATCCGAGACCGCCTCGCCCAGGTCGGCCTTTCGCGCAACCACCCTGCCCGGAACGGTCGAGAAGACGGTCACCTGCCTGTCGGCGCTTATCCCTCCATTGACGCGCACGATGCGCGCCGCATCCGCGATCAGCGGCCTCTCGACCGAGACCACCACGCTCGTCTCCTGCGCAGCGTCTTCATCCCCCCCGGAAGACCCGCCGCATCCGGCAACGAAGATGGCTGCTGCCGTGGCAAGCAGGAGGCCTGCCGCGGCGTTACGCAGGTCCCGCGCAGTGTGGGGAAGGCCGTCAGCCCCGGTATCTATCAAGGTCGTCACGACTCAGTCTCCTTCCTGCGGCCCGATCAGGCCGAGCGCCTTCTCCAGCTGTGCGTGGGCAATGTGATACTCGTACAGGCTCGTGGCGTACTGCATGCGCGATGTCGTCAGGGCCAGCTGCGCGCCCAGCACGTCCAGCTGCGTCGCGCTGCCGTTGTCGTACATGATACGCGAGAGGCGGAGCGCCTCGGCCGCCTGCTCCACGGTCTCGCCCTGCGAAAGGAGGTTGACCTCCGCGGCGCGCAACTTCTCGTGCGCAGCCTGGACCTCGAGCCTCGCCGCATCCTTCACCGCCTCCGACGCCAGCCTCGCGCGGCGAAGATCCGCCCTCGCCTGCTGCACTGCCGATGGCGTCCTCCACGAGTCCCACAGCGTCCAAGACAGCCGCACCCCCGCCATCGTCGTGCGCGGATGGTCCTGCGGCCGGCCCTCGTCCCACTGCGCCTGCCACTGTGTAGTGGCGAATGCGAACAGCGAGGGATACAGCCCGCTCCTGGAGAGCCGCACACCCTGCGATGCCATTCTCTGCGTCTTCTCCGAGATGACCAGGTCCGGCCGGTTCTGCATGGCTGTTCCCTCAAGTTCCTCGAGGGGGCGGTCCAGCCACGGGCTCCTGAACTCCACCAGCGTGTCGGCGGGAACAGGGGTGACCCCTGCCTCCATTCCGAGAACGACCCCGAGCCGCGCATCCGCGAGCCTGCGGTTGCTCTCGGCGCTCACCAGCTGCGGCCTTGTGTTGGAGAGCTGAACCTGCGCCCTCAGGAGATCGAAGCCCGACACCTGGCCCACGTCGTACCGCCGCTGAACCTGGACCAGGCTGGACTCCGCCTGCGCCACGGCCTCCTCGTGGACGCGGACCAGCCCACGCGCCAGAACCGCGCCGAGGTACGCCTCCCGGACGCTGAGGAGCAGGTCGTGGCGGGTCCGCGAGAACTCCTGGCGTGCGATGTCGTGCTGCGTCTGCGCCTGGCGGTAACCCGCGATACCGGCAAAGCCGAGGAAGATCGGCTGGGCCAGGTTGAGCGAGAGGGAGTATGAGTGGTCCGAACCGATCTCCGCGGAGCCTCCGCCGAAGGCCTCCGGCAGGAACATCACCATCTTCTCGATATTGTGCGAGTAGCTCCCGCTG
The DNA here is from genome assembly GCA_964636385.1 of uncultured bacterium. Classification (GTDB taxonomy): domain Bacteria; phylum Eisenbacteria; class RBG-16-71-46; order CAIMUX01; family CAIMUX01; genus CAZWSC01. The sequence continues at coordinate 5,948 of CAZWSC010000006.1, forward strand.
GCGGACAGGGAGGGCAGCATGGCAGACCTTCCGGCCGACACCCCTGCCTGCGCCCGCCTGACCGACTCCCCGGCCATCCTGATCGCAGGGTTCTGCCTGAGGGCCAGCTCCTCCGCCTCGCCGAGGGTCAGGATCCGCCCGGAAGCACCTGAATCACCTGAACCACCAGAAACGCCGGAAGCTCCCGAAACAGACGGAACCGGGCAGACCGACAGCAGGATGATGGTGCTCCAGACGACCGCCCCGCGCCCAAACGTCATCATCATGCCTCCACACCGCAGCCGTTCGGGATCCCAATGATCCGCCGTGAAATCAGCCGCCCCTTCCGGAGGAGCAACGTCCCCGTTTCCGAGCATGCCGCCCATGATACTCAGCCTCGTCTCCGCCGTCACTGTTCCGATGCCATGAAGGATGGTCAAGGCTGGAGGAAAAGGGGCAGATGCCTGCGAATCTGACCTGATCCCGCCTGTACCCTTTCCAGGGATGGGACAGCCCAGCCGGCGCCGTTCGAGAACCCTCTACTGCGACGCCGGAACCGCGCGCGACCATTGCGGGCAGGCCTGCTGACATCCGGGAAGAGACCGGAGCGGCTGGCTTGAGGGCGCTACACCAGCTCCCAGACGGTGACCTCGGCCACCATGTGCCGGAACTCCCGGGCCGTCTCCCGCAGCACGAACTCCATGTCGTGGGGCTCCGCCACCTGCCTGAAACGCCCCGAGAGCGCGCCTTCGATCCCCTCCCGTGTCGGGACATTCTCCCCGTCGACCTTCACCCCGCCCAGCCAGCGCCCGCGCGGGGTGACATCCTCGCGCCACCCGTAGGTCGATGAGATCACGAGCAGCCCGCCAGGCGACAGGCGGGTGTGCACGTCGTCAATGAAGCGGGCCGGGTCGTACAGCTGCTCGATCAGGTTGTGGGCGAGGATCAGGTCGTATCCGGTGAACTGCGGCTTCAGGTTGTGCGCATCCCCCTGCCGGAACTCGACCTTCCCGGACACCCCGTCCAGGCCAAGATCCCGGAGGTTCGCCTCGCGGAAGCTCATGAGCTCGCCCTCGGCCGGGATCGCGTATCGCGCGTAGCCCTTCTGCTGCAGCTCGTGGCAGACGCGGATGAATCTCGCCGAGAAGTCGATCCCCGTCACGCGATCGAACGTTGCCGCCAGCTCGAAGGTGGCGCGGCCGGCTGCACACCCGAGATCGAGGGCGCTGTTCGCCTTCCGGCCCCGGCAGAGCCCGGCGCAGAACTCAGCCAGCCGCCTGGGGAAGGACTGCAGCCCGAAGTAGTCGCTTCCGTAGTGGAGTTCGCAGAGCCTGGCGACCTCCGGGTCGGTCTCGTACACGTCCTCGCGGATCACGACCTGCGTGTCGCTCACGACGTACCGCAGACCTGCGTGCTGGTAGAAGTGCCGGCGGAATGCATAGCGGCTGTCGCGTGTCGCCTCGTTCCCCGTGGAGATCCAGGAGCCGCCCTTTATCAGGTTATGGCGGGCGTCGAAGGTCGGGGTGGAGAAGTCGTCGTACAGAGGGTGGACCTGGAAACCCGGGAAGCCCGCGATCGGTGTCTCGGTCCACTGCCAGACATTCCCCACTACGTCGCCGAAGTCCTTCGTCACGTGATCCGTCACGGGACACGATGAGGCGTGGAGAGCGAGGTTGATGTTGCCCGGCTCGCTCTTCCAGTCAGGCTGGTCGGGTATTCCGGAGTGGTCGAGCAGGCGGTACCACTCCTCCTCCGTCGGCAGGCGGACGGGCAGGCCTGTCTGCGCAGCCTTCCAGTTGCAGAACGCCTTCGCCTCGAGCTGGTTCACCTCCACCGGCCAGTCCCACGGCATCGGGATCTCGCACGCGACGCAGCGAAGGCGCCAGTCGCCGCTGTAGTCGGGCACCCAGAACCTCGGGTACTCCGCCCTCTGGTATGTGCGCCACGCCCACCCTTCCTCCGTCCACCAGCGCTGCTCTTCGTAGCCGTCCGCCTCGATGAAGCCGAGAAACTCGCCGTTGCTTACCAGGAAGCGGCCCGCCCTGAAGTCGCGTATCTCCGCCGTCATGTGGCCGTACTCGTTGTCCCATCCGTACAGCGCGTGGTCACGGCCCTTTCCAAGGACGACAGTACCGCCCGGCACATCAGCCAGCTCGTTCTCCGGCGCGGGGCCGCTGCGGTTGCAGACAGGCCAGGCCGGGTGCTCTCTCACGAGGTGCAGGGGAAGCTGCCGGATCAGGACCGAGCTGGTCTCCAGGTGGATCCGCTCGTGCTCTATCGCCATCATGACCACCCAGAAAGGATCATCCCACCCGATCGGCAGCGACATCGGCAGGTCACTGATCGCCTGGTCGACCACCTCACGCACACGGCGCCTGTACTCGTACACATCGGGCACCGGAGGCCAGTCGTAGTTACGCTCGTCCAGGTCGTCCCAGCTCATCTCGTCCACGCCGATCGCGAACATCGATTCGAGACGCGGGTTCACTCGCGCGGGGATCAGCTTCGCCAGGGTGAGCTTGTTGATGTAGAAGCAGGCGGTGTGCCCGAGGTAGAAGATGAGGGGGTGGCGCAGCGGGTCGGCGCGACGGTAGTATGAGTCATCGCCTGTGAGGAGTTCGAAGAGCCGCTCGCTTACATCATAGGTGTCGTGGAAGTAGCGGCGGATCTCCCCGCGCTTCGCGGCCGGATCGCCGCCGTCCAGGCGCGGCGTCCGCGCCGGTCTGGGTGTGAGAGCCATCTCCTCCTCCTGGGCCCGAGTCCCTGTGCGCCCGCGGTTTCGCAATCAAGGATTCCTGACCTGTCCGTGCCGGATCCCCGGCTTGCCCGTCACCGGACATGATAGCCGATCCGGTCGCGCGAGGGGGGCTCCACCCCTACCCCATGCCCGACCGCACGAAGACGAAGTACACAGCCATCAGAACAGCCAGGCCGTACATCAGGGGCCTCACCTCGCGCCCTCGGCCCGAGAGCAGCTTTATCACCGGGTAGGCGACGAAGCCGAGGGCAAGACCGTCGGCAATCGAGTACGTCAGCGGGATGCCCAGCATGATCAGGAACGCAGGGAGACTCTCCGTCATGTCGTCCCAGTCGATCTTCAGAACGTTCTTCGCCATGAACACGCCGACCACGACCAGTGCCGGTGCCGTGATCGGAGGGAATGACGCCACGAGTGCGATCAGGGGGGCGAACAGGAGCGCGAGTATGAACAGGACGGCTACGACAAGTCCGGTCAGCCCGGTCCTCCCGCCCTGCTCAACGCCGGTGGCGCTCTCGATGTAGCTCGTGACGGTGCTGGTGCCGAGCGCGGCGCCGACCATGGTTCCTATGGCGTCGGACACCAGGGCGCGATTGGCCCGCGGCAGGCGGCCGTCCTTCATGAACCCGGCCCTTTCGGCAACGCCGACCAGCGTGCCGACAGTGTCGAACACGTCCTTGAAAACGAAGATGATGATGAAGGGCAGGCCAACCAGCGTCAGCGCCCCCCGGATGTCCATCCTGAATGCAGCAGGTTCTCCGATGTCGGGAAGGCCGACCAGCCTGTCCGGGAAGTGCGCCTGGCCAAGGGCCCACGCGATGACGGCGGCGGCGAGGATCCCGATCATGATTGACCCGGGAACGCGGCGTGCATGAAGCACGGCTATGATCAGGAGGCCGGCCATGAAGACGACCGGGCCGGGAGTCATGAGCTCGACATTGAGGCTTACGATCGTTCCCGCTTTCGGTATGACAATGCCGCCGTTGTGAAGCCCGATGAACGCGATGAAGAGCCCGATCCCCACGGCTATTCCACACCGCATGCTCGCACTCAGGGCATCTATGATCGCCTGGCGGACGCGGAAGATGGACAGCACCAGGAAGACAAAGCCGGATACGAAGACCATGCCGAGTGCGACCTGCCACGCATTGGCGACACCGATCGCCGTCAGCCCCATCACGACCGAGACGAAGAAGTGGTTGTTCCCCATCCCCGGGGCCTGCGCGATCGGGTAGCGCGCGTACAAGCCCATGATCGCAGTCGCGATGGCCGCGGCAATGCACGTGGCCAGCATGACAGCCTGCGGATCGAGACCTGTAGGATTACCCGCGAAGTCGGTGGCCAGCACCGCGGGGTTGACGAAGATGATGTAGGCCATCGTCAGGAAAGTCGTGATCCCGGCTATGACTTCCGTGCGGACTGTGGTTCCGTTCTCCGCCAGTCTGAAGATGCGTTCCAGCATGCCGTGTCTCCCATGGCCCTGCTCGGAATCGGGCCTCCAGCGACTCCGTTCCCACAGAGCCTGCACCGGTTCTGCATCGGGCTGACGGGGGCATGGTACGCCTGGGCGGCGTGGGCTATCGAGGCTTAGTTCGCTCCGGGGAGTTCTGGCCCTTCTGGACCCAGAACTGCATCTCTAGGGGGCCCGGAACTTGCGTGTGCCGGCAGTCTCAGGAGCAGGGCTCAGGCAGATAGCACGCACCCTCGGTGTCTCCCATTCGACAGT
>CAZWSC010000007.1:0-11810 GCA_964636385.1 uncultured bacterium
GGCGCCAGGTACGTCGGCATCATGCAGAGCCTGCTCACCACCTGTCGGGCACATGGCGTCGATCCGTTCACATACCTTGTTGATGTGCTGCAGAGGATCGACACTCACCCGGCAAGCGACGTGGCCTCGCTCACGCCCCGGCTGTGGAAGACCCGGTTCGCGAAGACACCCCTGCGGTCCGACATCCACCGAGGTTGAGCTGCCGGAACGGCGACTCCGTTGTTTGACCGCTTACCCTCCTGTCTCAGGATTCTGCACCAAAAACCCGCATCTCAAATGGTCCAGTTCTGTGGGAGAAGGTCAGGGCAGTTAACCGTTCCGGGGGAGAAGGTCAACCAGTCTGACGCCGGAGCCTCTCAAGTCACCTCACCAGCACCACGCTCCTTATGGTTTCCCACCGGTTTGACACGTTCTCCAGAGATGTCGCCTCAATCCTGTAGAAGTAGACCCCCGTAGTCGCTCCCTCCGGTTCCCACTCAGACAGGTGAAAGCCTGCCGGCAACTCCTCATCAACAAGAGTCGCTACCCGCTGACCCAGGATGTTATGGACTGCAAGCTTCACCGCACTCCTCTCTGCCAGCTGGTATCGGAGGGTATTGGAGGAGCTGAAAGGATTGGGATAAGACATGGCGACCAGGTGATGCGACGGATCGCCGTGATGCTGATCCTCAATTCCGCCCGGTATGTCACGTTTGTGGAGCCTCAGAGCAAACGCATCGGGAGAGCCCGATACCGAGGTGCGTTGGTCCAGTGGATCGAAATGGACCGTCCCCATGAACACGCCCGTGACAACGGGGTTGCCATGGCTGTCAACCGCCACACCGTACGGCTCCTTGAGTCCGGAACAGGTCAGGGAATGCGTCCAGGCGTATGACCCATCAATCGACAGCTCCGTTATGAAAAGCCCGTAAGCTCCTGAACTGGTGTGAATATCCTCCCCTTCGGAGGGATCGAAATCGACCTGACCTGAGAAAGTGCCGGTGAACACCACTCCCTGGTCCATGCTGTCGAACGCAATGCTTGCCGCCCAGTCATTGCCGGTTCCATCTGTCTTGACCGCATGGTATCCCCACAGATACTCACCCGTTGAAGACAGCTTGATGACGTAGATATTCGAACCTCCGATAGCAGTCCGTACGTCTGTTCCGTCTGTAGGATCAAGGTCCATTGTCTGACTGAACCGGCCGGTGATGTATGCATTCCCCTCCGGATCAAGCGCAATATCATTGCCGTTGTCATGCTCTGGACCTCCCAGTGTGTAGAAGAGCAGGTAATCGCCGTTCGGATCAAGTTGTGCGATGAAGACGTCATCCCATCCGAAAGCATCAACCTCTCCCCAACCGGGAACATGTGAAACGCCGCGCAATACGCCTGTCACCCAGATCGTGCCGTCCGGTGAGACGGCGATACCTCTACCGCTCTGAGGGTCCGCCTGCGTCCCTCCAAACGACCTGGTCCAGCCGTAAGAACCGTCAGCGTTCAGCCTGGTGATGTAAGCGTTGCCAAACTGAGGATCCCCAGTGTGATAATCCGTTCCGTCAGTAGGGTCGAAATCAACTGTCCCCATGAAATAGCCCGTTACATACACGCCGTTGTGGTCCGCTGATATGGCTCTCCCCGCATCGAACTGCGATCCTCCCATGGTGCGGGTCCAGCCGTATGAACCATCAGAGTTGATCCTGGTGACGAAGATGTCCGTGTGTCCCCCCGCCACATGCTCGTCAATGCCATCTGTGTGGTCGAAGTCCACAACACTGCCTTCGCCACCGTACTCGCCCGTGATGTAGATGTTGTTCATCCCGTCAACGGTGACGGCACGGATGGATTCGGCGCCACCCCAGATCGGATCTCCGGAACCGCCGTACGTGTACAGTTGTCCCCCGTACGAGCCGTCGGGCAGCAGCGACGTCAGGAACGCATCCCAGACTCCACCATGGAAGTGCGGGACTTCTTCCCCATCGTCTGCCGGATCGAAGTCAACCGGGCCGTGAAACTGGCCACCAACGTAGAGGACATTCCCGCTGCAGATGACTATGCTGTTCCCCTGGTCATGCTCCCCGCGACCATAAGTGACGGTCCAGGCATAGGAGGGAATCGGTACTTCGATCGTCGCAAGGACTGGATCGGCCGGGACCACCAACAATGTGGCGATCAGGGCGGGCAACAGCAGCCTGTTCATATTCATGGCAGGCCTCCCCGTGGTCGTTTGCACCATGGCAGTAAGAAACAGGTTCACCCCGCTGATCCCCGATCACCGGATGAGTGGATGATGGAGTAATGATAACAGAAGCGCGGGGGGCTTCTCAACTCCTGGCCCCTTCCAACATGCAATGAACCCGGCGGCGAGTTCCCCGGCGATCTTGTCCTCGCCCCATTCGGAGTGATCGCCGGAGGTACTTCGGACGAAGGCCCGGCGCCCCCGCTTTCGGTCTGGGCTGCACTCGAGGGTCGGTCGGTCGGTGCTGTCCGGTGGGGTCAGTCCCAGCTGCCCCGGCCGGCGGTCCAGCAGCTCCAGCAGGGTGAGGATCAGCCCGGTGCGGCCATCCATGGTCGGCTTGCGCAGGCTGTACACGAGCTGCTCGTCGTTCAGTCGGCCGGGGCGTTCCCGGGTCGGAAGCGGCCGGGCGCAATAGCGTACCAGGCGTCCGAGGCCGTGGCGGTGCAGCCGGCGCAGGCCGGCTTGTTCGTTCCGGAACGCGCCGATGCGGCGGCGAGCGGGGTGGCGGAAGGCCGTGGCGTGGTGGAAACGGGGGTGGAAGCCGGCCCACCGTCCGCCGTCCCCACAACTCCTCCGGCATGGCACGCGTCGGCCGGCGATGACGCCTGCCCTCGATGCGCCTCTCAAGCTCCTTCAGCACAGCCCCGTGATGATCGCGGTTACGTGACATCACTGCTCCTCCCATTCCCCCCTTCGGTCACAAGCATAGCGGAGCAGCGCAGGAACAGGCACGCAGCGTTGTCGAAAGGACACGGTGCTTCTCGGACTGCGGCACAGGGTGCAGAGACTCGGGGCTGAAGATACATGCGCAGCAGGATTACACGCCGAGGCGGAGGTTGGACAAGCTGATCGGCACTCCCGGGGTAAGGCTCCCCGAGCGCCCCCTGTGCCTTGCCCCCTCCATATCAGCGGCGTGGATGAAGCTGGAGCCTCATGGAGCCGACCGCAAGATGCATCCTCCCCGCTTCGTGCCCGGCAAGAACCAGCCCTCACTTCAGGACTCCGCGACGACGCAGCCTCCGGGGCACACCTCCACCTCCCGCCCGATCGTGATTGGCAACCAGACGACCCTCTCCGCCACGGTGATTTCCCCACACCGTCCCGCGCGCTCACCCTCGCGAGCACCCGTGATCACACACGGCACAAGTATTCCCCCACCGCTTTCATCTCCATAGCGCTTCGACGGGCACGGCGTGATGTAAAAACTGGGGCCGCAGGTTCCATCCCGATCCCGGATCATGAACCCCGGCGCGGTATCCCAGGGGAACGCCTCATTGATTTCACCTCAACATTGTCACCCTCCGGGTCACGACGTTGATGTCGGTGGCCAGGCGGAGTAGATACATGCCTGTCGGCAGCGTGCGCCCCCTGGAATCGCATCCGCTCCAGACCACCGTATGTGGGCCGGCGGTCAGATCGCGGTTCGCCAGCGCAGCCACGCGGCGGCCGCTGAGATCGAAGACATCGATGCGAAACCGTCCGTCCCGCGGCGCGATGAACTCGATCGACGCGCGGGCGGTCGCCGGATTCGGGTAGACCTCCAGCGCGAAATCGTGGGCAGGTTGCGGCCACTCGCCCGCTCCCGAAGTCTGATGGAAGTAATAGGCCCCCATGTCGACCGGGGTGCCGTCCGGGTCGACGGGGTGCTCGGGATCACCTGCGTCGATGCAGGGTGAGCCCGCCGTGAGGTGAAGGTCCCCACCCGGCTGGTCGACGTACAGCGGATCAAAAAAGATGTTGCCGTAGACGTCGCAGGAATCGCCGTTCGCGTTGGTGTCGACCAGATGTCCGAATCCTGTCGGGGCACCCTGCACATGACCAAACCAATTGTCGAAGAAGTCGGAATGGCGCACGCTCAGGGACCCCAGGTTGTTGAAAATGCCGAGGGGGGAGTTGTGGGTAACGATGCTGTTGGTCATCGTGGCCGAGGCGGAATATCCGATATAGACGGCCGCTTCCCTTCCTTCGTTTCCAGCGATCGTGCAGCGGTCGAGTGTGGCGCTGCTGCCGTTCAAGACGTTGAGGGCCGAGCCCGCGGACGACCATCCCGGCCCCACCCAGTTGGCGGATAACTCGCACCCCTCCATGACCAGCGTTCCCTGCTCGAGGGTGATCCCGCCGGTATCCCCGAGGTCGTTACGATTGCCGACGATTCTGCAGTCGATCATGGTCAACGTGCAGTTCGCGACCACTTTGATGCCGTCGTCGTTGGCGCCGATGTGGCAGGCCGTCATGGTCACGCTCGCGACGTCGTTTACCTCCATGCCAACGGTGCAGTCCGTGATGCTGCAGTTCGCGAAGGTCAGCGTCCCGGTGGTGCCCCACATGTTCACGCCCTTCCCGGAATTGCGCAGGGCGCAATGGGCGAACTGGTGGGGGCAGCTCCCGGAGATTCCGATTTGCTGGAAGCCTGGCGCCTCGAGGACGCAGTAGGTCAGATGACTGGCGGCGTCCGGGTTATGGAAGGCCACGCCGCGCCACTGGCCGGGCCCGGTGAAACGGATCGAATCGGCCTCGGTGCCGACGGCCTCGAGGACGCCGTACACTTTCAGCTGCGGGTAGTTCGCAAAGTCGATGGTTACACCCGGTTCGATCCGGAGCGTGTCGCCCTCGGGGATGTTGACGTCGCCTAGTACGTGGTAGGGCGAGCCGGCGAGCGTCCAGACGCCGGAGACCGCGCCGCCGCCGATGTTGGTGTCGGCCGCGGCGAGTGACGGCAACATGACGAGCCAGGCTACGAGGAGTGCGCGGGAACCTGCGGATGGCCTCAGGGGATGGGGTGGATTGCCATGCATGATGGAACCTCCAGTGGATGGCGGGATTCGCCGCGAATCATGAGGCGACGATCCTGTACGCTGCGCCTCGGCGGGGCGGAGGCGTCGGAGGTTCTGAGGCCTCGCCCCTTCCAGGGGCGCCGATTGATGATTACAGGATCTATGGTAGCACGTTCTGCGCGGCAGCGCTTTGGATTCGTGCTCCGCGAATACTTCATACCGATATGCTCGCAGTCACTTGGCGCACCTCCATTAGACGTATCTTGCTGCACGCCCTGCCCCGGCGTGGCTGGTGGATCACCTGCTTCCCGAAGCGGGATACCGGCAGTGGGTGTTGACCTTCCCGTTCACCATGCGGTTCCGCCTTCCGGCGGATCGGCAGCTTCTGCCGGCGCTGGGTGGCCCGCGCGCGGGCCATGGGGTTGCCGGTGGAGGAAGCGTTGCCGGCGGGGGGTAAGCCCGGGGGCGAGCACCGCACGGCGGACAACTAACGCGCGAGCATGAGCTTCCGCGTCAAGACCTGCCCATCCGCTTCCAGCCGGCAGAAGTAGATGCCCGCCGATGGCGCGCCACCGCCGGCATTCCTTCCGTCCCAGGTGACCGAGTGCCGTCCAGCAGCGAGTGGCTCCCGTAGCAGCACGGCCACGCTGCGCCCACCGGCATCGAAGACTGTCAGGACGACATGGGCAGCCGACGGAAGGTCGAAGGTCAACTGGACGCTGGTCCGCATCGGGTTCGGGTAGCTCGGATGCAGGGCGAGAGCTGCCGGTGCCGGTCGATCGGGGCCAGGTCCGACATCGCTCGTCGCCCCGAGGGTGGCCGGCTCGCCGCGATTGCCGGCCAGGTCGGTCGCCATTACGTGATAGTAGGAGAATCCGGAGACGACCATCTGCGGCTCGACGGTATCGCCGATAAAGGTCGCGTTCTGCTCATCGAACTCGGGTTCGTCGGAACCATAGACGGAGAAACTGGCGAAGTCCTCCTCCGGAGCCTCGTCCCAGCCCAACAGCGTGAACTCGATCACCCAGTTGAGGCCGGTCGGAACGGCCGGAGCCAGATTGTCGACGGAGTACCCGCTGTCCGGCGCGGAGTCATAGAACTCCTCCGGATTCTCCGTGACGGCTCTGACGAAGAAGACCGACCAGCAGATGCCCCCCAGCGCGGTCGAATCGCAGAGGGTCGGGGAGACCCACTGGTAGGAGTCTTCGCCGCTGGCCGGGACAACGCCGACGCAGTCCCAGCCCTCGATCCGCGCACCGCTTCCGGAGAAGCCGGGGTGCGGGATCTCGCCGCGCTCGCGCACCATCCGGCGGGAAGCCGAGCTCGAGGGGGGACTCGCGAGCGATCGATCCTGGCGGAGATAGACCGCATACTCGGTCACGGCCGGCTCGCTGCCGGGCTCCTCGTTCAGGGAGTGCGCCCAGGTGACTTCGACGTTGCCGCCCTGGTCGTTACCTACGTCCAGGATGGAGAGGATCGCAGGGCGCCTGTCCGGGCAGGGGTTCGGATCGCACACGGTTCCCTCGCCCGCGAAGTCGTGTCCGCACTCGACTTCCAGGAGCAGTGTGCAACTGCCGTCGTAATCACAGCAGGCCCCCGGCAACGGGCAGGGGTTCGGGTGGCACGGGATGTCCAGCCCCATCCACTGGCCCGAAAGCACCGCGCAGAAGATCGGATCGGTGACCTGACACCAACTCCCGGACATGCAGCACGCGCCCATCGGTGTTGGGCAGGGATTCGGATCGCATTCGAGCCCCTCCCACCACGTCCCGTCGCATTCGAGGTATGTGGTAATCGTGCAGTCCTGGCCGGTGCAGCAGGCCCCAGGGTCTTGCGAGCAGGGGTTGGGTGAGCAATCGAATCCTTCATACCACATAGAGTGGCAATCCTCGCCGAAAGTGACAGCGCACGAGGTGCCGATGCAACAGGCTCCTCTGGGCGTGGTGCAGGGGTTGGGGCTGCAGTCAAGACCGGGGTAGAAGTTCAAGTGGCAGTAGGCAAAGGGCGCCACGTAACACTCCGAGGACATACAGCAAGCCCCCAAGTCCTCGGGGCAGGGAGACGGATCGCAGGACCCGGTGCCGCCCATCCAGAACCCTCCAGCGGACTGGCACTCCCACTCCTCGAAGAGGAAACAGCGCCCGTCGACCAGACAGCAGGCAGCGGTTGTACGTCCAAGCTCGGCCGCCCGAAGGTCGCCGTTCGAGGAACCGAGAGGCAACGGGGTCTGAGCGATGACTTCGGGGGCGAAAGAGAGACCAATCGCGCAGCTTATGAGCAGGAAAGGGTTGGACCACGTTTTCATGGGGACTCCTGCGGGAGTGCTGGGGACGGCGGCCGCGGATCTCCGGTTTCCTGGTTGATGCGACTCTCTCCCAGGCCAAGTGCTATGCGCCCGCGTGCTTGCTGCCGCCGATGCTCACGCACAGACGGCATGCGTGATCCTGGCCCGGCGTCACTCGCTGCCACCCGATGCACCCAGGCGCATTCCAGTGTGCCTCTTCCATCCCGGTTCCGGCACCACGGATACGATTATAGCATGACCGAAACAGATTGTGCCCAGGCTCGTGATCACCGGTGTGGCCGCCGCTCCCGGATCGACCTGTACGCCGGCTTGCCTGCCCCAGGGCGGCCTCCACGCCGGCTTGCTCATCCCCGGATAGGGCGGCCGGGCAGAGGTGGAGCTACGCCCCGAAACCCGACATCGCCCCCGGAATCTGCTCGGACTCCGCCCGATCTTCGGGATTCCGGACACGAGACCCGCGCCGGGAGCGCTCTCCAGGGATGCTGATGCCGCTTGATCCGCCCCCAACTCGCGCAGACACTCTGCTGAGGGAGATCTGGGGGGCGGTTGGAGTGTCCTATCGGCCGTATCGAGATCCCCGCCGGTGAGGTGTCCGGAGAAGCCTGCGGACGCCGGCCCCTCCCATCACGGGGCGGCCCGCCGAGCTGTATAGGCGAAGCTTCTCTTCATGCGTGCCTCGTCAGCCGGATTGGCCGCTGTGTCGCTCCCGTGGTCCTGCGGTGGCGGCGCGCGAGGCAGCCGCTCAGCAGCACGAACGCCGTGCCGGCGACAACGGTCGTGAGGTAGAACGTCAGGAATCGCCAGCACAGAACAACAGGTCCGATCATGGCGTCAGGGATAATGCCCCGGTGAACCAGGATGAAGCTGCCCTCGGCTCCTCCCGACGCTCCCGGAGTGGGTACCAAGTTCATGATTGAGAACGTGACCCACTGGAGTGCGAACAGCCTGATCGGGTCAGGGTGATGGCCGAATGCCATCGCGACCGCAGAAATCGCCGTGTATCGCGCGGTCCACCCGATGCAGGCGAGCGGAAGTGTCAGGAGAAGGCTGGACGGACCCCGGGCCAGAAGGCAGCGGGCTGAGTTCCTGGTCCGCGAGAACTCCAGCCTGGCATGCGATCCGACCCCTGCGGCAACAGCGGACAGACGGCCCCGCAAACCGGGCCCCGGGGAAGCCTCGATACTCGAATGGACCTCCGGCACGCCAGGAGCGCTCAGTTGTTTCTTCCTGATGACGAGCTTTCCAAGGATGACAACTGCAAGCGCAGAGAGACCGACTATCGAGATCGGTACGGCCGTTCGATCCAGTCCGGCCAGAGCACTCAGCATGACCGGCATGTCCGCCCCCCCGGCGACACATAGCGCAGTTGGAACTGCGAAGGCGAAGAAGAGGCCGTCCTCGAACCCTCCGATGCCTGCAATGAGAACGGCATCTCCCGGCCGGAAACCCTCTCCGACAAGGAACGCCGTCTTCGCCGGGAAGCCTCCAACAGCTGTCGGCGTGGCGGCGGCCGAGAAGTCTGCACCGGCCACGATTCCTGCGCAGGATCTGAATGGAAGCGGCTTCCCAAAGAGGCGCGTCCAGATCATCACCCTGATTGAACTCGTCATCCAGGGCAGGAAGACCAGAACAGCGGCGATCAGAAGCCACGCAGGTTCGGATATCTCGGAGAATCCCGGGATCAGCCCGCCTGACAGCAAACGCACGAGTGTCAGGTTCAGCAGAAGCCCTGCCGCTGCCAAGGCGGCGAACAGGCGCCAGTTTCTGAGGACCAACTCAACCGGGGCCGTGGACAGGTTGGAACGGGACTCCTTGCCGGGGTTCATCACGGCGACCGGTTACGCAGAGAGACGCTGCGGCAGGGGCTCACTAGGCGTGGCCGGATCGTCATCTCCCGACGCGAGGCCGATCCCGTCCACGTATCCGCGCAGAACGGGATCCCAGTCATGGTTCTCGATCATGCGTGACCGTGCCCTGCGGCGGAAACCAAGGTAGATATGCGGACTCTTCATGTACAGGTCATGTGCAGCCTGCAGCGCCCTCAGCCATGCCCCGGCGGTCATGTCGGGTACGACCCATCCGCTGGATCTGTCTTCGATAATCTCCTTCGGTCCTCCAACACAGGAAACCAGCGCAGGGAGTCCGCACGCCTGGGCCTCGAGTATCACCATCCCGAATGTGTCCGTGGTGCTTGGAAACACCAGAAGATCCGCCCCGGAGTAGATCTGGGGAAGCAGATCAATGCCCTGTCTGCCCAGGAAGTGAACGCGATCCATGCCGGCCATGGACTGACGAAGCGTGTCCAGATACGGGCCGTCGCCGGCGAGTGTCAGGCTCGTTCCGGAGTTACCGGCGTGGAACTCCCTGAAAGCGTCAGCAAGGAGATCCAGGCGCTTGTCCTTGGAGATTCTGCCTGCATAGAGAAGACGGAAGCCTGGTTCAACGCCAAACCGATCCAGGAGAAGGCGCCTCCCTCCCGGCTGCGGGGAGAAGTGCGAGGAGTCGATTCCGCGGCGGAAGACCCTCATGCGTGACGCATCCAGGCCGCGGCGGCCAAGAATCCTGATGTACTCCATGGTGGGAACGGCTATCTCGTCGACCCTCGAGTAGAACCAGCGGGTGTACCCTTCGATCCAGGGCGTGAGCGAGTCCTCGGTGACTATTTCCGCCGCCTGCTGGGTGAAGTCGGTGTGATAGACGCCGATGCTGCGCGCGTTGATCAACTTCGAGAGAAGCAGGCCCGTAAGCCCAACTGGGCCCGGCGTGGAAATGTACACTTCGTCCGGTTCATGCCCGGTGAGTATCTCCAGCGACTTCAACAGTGAGGGGACCTTGAGGTGGTAGTCCTTGTAGAACGGAAGGCGGTACCCCTTCACGTAGGGGAGGTTGACAACGTTCGGTGGAAACCCGGGCTGCATCTCCTCCGGGGCCAGCGATGTCACTATGGTGATCTGCAGGCCCTTCTCGTGTGCAAGCCATCCCACCTTCTGGAGTGTCATCGACGGCCCGTTGAGATCGCTCAGGGTATCCGTGAACCACAGAATCCTCTTTCCCATTGGATGGGCAGGCCCTCCGTGAGCATCCAGAAGCTCCCTTGTCAGTTCCCTCTCCCTGTGGAGGTGCTTGAGGGACGTGAAGAAGGGCAGTGACAGTAGAACCCCCGGTGCGAACTGCAGCAGGCCCTTTGCCGCATGAACAGGATCGGCGCCGCCCAGGTTCTGCTCCAGGGATTCCAGCACGCCCCTTGTGAACTCATCGGAGATCTCCGTGATCTTCCCGTATGCGAAGCCGAGCTTGTCTTCCACGGGAGCCCTGCCGTGCTCGAAGCACTGCTCGGCGAGCGCTGCCAGGAGCTCGCTGAGCCTGTCCTTCCTGATCCTGCTCTGGGCCGTCAAAGTCGCCAGCCGTATGCGGTCCAAGAGCCCTGGTTTATGCCGTTCGAACACGAAGCTGCTCAACTGATCCAGGGCTGAGTGCAGCGGACGTTGCGAAGCCTCCCTGGATCTGTCCCACGCAACCTTGCATGCCGTGAAGGCAAGGGATCGATAATCGTTGTGACGTCCGCCCGGCCGCACTTCCCCAGCCCGCACTGCCCGCAGGAACTCGTCGATGGAGCGCGCCGGGGCCTCGGTCCAGGTGGTTCCTCCGAAGAGGCCGGAGTGGTCGTCGGATCCGCCGGTAAAACCCTTCACCCAGGGATCATTCCCAAGCGGCCGGATACCGTGCTTGCGGGACAGTGTCTCCATTGTCCGGGGGGTCAGATTCTTCAGAACCTTCATCCATGTCTGGTTGTTGGTCCTCACGCGGCCGCCGTTGATTCCCTCAAAGACGTTGAACAGCAGGATGAGCTTCTCGAGCGACTCAAGCGAAAGGCGGCCGTTCAGCGAGTAGAGCGCATGAGCGACCGAGTGGGTCAGGTCCATCGCCTGAAGGTAGTCCCGCAGTTCGTAGATGTCGCTTCGCAGCCTGTCGATCTCGGCGAACTCGGCGGGAGTGATGCCGAAGATGAGAAGGTTCACCTTGCAGCCGTCCTCCGGAAATGACGCCGTTGTTTCCACGCCCGTAAAGCATCTCTCCGGATACTTGTCCTTGAGCAGCAATGAGCCTTCCAGCCGGTTCCGGTCCGTTACCGTCACGTACGTCATCCCCCTCTCCAGGGCCTGGCGGTACACGCATTCGGGATCCGTATGTGACTCAGTCGGGGAAAGCTTCTGCAGGACCCAGTCACGTGGGCGCTCTGAGTAGCGGGTGTGTATGTGAAGGTCAACCCTGGCTGTTGTCACGAATCCTCCGGGTCCTGTGTGTACGAAGGTCGACGATTGTTGAATGGAGGATAGTGCAGGAATTGGCCGGCGCGGCTGCCCAAAAGCCGGTGTCTCCGTATTGTCACCATGCCGTCACGCTCCGCATCGGCCGCGGCCCATGACAGGGATGCACTGGAACGGTTGCTCCGCTATGGATTGCGGGCCCCGTTCTCGATTGAGCGCCTTACGCGACGGCCGGACGGAAAGGT
>CAZWSC010000008.1:0-8141 GCA_964636385.1 uncultured bacterium
GAGGACATGGGATTCCAAGCGAATGTGAAGTCTTGCATGGCGTAACGAGAATGCACTAGTGAAGTGGCGACTCGTACTGCTGTGTCGTGTGGTGCAGGACGGGGGGAAAGGCTTAGCCATCTCCAAGGGATGCAGCTGATCGTCTTGCAGATGCAGTCCTGGGTCCATAAGGGAATCACACTGCATGGCGAGGGAAGGAGAATGTGGCGGGAGGTCCGGATGGGCTATGCCGCCTTCCTCGCCTCGATCTCCGACTCAAGGGCCGCCAGGGCCGACGCCTCGTCTGGCTCGGTCTGGAGGAAGCGGGTCAACCCTGTGAGGCTGAAGAGGTCCGCCACCCTCGGGTGGACGGAGAAGAACCGGATCCCCCCCCGTTCCCGGAGCTCCTTTATCGCGGCGACCAGAACGCCAAGCCCGGAACTGTCGACGAAGCCGACTCGGGACAGGTCGACAGCCGCCCAATCGTGGCGGGAAAGCTCCTCGAGCAGTGATGCGCGGATCTCTTCGGATACGTCCGCGCCCAACTCCTCGCCCTCGAATCGGATGATGGCCACCGGGCCCTTCTGATCAAAGCTCAGTTGCACTGCGAACCCCCCTTGTTACGGACCACTCATCGGCCGCCCCTGGGGGTGACTTGACATCGCCGTGTGTCTCAAGTGGCCGCCATCGCCTGCTGTGATCGCAAACCACCTCGACGCTTCAGATGGCGCCGGCTGCGG
Organism: uncultured bacterium; assembly: GCA_964636385.1. Lineage (GTDB taxonomy): Bacteria > Eisenbacteria > RBG-16-71-46 > CAIMUX01 > CAIMUX01 > CAZWSC01. Next base: position 720 of record CAZWSC010000008.1, read on the forward strand.
CCGATGCCGGGATGGGGGGCGGCAATCCCCCAACAGGTTGCATTATCTGGAGTTCAATCAATGCCTGACGAGACCGGTCTCTGGGTGCTGGCCCGAAACCGCGCGGACCTCCTGGAGGACATGGCCAGGGGGTTCTCCGGCAGCGGCGGACTACGCCTGATCGACAGCCGTGGAAACGAAGTATGGCGGCAGGGCGGACGCAGCTCCTGCGAAGACGAGGGCATGATCAGGGTTCCGGTGGGGGCATACGGCAGCCTCTGCTTCGATACTGTGCCGGGAGAGGATCTTCGGCACGGCCGGCCGGATCTGGAGTACATGGCGGGGGCACTGGGCAAGGTTCTTGCCTCCTCCCTGGAGGCGGAACTCGAACTGAACCACCTGGTCGATGATCACATCGCCACCACCAACCAGCTCATCTCGCTGTACAACATCATCTATGGCTCGGGTGACTCGCTGGATCCTGCCGACAAGTTCCAGATTATCACGGCCGAGGCATGCCGGCAGACACAGTCGGAAATGGCGGTTCTCCTGATCGATGACCCTGCACACAGGGGCCTCTTCTTCAGCCCGTCAGGAGGGGAGGGCAAGGCAAAGGCCCTGGAGCTTCTGGAGCTGGCGGGCAGGGAGGACAAATCCCGGATCGACCCGGTGCATCATATCGTCTGCGCACCGATAGCGGCCGGCGACAAGCATACGGGGCGCCTCCTGACTGTCGGATCCCGCCACCCCGAGGGGTTCAAGGCGAGAGACCTGAAGCTTGTACAGGCCATGGCCGACCTTGCCGCCCGGTTCCTTCTGACGGCGAGGCTCCAGGCGCAGGCTCTGCATACGATCCGTCTCGAGCAGGAACTGGAGATCGCCGCGCGCATCCAGGAGATGCTGGTGCCGAAACATCAGCCGGAGATTCCGGGCCTGGACGTCGCGGCCGTGTGCAATCCCGCATCCAGAATCGGCGGCGATTTCTATGCGCTTCGCCCCCTCACGCAGGGGGGCCTGGCATTCGCATTCGGCGATGTGGCCGGGAAGGGAATCCCCGCCGCCCTGGTCATGGCGATGGCGAGGGCTGCTGTGGTGTCGCTGTCCGGTCTGCATGAGGAACCGGGCGCTGCCCTGCAGCGCCTGAACGATGCCCTTTTCGACGATCTCGAGCGGGTCGGCAAGTTCGTCACGCTCGTGCTGGGGAGGTTCGATCCTGGCGGGGGGCTGCTCGAGCTGGCGAATGCAGGCCACTCACCGGTGCTCTACTTTCCCGGCAGCGGGGAGCAACCGCACCTTCTCACGCCGGGTGCGCCTCCGCTTGGCGTGGTCCCGGACCTCGAGGCCGCCACGGAACGCCTCGATCTGGCATGCGGGGGAATGCTCGTCGTCGCATCGGACGGCCTCACCGAGGCGAGGTCGCCCGGAGGTGAGTTCTTCGGTCTGGAGAACCTCACCACAGCGCTCATGCAGGGCCGCGAAACGAACGCCCGTGATCTCGCCTCGTCGACTCTCCTGGCTGTCGAGGGGTTTGCCGCGGGGGCGGACCAGGCGGACGACCAGACGCTCCTCATACTGCGCGGGAGGCGGGTGCGATGAACACGTACGAGGGGACCGGCCACTCCGGGGCGTGCAGATCGCTTCGAGTTGTCCTGCCTCCGGACACCGGGGGCCTGCGGATACTCGGCAGGGAGCTGATGCAGTTCGCATCCGCCTGCCTTGGTTCTGCGGGCGGGTGCAGGGAGGTTCACGACCTGCGGCTGGCGGTGCAGGAGGCGGTCGCCAATCTGCTGAAGCACGAAAAGGGCCGGCCCGTAGATGCGGCCGTCGTGCTTGAGTTCCGGCATCAACCCGGTCTCCTCGAGGTCGAGATCCGAAGCCATGGACTGATGTTCGATCCCACCCGGGCCCCGGCGGTTCTCAGGCCTCCTGAAGCTCTGGAAGAGTGCGGGCGCGGCCTGTTCCTGATCAGCGCCCTGGTCGACAGGGTCGAATACGAGTTCGAGGAGGGAGAGAACGTGCTGACACTGTGCAAGCAGCTCGGCGCGAAGGAGGATGCGGCATGAGCGGAAAGATCCTTGTCATCGACGACGACGCGGTCATCCGCCGGCTTCTGCAGCGCCTGCTGATCGGAAGGGGCTTCGAGGTACGCCTTGCCGCGGACGGCGAGGAGGGACTGGCCTTTCTGCAGAACGAGGAGCTTCCACAGGCCGTCATCTGCGACCTGAATCTGCCCGGGATCTCCGGGCTCGATGTCCTCGCTTCGATACGGCGTGACGGGCGGCACGGGTCGCTGCCCGTTCTCATGCTTACCGGAGAGGGATTCGAGGAAGCCCGCGGAGAAGCGCTCGAACAGGGTGCGAACATGTACATGACGAAGCCGTTCAGCTCCTACGAGCTGATCGATGTGCTGGGTCAGATTCTGAAGAGCTCTCCGGGGCCGGCCGTGGATGAGCGGGGGGGAGCCGCCGCCTGATCCACGGGGCGGTCCGCGTGGATACCGGCAACGTGTTCGCAGGATGTGCAGGTTATACAGGAGAACGGGATGAGAGACGCTGAAGGTGGATTGAACAGGCCAGGCAGGGTCAACCGGCACCCGGGGGCGGCGGCGACGGCAGACAGAAGGTCGTCCGCCCGCAATCCGCAGTCCTTCGATCCCGGGCAGGTGCTGCCTGATCCGGATGCGCTGCGGCTCGTGCCGCGGGAGCTTGCGGTCCGCTACCTCCTGGTGCCGCTCGGACAGGACGGGTCGAAGATCCGCCTGGCCATGGCTGATCCGGGAAACCTGGAGGCGCTGGACACGGTGCGGATGGCCACGGGGCTCCAGCCCTCCGCGGTGGCCGCCACGGAGGAGCAGGTGGGCGAACTCATCCGCCGCTTCTACAGCGCCGGCCCGGAGTCGGGTGAGCTGGACGCGGTTGTCGCCGAAGTTGCGCGCTTCGACAGGGACCGCACCGACGGCACCGAGCTTCCGATCGTCCGCCTGGCGGATCAGCTGCTGGCGCAGGCAGTCCGGATGCGCGCAACGGATCTGCACGTGCAGCCGGAGGAGTCGGATCTTGCCGTGCGTCTGCGGATCGACGGCCGGCTGCGGACGGTGCACCGCCTGCCGATCGACGTCCACCCTCCGCTTCTGACGCGGATCAAGGTCCTGGCCGGCCTGGACATCTCGGAACGCCGGCTCCCGCAGGACGGGAAGATCGAACTGGCGTTCGGTGACCGCAGGATCGACCTGCGTGTGTCGACCTTCCCGACGATCCACGGCGAGAACCTGGTGATGCGTATCCTGGATCACTCGCAGCTGTCCCTCGGCTTCGCCGAACTCGGGTTCCGGGATGAGGACCAGCGGCGCCTGGAGCGCCTCGTGGCGCGGCCCAGCGGGATCCTTCTGATCGTGGGGCCGACCGGTTCCGGGAAGACGACAACCCTGTACGCCGCCCTGAAGCGCGTCGACAGGGAGCGGCTGAACATCATGACCCTAGAGGACCCGGTGGAGTATCGCCTCCCGGGTATCCGGCAGGCCCAGGTTCACGAGAAGGCGGGGTTCACCTTCGCTGCCGGTCTGCGCGCCCTGCTGCGCCAGGACCCGGATGTGCTGCTCGTGGGCGAAATCCGCGACAGGGAGACCGCACAGATCGCCGGCCGCGCGGCCCTGACCGGCCACCTGGTGCTCTCCACGCTGCACACGCGAAGCGCACTCGGCGCGATCATGCGCCTGAGGGACATGGGGGTGGAGGACTACCTCGTCGCTTCCACGCTGATAGGGGTCGTATCGCAGCGGCTCGTGCGGCGCGTCTGCACGGCATGCTCACAGCCGCGCTCTCCCCTGGAGGCCGAACGCAGCCTCCTCGGCCTGGAGGCCGACTCCGAGGTTCTGCTCCACTCCGGCGCAGGGTGCCCCGAGTGCGGCGGGAGTGGCTACCGCGGCCGGTTCGCGCTGCACGAGATCGTGGAGGTGGACGAAGGGATGACAGCCTGCATAGGCGCCGGACGCGGCGAGTCCGAGATGCTGGATCACGCCAGGACGAAGGGATACCGGACCCTGCACGAGCTGGGCCGGGCGCGCGTTCTCGAAGGCTGGACAACCCTCGAGGAGCTCGCCCGCGTGGCGGCGTAGGTTGATCGATGGCGGTCCTGGCGTACAAGGCAAGGGACGGGGCGGGGCGACTTGCCCGGGGCCGCATCAACTCCGCGGGCGAAGAGAGCCTGAGGGAGGAGTTGCGATCCCGTGGTCTCTACCTGATCGAGGCATCCCCTGCCCGAAAGGCCTCAGGCGTGAGCGGCGGCAGGGTTCGCGCCGCGGATCTCATCCTCTTCACCTTTCACCTGCAGGCTGTCACGACAGCCGGGATCCCGCTCCTGGTGGGTCTGCGCGACCTGGCGGAGCAGACCCCGAACAGGCGTTTCCGGCGGGTTGTCGAGGAGCTCGGGCAGAGCATCCAGGAAGGCTCCACTCTTTCACAGGCGCTTGGGAGGTTCCCGGCGATCTTCCCCGAGTCGTATGTACACATGGTGGAAGCGGGCGAGTCGTCCGGGCAGCTGGACGAAGTGCTCGCGCGCCTCACCGGGCTTCTGGAGTGGTCCCAGGAGATGCGCGCCCAACTGCGTCAGCTTCTGACCTACCCCGCGATCGTGATCAGTGCCCTGGCAGGGCTCGTGGTCCTGCTCCTCAGCTTCGTTCTGCCAAGGTTCCAGGATGTGCTGGTCTCCCTGGATGCCGGGCTTCCCTGGCCGACCCGCGCACTGATGCGCCTCAGCGACGCGGCGTCGACCGGCTGGCCTGTCGTGCTCGGTTGCGCCCTCGTGCTGGCCGGCTCGTGGACTGCCGGACGCAGGATCCGGTGGAGCAGGGAGCGGATGGATGCGATCGCACTGCGTGTCCCGGGCACGGGGCCTCTCCTGCGGGCGTTGGCCGCCGCGCAGATCGCGCACTTCCTCGGCGCCCTGTCGGCTGCCGGGGTGCCGGTGACCCGGTCGCTGGAGCTGCTCTCCCGGGTGATGGGGAATCTGCATCTCTCAAGGCGCCTCGACGAGGTGGGCGGAAGGATCCTCTCCGGGTTCACCCTTACACAGTCGTTCGCGAAGGCGGGAATCCTGCCTCCAATGGTTCAACGAATGATCTCGATCGGAGAGGAAACGGGAGATCTGCCCGGCGCCCTGCGAAAGGCGGAGGAGTTCTACGACAGGGAACTGCCGCGAAGGATCCGCAGGATCTTCGACCTTGCAGGGCCGATACTGACCGTCGTGATCGGTGCGGTGCTGCTGTTCGTGCTCCTGTCGGTTCTGCTGCCGCTGTACCAGGCCTACTCGGCCGCCGGAGGAGCGATCGGATGATCCGTGTATCACACGCAGTCGGACAGAATGAAGCAGGCTCTCTGCGCGAGGTCGCCGGGCCCGGGCGCATCCGCCGCCGTGGCCTCACGCTGATCGAACTCGTTATCGCTGTTGCGGTGCTGGCGATCCTCGCCGGGATCTCGATACCTGTGACCGGCCACATCCTGCGCGCATCCCGGGAGGCGACCACCAGAAGGGAGATGGCCGCTGTCGCCGGGGCGATAAGGGCGTATGCGCAGGACAGGCCTTTCACGCCGGACCGGCTGCGATGGGGAAGATTCCCGCCCGAGGCGCCGGGCAGCGGCGGTTATGCGACGGTTCTCGGCCTTGATCTGGAGGAGGATCTCCAGGGGCTCGGCTGGGATCTGCAGTTCATGCAGGGCTGGAACGGTCCGTACATCAGGTCGGACGCAACAACCGCCGACGCCGATGGCAGCGGTGTGACCCGGACTGTGCGCAGCCACCAGGTGGATGCCTGGGGAAGGTACTACGTCTACCGGAACAGGAGCGCCCCGGGCGGATTCGTGTCGCGGATGAACGACGAGCGGGTTGTAACGCTCGTCAGCGGCGGGCCGGACCGTGATCCGGCGACGACCGGGGACAACCTGGAGACCGTCGTCTACCGGGGGAAGGCGTACTGATGCGGGGGTGCTGCCACGGGGAGCGCCCCGGTCCACCACGACCGCATGACGCGGGGTTCAGTCTGATCGAGGTAATCATCGTGGTGGCCGTCATCTCCGTTCTGGCCGCGGTCGCGGTCCCGGTTGTCGACCTTGTACAGAGCCGTGCCAGGACCGAGGCGACCCTGCGGGAACTCGAGGCGTACCGGGAGGCGCTGGAGGATTACTTCGGGGACCACCTGCGCTTTCCCGAAGACCTGGCTGTTCTTGTGGACGAGGGGTACATCACCGGCGGATTCCGGCCGGATGGTGCGACGAGGGATGCCTGGGGGACGCCCTATCTGTACCGGCGGGGCACGCACGAGGTCATGGTGTACAGCCTCGGTCCGAACAAGACTGTCGATGAACCGAATCTGATCATGCACGTCAAGGGTGTGCGCTTCCTGAGGGAGCGGACCCGGCGGGACATGGAGACAATCGGCATCGCACTGCGCAACTACGAGAGGATGCGAATCGCCGACGGCCTGCCGGATCTCCCCGTGCCATGGTGGAACAGGGGACCCCGGCGTAACTCGGCCCTGGGTCGTCTAATCGAGGAGGGGTTGCTCCCGAACATCGAGCGCTACGCAACAGATGCATGGGGGGATGCCTACCGCTACACAGGTTCCCCGGCCGACTTCGTTCAGTCAAGGAACATGGGAGGCTGACGCGATGAAGGCGATCCACACGCTCATTCCACGGAGAAGGTGATCGATGGCGAAGCGCTGCGGAGTCGAGATAACGGACGGGGAACTGCGCTACGTCGTGCTGGACGGAACGGAGCGCAGGCCTCGCCTCCTGTGCCACGGGAGGATCCCCCTGGACGAGACGGAGTCCGCCTGCTCCGTGACGCAGCGGGAGGGGGAAGTCTCCTGCCTGGCCAGGGCGATCGCCATGATGCGGCGGGAAGCCGGTGTTTCGCAGGTTCCGACCCGGGTCGCCCTGGGCACGCAGTCATCGATACTCCGCGTCCTCTCTCTGCCGCCCATGCCGAAGGCGGACCTGGAGCGCGTTGTACAGGGGGAGGCCGACAAGGAGCGGAAGATCCTGGGGGAGGAGCTCTCCCATGGCTTCCGGATCCTGCCGGCGGCGCGCGGGGAGAAGAAGCGCACGGCGCTCCTGGCGCTGAGTTCACGGGAGGGAATCGAGGAAGCGGAGGAGGCGGCCGCGTGGAGCGGACGATTGCCGGAATCGCTGACTACATCCAGCCTGGCGGTCCTTGCGGTGGCCGCGGGAATCGCCAGGGCATCCGGGTCGAGGGAGCCTTCGGCCCTCCTGCACCTCGGCTCGGACAGGATGATACTGACGGTCACCGAAGGGGAGGGGTTCCGGCAGTTCCGCGATCTGGGCCTCGGGATGAACGCCTCCCTGCTGCAGGAGCGGGCGGCGACGGGTACCGACGGCCCTGTTCAGGAGATGGACTGGGACAGGCTGGACCAGATAGGGCGGGGAC
>CAZWSC010000009.1:0-32977 GCA_964636385.1 uncultured bacterium
CTTACGTCAGGGAGGAAATCCGGACCCTCCCGATCCCCGAGATCCGCCTTCCCATCAGACCCGGGTCCCCTGAAACGGTTGCCCGCGAGGGCGCCGGCAGTCGCAGGGACAAGGCCTGCCTCCTGGTCTCCCTGCTGCGCGCATCCGGCATCCCGGCACAGGCAGCCATGGTGCGTACTCGCGGGGGCGAATGGTTCGAGGACATGGCCTGCCTCGCCCAGCTCGACAGATTCGTGGTCCGGGCAAGACCTGCGGGACACGGCGAAATCTGGATGGATCCTGCAGGGGAAGGCGCGCCGCCTGGACCTGCGCTGATCCTCAACGGCCAGGAACCCGGCACCTTTGTCGAAGGCGAATCAGGCTTGATCAGCTTCCCGGGGATTCCGGCAGCAGACTGATAACGGTATCATGACGCCTGGGAGGCAGGCACACGCCCTGTCAATCGGGCCCGGACTCCCGGTAGCAGATGATCACCGATATCCGACGGTTCCTCGCGTCCAGGGGGTTCTCCGGAATCGCCGGACGGCGATCGGCGTAGCCGATCACACGGATTATACGGTCCGGATTCACGCCCGCCGATTCCAGAATCCGCCGCGCGGAGTTCGCACGGTCTCCGGAAAGCTCCCAGTTCCCGTATCCGGGCCGTCCGGAGAACGGCCTGCCGTCGGTGTGTCCCTCGATCACTATCTCGTTGGGAAGGGAGGCCAGCACACTCCCGGCGGCCTCCAGTATCGCCCGCGTTTCCCTGCTGGGCATGGCTGAGCCGACCTCGAAGATGGATGATCCCCCGGGCCCGTCGTGCAGCTGGATCCGGAGGCCCTGGGAGATGAACTCGATCGACGTGCGCTCCATCGCCTGGAAGATTGTCGAGCTTTCGGAAAGGGCCTGTTCGATGAGGAATGCCGATTGTCGCAGGTTTTCGCCGTCCTGCGGGGAGCCGGACCCGCGACCATCTTCCCTGGCGCGCATCACAGGTGTCACCTCGTCTGATGAATCCTCCGGCTCACGCATCTTCTCCAGGGACCTCAGGTATGACTCCAGGCCCCGGTCGCTCATGAAGCTGACCCCTCCGGCACGCACGACGCTGACACTCGGGTACTGGAAGTGGGCGGCAACAGCAGCCCTTGTCTCGTCGCCGCTGCTGAGAATCCAGAGAACTATGAAGAGGGCCATCATTGCGGTCACGAAACCGGCGTAGCCCATCTGCCAGGATGTGCCCGCCGCCCTGCCCTCCCTGCTCCTGCGCCTCATGACCCGCTCCCACACCGGCGATCCGGATTCCACTGCGTGTGGGTGCTCATGCGACCTTCAGTGCCTTGCAGGCCTTGTCCACCACCTTGCGCTCAGGCCTGTTGTAGCTGAAGAGGGCGCGTCTCGCCATCTCGACGACAACAGTCGGGGCTTTCCCCTCGGCAAAGGCGACAATCCCTGTCTGGACTGCTTCGAAGAAGTTTTCCTTGTCCCGAAGGTTCTGCTCCATCGCCGCGGCGAGTGGACCGACGAATCCGCAGGAGAGGAGAATGCCGAGGAAGGCCCCCACCAGGGCCCCGGCCACATGCGTCCCCACGACCTCCGGGCCACCGTCGATGTATCCCATCGTGACGATGATCCCCATTACCGCCGCCACGATACCGAGACCGGGCAGGGAGTCCCCGATCCTTGAGACCACGGCGCCGGGTGCCGAGTCCTCCGCATTCATCGTATCCAGGGAACGATCGAGGATCTTCTCCAGGTCCCCGGCGCTGACCGCCCCCTCAACCTGAAGAGAAAGCGCCTCGATGATATAGTCGAGCACGGCCTTGTTCCTCGAGATGAGCGGATATGGAGTAAAGAGCTGGCTCCTTGCCGGATTCTGGACGTGGTCTTCGAGTATAATCACGCCTTCCTTCTTCACCAGTACGCTCATGTGGTAGAGGAACTGAAGAAGCTGTGCGCCGGCCTTCGGGTTGTACGGCGATGGGCGGAACACGGCAGTCACCCCTGCCCTGACCCTTCCCGCGTTGACCCCGCTCACCGACATGATCACGGCGCCGACGGCAGAGCCCACGATAATGATGAAGGCAGCCGGCTGGACCAGCACGGCCGGCTCGCCGCCAGCGATGAGATAACCCCCGACAACGCAGCCTGTAACGGCAAGAACACCGAGTACCCTGTGCAACGCAGTTCTCCCTTCGGCCTCTTCTCAAATCCACTGGATCATGGCCATGCCCGAGGGAAAGACACGGCCTTCGGGCAACCCCGATGGTCTCATCCCTGATGATGCATCAGGTCCTGCAGGCCCGCCCACGCACCATCTGCATCCTTATCGGCGCATGGAAGGCCGTCCTTAAGGAACGGCAGTCCGGAAGGTGGCACGGAAGGGCTGGTTACCTGGCGTGTCCGGATCCTGGTCGAGAGGAGTGCCCAGGGTGTCCGTGACCGTGACGGCGACGTCGAGGTGATACACCGACCCGGATCCGAGGGTATCGGCGGGCACCAGGACAACCGACTCGCCGAAGGCCGAAGGAACAATCGCGGAGAGCGGTATATCCGCCTCATCGGAATCCAGCAGCCGTACACCACCGTCCTCCATGGTGGACTGATCCACCGGCCTGTTGAACCAGAGGATCGGTCTGACCGTGACCACCACCAGCGTGTCGCCGTGCTGCGGGGAGCTCTGTACAACCTGGAACGGCAGAGGCTCCTCACGAACGGTAAATGTGGAGGAGAACGGCTCGGCTGCAGGGGTGCCGGAGTCCATGTCGAGCGGGTTGCCGGCCAGATCAGTCGCGGTTGTATCGACGCGCACCTCGTAGGTGCGCAGATACTGCAACGGGGAGCCGGGAGTGAGGACGGCGCGGTCCGCCCCTGCGGCAATCTCGAGGGTTCCCTCGACGGCATCATCGTCGAGAAGGAGCCTGAGAGCCCCCGGCAGGGTCGAGGCATCCATCGCCTCGCTGAAGACTACTTCTATGGACTCGGTCTCCGGCACATCCGTCGCGCCATCGGGCGGAGACGACGTCACCACCCGGGGTGCGACGCGATCCCTGTCCGTGGTGAAGTGGGACTCGAAGTCCATTCTGATCGTGGTGGTCGAGTCCTGATCCAGGTAGTTCCCGTAGAGGTCCTCCACGAACCGGGTGACCCGGACCTCGTACTGTGTGGAAGGACGGAGAGAAACCGTCGGAACCAGGCGGGCGGAGAGACTGTCCGGCGCAACCTCCCTGGACGCAGTCACCAGACGGGCGGAATCCGGGTTCTGATGAAGCCGCTTCAGTGTGAAGGTGGCATCGCTGATCGTTCCCGGGCGGATCTGCCGGGAGAACCACACCCTGACCCCGGTGTCGTGCGGAACATCCACTGCACCGGAGTCAGGCTGGACTGTCTCCACCCGAAGAGGCGACGACGGCGGTTCTGTCCTGAATGTCGATGAGAAAGCCTGGTACCCATCCTGGTTCAGGTTGGCGTCGAAGCGGCTCCCCGTGCCGGACAGGAGCGTGGTGTCGGCCTGCACCCGGAACCTCCTGTAAAAGCTCAAGGGTGCCGAAGGACGCATCGTGACCCGTGTCGTGTCGCTGCTGAATCCGAAGGGCTCCAGTTGAACCGGAGTATTGGTGTCTTCTGCAACCAGGGACAGCGAGGCGCCCGTCACGCTTGCCATGTCCATCGGCTTCGTGAAACGGATCACTATCTCCGTGTCCACCGGAACCCGGTTGCTGCCATCGGCAGGCTCAATTGACTGGACCCCGGGGTTGTCCTCCACCCGGAACAACGAGCTGAAACCCTGGAAGCCGGGAGCATCCGGATCCTGATCCAGGGGGATTCCGGCATCATCCAGGATGCCGAACGGTTCTCCCTGCCCGTCATACCCCCCCGGATCAACAACAACCCTGTACAGCCACCCCCGGTCCAGCCTGACAGGTACACCCTGCGGGTTCGTGGGTTGAAGGACGAACTCGGTCCTCTCAACGTTCCAGGATATGCTGCCGCGTATGGCGGCGTCGGTTGGCTGCCTCCTCACGGTGAATCGCCCACCCTGCACCGTACCGGTTTGCACGGGACGGGAGAAAGTGACGCGGACAGGATCCGACACCTTGTGGTTCCTCTCGCCGTCTGCAGGGATCACCGAGACGACCCTCGGCCCGGACGGCTGACCGAGAGTCCGGAATCCACTGAGGAAAGGCTCGAGTTCCGAAGTGGCCGGATCCTGGTCGAGGGGAATCCCATCCGGGCCCCGTGTGTCGCGCACTCCCGGAGTGACAGTGAGGAGATACCCCCGGCCGAATGCCAGCGCCGTCGCCGGTTGCACACGAATGGTGGCTGAGTCCGGAAGCAGGATGACATCGCAGGCGGCCCCCACGCCCGCAGAGTCGGAGAGAAGAACCGTGGCGGAGTTGACCGATGCCTCCAGTGCGGCCCTGCTCAGGTGAACCAGGATCTCCGGGCGAACATCCACTTCCGTCTCCCCGTCCCCCGGGGCAACGGAAATCACGTGAAGCGGATCGTACACCTCCGTCCTGAATCCGCTGACGAAGGGCTCGTGCCCGGGAGTGCCGGGATCCTGGTCCAGCGGTTCGCCCTCAATCCCCCGCATGTCCCGGACACCGGGCGAAACCGTCACCACATACCCCCGCCCGAAGGACAGCGGACCAAGAGGCTGCACACGAATCGTTGTTGAGTCCGGCAGAAGCGCGACATCGCAATCGGTCTGTACACCTGTGGAATCGGCAAGAAAGACGGTGCCCGGACTGACGGAAGCCGGCCGCGCCGGCCGGTTGAGAAGGAGGAGTATCTCCGGGAAGACGCACACACCCCAAGCCCGGTCGGCCGGATCAACGGAGGTCACCCGCAGCGGATTGTACAACTCCGTCGTAAACCTGCTCTCGAAGCCCTGCAAACCGGGTTCATCAGGCGACTGGTCAAGCCGCCGGCCCCCGGCGTCGCGCAGATCGGTCCGGACACGGACTGCGTACTCAACCCCTCTCTGCATGGGCCTGACAGGAATCAGACGCAGACGAACGCCGCCCTCCTCCCACTCGCGCCTGAGTTCGACCCCCTCTCCGCCGGCCACCGGGACGAGTGTCACAGTGGTATCGGCCAGGCTGGTCCGATCCATCGCACGGTCGAAGGTAAGGACGATGTCACTGTCATCGATGACGCCTGAAGCCCCCTCTGCGGGATCGACAGCCACGACCCTCGGCAGGTCGATCAGGGCCGGCAGGAATATCTCAAAGGGATCGCCGTAAAGGCTGGGGCCACCCGGCAGCAGGTGCGCGCGAACGCGGTAGATGGTGAAGGTCGAATCCGGGCCTGCGGATGCACGCAGACTGACCGTTGCCAGAGTGTCGGGCGTAAGCCAGGTTGTGGGAACTCCCGACGGGCCAGTCTCAAGCAGTTCGTACTCGACCGCGCCCTGCACAGATCGCCAGAAGAGAGCGAAATCGTGTGCTCCCGGCTCGACCTCTATCTCACCGAACACCGGGATGGTGCTCCGCAGGGGCACCACGGCATCCGTCCGCCCCCCGGGAAGTATGTCCACTCCCCCTGTCTCTCCGGCGTAGAGAGACCCGGGACCCAGCTCATCGGCCCCCTCAAGCTGCATCCGGACTGTGCGGTTCTCGCCCGCGGGCACCACAAGGTCCATGTCGACCTGGACCTCTCCGGGGGCCAGGGTTGAGCGCACCGGCCCGGCCACTACGCCTCCTCTGCCGTCGAGGACCCACACCCTCACGGCGAGGGAATCGACTGATGAGAAATCAAGGCCCCCCTGCGGTGGGACCCAGCCAAGGTCGATCCCGCCGTGGCCCGGATCCGGGGAGATCTCCCGGGAGCAGTGAGTGCCCAGGAGCCAGATGGAGAACATAAGGGCTGACACGATCGTTCCCGCTGCAGCTCCGCCGGCCGACCGACTCATGCTTTTGCAGCGGAGCGTCATTGCACGAGTGCTCCCTTCCAGCCGAGACTGAAACCGGCGCCGCGGAGATGCCGTTCTTCCCGGCACTGCCCCGTGATCAGGCGCAGCCCGATTGCAGCCACTCCTGAAGCGAACGGGATCGACACTGCAAGGGAGGGCTCGACCCACGAGGCTGACCCGAGCGCACCAGGGAAGCCCCGAACCCAGGTCCCTGCCAGACCTGCCTCCATCTCCCACGACCCCATGCGACGCGATCCGGCCACCCCGAGCCGGAGCAGATTGCCGCCGCGGACAGCAGACGCATCCAGGGGTGTTTCTCTGCCGACCGATCCACCGGCCCGGGCCACGAAGCCGGCACTCGCACGGAACCTGCTGCGTCCGGATCCTGCGGAGGATAGCCATGTGAGGCGAACCTGGCTGCCCGGGAGGTATTCGCCCCCACCCTGCAGGGTCGAGCTGCCGGGCATGTCCAGATTGGCGTCAAGGCTGTGGAGTGAGGAACCCCTTCCGGTGGCCATGCCGGCTCCAAGGCGCAGGACGGCTCCAGGCTCCACCTCTCTGCCGCTGTCTTCGAAAACGTATGGCAGGCGCACCTCGACACCGGCTCCTCCCTGCAGAAGGAGAAAAGGTGTCCGGACCAGGAGACCGGCGGCCTGCACGCCCCACTTGCCGCCATGTGCCGGACGGGCAAGCGGCATCTCCAGGGCCAGGGCATCCAGCGCTTCCGCCACATGAATCTCACCCGATCTCAGGCTCCGGGACCGCATGGCTGTCGCCCCACCGGCAGCTACACGCACCCTGCCGCCGTGCAGCGCGGTCTCGGCGGAGACTCGGATATCGCCCGGTCCGTCAAGACGGTCGTCACCCGCAAAACCCTTGCGGGCGCTCCACGCCAGCTCACCACCCAGCCGCACCCCCGTATCCTCCCGAGGACGCCAGAGAAGATCGATGGGGAGGTAGGACTGCTCAACGCGGTCACCGCCCAGGTATGTGCCATACCACCACCGGCATGAACTGAAGCTGCTTTCAGCCTCGAGTGCGGGAGCAGTGCTCCCCGCTGCTGAAGGTATGAGCACCAGGAGCGCAGCTGCTGCAGTGATGATGGCGCGCCTCACCGGATCTCTCCCCGGATACGCAGAATGCCCTCATTGCCAAGGACCGCACCCGGCCCCGGATCAGGCGAAGAAGTGGGTCCGCCTGCCGGCCCGGGCCGCCCAAGTCCACTCATGATCCTGTCGAACGCCGCATCGGGATCGAGTTCCGGACGCCGGAGCCACTCACTGCGCATCTGCTCCTCCCACGCCTCGATCTCGGCCGTTCTGATCTCGCTGGCCCTCCGCCTGTCCGCGAGAAAAGCCCAGTCGAACCACGCTTCAGGGGCCCGGTTCCACCGTTGCCGGGCCAGGTGCGGCATTCCCCGGTCCATCAGAAGGAGTGATGCGGTCACGGGATCGAACTCCTCGGGCGCCGGACCGTTCACAACGGCCTCTCCAGGCTTCATCCCCAGCGCGGATGCCAGGAAACGGGCAGCCTCCACTGCGGCCTCGCCTGCCCGCCCCGGGGGGACCGACACGAGGATCGGCTCGGTGTCGAGGGCCGCACCTGATGAGTCGAGCAGCCCGATCCGCATGGTGTACCTCCCCCCCTCCGACCTGTAGGTGCCGCGGATAACGGCATCCGCACCAACCCGGGATGCGAGCGAGGGAACGTGTCTTGGGTCGAGAGGGGGAGGAAGCCTGAGCAGCCAGGTCTCCAGGGCGGCCTGCAGCCTGCCCTGTGTGACGAGATCGGCCTCTCCGGTTGGAGGAATCTCCAGCTCCCTCTGGAAGTTCAGCAGGGCGCTCTGCAGATCCTGGTCCCATCCTCCCTCACGTCCGGCCAGGTACGGGCTGCCGTCGAACCCCTTCAGCAAAGACAGGTGGCCCCGCAGACCCTCCACAGTATTCACGGGCTGGGAGGCAACGGACACCGGAACCCGCACAGCGCCCCCGGATGCCAGCACCTCCTGAGCGGCCATGGTCACCGGAAGCGGAAGAACGCAGAGCCCTGCCTGGCTCAGGGCATCGTACAGCAGGTAGGTCCAGACAATGGCGAAGAGCTCATCCTCGGGCGGACCCAGGTTGTCGGGCGGAAGCAGCAGTACCATCATCGCATCGGGCCCTGGCCCTGACGGATCAGGCATTTCATCCTTCGCGGCCAGATCGGCCCAACGACGCTCCAGCGCCAGCCTGCGGGCCTTTGCCATCAGCCCGGCCCGCTCGCCATAAGCCAGGTCTTCGAGCCTGAGGTAACCGCAGTGGGCCTTGTGCAACTCGCCCAGCAGCTCCAGGCTTCGTGCCCGCCAGTATGCCGGGACCGGATCTGAGGGGTGCGCCCGATACAGCGAGTCGAAGCCCGCTGCCACGCGCCCGGGATCATGGCCGTGTACCGGCAGCTCACGACCGGGACGGGTATGCAGGGATCGGTCCCCGGAACCTGTCCCCAGGAGGGAGGATCCACGAGCGGTATCCGTTACCCGGGAAGCACACAGGGCTGCTGTCAGGAGAAGTGCGAATGTCAGAACTCGGGAAGGCATGCTATCTCGATTCCGTCCTCGAAACTCCCTGCAAGGCGGGAGCATCCCCCGCCGGCCCCGGCCTTGCCACCATCAACCTACCGCACACCCACTCGGCCACGTCAACCGCCAGGTGATCCCGGGAATGCAGCAGCGAGGCCCCCCTTACCGCGCCGCCGAGGGTCCACAGCTCACTGCGGCGCCGCGTTTCCACGTACAGATCAAGGTGTGCCTCCGACGCCCCCGGGGCAGCCCGCGTCGCGATGATCAGCAGCGGCAGGTCCAGGACCGAAAACGCCGGGGCGAGGGCATGATCCTCATCCTTCGGCATGGGCGATACCAGGAAGATGCAGACCGGTGGCCTTCGCGCCCCCGCTGCGGCAGCAGCAGCCATGCCGCATCCCCGCCCGGCCGCTCCGATCGCCCACTCCACCTCAGCATGCGCGCCGACCAGCGAGTCGATCCGCGCCAGCAGCCGCTGCCCGGTCGTCGGTCCGGTTCGACCCCGCCGGCCCGTGGGAGCAGTCTCCGACACCCCTCCCCATGACTCCGTGTACACCCTGCAGCCCCGGGATTCCATCAGCCCGGCGAGCCCTGAGAACGCCTCACGTGGATCATCCGTGTCCGCGATCAGAATCACCGCTGGAGAAGGACCGGACACGGACCGATACAGATCGTTGGAAGGAACCTCTCCGGCCGCATGCGTGTCGCTCATTGCCGACGGTGCAACGACCGGAGTGCACAGGAAGAGCAGCAGAACCGCCCGGGCAGCGCATCTCCCGACAGATGGCGCAAGGCGACAATGGAGGACGCCTCTCATGGAGTTCGAAGATCTGCAACGTCTTGACATGCTAGGATTCGACGAGCAAAGCGAGACCTGGTTCGTGCGGTCCCGGGAGTCTCATCGCCTCATGCTCACCAGGCGCTCCCTGGCAAGGCTTGTTCAGATGTACAACTCCATACACTCGGGCAACACCCTTGCCCTGATGGAAAGGCGGGAACTGGAGCGCATGGACGATTCCCGCAGGAGGCAGGCCGCCGAGCTTCGCGACCTGCGGCTCAGGGTCGATCGCTGGAGCGGGCGCGGGCCCCTCGCCATTCTCGGCCGCATACGCACGGCATGGGCGTGGAGCAGACCGGCCGGACGCAATCTCCATCAGTAGGATCCTCCGCAACGCCCGGATCCCTGTCCGCTCTCCCGCCCCGACTCGCACCTCCGTTCGTCGACAAGGCGGTGTAGCATGCTGATCTCCCTGCGCGCCCGCTCCGTGCGGCGATGCAGGCCGGCGATATACAAGGCCAGCAGAAGCCACACCAGGCCGAACGCGAGCACCAGGTATTGCAGTTGTGTCACGGCAGGTCCTCCTCCCCGACTGCAGCGCGCAGGTCTCCCACCTCGGTCTCCAGCAACGCTGTCCCCATCCGCAGAAGGAACAGCGTCACTGCGATCAGCAGCACCGCAAGCGCGCCGGCTGCCAGCGCGATTCCCATTCCGGGCGCAAGGCCGCCGCTCCTGAATATGAAGGGCTCCGGATGCTGGGTGCGAAACCAGTGGACGGACATGTAGACCATCGGCACCCCGATCGACCCGACGATCCCGAGCACGGCCGAGTGGCGCCGCACGCGGGGATCCCCCGGCGAGAAGATGCGGAGCAGGATGTATGACGCGTATATGAGCCAGAGCACCAGGGTGCTCGTCAGCCTCGCATCCCAGGTCCACCAGGCTCCCCACGCATACCTCGCCCAGACCGGGCCGGTGAGAAGCACTGCCGTGCAGCAAAGAAGCCCGACCTCCGCGGCCGCCTCGGCGGTCTGGTCCCAGGTCCTCGTACCCCGCGCCAGGAATCCGATGGAGCCCGCCATCACACCCAGGAAGCCGATGAAGGCGGCCATGGCAAATGGAACGTGGAAGTAGAAGATCCGCTGCACATCGCCGCCCGCAGCCAGGGTCGCCCGGGGTGCCCGGTTCAGCGCCAGATCCAGGGCAAGCAGGACGGCCGGGATAGACACAAGGGCGGAAACGAGCCCGGCACTGTTGAGCACGCATCGGGAGAATGTACGGGACGAGGTTTCGATCGCGTCCACCCCCTTCTACTCCTCGAGGAGATGATCAAACAGCAGAAGACCAGCCCCGAGAAAGAGCAGGTCATACACCACGAGCAGTGTCAGCCAGTCCCCCCCCTCGTCCAGGGGCCTCCCTGTGAGCGCCAGACCGGTCAACTGAGCGCAGGCGATAAGGGCCGGGATCCAGACCGGGTACAGGATGATCGGCAGCAGCACCTCCCTCATCCGGCTTCCGCTCGCAGGCACCGCCAGCAGCGTTCCGACCGCCGAGAAGCCCAGGCTGCCGAGGCATGCTATCAGCGCCAGCCGGGACAGACAAGGCAGGATGGGAACCCGCAGCAGGATGGAGAAGGCCGGAAGCGTCACGGCCTGCACGAGGATCAGGCAGAGGAAGTTCGCCGCGGTCTTGCCGGCGAAGACAGCGCTGCGGTCAACGGGCGCAAGCAACAGGCCCTGGATGGAGCCCGATTCCCTCTCCACCGAGAAGGAGCGCAGGAGACCGAGCACCCCTGTGAAGGTGAAGATGATCCAGAGGATTCCGGGTGCCGTCACACCCGCATCAACCGGCCGGGCCTGCATGGCGAACCCGAACAGGACTACAGCCAGAAGTGAGAAGAAAGCCATCGACAGCACGGTTTCGCGCGATCTCCACTCTAGGAGGAGGTCCTTGCGCAGGACTGCCGTGGCGACCCTCAGGTACGCGCTCACGACCCCTCCACAGCCACGCCTGCCGGAAGCGCGAAGAGCCTGTGGTAGGCCGCCTCGAGCACCGACGCGGTGCTGTCGCCTCCAGCGGCCTCCACCAGCCTGCCACGCAGCAGAAAGGCGGCCCTGGTTGCGACCGGCTCCGCATGGGCGGGATGGTGCACACTCATGATCAGAGCGCCGCCCCCTTGCCGGAACTCCACAAGGGTACGGCTCAGCCACCGCATCCCGCCCGGATCCAGGCCTGTAGCAGGCTCGTCCAGAAGAAGCAGCGCCGGCTCGTGCAGAAGAGCGCGGCCCAGCGAGAGCCTCTGGACCATCCCCCGGCTGTACTCGCGCACCAGTCTGTGCCCCGCACGGGACAGGCCGACCCTGCCCAGCGTGCGATCCGCGAGTTCTGCCGGGCGCCGCAGGGAGAAGAGCTCGGCCGCGAAGAGGAGATTCTCGCGGCCGGTAAGCCCCCCGTACAGGAGCGACTCGTGCCCGGCGAAGCCTATGCGCCGCCGTTGGCGCGGATCAGAGGAGCGGAACGGACGGCCGTCAAACTCGATCCTTCCCTCCTGCTGCTTGTGGAGACCTGCCAGGACCCGCAGGAGAGTCGACTTGCCGGCGCCGTTCGGACCAAGCAGGACCAGGGCCTCTCCAGCGTCGATACGCAGGTCGATCCCGGCCAGCACCGGGGCGCCCCCGTATCCCTTGACCAGGCCCCGGACCTCGAGCATCAACCTCCCCCGTAACCGGTTCGAGGAATCGATTCGGGATGCCGGGACTCCCGGTCATCCGGCACGGCCTCCTCGTACCTGCTGGGGCACTTGTTGAGAAGGAAGAAGGCCTCGAAAAGGCCCGCCGGCGTATAGGTCCCCTCGGCAACGATCTCGCCGTCTTCCGCGAATGTGTCAGGCACAACACCGCGGTAGTGTACGGGGATCGATGCGCTGCCGTCCGTGATCTCGAATGATAGCTCGACTGCCTCCCTGTGCACTGTGCCGGGCACAACCCTGCCGGCGACGCGCACCCCCTCCCTGCGTATCCCGTCCGAGCCGCCGACCAGTTCGCTCACGGTAACGTAGTAGACCAGTCCGCCACGGTTGGCCCGGATCACGATCACGGTCACCGCGGCGACCGCAAGAATGACAGCCGCCGCGACCCGCAGTCTCCGTCCGTATGCCGGTGGGTCGGGGCTCGTATTGTGCCGACTGCCGCCCATGGCTTCTCCGCTGAATCGAACCGGACTAGCCTGCAGCCCCAAGAGCGCCGGCCACCCCGGACGACCGGTCCCCGGCGGCCTCCCGCTCCAGCCGGCGCAGGTCGTCGCCGAAGAGATCGGCGGTTCGCCCACCCCGGTACTCGCCCAGAGTAACACGCAGGGCGGCCTCTCCGGCGATCTCCCGCAGACCGCAGCAGAGATCAGGGCCGGGCCGGACCCGGGTGCTGCGCAGGCGCATCTGTACGCCGCCAAGCATCCTGGGATCGACGTGCAGGAACACGGGGCAGGCCCCGGGATGTCGGCCCAGCAGGCTGTTCAGGGCGCACAACCGATCCTCCCCCCACTTCGTCGAAACGACTACGTGGACCACGAGCCCGCCCTTTTCCGCGAGGTTCTCCAGGAGATGCGCCTCCGCCAGCAGGATCTTCGGCTTCTCCTGCTCCCGCGTGGACAGACGCCCCTTTATCAGGACCGGCTGGTCCGAGGTCAGAAGATCGCGGCACCCGGCGAAGGGATCGGCAAAGGCAATGCACTCCACCGTGCCGGTGAAATCCTCGACCGTGACGAAGGCCATCTCCCTGCCCTTCTTGTCGCTGGAGATCCTGGCGTGGACCGGTATGCCGCCCAGGATCACATCCCTGCCGTCCTCGGCGCCTTCGAGATCCTGCGTACTGATGCTGCCGAGCCCTTCGAGGGTTGACCTCCAGGGATCGAGAGGGTGGGCGGAAACGTAGAACCCGAGGGCAGCCTTCTCGCGCCGCAGGGTCTCGCCAGGATCCCACGATTGAGTTGAGGGAAGCGATGGCCTGGATGCCTCCTCCGCAACACCCCCGAAGAGCGAGCCCTGCCCGTTCTCCTTCTCGGCGCGACGCCTCGCTCCCCACTCGCTCGCGAGCGGGAGCGCATCCAGGAGGGACGCGCGAGACGGCCCGAACGCATCCATCGCGCCGGCATGGATCAACGCCTCGAGGCACTTGCGATTGGCCGGCCCCGGATCGATCCTCTCGCAGAAATCGAAGAGATCCACGAAGGGCCTGGAGGCGCGTGCGGTCCGGACCGCCTCGACCGCGTTGTGCCCGACGCCCTTCACAGCCCCGAGCCCGAATCGAATGGCCTCCCCGTGCACCGTGAACTGCTCATCCGAAAGGTTGATGTCCGGGGGAAGCACACGGATACCCATCCGCTTCGCCTCGGTAAGCAGGATCATCACCCTGTCCGAGTTGGACATCTCCGAGGTCACGGCCGCGGCCATGAACTCAACCGGGTGGTGCACCTTCAGGTATGCCGTCTGGTAGGCGACGAAGGCATATCCTGCCGAGTGGGACTTGTTGAAGCCGTAGCCGGAGAAGTGCGCCATCAGGTCGAAGATCCGCTGTGCGGCAGCCTCCGGGATCTCCCGCTCGCGCGACCGCTCCAGGAAGAGCGCCCGCTGCTCGTCCATGATCTCCTTCTTCTTCTTCCCCATGGCACGGCGCAGAAGATCCGCCTCGCCCAGCGAGTAGCCGGCGAGCTCCGAGGCGATCTGCATCACCTGCTCCTGGTAGACAATGACGCCGTACGTCTCCCTCAGGATCGGCTCGAGGAGCGGGTGCTCGTACTCGATCCTCCTGCGGCCGTGCTTGCGCTCGATGAAGTCATCCACCATCCCCGAGCCGAGCGGACCGGGCCGGTAGAGGGCGTTCATGGCGATCATGTCCTCCAGGCACTCCGGGCGGAGCTTGCGCAGGTACTCCGCCATGCCCGAACTTTCGAACTGGAAGATGCCGACAGTGTCGCCGCGCGCCAGGAGGCGGAAGGTCTCCGGGTCATCCAGCGGGATGTTCTGCAGGTCCAGTTCAATGCCACGCCCGGCGAGGGACTCGAGGCAGTCCTGCAGGACCGTGAGGGTGCGCAGGCCAAGGAAGTCCATCTTCAGAAGCCCCACCTTCTCACATGCCCCCTTCTCCCACTGGGTCGTGACCTCATTGTCGTTGGTACGGTAGAGCGGAACGTTCTCGGTCAGGGGCGTGGGGGTTATGACAACCCCGGCGGCGTGCGTCGATGCATGGCGGGCCAGCCCTTCGAGAACGCGGGCGATCGATATGAGCTCCCTGACCCTGTCATCGCCGTTGCCCGCCTTCTTCAGGTCGGGCGACTGCTCGAGCGCGCGCTCGAGTGTGATTCCGAGTTCTGCGGGGATCATCTTGGCAATCCTGTCCACATCGCCGTAGGGCATTCCAAGGACCCGTCCCACGTCACGGATCACAGCCCGGGCCGCCATTGTGCCGAAGGTGATTATCTGGCAGACGTTGTCGGCGCCGTAGCGCTCAACGACGTACTGGATGACCTTGCTCCTGCCCCTGTCGGAGAAGTCGACGTCGATGTCCGGCATGGTGACCCGCTCCGGATTGAGGAAGCGCTCGAACAGCAGGCTGTACCGGATTGGGTCGATCGTCGTTATTCCGAGCGTGTAGGCGACAAGGCTGCCTGCGGCCGAACCGCGGCCCGGACCGACCGGAACCCCCTGGCTGCGGGCGTAGGCGATGAAGTCCTGGACGATGAGGAAGTACCCTGCGTACCCCATCTGCCGGATGATCCCCAGCTCGTACTGCAGACGTTCAAGCAGCTCGCCGGAGACCTGGGGATACAGCCGGTCAAGCCCTCCGCGACACAGATGTCCGAGATACTCATCGGGGTCATCGAAGCCCTGCGGAAGCGGGAAGCCGGGCAGCTTCAGCCTTCCGAACTCCATCGTAACGTCGCACATCTCGGCGATGCGCAAGGTGTTCGCCAGGGCATCCTTCACGTGCCCGAAGAGCGAGTACATCTCCTGCGGGCTCTTGAAGTACATCTGGTCGGTGGAGAAGTGCATCCTGTCGGCGTCATCCCTCTTCTTCCCGGTCTGAATGCACAGAAGGACATCGTGAGCTGCCGCATGTTCCTTCCGCAGGTAGTGACAGTCGTTTGTGGCGACCAGCGGCAGATCCATCTCGCCGGCAAGGTCAATCATGCGCCTGTTGACCACCTCCTCCTCCGGAATGCCGTGATCCTGCAGTTCGAGGTAGAACTGCCCGTCGTAGATCTCCCGGTAGAAGGCGGCGGCAGACCTCGCATCGTCAAACCGCTCCGCCAGCAGATGGCGGCTCACCTCGCCGTTGAGACAAGCGGAGAGGGCTGTGATCCCCTCGCTGTGTTCGGCAAGGAGCTCCCGGTCAACCCGCGGTTTGTAGTAGAACCCTTCGGTAAAGGCCCGGCTGGTGAGCTTCACCAGGTTTGCGTACCCGGCCTGGTTGCGTGCAAGCAGGAGGAGGTGGCAACTCTTCTGATCCCTGCCCGGGATACGGTCGAAACGGCTCCCGGGAGCAACGTATGTCTCCAGCCCCAGAACCGGCCGCAGATCCCTCTCCCGCGCGGCCCGGTAGAACTGCACCGCGCCGAACATGTTGCCGTGATCCGTGATGGCGGCCGCAGGCATCCCCATATCCGCAGCCAGGTCCAGCATCTCGTCTATCCGGACTGCCCCGTCGAGAAGGCTGAACTGCGTGTGGCAGTGAAGGTGAACGAACGGGTGCCTCACGAGGCCTCCAACCGTATAACGCACTGCATACCAAGAAGATAAGTGATGAACCAGTCCTTTGGGTGACCCGCAGTCTAGCATGCCCGCCCGGGGTGCGACAAATGGAAACAGAGGTGGCGGCATCCCTCCGGATCGCCGGTTCCAGTCAATCCCTCCGGCAACTCCCGAGGCGGAGTTTGACAGCCTTCGCCCGACAACCCTATAGTGCGCCCATTGGTCGGACAGTGAGTCGCCATCGTCTTGGCCGGAGGGATCCCGGAACAGGAGACCATTACCATGCATCTGCCGCCACAGCTTTCGTCCTACCGTACAAGGTCAAGGCTGAGACTGATCGCCTGGGCGCTGCCGGTGTTCCTGCTTTTCTCCACATGCATATCCGCCAGGTCGGACGCACAGGGAAACCCGATGCTGGTCCTTCTGAAGAACTCTGTCTATGGTGGGGCGTGCGGACTGCTGCTGGGAGGAGTTCTGACCCTTGTGGTTGACAAGGAAGATCGTAGTGACGTGGTTCGCTGGGGAACAGTGGTCGGAACGTTCACCGGGTTCGGATACGGAGTCTACGAGCTGAGCACCGGAGACAGCTGGGAGGAGTTCACGCACAGGGCCATCCCGGACGCTCCATCACAGTTTGCCGCGGGGAACAATGGTCATCACTCGGAAGGCCCTGGATTCGATCCCGGGTCTGTCGCCGTCCCCTTGAGGCTGCACAGGGCGCTGGGACGATCCAGTTCGGGCCCGGCAGCACGGGAGAGCAGACAACGGCCCGCGATACCTGGGTTTCGGCTGATTGCGGCAGAACAGAACTAGCTAGCTGGAGGACTGGATGGCTAACCGGAAGACCGGTGCGCGTGGCGCAGGAAAACCAGGCAAACCCCAACGCAAGGCATCCGCCCAGGCTGCCCGCGGCAAGACCGCCAGGGGTTCAGGGAAGGGCAGGCCCCGGACACAGAAGGCGCCGGGACGAACAGCTCCGGCACGACGAACATCATCAGGCGCCCCGACGGGCGCCCCCAGCCGCAGGAAGACCACCTCACGCTCAGGCAGCCCCGGTCGGGCCGCTTCCGACCGGACCCGCTCACCCGGGCAGCGATCGCGTACGTCGGCCCCGCGTGGGAAGTCTGCACCCGTCACCCGGTCGAAAACTGCCGCCCGCCGGCCGGCCCGCAAGCCTGAGCATCCGAAGAGCTCATCCGGACTCCGCGACCTCTCGCCCATCCTGGAAGACATGAGGCAGGAGAAGGCGGAGCTGGTTCAGCAGCTGGGCCTCTATCAGGCGGAACGCGACTCCGCTCTTGCCGAGGCAGGGCGTCTCAAGCAGCAGCTGCATGAGCTCGAGGAAGAGACCGCACGCCTCAGAACGCAAGAGGGCCGCACAACCGGCCCGGCAGCATTCGATTCCGGCATCGACCTGGATGACGACGACATCGGAGCGGATGAGGACTTCGACGGCACCATGGGGATCTTCGATCGAATCGAGGAGATCCGTGCCCGCCGCATCGAACTCGACCGCGAACGGAACGACCGGGAGCTCGAACAGACCTCTCAGCCCTTCTGGATGGTCTGTCCCAAGTGCGGCGAAGGGCTGGACGAGCTGGAAAACGAGAGCATCAAGCTGGAACGGTGCGAGGGTTGCGGAGGCCTGTACCTGGACAGGGGAGAGATCGATCTCCTGCTCTCGCTCGTGGTGGACAGCGACGGGATCCGCCGGCTGCACAACGTTCTGAAGTTCTGACGCGGACCCCGCGGCTACCGAAGGCCGCTGTGGAACCGCGTCTTCAGCCTCCCCCAGCTCTGTGTCTCGACAGGGATGGCGACGTCGCTCCACTGCGTCCCGAGCAGGCTCCAGATCAGCGTGGTCCTCTCCCCGGCGGCCAGCACGTCGCTGCCCGTGTACGCGACTGCGTGCAGGTCCCACGTTGTTGGTGAGATCTGGGCCACCCAGTCGGTGAACCCGCCCGAAGAGTAGAGGATCAGCCCGCCCTGGCCAACGAGAACGGTCGCCGTTCCGACTGAGCAGGCTCCGTGGATATCCCCCGAAGTCGGGCTCTGCAGCCTCGTCCAGGTCAGCCCATCGGGCTGGCCCATCCATGCCGCCCCTCTCTCCCCGACGGCGAGGTACTGCCCGAACGGGTTCACGGTCAGGGCAAGGAAGCCCCGATCCTCGGGGATGCCGACCTCGGCCCACTCGTTGCCGAACATTCCCCCGCGAATCACAGTGCCGTTGTCCCCCACGGCGACCGAACTAACGCCGTTACCGGCCACCGCCCGGAGAGTCTCCGAAACCGGGGAGGCCAGGGACGCCCAGCTACCGCCGGTCAGATCGCCGCTCTGTACGATCGCCCCGCCGGATCCCACGGCGATGAGATACGGACCGATCACGCGGACGTCATGGAGCATCCCCGCACCCGTTGAAGCAACCTCATCGAACACAGTTCCTGCCGCATCGCGGGATCGCCATACTGAACCGTCTTCCGCAAACGCGACGAACCGGCCGCCTGCAGCGGTAACGGCCAGGTAGGCAAGTGACGAATCTGCTCCCTGTGAGACAAACCAGTTCAGGTGCACGCTGGAAGAGTAAAGAAGAACGCCCTGTCCGACCGCGCATCCGGTGTTGGAGGTCCCCGCCACACCGTACAGGTCGGGCCTCGGGCCGGATGCCCCGGCATCTACCCGGATGGCGACACACAGTGCCAGCATAACTGCGGCCGCGATCGCCGAACCCGGGGAGAGCCCCGGCACCCGCGCGATTCGCCTGTCAGTCCGGATCAGTCTCATGGCTTCATCTCCTCCGTCCTACGTTCAGGCAGGACCAGCTTGACAGTCCTGATCCCATGTGAGTGTGTGTCGACCACCTCGATCCGGACGCCTTCGATCTCGAACCACTCCCCCTCGGAAGGGATCCGTCCGAACCTCTTCAGCACCAGCCCGGCCATGGTCTCGAAGCGATCCTTCGGCAGCCTGAGCGCAAGCTCCTCGTTAACATCGTCCACATCGGTGAGGGCATCCACAAGATAGGTGCGGGGTGCCATCTCCCGGATCTTGCGGACCCCGACCTCGTGTTCCTCGGCCAGCTCCCCGACGATCTCCTCCACGATGTCCTCAACCGTAACGATGCCGGTGCACGATCCGAACTCGCTCACCACGACCGCCATGGTCTGCCGCTCCCTCTGGAGCTCGGTCAGCAGTCGGTCGATCCTCTTGGTCTCCGGCACCAGCTTGGCCGTTCGTATGTATGGATCCAGCGAGTCCGCATCCTCCGCATCGAAGAGGATGTCGTATACGTTTACAAGTCCCACCACCTTGTCGACCCGCTTCTCATACACAGGCAGCCGCGTGAACCCATGCCGCTTCACCATGGCGCGCACCATCTCGACCGAGGCGCCCCGCTCGACCGAAACCGCCTCGGTCATCGGAAGCATCACTTCGCGCGCAACCGTCTCGCCGAAGTCCAGAATCGACCGCAGCATCTTCTTCTCCTTTCGGCCCGCCCCGGTCTCGCTCTTCACATCGTGGACGAGGAGCTTCAACTCCTCGCGGGTCACCATCGGCTTACCCGGGCTCCTCCGCAGGATACGCAGGATCAGCCCCACGTATGCGCGCAGGATGGCGGTCACCGGCAGAAGCAACTGCTCCGTGGCAAGAATCGGCCGCGCAGTGCCCGCGAGGAAGCGGTCGGCCCGCTCCTTCGAGTAGATCTTGGGAACGATCTCCGCGCCGATCAGGATGATGAGAGTGACTCCCCCGGTCGTGAGCAGACTGACCTGCCAGGGCGCCCAGCCGTAACTCAGAAGCCCCTGCAGCATTGCGGTTGCCGTGGCGGCAGCGGTGAGGTTGAACAGGTTGATCCCCACCAGCGTGGAGGTGAGAACCCGCTCCTTGTCCTCCAGCAGGGTCAGTGCGAGCCGGGAGGAGATCTTCCCCTCCTTCGCATCCTGGAGAAGTCTGAAGCGGTTCGCTGAGATGAGGGAGATCTCCACGGCGCTGAACCATGCCGAGGCCAGCAGGCTGAGAAGGAAGAAGCCGAGTGTCACAGGGCTGGGGATCACGACTGCTCACCTCCTGCAGCCGCTCCCGGCCCTTCGCCGCGTTCTCCCTCCGACATCGTCCCCGGTCCGTCCTCCACACTGATGATGCACTGCTGAATCCTGTGACGGCGGACGTCGGTAACGATGAACTCGATCCCGTTCCACCGGATTCTCTGGCCGCGTCTCGGTATCTGCTCGAAAAGGCCGGTCAGGAATCCGTTCAGGGTAACGGCATCCCCGATGGGCAGCTCGAGCCCAAGCTCCTCGTTAAGCTCATCCAGGTTGACCTGCCCGCCCACCTGGTAGAGGCCGGGGCGCAGCTCGCGTATCGGAGCGGAATCGGACTCGTATTCGTCGTAGATGTCCCCCACGAGCTCCTCAAGGAGATCCTCACGGGTGACCAGCCCCACCGTCTCGCCGTACTCGTTCACGACGATAACCATGGGAATCCGGCTCTTCTGGGTCTCGTAGAAGACACTCGCAGCGGATGCCCGCTCCGGGAAGATCGCCACCGGGCCGATGAGGTCCTCCAGGCGCCTGTCGGGGTTGAGAAGGAAATCGCGCACGCGAAGGTAGCCCTGGATCTCGTCAATCGTCCGATGGTAGATCGGGATCCTGGAGTGCTTGGCGTCGATGACCAGGGCCTCGAGGGACTCCCGGTCGACATCCCGGGGAGCCGCGATCATGTCCACGCGCGGGGTCATGACCTGCTCAACGCGGGTGCTGGAGAACTCCAGAATGTTCTGCGCCAGCCAGGACTCGCTGGCGGTCATGACCCCTTCCTCGTCCGCGCCTTCCAGGATGTGTCCAAGTTCAGCCCGCGAGAGCACTCCAAAGGTCGATGCGATCATGTGGGAGAGCCCGAGCATGCGCAGCAGCAGGCTCGTCAGGAACGACGCGACAGCCACGAGAGGGGCCAGGAGGATGCGTACGCCTCTGTAGAGATCCACCACCGCACTGGAGAACCGCTCGGGGTAGTTGACAGCCAGTGTCTTTGGGGTGATCTCCCCGATCACCAGGACCGCGATCGTTGTGGCGACGATCGAGACCTCAACCCCCGCCGACCCGATCAGCCTTAGCAGGAGCGTTGTCGCCACGACGGAGAGGCCGACGTTGACAAGGGTGTTTCCTACCAGAAGCGTGGTCAGAAGATCGGTGGGACGGCCGAGCACGCGGAGTACCCGTCCGGCGCGGGGCCGGGCGTCCCTCTCCAGCCTGCGGAGATGCATCCGGTGCAGGGAGAAAAAGGCCGTCTCCGTGCCCGAGAAGAAGGCCGAGGCCAGCAGCAGCAGCCCCAGCACCATTATGAGAGCTATCGACATATGGCGGGGTCCAACCCCGGACGCAGTCTAGTCCGGGCCGCCTCCACAGGTCAAGACGACCCGCAGCCGGTGTGATCCGTGCCGCCGTTCTCAGCGACCTCCACTGATCTGTCATCGCGCGGAACCTGGAGGGCCAGGATCTGCGGCCGTTTCGTCGGCAGGATCACCTCCACTGTGGTTCCCTCTCCCGGGCTGCTGTGCAGTTCGATCCGGCCGTTGTGCCTCTGCACGATCCCGAAGCTGGCGGGAAGCCCGAGCCCGCGCATGCGGGATCCACTTGTTGTGAAGAACGGATCGAACGCATGTCGGAGGACCCCCGGTGTCATCCCGACACCATTGTCGACCACGCGCACCCTGACGGTGCGGTCCCCGGACTCGGTGTAGACATGGATCTCGCCCCCCTCGGGCATCGCCTCGGCTGCATTGGCGAGCAGCCTGCGGAAGACATCCTCCAGCATCGGCTCGGCCCCCAGAACGGGCGCGAGCGGCGACAGGTGGAGTTTGATCCGCAGGGGGGGGCTGTCCAGAGGGCGCGTGTTCTGCCACAGGGTTTCCAGGTAGACGGCCGTGTCCCTGAGCACGGTGTTCAGATCCACGTCGGTGAACCGCAGGTCGACCTGGTCACCGAAGTACTCCTGGAGCTGCCTCACCATCTCACCTGCGCGCTGCGCCGAGGTCTGGATCGACTCCAGGCTCCTCTGGTACGGGCCGGTGTCGCTTCGATGCAGAAGCAGCTGTGTTCTGCCCAGGATCACGGCAAGGAGGTTGTTGAAGTTGTGGGCGACCATGGCGGTCATCTCCCCCATGGCACGGAGCCTCTCGCTCTGCACCACCTGGCGGACCAGGCGGCGCTTCCTCCCTACATCCGACAGAACAAGCTCAACCGCCGTGCCGCCCCTGAAATGGACCCCCCGCCCGTGCACCTCCAGCTCCACCGGCCTGCCGGAGCGGGTCTGCCCTATCAACTCGACGTAGAAGTCGCCGTGGCTCTCCTCGGCGGCGCGGATCTTCCTGCGGGCGACGTCGTGGAAGTCCGGGTGGATGATCTGGGTCCAGCGCATCTCCTCCAGGACGCCCGCGTCCCTGGAGTAGCCGAAGATTCGCAGGAACGCCTTGTTCACGAACGCCAGCCGGTCCTGTTCGAGGAGCACGAATGCGTCGGGGCTTCCCTCCACAAGCAGGCGGTACTTCTCGCGCGATGTGGCAAGCTCCGAGGTGCGCTGTTCGACCTTCTGTTCGAGCATTCCGTTAAGGGCGGTAAGCTCCTCCTTCGCCTTCTCAAGCTCGATCTTCTGCCGGCCGAGGGAGTGCGCCGCCGATGCGAAGCGGGATGCGAGCAGCTCGATCTCGTCGCCGGTGCTTAAGGAGAATCCGGGATCCAGCTCCCCCCTCTCCAGGCGGGTCGCAGCATCGGCCAGGCGCGCAAGGGGCCGCATCACGCCGCGCGCCAGCACCCGCGACACGTACGCGGCGCCTATCAACCCGCAGACAGCGGCGAGCGCCAGGACAGCGCGCGCGACGAGCATCTCCCCGCGAACCGGATCCAGGGAGATCCCCACGCGCATGGTCCCCCAGCGCTGCGGGCTGTCCGTCCCGAGGCGCACCGGAACGACCGCCTCGATCACCTCGATGAACCTGCCCCCACCTGTGTCGTGATCCGCCCGCTGCACCGAGGTGTCCTGCATGTTCGCCGCGCGCAGGTCCGCGAGGCCTGTCAGCCGGGCGCCCTGGCGGAGGCGGTCGCCGCTGTATCCTGCGACCGTCCCCTCCTTGTCCAGTATGATCACGTACACGAGATCCGGTTCGCCGAGGGTGGCATCCGCCAGTTGCTGGAGCATCGGGTAGTTGTATGTGAGAAGGTAGGGGCGCGCCACTGCAGCGAGGCTGAGAGCCAGGGAACTCGCCCTCAGTTCCGCCTGGTCGACCAGCACATTGCGCATGTGGGACTCGGCCAGCACCGCCAGGAGCGCAACAACGAAGAGGATCACCAGGAACAACCCGAGGGTGAACCTGCCTGCCAGGGTGAGTCGCTTCGGCCGCCGCTTCACGGTGCATCCCCCCCGGAAGACCCGTCGGCAAGCCCCTCCCCTCCCGAGAGCCAGGCGAGGTGGAACCTGGTGAACCACAACCCCGCCGGGCTGCGCCGCAACCCGCGCAGGCGCGGGTCCGCGATGAAGCCGGCTGTGCCCAGGGACGGCATGCTCTGCGGCCCTGCCCCGGGAGCCGGGTCTCGCAGGAGCTGATAGCCGGCCTGATCGACAAGTATCTCCTGCTCCCGGGCGCCTCCTTCCATGACGTGAGCCTCCCGCCTGAGCATGCGGGCGAGCTTCTCCTCGCCGGACATCTGCGAGGAGTCGATGAAGACGAGCGAATCGAGGCGGGCCCTGCCGCCCCAGTACTCATCGTTGCGGGCCAGATGAACGCTGCCGTCGTCCGGCATGCGGGCAAGGCGGAAGGGGCCGGTGCCGGCCCACCTGCTGCCGTGTTCGTCGCATTCTGCAGGGGAGGCGATCCAGAGCCGGACAGTTGCCAGGGCTGGTAGAAGACGGGGATCCGGCGCGGACAGCCGCACCCTCACGGTGTCATGGCCGAGCGCTTCGATCCCGCGCACTTGATCGGCTGCCCCCTGCCTGAACTCCTCTGCCCCCTCTATCGACAACAGGCAGGACGAGCCGTCAGATGCGCACTGCACCGCACGGTGCAGGCTGTGAACGACAGCCTCCGGCGTCAGGGGCCTGCCGTCATGGAAGAGAACCCCACGCCGCAGCAGAAATGTGTGGAGGATTCCATCCGGGGATATCACCCACGAGTCCGCGAGACACGGCCTGATCCCCATGTCGGCGTCGAGATCGACCAGGCCTTCGAAGATCTGCGCCGGCACCGCGGCCCCGGACAGATCAGCGCAGTCCGCAGGGTCGGGAGCGCAGGTCCTGCCGAGAAGAAGACGGAGCGTGCCTCCGTGAACCGGCAGTTCATCGGGGCCGGCCGCTTCGGGCCCGGCTCCCTTATCGCAGCTGCAGAGGAGTGCGGCCAGGATCAGGCAGATGATCGGCAGGATCAGCCCTGCAACTATCTGAAGCCAGTTCACTGCCGGCAGACGGTAGTACCCGCCCGGCCGCCCTGAACCCTGCCCTTCCTGCATCCCGATCAAGCGCATGCCACCCCGGTCATCGACCAACCCGAATCTTCACCTGATGCCGCGCGCGCCCGCCGGCCCGCACTCAATCTGTTTCGACATAAGGGGTTCTGAACTTAACCGCTCTGCTCACGAGACGTTACAAGATCCGTACTCCCTGAGGGAACCTGAAGCGGGGCAGCATTCTTGCCTTTACCCCGAGTGACGGACATACTGCCGGGTGCGGGTACGAGTACGAAGATGGAACCGGAACAGGGGCATCCGCACACGGAAGGAGCAGGGGATGGATGAACGTCCACTCACCGGGCAGGAGCACACAGAGCGTCTTCTCGAGCGATTCCTGCGGTATGTCAGGATACACACGACTTCGGATGAGAACTCCTCCACGACGCCCAGCACCGAACGGCAGCGTGATCTGGCGAAACTCCTTGTGTCTGAGCTGGCGGAAATGGGGCTTGATGCGAAGATGGATGAGCACTCCTATGTCTACGCCCTCCTGCCCTCCAACATCGCTGCCGGTCATCCGGCGGCGGACAGGACGCCTGCCATCGGGTTCATCGCGCACATGGACACATCCCCTGACGCTCCGGGCGACAATGTGAAGCCGATAGTCCACCGGGGCTATGACGGGGGCGACATTGCCCTGCCCGGCGATCCGACGCAGGTTCTGCGGCCGTCGGAGATGCCGCAACTCCTGGATCAGGTCGGAAAGGATCTGATCACATCGGATGGAACGACCCTGCTCGGCGCCGACAACAAGGCGGGCATCGCGGAGATCATGGAGGCTGTGCAGCGCCTGGTCGAGAACCCGGGCATACTCCACGGCCCGATCTGCATCGCATTCACGCCGGACGAGGAGATCGGCCGGGGCGCCGACAAGTTCGACGTGGAGGGATTCGGCGCAGGAATCGCATACACCCTCGACGGGGATCTGCTCGGGAAGATCGAGACCGAGACCTTCAACGCCCACGCTGCGGTCTTCAGGATAACCGGGTATGTCGTCCATCCCGGCACCGCAAAGGGAAAGATGAAGAACGCGCTCTATGCGGCAGCCGAGATCCTGAACCGGATACCCGGCGATATGCGGCCCGAGACGACCGAGAAGCGCGAAGGGTTCCTGCACCCCAGGCTGATCGAGGGGTCCGTCGACTCGTGCACGCTTCACCTGCTGGTGAGGGATCACGACATCGGAAAGTCGATGGAGAAGATCCGTCTTCTCGAGCGGATCCGGGACGAGGCGATGG
The DNA here is from genome assembly GCA_964636385.1 of uncultured bacterium. GTDB lineage: Bacteria > Eisenbacteria > RBG-16-71-46 > CAIMUX01 > CAIMUX01 > CAZWSC01. The sequence continues at coordinate 25,707 of CAZWSC010000009.1, forward strand.
CCGCGCGTCCCGGCGTGAAGATCGAGCTCACCGTGAAGGAATCGTACCTGAACATGGGCCCGAAGCTGGCCGAAGACCCGCGTATCGTCGAGATCGCGCAGGAGGCCTGCAGGCGCATCGGTATCGAACCTAAGCCGGGTGTCATCCGCGGGGGCACCGACGGGGCACGACTCTCCTACATGGGGATCCTGACGCCGAACATCTTCACCGGCGGATTCAACTACCACAGCGTGCGCGAGTGGGCCTCCCTGCAGGACATGGAGTCCGCGGTGCAGGTGGCCCTGCAGATCGCGCAGCTCTGGGTGGAGCGGAGTTGAGCTGCACGGCGAGCATCCGTCTTCGCGGGGGTCGGTCTTGATCCACTTCCGCCTTGCCCTGGCGCAGATCAACCCCACGGTCGGGGCTCTGCGGAAGAACCGTGAGCTGATCGAGTCACGCATCGGCGAGGCGCGATCGCTGGGCGCCGACTGCGTCCTCTTCCCGGAGTTGTCGCTGACCGGGTATCCGCCCGAGGATCTGCTCCTCGAATCGGACTTCCTCGACCGCGTGCGCGATGAACTCGAAGCTCTGATCCCGGCCACGCGCGGGATCCTCGCCGTAGTCGGCGCGCCGATACGGGGCGGGCAAGGCACCCTGAACGCCGCCGTGCTCCTTGTCGACGGGAGGTGGATCGACAGCTATGCGAAGGGGACGCTGCCCAACTACGGCGTCTTCGACGAGAAGCGCTACTTCCGCCCTGGGCTGCGCTGCCCGGTGTACCGGTTCGGCGGGATCGACGTCGGGATCAACATCTGCGAGGACGTCTGGACACCCGGTGGCGTTCCCGCGGTGCAGGCGGCAGGCGGGGCTGTGATGCTGTGGAATATCTCCTCCTCGCCATATCACGCCGACAAGGGGCGGCAGCGCGAGGCGCTGATCCGCCGCAGGGCGACGCGTCACGGAACCGCGGTGGCGTACGCCAATCTCGTGGGCGGACAGGACGAGCTCGTGTTCGACGGAGAGAGCCTCCTGGTGGACGCGTCGGGCAGGGTGCGCGCCCGCGCACCGCAGTTCCGCGAGGCGCTGCTTGTGGCGGATGTGGATGAGTCGTGGCTGGCGGCGCCTGCCGCGGGGAAGTACGCTGCTGGAGCAGCTGGGCGGCATGATCCTGCGAACGGCAATACTGATGACCGCCCCGGGCTTGTTCCCTCAACCGGCGACATCCTTCCGGACAGCGGGCCCGAGCCCGGATCCGAGTCTATCGACGAGATCGAGCCGCTCTTCTTCCCCGACCGGGTGGAACTGCCGGATGTCGCCCAGACGAGCGCGAACGGGTCCGCTGACGCCGCGCCGGAGCCCCCGCAGATCCCTGCTGATAATACCGGCCTCGCGCCCCGGCTCGAGGGAGAGGCCGAGGTATACGCCGCGCTCTGCCTGGGCCTGCACGACTACGTCTTCAAGAACGGCTTCGAGCGGGTGGTGATCGGGCTGAGCGGAGGGATCGACTCGGCCCTGACGGCGGCACTGGCGATTGACGCACTCGGGCCGGACAGGGTGCTTGGCGTATCGATGCCCAGCCGTTTCAACAGCCCTGGCACGCGCAGCGATGCCGCGGAACTGGCTCGAAACCTGCGAATCGAGTTCCGGGAGATCCCGATCGAGGCGGCGATGGCCAGCTTCATCGGAACACTGGACCCCGTATTCGGTGACCTGCCGCGCGATGTCACCGAGGAGAACATCCAGGCACGTGTTCGCGGAACAATCCTGATGGCAATCAGCAACAAGTTCGGGCACCTCGTGCTGACGACCGGGAACAAGAGCGAGCTTGCGGTGGGCTACTGCACCCTTTACGGCGACATGGCGGGCGGTTTCGCGGTGATCAAGGATGTGCCGAAGACCCTCGTGTATCGCCTCGCTCAGTACCGCAACACCGTCTCGCACGTGATCCCCCGTGACACGATCGACCGCCCTCCGTCTGCCGAGCTTCGCGACGACCAGCTGGACAGCGATACACTTCCTCCGTATGACCTGCTGGACCGGATACTGCAGGGACGGCTGGAGGAGAACAGGACACCCGAAGATATGATCGCAGAGGGGCTGGATCCGAAGTGGGTTCGGAAGGTCTACCGCTGGGTCGATTCGGCCGAGTACAAACGCAGGCAGGCCCCCCCGGGCGTCAAGATCACACCCCGTGCGTTCGGTCGCGACCGGCGCTTTCCGATCGTGAATCACTACGGGTGGGGGGAGTGAGACTGGTAGTCATCCCCAGGGGTTGAATCGCCCCTCCTGCGCTGCTAGGCTCCCATGACGATGTTACAGGCCTTGTACCTGTTGGAAAGCTGGCTCTCTCAGTGACCTTTTCACCCAATCCTATTGGAGGATCCCACAATGCGTGCTCTCTTCGAAGGCTGGAGGAAGTGCCTGCTGCTTTCAGCGGCTCTCACTCTGGCAGTCGGCCTTGGCGCCGGCTGCAATGACGATGATGACGACAACGTGACCGGTCCGACGGTGGACGTTGGCGCCTGTTGTGTCGATGGCGGCGTCTGCGCCGTCGTCACGGAGGAACTGTGCGAAGAGATGGATGGTACCTGGCACAGAGGCGTGTTCTGCGACCCGAATCCCTGCGATCCGGACCCAGATCCCGATCCCGATCCTGACCCGGATCCCGACCCCGATCCTGATCCCGACCCCGATCCTGATCCAGACCCGGATCCCGACCCGTTCGGCCAGATCAGCTTCACCTTCGACGGAACCCAGTACACATCCGAACTCTGCATGGCCCACTACTTCATTGGAGAGAACCAGACCAGCATCACGTCCGGAGATGGGGCAACCTGGACCCTGACCTTCGAGTTCCCCGGCAGCAGCACAGGAAGCTTCAGCACAGCGGACGGGGTGAACGCCAATCTGGTGATCCCGCCGATGCACTGGTACGACTCCGAGGAGATCACTGTCACGGTAACGGCTTATGGCGCCATTGGCGGGGTTGTTACCGGAACCTTCTCGGGGACCATGGTCCACATCATGGACGAGGACGATGTAAAGCAGATCACCAACGGAACCTTTACCGCCGAGAGGCTCTTCGACATAGACTAGCGGCCACCCCACGTGCGTATCCCGAAAGGGCGGCGGTGACGCATCTGTGTGCGCTCCCGCCGCCCGTCTTCGTTTGTGGCGCGCGCGAGGCCGCACGCGCGAATCCTACCCCACGATCAGGTTGATCAGCCGGTTCGGCACGAAGAAGACCCTGCGGAGTGTCCTTCCTTCCAGATGCGCACTGATCCGCTCGTCCCCGCCTATCGCAGCCTGTACAACCTCCTGCGATGAGCCGCGCGCCACGCGGACTGTGCCGCGCATCTTGCCGTTGATCTGCACCGCCATCTCGATCGTGTCCTCCACCGTAAGGGCGGGATCGAACTTCGGCCATGGCGCATCGATGACAGACGGCGGATTCCCCATCGCCTCCCAGACCTCCTCGGCCAGGTGCGGCGCGAAGGGAGAGAGCATCACGGCGAACGCCTCGCCGCAGAAGCGGTCCCGGACCTTTGCTGCGCGGATCGCGTTGTGCACCTCCATCAGGGCGGCTACAGCAGTGTTGTATGAGAGGTTCTCCATGTCGCGCGTCACCTTCTGGATCGTCTGGTGCAGTTTGATCAGAAGCGGACGCTCCATCTCCCCCGCCGGGTAGGCGGGCCTCTCTTCGGTGAACCAGCGGTGTACGCGCTCGAGGAAGCGGTAGACGCCGACGATCCCCGCCTCGCGGAAGTCGCCCCCCTCCTCGTAAGGCCCGAGGAACATCAGGTTGGTGCGGAAGGTGTCTGCTCCGTACTGCGCCACGTACGAGTCGGGAATGACCACATTGCCGCGGCTCTTGGACATCTTGGCGCCGTCCTTTATCAGCAGGCCATGCGCGCGGAAGCGGGTGAACGGCTCGTCGAACTCCGTCAGGCCCATGTCCCTGAAGGCCATCCCTAAGAAGCGCGTGTACATCAGGTGCAGAACCGCATGCTCGTTGCCGCCGATGTAGAAGTCGACCGGCAGCCACTTCGCCGTGATCCCGGGATCCCACGCCTGCGTGTCTTCGTGCGCGGATGGATAGCGCAGGTGGTACCAGGCAGAGTCGAGGAAGTTGTCGCTGACGTCGGTGTCGCGCCGCGCAGGCCCACCGCACTTCGGGCAGGTCGTGTGATGGAACGACTCGACGCGTGCCAGGGGAGATACCCCGCTGCCGAGCGGGCGGAAGTCCTCCACGTCGGGCAGCACTACCGGCAGATCAGACTCAGGCACCGGGACGATCCCGCACGCCTCACAGTGGATCATCGGGATCGGCGGGCCCCAGTAGCGCTGGCGGCTGATGCACCAGTCGCGCAGGCGGTACTGGATCGTCTCCTCCCCCAGCCCCTTCTCATTCAGCATCGCGACGATCTTCTTCCATGCCTCGCGCGAGGGTACGCCGTCGAAGGGCGCCGAGTTGGCCATGATCCCATCGCCGGTGAAACACTCCTCGCTCTCCGTTCCATCGGGCGGGCGGATCACCTCCACGATCGGAAGGCCGAACTTCACGGCGAACTCGTGGTCGCGCGTGTCGTGCGCAGGCACCGCCATGATCGCGCCCGTGCCGTATCCCATGAGGACATAGTCCGAGATCCATATCGGGATTTCGCGGCCGGTCGCGGGGTTCGTCGCGTGGCTGCCGATGAAGACGCCGGTCTTCTCGCGGCCTGCGTCCATCCGCTCGATCGTGTCCTTGCGCCGCGCCCGGTCGCGGTAGGCCTCGATCTCAGCCTTCTGCGACGGATCGGCCAGCTCGTCGACAAGCGGGTTCTCGGGTGATAGGACCATGTACGTTGCGCCGAAGATCGTGTCGGGCCTCGTTGTGAAGACCTCGATCGGCTCGTCCCGGCCGGGCAGGGGGAAGCGCAGGCGCGCGCCCTCGCTGCGGCCGATCCAGTTGATCTGCGCGCGGCGCGTCGTCTCCGACCAGTCGATCCACTGGAGGTTGTCCAGGAGGCGCTGGGCGTAGGCTGTGATCCTGAAGAACCACTGCTCCATGTCCCGCTTCTCGACCAGGGCTTCGGGGTGGCGCTCGCAGAACCCGTCGATCACCTGCTCGTCGGCGATCACGGTCTGGCACTCGGGGCACCAGTTGACCGGCGCCTTGGCGCGGTATGCCAGGCCGTGCTCGTACAGCTTGAGGAAGATCCACTGCGTCCAGCGGTAGTAGCCGGGGTCGGTTGTCTGGGCCTCGCGCGTCCAGTCGACCATCAGCCCCATCCGGCGGAGCTGCCTGCGGAAGTTGGCGACATTGCTCGGGATCAGCTTCATCGGGTGAGTGCCGACCTTGAGGGCGTAGTTCTCGCTGTGGATCCCGAACGCGTCGAATCCGATCGGCTCGAATACGTCATGCCCGAGGTGGCGGCGGAATCTCCCCTGGATGTCTACACCCGTGAAGGCGAAGACATTGCCGACGTGCAGCCCCTCGGCCGAGGGGTAAGGGAACATCATGAGCGTGTAGTAGGGATTCTTCGCATTGGCGATGTCGGGCGTGTGGAGGCCTTTCTCATCCCAGAAGGTCTGCCACCTGGCCTCGATACGCTGGTGGTCGTAGGTGTTCTCGTTGGACATGATTCCCCTCGGGCTGACGGCAATGCCGCCTGGTTCAGGTTGAGGGGAGATCCTAGTCGATCCGGGGCTTCGGGCGCAATGCGGGGGCTGATTGTCTGTGGGGCTGATTGTCAATCGGGTTCCCAATCTGTCCCAGCGATGCACGCCGCCACCCAGTTCCCTGGCCCCCGCCAGACATGCGGAATCGGACCGATCGGCGGGGCCCGGCTTGTCTGCCGGATAGCTTCGATCTACTCGAGCATCAGCATTCTCCGGGAAATCGTCCCTCCATCCGCCGCAAGCACGTAGAAGTAGATGCCGCTGGGAGCCCGTGCACCGGCATTGTCCGTTCCGTCCCAGATGACCGTTCCCTCGCCCGCCGGTCGCCAACCGCTCAGGAGCGTACGCACCCGCCGGCCATCGACGGAGTAGATCTCCAGGCGCACTCTGCCGTCGACCGGCAGGGCGTATGCGATGGTGGCAGAGCCGCTGAACGGATTCGGTGAGCTCCGCGCCAGCGCCAGGACGGCCGGGCGGGGCTCCGGTTCGACTGCGGACTCGCAGGAGATGTCATCATCGTCACGAGGCTGAAGCTTGTGCAGTTCCGCAAGGGCGCCACTGACGCCGGAGACGTTCAGGAGGTCACCCACGATCGGCATGTAGGAGTAGTCGCCCCATCGTCCGACGCGGCAGATGCCGTTGGACTCGACCGCCCAGTCGTCCGGGTTGTCGTCCACCACGGTGACGTTCTCGACCCGGACGAGCACTCCCTCGTACTCCTCGCTGGTGTCGATCACTGACGGATCAAGAACGGCGGGAGGAGGCAGCGGCTGCCCGGTCGCCTCGACCTCGAGGGCCGAGACAAAGTCGAGTTCGGTCAGGCCTTCGGTCTCGACTACTGTGCCGGTGACGGTCAGCTCATCGCCGCGATCGACCGGATACCCGGGCGCTGAGCGGACGAAGAGGCCGCTCCACGGTCCGACACCGTCCTGGATGGCGAACCGCTCGGGATAGGTCCAGGAGTCGGTGGTGGCGATGCCGCGGACGGTGACCGCCTGCCCCATGAGCGGCGAAGAGCCGGCCGGATCATCGGTGGTCTGCACCTCTGCGATCGTCGCCTCGATCGGGGGCGGAGCATGGAAGTAGATCGAAACGCCCCCCTCCGCGATGCCGTTCCCCCAGAACCAGCCGTTGACGTGGACCGAGTGGCCTGCCTGGAACTCAACCTCGGGCGGAGCATCGACAATAAGCGAACAGATCTGGATCTGCCCCGGCGCGAGGTCGAATGGTGGCGGGGGCTCAAGCCAGGCATCGGCACCGTCCGGCAGATCCCTGGTGCAGATGCAGGCTTCGGCGGTGCGGAAGGGGAAGGGCGTGCTCTCCTCCACACCGATCATTATCGGGAAGACATAGCGCTGCTCCTCCCGGTACGAGACCTCTGCGTCGCGCCCGCGCGCCGGCTGGACGTCGATGTTCTCCTGTGCAGTGTTGTTGGCCGGGTTGGTGTCGGGCGGGAACACCGCTCTCACGCGGAAGCACTTGTGTCCTTCCATCCCGGGCGGAGGAGTATAGGGGAGCGTTGCGACAGTGCTGCCGTCCCATGGGACGTTGACGATGACCGTTCCGACCTGTGACCAAGGCAGCCCCCAGCCGGTGTTCATCACATCGAAGTGGACATGCACTCCGGC
>CAZWSC010000010.1:0-81374 GCA_964636385.1 uncultured bacterium
AGCTGAAGATAGAGACGGAAAGCGTGGAAAGAAGGCCTGCAGCATGAGATCCGTGGAGGAGAGCCGTTCACGAGTTCCAACTAAGAATGGGATTGCACCTCGGGCAGGGTGTACTCCATGAACCCGGGCGGAGTCTGTACCCGGTAGTTCTCCACCTGCTCCAGTCTCGTACCGTCAACCTCGAAGATGATGTTCGTGATCTGATCGGTGAGAGCTTCGATTTCAGCGCGCAGGTCCTCCTCGGTCTCATAATCGCTGACCCGCGGCGAGTTGAACCACCCCGCCAGGTCGACGAAGAGCATCTTCCCGGACGGAATGGTCGCCCAGCGCTCGTACGTGCCGAAGTACGCAGGCGCAAGGAACCAGACGTTGCCGGACTGCCCGTAAGTGATGTTCTCGCCGGTCTCATCTAGGCCAGGGTTGACATCGACAGGCGCCGACCACAGCCATGCCCACCAGGCGGCCGACCACTCGGCGTAGGTCCTGCCGTGAGGGGAGGCGTCTGGCGGTATGACGCGCAGGCCTGGAGGTCCCGACGCCTGCGTATCGATCAGATCATCCATATGGGCTTCAACGGAGACAGACGGCTTAGTGGTGTCCTGGCTGCAGCCAGAAATGGCAACAGCGATGACAGCCAGGAACGCGATGGTGACGTAGCATCTCATAATCTTCCACCCCCTTGGACTCGTGATCTCGCTGTGTGCGCAGGGTCAGCTGGCTCGAGCAGCTGTCCCGGCAGCCAGACAGCCACGGACCACTGAGTGAGAAACGGGTTTGTGAGCCACGATAGAGAGTCAGCGCGGAAGATCAGCCATGGAGGCGTATCGGAACATTCATCTCACCCTCCCTTTTTCGCGATCGCTGGATCAGAACTGCGGAGGGTACTCTGACACATACCTGAGACCTGTACAAGAGAGAAGACGCCAGCCAGAAGTCTAGCCAGAGGCACTTCTGGGCACGAAAAAAGGGCCTGCGGGAATCCCGCAAGCCCTTGTCTCCCAACATGTGCGCCCCGAAGGAATCGAACCTTCAACCTACTGATTAAGAGTCAGTTGCTCTGCCTAGTTGAGCTAGAGGCGCCAAGCGCGACAGTCTGCGACTCTAGCCCCACTTCCGGCGCGCGGTCAAGGAAGAATCCCGCGCGCGTTACAGACGACCTCGCCATGCATACGCTTCGCCGTCTGCGCCGGCCGGACGGATTCACGCCCGCGCAGGCCAGGTCAGAACGGCAGGTCGTTGTCGTCCTCGATGAAGTCAGGACCGCCCGAATCAGCGGGGCCGGGCGAATCCGCAGGACCGGCGAAGCGTTCGCTGCGTTCGCCCCCGCCCTGGCCGGAATCGCCCCCGCGACCGCCGAGCATCAGCATGTTCTGGCCGATGATCTCGGTCGTGTAGCGCTTGTTTCCCTGCTGATCCTGCCACTGGCGCGTCTGGATCCGCCCCTCCACGTACATGCGTGATCCCTTGCGAAGGTACTCGTTGGCCACCTCGGCCAGTCGCCCCCACAGCACGATCCTGTGCCACTCAGTGCGCTCCTGCTGCGGCTGGCCGTCCTTGCCTCCCCATACCTCGTTGGTAGCGAGGTTGAAGCTGGCCACGGCCTGCCCGCTGGCAGTGTGGCGCAATTCGGGATCGGACCCGAGGTTCCCGATAAGCATCGCCTTGTTCAGACTCTTCATGCGGCTCCTCCTGTGCGCCGGATGTTTCCCTTCCCACCGGCCGGCGCTTCTGTGGCCCTGCATCTTCCCCGATCTGCCGCCTCAACGGACCCCGCCGTTTTCGGAGAGAGAACGGAAAGAGGCCGGGGCCATGTTGTGCTATTGACTAACCGGCCGACAGTACCGTACTGTTGCCGATGCTTGTCCACCGGTATCGGGGTGTGGCGCAGTCCGGTAGCGCACCTGCTTTGGGAGCAGGGGGCCGGAGGTTCAAATCCTCTCACCCCGAAGGCCTCCGGGAGGCATTCCCGCGCGTTGACGGTGGTGGGTGTAGCTCAGTTGGTAGAGCACTGGATTGTGGTTCCAGTTGCCGTGGGTTCGAAACCCATCACCCACCCCACTGTTTTCCTGCGCCTGTAGCTCAGTCGGATAGAGCAACGGATTTCTAATCCGTCGGCCGCAGGTTCGAGTCCTGCCAGGCGCGCACCCCCGCCGGTTCACCGACACCCGGCTCCATGCGGGTCAAGCCCCGTGCCATCGGAGCCGTCATGCGTCACGCAGGCCCGTGCCAATCCCGCAGCAGATCCCGCGCCTTGAGCAACGCCCGCCCCCGGTGGCTGCACGATTGCTTCTCCTCGAGTGACATCTCCGCGAAGCTCTTCCCCAGTTCCGGCACCAGGAAGACAGGGTCGTACCCGAATCCTTCGCTGCCCCTCCGCTCCCACAGGATCACTCCCTCGGAGATCCCCTCCACGATCTGCACCCGCCCTCCGGGTTCGACGATGGCGATCACGCAGCGGAACCGGGCCGTCCGCCTGTCCTCGGGCACTCCGCCCATCTCGCGCAGCAGCCTGTCGACATTCTGCGCGTAAGTGGCCCGCTCCCCCGCATACCTGCCGCTTCTGACGCCGGGCGCGCCGCCCATGGCGTCGACCTCAAGCCCGGTGTCGTCGGCCAGACACAGAAGCCCCGTCCGCCCGGCTGCGGTGTGCGCCTTGAGCAGGGCGTTCTCCTCCAGGGTTGCGCCGGTCTCCTCAACCTCCGGCCACTCGCCCAGCTCCGCCAGGGCGCGCACGCGAAGCGGCAGGCCGGCCAGGGCGTGAGAGAGCTCGCGCACCTTGTCGCGATTGCTGGTGGCGAGGACAAGATCGATCAAGATGCCTCCAGAGGGTAAAGGCGTTGCATCACTGCCTCCTCTCCCAGAGGACCAGGCTGCCGAGCTCGAGATCGACGGGCCCGAACTCGCCTGGAGGAGTGCGACCCTCTGGGAGAATCCAGAAGTCACGCGCGCTGGCTTCGGGGCCGGAGTCCAGGCTCACCTGCAGGTAGCGATAGTATGAAGCACGGATGAGGTGGTTCATTCCCGTCTCTGGATCCGTACCCACGATCGTCCCCTTGGGCAGGACTGTCCCAAGCATCTTGATCTCATGGTAGCGGTCCTTGTCGCGGTATGGCTTGCCGAGGGACGCCGCGCTCACCAAGCTGACCAGCAGGGTCACCGTGGCGGCTCCGGCAAGGAGATGGACCGAACCTGGCGACACGAACCTGCGTGAGTCGGCTCGTGCAGCCCACGTTCGGACAATCGCCGCAAGGGGCAGGCCAAACCCCAGAGCGAAAAATGCGTATGAAGGGACCAGGTAGAAGGCCCTCTGCTTGTGGCTCACAGATATCGGAAGCGTTGCCGCCAGGCCGATCAGGATGCACCCAACCGCAGTTCTGACCATGGACTCTTGTGAGCTTCCCGTTGCATCCAGCAGGGCACCAAGGCCCCGATGGGGGCCCGCGGTATTCCTCCGCAGGCGGACATACGAGACCAGGGCAGCACCAGCCACCATGCAGATTGCGGGAAGAAGGGCCCGGAACAGGGAAGTCACTATGTACAGGCGCCCCGAAGACTCCGCAGAGTGTGTGGATCGGACGCCGCTCAACGCCGGACCGAGATGTGAATCCAGATAACCCTGAAGATTCGCACGGGCTGCGTCATTCAGCCAGAGGAGGCAGAGGAGCAATGCTGCCGTCAAGCCAGTGCCGAGGCTTACAACAACTGCCCGACGAATCCGCCCCCTGCTGCGGGCCAGCTCCAGGAGGGTTGCAGCCGCAATCGGGAACAGGCCCACCGGCCCCTTGCTGAGGACTCCTCCGACAACGCAGACACCCGCCAGCATCGTGGCAATGAAGGCCCTGCGCCGGCCTCCATCCATGGCTGCGAACCCCAGGATCGACGCCGCAAGAACGAAAACCGCCAGGGTGTTTTCCAGAATGTTGTGGTGATACGCCCACGGCCACCTGGGGATGGAGATCCAGATCAAGGCTGGAACCCACGCGTACATGGCAAGGTGTCTGACTTCTGCGGTCAGGAGGCGCCATGCCGCCCAGATGAGTGCAAGAGCCATAACTGCAGTACTGACCGAGTATGCCTTTTCAACGATGAAGTGATCGCCGAAGACCCTGAACCAGAGCGACTGGAGCATGAAGACGAGGGGTGGCTGTTCAAGAAACACCGGCCACGAAGTGCTGGTGTAGAACGGACGCCATGCCTCCCCCTGCCCGAAGGCCAGGTTTCGGCTGATCGTCGCGTAGGTTACCCCGTCCAGGAACATCCCCCAGGACACGGCCCGTGGGATCAGGAGCGCGGCAAACGCTGCAAGTACAACGAACCAACCCAGCCGCCTCAGTCTTTCGTGAATATCCATTGCCCTCACCCTGTCAGAATCCCGATGGGCGCCTGGTAACTCCATTCGGCTCGGTCCTGCAGGACTCGTCTACGGCGCAGGTACGTCGCTGCATCGCGTGGAGCCCGGTGCGATCCGGAACCCCCGCCTCACACCCTCCCGCTCAGCAGAATCCCGGCCGGTCTCGGAGGCGCGCTCAGGCAGCGCTCCTGAAGTCGCGTGATCTCTGCAATCCCCGCCAGGGCGACGCCAACCATCTCCTGCATCTCCGTCTCGGAGAAGGTCCCGGTCTCCGCCGTGCCCTGCACCTCCACAAGCCGGCCCGAACCGGTCGCCACAACGTTGAAGTCGACATCGGCGGAGGAATCCTCCTCGTAGCAGAGATCGAGCAGGATCCCGTCGCCCACTCTTCCAACGCTGATCGCGGCCACCGAGTCCAGGAACGGATCTTCGGCGATGCGCTCTTCCGATCGAAGGTGATCCACCGCCTCGCGAAGCGCCACGTAGGCTGCGTTGATCGCAGCGGTCCGCGTGCCTCCGTCGGCGTCGAGCACATCGCAGTCGAGTGTGATCGTGATCTCCCCCAGGCATGTCAGGTCGATGACAGACCTGAGCGACCGCCCGATCAGGCGGGAGATCTCCATCTCCCGGCCGCTGGTCCTTCCGCGTGGAATGCGATCCTGAACGGATCCCGGGAGCATACCGTACTCAGCCGTGACCCATCCCTTGCCTGCACCCCGCAGGAAGCCCGGCACCTTACCATCCACGCTCGCCGAGCACAGGACCTGCGTACTCCCGCTTCGGATCAGCGCCGATCCCGCAGGCAGCCTGAGGCACGAACGCACAAGGCGCGTCTGCCGCAGCGTCCGGGGCGATCTCTTCTCTTCCCGCTTCATCCTGTGCTCCTCAGCTCCCGCCGTCAGGCATGCGCGCTGTCACGCTACCGCTCATACCACGGCAGATCGCCCTGGTCCACGCGCTCCACGTCCAGGAAAGGACAGCCCAGGAAGCGGCTCCCCACGTGGTTGAACCGGTCGGGGACGTCGCTCACGTAGAATCTGCGCCCCCCGGCGCCGGAGGCCGGATCGCGCAGGAGGCCGTACTCCCCGAGCATCCGCCTGACGAGGCCTACGGTCTCTTCCGCCGTATCCACCAGTGTGACATCCGGGCCGGCCACCCCTGCTATCGTCTCCTTCAGAAGCGGATAGTGCGTACAGCCGAGTATCAGCGTGTCGATCCCGGATTCGAGCAATGGATCGAGATACACATGGGCGATCTGTTCCACGACAGATCCGTCCGTCCATCCCTCCTCGGCCAGGGGAACGAAGAGGGGGCAGGCCCCGGACACCACGCCGCAACGTGGATCAGCCTCCAGGATCATCTTCTCGTAGGCCCCTGACGCGACAGTGGCTGAGGTGCCGATGACGCCGATCCTTCGGTTCCTCGTTGCTGCCAGGGCAGCGGACACGCCCGGCTCGATCACGCCGGTCATCGGCAGGTCGAAACGCCCGCGAAGCACAGGCATTGCCACCGAGCTGGCGGTATTGCAGGCGACGACCAGGAACTTGATCCCCCGCCTGATCAGGAACCTGGCATTCTCGACCGAGAAACGCGTTACTGTCTCCGCCGACTTGGTCCCGTAAGGGACCCGCGCCGAATCTCCGAAGTAGACGATGTGCTCCCCGGGAAGGCGCTCCATCAGGCGGCGCACAACTGTGAGGCCGCCTATTCCGGAATCGAAGACGCCTATCGGGCGTTCATCTGTGCGGGTCGCAGGCATTGTGCGTGGAGGTTACCGCAGTGCAGCATCAAGGGGAAACTGTTCCGGGCCGACCGGCTCTTCCAGGTCTATGTACCCTGCAAGACTCGTTATGACCTGCCCGTCGATCATGAAGCGGATGCGCCGGATCTCGGGAAAGTTCCCGGTGACCGTGTGCACAATGGATGCGATCACCAGCCACTCCTCCGCGGGCCGGGCACGCCGCTGCCCCAGGAACGCACGGTTGAAGTCCAGGTACGCCAGCCCCCACGGATCCACGAACGCCTCGTTGAGCCGCGTCTGCGACGGCAGCACCGGCGCTCCTGCGATAAGGGGCCCTGACGCCAGCTCGCGTACGCATATGCGAAGCCTCTCGGTCATGTCGCGGCCCGAGGCAACCACCCTCTCCTCGGTCAGCATGCGATAGCTGAGCGGATCGCCGAAGAAGAGACGCACACTCTCCAGCCTTGGGTCCTCCAGCAGGCCGGACGGTCCCGGAACCAGGCTTGCGCGATCCTCGATCCGGCTGCGCCCCAGGAAGAAGAGCAGGGTTGCCGCCGCGAGCACCAGGATCGGAAGGACTATCAGCAGGCGGCGCGTCATGATTGCCTCCGGTTACCTCACCGACGAGGCGGTGAGAAACTCGTCGATGCCGAACGACAGGTTCCGGACCAGCCTCTGCAGCGCATCAGGATCGCACATGAGGTCGAGTGCCTCCAGATCCTCGGCGAGCCCCGGGCTGATCATGACAGCCGGCATGTCGACTCCGCGAAAAACCCGCGCAGGATGTGACGTGATGCGAACCGGCCGCCCCTCCCAGTCATGGCCCAGGTGCTCTGACAGTGTCCTCGCCAGGCGCATCGAAGACCTCTGGTGGAGCCTCGCTGTCTGCCCCCATGGCACGATGCGACCGGTAAGGAGTTCGATATCCCTGTACTCCCTGCCCTGGCTGCCGCCGGGTCCTGACATGCCTGCCTCGTCTCCCGGCACGACCCAATGCGGGGCAGGCAAGGGGGTGACCAGGAGCATTTCCCGGACTCCCGACCCGGGCCAGTGCTCCAGGCGGAAGCCGATCCAGCAGTCCGCAGGTTGTACAGCCGGAATCTCGGGAGTCCCGGCCGGGGAGTGGAAGCGGCCGGTCGCGGCCCTGTCCCTCAGCAGTATCACATTGTGGCCGAATCCGGTCTCGAGGTTGTGTTGGAGGGTTCTCGCAAGGGTCTCGAGGCAGTATGCCCTTCCCGACACAAGCTCCGCCGCGGGAGGAATCTCTATCACTACGGTCCGGCCGGCCGAACCGCCCCTGGTCAGGGCCGGCGGTGCGTCCAGGTAGGCTCCCAGGGGAGAAAACCGCCCACGCACGACATCGCGCGACCTGCGCGTCAGCCTGATATCGTGCACCCCGCCACGCAGGTACTCCGGCATGAGGCCCAGCCAGACCGGTGCCACGGCGAAGACCAGCTCCGCCCCGCAGGCAGTCCGCTGGAAACGCGCGAGACGTATCCCTTCGGGCAGATCCTGCGGGGGGATGAAGTCCATCGGCAGCGATGTCCCCCGTATGTCAACGTGCAGTTCGCCGATCGGATCCCATCGGAGCCTCAGGGAGTCCTCCCCCACTGGCGTGAATGACAGCACGGTGGAGCCGGCGCTCTCGGTCCAGGTAATCGGCCGCAGGAGACGGCCTGATGGCCGGATCGTCAGACTCCCCCTCTGCGGATCCCAGACGGCCTGATCCCCCATCAGTGGCAGCAGTATCCCCTCGATAAACCCTGTGGAGATCCAGACCTGTTCCTCTGCGTACCTGACCGGTGCCGGAAGCTGAACCGGGGTTCCCTCGACCCAGAACACCTGCGTGTCCAGCACCAGCAGAACCTTCGTGGAGCCAACCCACACGCTTCCCCGCCATGTCTCGGGGTTCCACTGGAAGCCGCCGCCACAGATACTGCCCAGGTCGGGCAGGGAGATATAGGAGCCCTCGGGCCTCTGGATAACCCGCACGGCGATGTCGCGCCTGCCATCGCCGAAACGCACCCGGATGGAATCCAGTCCTGCGTGGAGAACCGCGTTGCGGTGAGCCGCATCGGTGAACGGGAAGGCGCCTGGTTCGCGACTCCATTCTTCCGGCAGATCCCGCCCCACCACGGTGTGGGTGTCCTGCGCCTGGGTCCCTGCAGCCAGGATCCCCAGGATGAGCGGGAGCCATGCCAGGGTTCTGTGGTGGGGCCTTGTCACCTCTCACGCTCCCTTACCGCCCGCTCCATCTCCCTCTGAGCATCCCTCTTCGCGGTCGTCTCGCGCTTGTCGTACATCCGCTTCCCCCGAGCGATGCCCAGGTCCACCTTCACACGCTTTCCAACAAGGACGAGCGCCAGGGGGACGAGGGTCAGGCCCTTCTCCTGCGTGCGGATGCGGAGCTTGCGGATCTGGCTCTTGTGCAGGAGAAGCTTGCGTCTCCTGAGCGGATCGTGGTTGAACTGGTTTCCCTGCGTGTATGGGCTGATGTGCAGCTGGACCAGCCAGGCCTCGTCCCCCTCGATGAGCGCGTAGCTCTCTCCAAGACTGGCCCTGCCGGCGCGCAGGCTCTTGACCTCGGTCCCGACCAGCACGAGACCCGCTTCGATGGTCTCGATGATGTGGTAATCGTGCCTCGCCTTGCGGTTGGCGATCAGCACGCGGCGATCTTCGTCCGTTCCGGGCTTCATCTTCATCCCTCTCAGGCGGCTCCGTGGTCCGGGCAGGCAGGCTTCTCTCCGGCTGGATCCGGGCCTGCTGGAGCCGGGAAGATAAGAGGTACCAGAGAAGGGGTACGGTGGCAATGGGATCCGGGACCGGATCGAGAGCACCCGGCTCGCGGATCCTGGGGTGGCACTCGTCCCTGCACATTCTTCTGGATTGACAGACCGGGCACTCCTGCGTATTCTCCTCCTCTGTCACCTTCGAGTGCGGAAGTGGCGGAATTGGCAGACGCGCTGGGTTCAGGGTCCAGTGGGGGCAACCTCGTGGGGGTTCAAGTCCCCCCTTCCGCACCACTCTTTTCCTAAACGGCGCCCTTGGCACAGGCTTGGGGCGCCGTTTCTGCCTCCGGCACTTCATCGGATCACAAGCCGGATTGAGCTTCCGATCTCCACTCCTTCGGGTCGCTGTTTCGGGTGCTTGCTTCTCCCGCTGTCCGTGCTATGCTTGTTCCCGATTGGATTGTGCTGTCGCATTGTCGGTCTGCTCAAGTGAACACAAGGAGGCTGTGCCATGTACGCCTTCACTGCCCGCCTGATCGCTGTCGGGGCTGCCCTGCAGTTCCTGACCGGAGCTCTCACGCCCCAGTCATCCGAAGCCGTGGAAGTGGTGTTGCGCGTCACTGACACGGACGGACACGACATCCCAGCCCGGGTCCACGTCAGGGACGGATCGGGCGCCGTATTCCCGGGATACCCGGACAGCACCCTTTACGGTCATGAACACTGGCAGTGGATGGGAGGATACTTCTACTACCAGTACGAGCCGGTCGTAATGAACCTTGCTCCCGGAGTTGCCCGCATCGAGGTGTCAAAGGGGCCCGAGTGGATGCCTGTCAGAATGTACCCGGATCTCCAGGCAGACACCTCACTCGTCATACCAATGGAACGCACCCTGTGCATGAACTCCCGGGGCTGGTTTTCGGGCGATACGCACGTGCACGCCAGCCATGAACCCGTCGAATACCCTGTGCCGCCTGATGGGGTCTTCCGCATCGCTGATGCGGAAGACCTGAACATGATCTGGATACTGGACCAGTCCGACAACTTCACGGGAG
Source organism: uncultured bacterium (assembly GCA_964636385.1). GTDB lineage: Bacteria > Eisenbacteria > RBG-16-71-46 > CAIMUX01 > CAIMUX01 > CAZWSC01. The sequence continues at coordinate 9,877 of CAZWSC010000010.1, forward strand.
GCCCACATCCGCTCAGCACCGGGGAGATCATCCTGTACTACAGCTACGAGTACAGAAACCAGTCCTGCGGCCATGTCGAGCTTCTGGGTGCGAAAGTCCCGATGCCCTGGGCATGCTGCCAACCCCCGAATCCTGTCAGCCCATTCCTCTCCAGGTTCAGGGAAGACTGGAACCCGGCTTGGGACGAGGCGATGGTCCTGGCGCACCCGGAGACGGGTGTTCACTTCTTCCACGAAGACGGCTGGCCGGGACGGGGACTTGGGCGGGAGTTTCCGGTCCTGGCCGCAACCGGCTCTCTGGATGCCTATGCCGTGGCATCCTACAGCAATCTGGGCAGCCTCGCCCTGATCCCCTGGCAGCATGCTCTTTCGTGCGGTTTCGCGATTCCGCCAACGGCCGGCACGGATGCCATGCTCTGCAGGTACTGGAGCAGGCCTCCGGGAGGCTACCGAGCATATGTACAGCTGCCCGATGGAGAGCTGTCGGCGGGAAGCTGGGTGGAGGGCCTCAAGGCCGGCAGGGTCTTTATCACCAACTTCCCGCTGATACCGCTGTTTGAGGTCAATGGCAAGGGTGCGGGAGAGCTCGTGGAGTTGGAGGGACAGCCTGCTTCCGTCACCGTGGAGTACAGGGTCGAGTCGGTATTGCCTGTTACATCCCTTGAGATCATCCACAATGGCGATGCCGTTGGGCGCATACCCCTCTGGGGGGGACCCGGGCATCATGTGTGGGAGGGTTCACTGGAGCTTCATGTCGAGGCAAGTGGATGGATTGCCGGGCGCGTTACCGGTGTGACAGACCGCAGGGTTTCTGTAAGTCCAGACCTCTTCGCACACACCGGTGCAGTGGAAGTCCGGGTTGACGGCCTTCTCCCGGTGAGTTCCACAGCGGCCGGGTATCTCTACGACAAGGCGGACTCGCTCGAGATGTTCGTCGAGATGCGCGGGAACTGGCAGAGTGAGGCCCAGAGACAGGATGCGCTGGGCCGGATCCAGGCTACGAGGAACCTGCTTGCCAGACACTTCCTGCTCTACCCGGGCCCGTTCTCCCTCATATCCCCGACGGACGGTGACACGGTCTGCTGCGAACAGAACCCCTTCCTGTTGTGGGAACCCTCCATCGACCCGGAGAATGGAGACCGTGTGGTGTACTGGGTAGCCCTGAGCCCGGATCCGGACTTCAGCCAGCCCTACCATCTCTTCCTGGCGGAAGACTCTGAAGCGCAGCTGTCTGTGCTGGACCTTACTCCGGACAGGCACTACTGGTGGCGGGTTGAGGCGTGCGACCGGGGCAGCAACTGCACTCCCTCAATTCAGTCACACTACTCCTTCTTCCTCTCGTCGTTCGTTTCCGGTGTGGAGGGGCTGCCTGCGGATCCCGGCCGCAGCATCGCGGATCCCAGCGCGTCGGAAGGCTCTGAAGAAGAGTTCCCGGCAGGGGATCCGGCCCTCGGGGATGACGCAGTGCGGATGATCCTGGCGATCCGCCCGAATCCGTCTTCGGGAACCGTGGTGGCAACACTGTACGATCCGCGCGTCGTCTTCCCTGATCATGGTCATGTTCACCGTGCAGGGATATTCGACCTGCAGGGCAGGTGTCTGCGCACCATGGAATGCACCTCACGGGAACTCTTCTGGGACGGCACGGATGATCTCGGCAGGGTTGTCCCGAGCGGTGTCTACTGGATCAGGCTGACAACCGGGGTGCATTGCGGGGCCCGTGCATCGGGTGGTGGATACGAGACCGGCCCAGGCGGGCAGAAGGAGGCCGTAACGGCCCGGATCCAGATCGTGAGGTGAAGCCGAGCCCGCCCCGCAGGCTGACGACGGGTCTGCCGACCTGGTCAACGGGGCAGATGCGGACTACGGAACAAGCACGAGGCGGGTTCCCTCCTTCAGGTTCGGTTCCAGGCTGCGGATGTGCGCCGGGCTGAGCAGGAGACGGATCTCCGCGCTCCGGTGCGCGTCATCCCCCTGCGAAGCTCCGCTGTTGAGCACCCGAAGCCTCATGCCGATTCGTGCAGCGAGCCTTCTGAAGAAGGAGTCAGTACGTCTCCCCTCCAGTATCACTGTCAGTTCCCTGTCAAACTCCAGGTTCGTCGTCACAGGGCTTCTGCGGATCGCATCCATCAGGGCGCCAGTCGTATCCGGACGGATACGGGCGGAATCCCGAAGCGTCAGGATCCCGGGCGGCTCCCGCCATTCCGACGATAAGAGCCGATACGGGGTCCTGAGGCAGCCGGACTGGTCCCTGCCTGAAAGCAGGTCTCGGGCCTCGCGGTTCATGGTGACTGCATGCACCGGCTGCGAAACGAGGATCACTCCCTGGAGTTCCAGCTCCAGCCGGCGTTCGCCGATCTCAGCCACCAGATACGCTTCGGACCGCCTGCTCATCGAGAGGCGGGCTTCCAGTGCGGCGTTCTCCGCAAGGAGCACATCCCTCCGCCTCTCCAGGGCGGGAAGCGATTCACACCCCCAGGTCACGGCTGCCGCAGCCCACAGCAGGACTGCCGCGCAGGCCGAACGATGGCTGAGCGACCCCGGCATTGCCGGACTAGTAGATGTATATCGGGGTACCAACGGCTGATGCCTTGTACAGCTCCTCCAGGTCATCATCCCCAAGCCTGATACATCCGTGCGTCACACTCTGCCCCAGAAAGCGGTCGAACAGGGTGCCGTGGATGAGATATCCGTCACCGAAGCAGAGCCCGTACATTCCGAGCACCCCCTCCTCCCGCCTCTCCGGGGAATCCACGGGGGGAACAGGCACACCCTCCTCGATGAAAGCCCAGTCGGGCTTGAACCAGACCGGGGCGACCATCTTCCTGCGAACCTGGAACACTCCCCTGGGAGTGTTAAATACCCAGCGACGCCGCCCGCCCGGACTGACGAGCTCTGAGCCGCTGCCGGTCGAGCACATTGCGTCCAGAATCACCCCGCCATTCTCACGAAGCTGAAGCCTGTTCAGGGTGGTACTGACGACGATGTACCTGCCTTCAGGCTGCAGCCCGGAGAAGCGGTCCCGCAACTCCCGGTTGCGCCGCTGAAGTTCGTCCACCTCGCTGTACAGGCTGTCGCGGCAGGACACCCCGGGTGACGGCCCCTCTCCAGGATCGGTCGAGGAGGACCCCGCACAAGCGACAGAGATGATCATGATGTGGACGAACGCGGTTATGCACCGAAGACGGCTGATGGCGTTCCTCCTACTTGCCGACTCCGCGAATGGCCCGCCGCTTCTCGATCGCCATCTCCACCTCGGCGACAAGACGCATCGCCTCCTGGTTACCATGCCTGGCAAGGGACAGCGCCTCGGTGTATCTGCCCTCCTCCAGCGCGTCACCGACAGGGGTGAGCGAAGCCTCCGCGGCATCCAGGTCGGCGGATATCTGGTCGATCACTTCGCGCGTTTCCTTGGCCCTCCGCAGCGCTGCCCCCTCCGGACCGGCAATCATTGCACGGCCGCGACCGATCGTCTCATGCGCGGCGCCGAGAGCCGCCTCGGCCTCGCTGCGGATTCGGGCCTTTCCGGTCTCCACGTTGGTCTGTGCCTGCTCCGCCGCCTGCCTGGCGCCTTCAGCCAGTTCCTTTGCCCTGTTGTAGTTTCTGAACGGCGCCAGCTTGCCGTTCTGGGCGTTGACCTCCGCCTCGGCCTCGGCAAGCGCGTCGGTCGCTGCCCTTAGATCTGCAGGCGCATATTCGGCAGCCCCCATCTCCCTGGCCGTCTCGATCGCCGCCCGCGCGGAATCCAGCTCGTTCTGCGGCGGCTTGGCGCAGGACGCCGTCACCAGGGAGACAACCACAATCGATGCCATAAGAACCCAGGTGCGGGTTCCCTTCGAGTTCCGGATCTGCATCATGGGATCAGCACTCCTTTCGCCCGGACGGTCGCAGCGTTACCTGCGCCTGCGCCCGGGCCTTGATACCTCCGACTCACGATACCGGGGTCCGACACAAGTGATGCGCCCTCCCGCCACGCTGTCAAGACCTGTGTCCGGCGGGTTTGCACCCTGCCCGACATGTTGGAGCATCTGCGGGACTACGCAAGCGGCAAAGCAATCAGAACCGGAACTCCAGGCTGAACCTGTGGACGGACGGCAGTGTCCTCATCTCCGAGTACGAGTAGTCGATGCGGCTTTCCCGGATCCACCCGGTCGGCACCCGCAGACCGGCTCCCGCCGACCATAGCTCCGAGTCGAAGCGGTAGAACCACCCGGCCCTCAGGAACACCAGCGAGCGGTACCCGTATTCCGCGCCTGCATTCAGCCGCTCATGGTTGTCCGGCGGATGGGAGAACTCCGTTGCAAGGGTCAATGTCGTGACATCGCTGTTGATCACCGGAAAGGACATCCCAACCCGGAAGATCGTGGGCAACTTGGCCGGACTGTCCATGTAGTCCAGCGTGCTGCCGATGTTCTGTATCGCCATGCCTATCCTGAACGAGCGGAACCCGGTGTCGTACAGGGTGCCGAAGTCGAAGGCAACAGCGTGCGCGGTGTATCCCGCAAGATTCGAGTTCAGGTAGCTCATCCCGATGCCGGCGGAGAACTTGTCCGTCATGGAGCGGGCGTACGCGAGACCCACGGCCAGATCGCCGGCGTCGAACCAGGTCCCGTCGCCCTCGGGGTGAAAGACCGTCCTGACGCGTTCCCGGGGCATGTACATGCTCCGGGCGTTCACGGCAAAGGTCCCGGGCATCAGGTTCGTGCGGGTCACATAGGTTGCCTGAACGTACTCAATACCGGCCCACCACTGGGTGTGATTCAGGGAAAGGATGCTGCCTTCGTTCCGTGCCAGACCGGCCGGGTTCCAGAACACGGCGGTAGCGTCATCCGCAATGGCTGTAAACGCCTGGCCCATCGAGGTGGCCCTGGCACCGATCGGAAGCTTAAGAAACTGGGCCCCGATCGTCCCCACCTTGGCGAACTCCTCCGCAGCGGGCGCAATCCCTGCGGATGAAGCCACCAGGGCGGCAGCGATCAGGACTGAGCAGAACCGTTGTGTCGTACTCGGCCCTTCGGCTCGGTGCAAAGCCCGAGAAGCGACCAGGCAGCCGCGGCGCAGGCCACGCGAAGATTCCATAGCGGGAAGCCTCCCGACCCCTTCCCGACTTCAGGGTCGGTCGCCATTATACAAATGCCTGAGCGCCGGACAAGAGCTGTCGGGCGGCGCGCACCGAAGAACTTCCGCGGCAGCTTCGGGCTAGAGGTTCCGGTCCCCGGGCTTCCAGTTGCACGCAGTCAGACCGCCGGTCTTGATGGCCTGAACCGTGCGGAGCGTTTCGGCGATGTTCCTGCCCGTCTCCAGGAAGTTGACCGTGGACGACAAGAGCCTGCCTTCGGGGTCGATGATGAAGGTGCCGCGAAGAGCGCATCCCTTGTCGCGCAACAGGACGCCGTACTTGCGGCTGATCTCCTTCGTCAGGTCGGAGATGAGGGGAAATCCCACCTTTCCGAGACCGTTCTCCACCCATGCCTTGTGCACGAACTGGGAGTCTACGCTCACACCCAGGATCTGCGCGCCCTCCTTCTCGAACCCGGAGCGAAGATCCTCAAACCCACGGATCTCGGTCGGACACACGAAGGTGAAATCCAGCGGCCAGAAGAAGAGTACAACGTACCTGCCGCGATAGTCAGAAAGACTTACGGTTCCGAAAGACCCGTCAGGCATGAGGGCTTCGGCCTCGAATCCCGGCGCTTCCTGCCCGACAGCGGCCGTCTCACAGCAGCATCCATCTCCACAGCAACAACAGCAGATACAATTGGAATCATCCTTGCGCAGATCTTCCGACATTACGGCATGCTCCTCTCGTCAGCGGGTGTTCAGTTTTCCGACTGTTCGTGGCCACAGGGAGTTCGATGCCCCGCCAGCGCGGGTGACGGTGGAAAACGGGTCACTGAAGTCCTTCAGATGTCGTCCATCCCGACCAGTGCACCTGACGCCGGCCTCTCCCCGGACCGGACCATCCCGACGAACCAGGGATGAACATGGTTGTGGCCGGACATCTCGGGATGGAAAGCGGCGGCCAGGATCGTCCCCTGCTCCACGAGTACCGGCTCACCTCGCAGCCTTCCTGCCACCCGCACGCCTGGTCCGACCTCACGGATCCTGGGCGCCCGGATGAAGACCATCTCGCTCTCGATCCGTCGGCCCGGGTTCAGCTCCAGCAGGCCGGTTTCGACGAAACTGTCGACCTGCCTGCCATAGGCATTCCGCTCGACAACCGCATCGAGGAGGCCGAGGCTGACCTGGGATGGCTGATCCACCCGGCGCGCAAGCAGGATGAGACCGGCGCAGGTCCCGAGGATGCTTCCCCCGCGGGCGTGGAAGCGGATCAGGGCCTCATCCAGCCCCCGTGCCCGCATCAGAAGGAGCAACGCCGTGCTCTCTCCCCCGGGAAGGACGACGCCACCGAGGCCGTCCAGGTGCTCAGGAACGCGAACCTCAGACACATCGGCACCCGCACGCTCCAGGGCTGCGCGGTGCGCGGCGAAGTCGCCCTGCAGGGCCACGACGCCGACTCTGACACTGGCCATTCAGGAATCCCCCAACGCGAACAACTTATGATGCCTCGGCTGTGACACCGGAAATGCGAGCGAGTACCGGATGCGTCACAGATGACACCGCGCTACCACCCGCGGGTCTGCAGGAGCTGGTCGGGGGTCATCTTCGACACCTCGAGGCTGGCCATGGCTTCGCCGAGGTCCTCGGATATGCGCGCGAGTGTGTCCGGGTCCTGGTAGTGGGCGACCGCCTCGACTATCGCGCGGGCGCGAACTGCCGGGTCTTCGGACTTGAAGATGCCGGATCCGACGAACACCGACTCCGCGCCCAGCTGCATCATGAGCGCCGCATCTGCAGGGGTTGCGATCCCCCCGGCGCTGAAGTTGGGCACCGGAAGCCTGCCGGTCTTCGCGACCAGACGGACCAGTTCATACGGCGCCTGCATCTCCTTCGCCTTCGACATGAGCTCGTCGTCGCGCAGGATGGTCAGCTCCCTGATCCCCCCGGTCACGGCGCGCATGTGACGCACAGCCTCCACCACGTCGCCTGTCCCGGCCTCGCCCTTGGTACGGATCATCGCAGCCCCCTCGCCGATGCGGCGCAGCGCCTCGGCCAGGTTGCGGCACCCGCACACGAAAGGGACCGTGAAGGCATGCTTGTCGACGTGGTGGGCCTCGTCGGCCGGGGTCAGCACCTCGCTCTCGTCCACGAAATCAACGCCCAGGGCCTCAAGGATCCGGGCTTCCACGAAGTGTCCTATCCGGCACTTGGCCATGACAGGGATGGAGACCACGGCCATGATCTCCTTGATCTTCCTCGGGCTCGCCATGCGGGCCACGCCACCGTCCCTGCGGATGTCCGCGGGCACACGCTCCAGTGCCATCACTGCGACCGCACCGGCATCCTCGGCGATCTTCGCCTGCTCGGCATTGGTCACGTCCATGATCACACCGCCCTTCAGCATCTCCGCCAGGCCGGTCTTGAGTCTCGGTGTACCGGTTTCCATCTTGCTTCCTCCCTGCTCCGTGCTAGAAAAACGGCCCGGTCTGGTGCGCCTGCCCGGCGTCCGACGGGCCTTCAGTTATCAGTGAACCCAGTATCCTGATTCCCCGTTCTATCCGTTCCCTGGTCTCCCGTATGTAGGAGAGCCGGAAGCTGCCATGTCCGCCTCCGGTCGGATAGAAGACGACCCCCGGCGTGAACTCCACGCCGGCAGCCCTTGCCCGCTGTAGCAGTTCCAGCGAGTCGAGACCGTCCTCCCCCGACACCCAGAGGGTCAGCCCTCCCTTCGGCCGGGTCCATCTCACACCGCCGGGGAAGCTGCTGCCCATAGCATCCAGCATCGTTGACAAACGCCGGCCGTATACCTCCCTCACCCGCTCCAGGTGCCGGTCAAGCAGTCCGCGCCGGCAGAAGAGGTCCATTGCGTGCTGGGCCAGTGAACTCGAGGCGAAGTCAGCCATCAGCTTCAGCTCCCTCAGCGCCAGCACCAGCGGCTCCGGCGCGACAACCCAGCCCAACCGCAGCCCCGGGAACAGAATCTTGGAAAAACTCCCCATCAGGACGACCACTTCATGTTGATCGGCCGCCTTGATCGGTCTGGGAGGCACACCGTTGTAATAGAGGTCGGAGTCGAACTGGTCTTCGACGACCGGCACGCGGTGCCTGCGGCAGATGTGAAGCAGCTCATCGACACGCCGGCTGGAGAGATTCAGCCCTGTCGGATTCTGGAAGACCGGCATCACGTAGAGCAGGCGGGGAGTGTTGCGGGACAGAACCTGCTCGAGCACATCGAGGCGAATCCCCTCCTCGTCCACCGGAACTCCTGTGACTCGGGCGCCGTTGGCCTGGAAGAGCCTGAAGCCGTTCCCGTAGCCCGGCTCCTCCACGGCCACGTGGTCTCCCTCGTGCAGAAGGAGGCGTGAAACAAGGTCCAGGCCCTGCTGGGAGCCTGACACGATGACAACCTGCTCCGGGCTGCACTCCACGCCCCTCGCCTCGAGCCGTCCGGCGACCCACTCGCGCAGGGAGTGGAGGCCCTCGGGCGGGCCGTAGTCCAGTGCCGCCGATCCATGCGCCGACAGGACATCCTCCAGAATTGCGCGGATCTCGTCAGTGGGGTAGAGGTCCGGATCAGCGGTCGCGCCGGTGAAACGTATGCGCTCATCCTTGGCGCCCGGGGCGGCCCAGAAGCGCCACGGTTCCGGCTGCAGCCCGGTGCGGCGCACGATAAGGCCCTCCCAGGAGAGCCTGTCGTCCTCCTTCGTCAGTGCGCTCGAGCCGGGGCTGGCCACCGCGCTCCCGGGAAGGTGCTCAGAGACGAAAGTCCCCTGCCCCACCCCCGATGTGACCCATCCCCCGGTCTTGAGCAGCTGATAGGCCTGCGCCACGGTCCGGCGATGCACGCCGAGATCCTGCGCCAGGTCCCTGCTCGAGGGTAGCTTCGTCCCTGGACCCAGCCTGTCGGACCGGATCGACAGCAGCAATCCGGCTGCGATCTGCCGGTAGATCGGCTCCTCAGAGCCCCTGTCCAGCTGCACTCCCCAGTCCATTGCTGTATCCTCCGCCGGGAGATGCCCCGATCGCCAGGTAACGGAGCCTGTCACAGTGCTTCGGCCCGGCTGGCGACAATGGTCCAATTGGCCCACCTGGGTTCCATTCGCGGCCTTACATCATGACAATACGCCCGTGAACACGGCAGATCAAGGGACCACTTTGAGTATTGGTCCCCTCCTTTGGGCCAAATGGACGATCAGGGCCTGTGATCCCAGGCTGGTCACGAATACGGGATTGCGCCCTCACTCGCCGCTCGACATACTGCACCGACCTGTAACCGGAAGCCGCGGGGATCGGCTGGTGGACCAGGGCGAGACCGGCCGGGATCGGCCACTGACAGAGGGCAGGGTGATGGCGGTCTACAGGGATCTACCCACGTTCAACACCTCCGAGCGACTCTGGCACTGGGGAGAGGTCCCTGAGTACTTCCGCCGTCAGTGTCGCGACACCGCCGCTTTCGTCGGGGAGACCCCGGCGCCGGTCCTGGACCTGGGTGAGCTCAATCCGAAGATCCAGATCATTCGGGAGACTGTGGGATTCGAGTTCACCTCCTGCGACGGAATCGACTTCGAGTGTGACCGCATTCCGGGAGGACCGTATGGGACGATCTTCGCCCTCGAGATCCTGGAGCACCTCTTCAACCCCCTGTTCTTCCTGGAGAGCATCCGGATGGCCCTGCAGCCCGACGGGGTGCTCTACCTCTCCACACCCGGCCGGCCGAAGTTCCTCTGGACCGACCAGCACTACCACGAGATAGACGACACTCGGATCTCGTGGCTGTTCGGGAGGGCGGGGTTCCGGGTCGCAAGGCATGGGAGGATTTCGCTGCGGCGGCCACTGCTGCAGCACCTGCGGGGTCTGCGCCCGATGCTGCGCCTTTTCACTTATACAAGGATTTACGAGCTGCGGATCACCTGACACCGCCGGCATCCGGCCAGACCCGCTCGGCGGCCCCATCCCCGACAATCTGCGTACGGAACCCCGCGCGGCGCAGCTTGCCGAGATCGCGGCGGTCCAGCCAGAGTTCGGACCAGACGCGGCCGTCGTGATGGTTCTCCGCCCTGAACTCGCCCCGGCGGGCCAGCTTCTTCAGAAGCGGAAGGCGTTCAACCGGACATTCCACCCTCACGGCAACGCGGAGATCGCGAAGCGTCGCGGTCAGACGCGCCTTCAGCATTTCCCGGTCACCATCCGAGAACGCCGACAGAAGCACCGCCTCAGGATAGGTGATGCGGGATTCCATCTCCTCCTCCGTACCGTGAAGCAGATCAGCCTTGTTGAGGATCAGGATACGCGGAATCTCGTGGTCGAGCAGCTCTTCCAGTACATCCTCCACCGCCTGGATCTGCGCCTGCCTGGCCGGATGCGAAGCGTCCGCAACGTGCAGGAGAAGGTCGGCAGTCCCGACCTCGCGCAGGGTCGCCCGGAATGAAGCAACCAGGTGATGCGGCAGCTTCCGGATGAAACCCACCGTGTCGGAAATCAGGACCTCGTTGCTTCCCGAAAGCCGGAGTCTTCGGGTCGTGGTGTCGAGAGTGGCGAAGAGCTTGTCCTCTTCCAGGACCAACGAGCGAGTGAGGCGGTTGAACAGGGTCGACTTGCCTGCATTTGTATAACCTACGAGGCAGATGCGGAAAGCACCCCGGCGGCCACGCGACTGCGTTTCCCGCTCGGTCTCGATCTCGCCGAGACGCCTGGCCAGTACGGCGATCTTCTCCCGTACCCGCCGCCTGTCGACCTCGAGCTGGGTTTCCCCCGGGCCGCGAGTGCCTATTCCGCCGCCGGTGCGGGAGAGATGGCCCCACATGCCGGCCAGGCGCGGCAGCAGGTAGCGCAGCTGGGCCAGTTCCACCTGCAGCTTGGCCTCACGCGTCCTGGCGCGCTGTGCGAAAATGTCCAGAATGATCTCGGTCCGGTCCACCACCCGGACCTTCAGGGATTCCTCGAGGTTGCGGACCTGGGCAGGGCTGAGATCCTCGTCGCTGACCAGGATGTCGGCTTCATGCTGCCGGACCGCCTCCCCGGCATCGCTCAACTTCCCCCTGCTGAGGAACCTGCCGGGGTGAACGGATTCCCGCCTCTGGTAAATCCGGGCGACCTCCCCTGCTCCTGCTGTTGCCACAAGGCGGGAGAGTTCGTCGAGGGTGTCCTCCTCTCCTTCGGGACGGATGAACCCGACCAGCACGGCGCGCTCGGCTTTCGCGGCCCTCTGGTCAAACTGAAACTGGTCGCTTATCTCAACCTCCTTCCATATGCGCGGATCGCCCGGGTCGATCATACCTCATCCGGCGCCGCATGGAAAACCAACGCCCCGGCTCCAGTCGAGACCGGAGTCGGGGCTGTCAGAACCCCCTTCCCTGCAACCTCCCGGCGCCGGCGAAGGGAGAAAGCTCCAGGACCTGTGGTGAGCTGGGCCCTGCGCGGCCTAGTACATGCCGCCCATGCCGCCCATGTCGCCCATGCCGCCACCCGGCATGGCCGGCTTCTCCTTCTCGGGGATCTCGGTGATGAGAACCTCGGTCGTGAGCAGCAGTCCTGCGATTGATGCTGCATTCTGCAGCGCGAAGCGTGTCACCTTGGTCGGGTCAATGATCCCGGCCTCCAGCATGTCAACGTACTCGCCCGTTGCGACGTTGTAGCCGTAGTTCTTCTTGCCCTTCCTGACTTCCTGGACCACGACGGAACCCTCGACCCCTGCGTTGTTCGACAGGGTGCGCAGTGGAGCCTCGAGGGCGCGGCGAACGATGCCGACTCCGACGAGCTCCTCCTCGTTCCCCTCGATCTTGTCCAGCACGGGGATGCAGCGGATCAGGGCGACCCCGCCGCCGGGCACGATACCCTCTTCCACCGCGGCGCGCGTGGCGTGAAGGGCGTCCTCGACGCGGGCCTTCTTCTCCTTCATCTCGGTCTCGGTTGCGGCGCCGACGCTGATCACGGCGACCCCGCCCGCCAGCTTGGCCAGCCGTTCCTGCAGCTTCTCGCGATCGTAGTCCGAGGTGGACTCATCGATCTGGCGGCGGATCATCTCGACGCGGGCCTTGATGTCGGCAGCCTTGCCGGATCCCTCGATGATCGTGGTGTTCTCCTTCGTCACGGTGATCCGCTTGGCCTTGCCGAGATCCTGCAGGGTGACGCTCTCGAGCTTGCGGCCCAGATCCTCGCTGATGACCATGCCTCCTGTCAGGATCGCGATGTCCTCGAGCATCGCCTTGCGGCGGTCGCCGAAACCCGGGGCCTTCACGGCGCAGATCTGCAGGGTGCCGCGGAGTTTGTTCACGACCAGGGTGGCCAGGGCCTCGCCCTCGACATCCTCGGAGATGATCAGCATCGGCCGGCCGGCCTGGGAGACCTTCTCGAGGAGCGGAAGGATGTCCTTCAGGCTGGAGACCTTCTTCTCATGGATGAGGATCAGCGCGTTCTCGAGGACAACCTCCATGGTGTCCTTCTCGGTGATGAAGTACGGAGAGAGATAGCCGTTGTCGAACTGCATCCCCTCGACCAGGTCCAGGGTCGTCTCCATCGACTTGGCCTCTTCCACCGTGATGGTGCCGATCTCGGTGTCGCCGTTGGACGAGATGGTTCCGACCTGCATGATCTGCTCGCGGTCCTTCACATCCTTGGAGAGGCGCTTCAGGTCCTCGACCACTGCCGTGACCGCCAGGTCGACGCCGCGCTTCAGGAACATCGGGTTGGCGCCGGCCGTGACGTTCCGCAGACCCTCGCGGAAGATCGACTCTGCAAGGAGGGTCGCCGTGGTCGTCCCGTCACCGGCCACGTCGGAGGTCTTTGATGCGACCTCGCGGACCATCTGGGCGCCCATGTTGGTGTATGGATCTTCCAGGGTGATCTCCTTGGCAACCGTCACGCCATCCTTGGTGATCGTGGGAGAACCCCACTTCTTGTCGAGAACCACGTTCCGTCCCCGGGGCCCGAGGGTGACCTTCACGGCCCTGCTCAGGGTCTCTACTCCCTCCAGAATCTTCTGGCGGGCTTCCGCCTTGAAGAGAAGCTGTTTGGCTGACATTGTCTGTAACCTCCATCTGTTCTGCGGCATCCCGGGCGCCCTCACTCGGGCCGGATCGCCGCTTCATCCGCTTCCTGGGCCCTGTGCACTCCTGCTCTCAGGCCCCGCCACCAGCTCCTGGACCATTGCAGGCCCGGAAGCTCCGTATTAACCGTGGCACTACTTCTCGACGATGCCGAGAACGTCGTCCTCCCGCATTATCACGTACTCCTGGCCGTCGATCTTGACCTCGCTGCCGGCATACTTGCTCATCAACACCCGGTCGCCGATCTTCACCTCAAGCTTCTGCAGCTTGCCGTCTTCGGTCGTCTTGCCAGGCCCGACCGCGATGATCTCGCCCTGCATCGGCTTCTCTTTGGCGGTGTCGGGAATGATAATCCCTCCCCGGACTTCTTCTACCTCCTCGATTCGCTTGACCAGGATCCGGTCACCCAAGGGGCGAATCTTGACAGAGCCTTTCGCAGCCATCGAACCCTCCTCCTCTTCTGTCTCCGAGATTCTTCCGGCGCGGGCATCCCGCCTCAACCGGGGTAATCTACTAACTGCCAATGAGGTCCGGCGAACGCAGGTATGCGCCGCCGGACCGCAATCATTCGATGCTATACAGGTACGCAACAGGTGTGCCAGTTGCCCCACTTTCGTATCACATTGCAGGAGTATCAGTTATCGTGTGCGGGCATCCGGCGGCTGCGTTCGTGGCATCGTCTCGCCCAGCTGTGCTGTCCCAAATTGGCACAGATCAGCCACCCGGATGTGGGGGTGAGATCTTGTAGACGCATATAGTGCTGCAAAACAAGTGATTACAGCGTTCACGTCATCAAGCCGTCCAGTAGGTCAGATCCGTGTCAAACTGATACACTCCAGCAATGACGTTTCAAAATCGATCACAACCGCTGTCCCCCAGGGCAGAAGCCTCAGGGTCGCTGTGCTCACGGATCCGGCAACACAAGCCCCAATACATATCGATGGCAATGTATATATCAACATATCGACACGGGGCACATATACACACATTGATAAATATGTGTCCCGACCTGCGGGATGCCCCGCATCATTGGGCCACTTGGCACACAGGACCCCCGGCGAAGCCTCCCGGCCTGACAACCATGAGGCATGCTCCTTGCACGGGTAAGGGCGAGGGTGCAGGCGATCTGGGTTTCACCACAGCCTGGATCTATTGTGGGGGCTAGAGTTACAGGAGCAGCCAGACTTCGGGGATGCTTGGCGCAGTTCCCGGACCGTTGCAGGTTGGAGAGCACACGAACAGTGGAATGCAGATTGCACCCCACCAGGCGGAGGAAAGCATGCGCAATGGCCCGAAAGCCACCACGACACCAGCGATGATCTCAGGGACCCGCTTTCTCGAAAACCTGGCGTACCTCGTTCCGGGCTACAGCGGCTACAAAGGGATCGGTTCCCGTAGAGAGGAGGACTCACGCCTCCGCAGCAGGGTACTGGCGAAGCTCTCCCTCATCAGGGACCTGCTGGAGGAGCGGATCGGCTGCCTGTCCGAGCAGTCCCTCGACTCTGCCGTGGAGGCACTGGAGCAGAGATTGCGCCGCGTGGAAGGGGTTGCCGACGCGGTTCGCTACGCTCCATATGGCTTCAGTGGGTTCTTCGAGGCCACAAGGGTGCGTGAGGAAACACTGGAGCGAATACTCGAGACCGATCTGCTACTGTTCCAGGACTTGGACGATGCGGTAGAGCGGATCCGCGGCACCGCCTTCCCGCCGCGCACGCGGACAGCCATGACATCCTTTCTCGACTCTCTTGATCAGGACGTCGAGCGCATCGAAGTCCATCTGGTAATGCGCGACAAGATACTGGGCGATCCGTAGCCTGGATTACCCACGGACCCTCGATGGCGACACAGGGACGCCGGCACCGCGGCGCACGGCTGCATTGCGGTGAAGAGACTGCGGCTGACCCGGACCAGGGCAATGCCTGGATCCGGACCAGCCGTCATCAGAGTAACCCCTGCCTCACCGCGGATAGTGCTTCTTCACGTAAGCGGCACCCAGATCGATCGCCTTCTCGTTCAGGGGGATCGTCTTCCGGGCACGGATGAAGTGCGGAAGAGACTTCTTCACACCTTCCAGATCCAGAAGGCCCGTGTGCTGCACGTAGGCTCCCAGAACAACCATGTTTGCAGCCTTCGCGTTCCCGACCTCCTTGTCAGCCAGTTCTGTCGCGGGAATTGCGATCACCTCGACATCGGTCCGGGATGGCTTGATCTCGATGAGTGAGCTGTCGTAGATGAGAAGCCCGTCCTTGCGCAGATCCTTCTCGAATCTGACCAGAGACGGCTTGTTCATCGCTATGACCACGTCGGCCTCATCAACCACCGGAGAACCGATCTGCCTGTCGGAGATCAGCACGTGGCAGTTTGCCGTGCCTCCGCGCATCTCAGGCCCGTAGGAGGGCAGCCACGATACCTCGTAGCCTGCGCGCATGCCGCAGTCGGCTATCCCGACGCCCAGCAGCAGGATCCCCTGCCCGCCGAATCCCGCCACCTTCAGCCTGGGGTTCGCATAGCGGGGATCCACCTCCGGCCTGCTCGCCGAGTCGCCAACTCCGCTCGCGATCTCGAGGATGTCGAAGAGGTTCTCGGTGATGAAATCCTTGGCCTTCGCCTCGCTCGCCGGGACTTCGGCCGTGCGGTCCCTGGTCACCCCGAGCGGGAAGACCGCCTCCATCTGCTCCCGGATCCACTTCTTGGAGTCCTCGAAGCCCATCTTCCATCCGGTCGGGCAGGCGCTGAGGATCTCGACCAGGCTGAATCCCTTGTTCTCCACCTGGTTCCTGATCGCCTTGCGCACGGCGAGGCGGGCCTTCGTGATGTGTTTGGAGTCCGTGAGGGCCACCCTCTCCAGGTAGACTGGAGCGTCCAGGGCAGCAAGAAGCTCAACAACCTTGATAGGGAATCCCTCGTTCGCCTCGGTCCGGCCGTACGGACTCGTCGTTGTTCTCATGCCGAGGAGGGTGGTCGGGGCCATCTGGCCGCCGGTCATGCCGTAGATCGCGTTGTTGATGAAGAAGACGGTGATCCCCTCGCCGCGGTTGGCCGCCTGCAGGATCTCGTTCCCGCCGATTGCGGCCAGGTCGCCATCGCCCTGGTAGGAGATGACGATCGCGTTGGGATGCGCGCGCTTCACGCCCGAGGCAACCGCAGGGGCGCGGCCGTGGGCGGACTGGATGTTGCTCACATGGAAGTAGTAGTAGCCGAACACGCTGCAACCGACAGGGCTCACGAAGACCGTGCGATCGGCCAGGCCCATGTCGTCCAGCGCCTCGGCGATGAACTTGTGCACATTGCCGTGTCCGCATCCCGGGCAGTAGTGGGTCGAGACCTGGTCCGGTACGTTGTCAGTCTTGCGCGTGAAGCTCTCATAGAAGACGTCGGCCTTCTTGAAGACGTCCTTAGCCATTAGCCACCCCCTCCATCTCCCGGATAGCCTTGTAGCACTCGTCCGCGGAAGGAACATTGCCTCCGCAGCGGTTGAAGAAAGCGACTGGGCGCGTGCCGTTCAGAGCCAGTCGCACATCCTCGACCATCTGCCCCATGGACATCTCCACAACCAGGAACCTCTCGACGGTCTGAGCCAGGGCCTGTATCCGCGCGGTCGGGAAGGGCCAGAGGGTGACGGGGCGCAGCAGACCAACCTTCATGCCGTCATCGCGGGCGCGGTCGATCGCAGTCTTCAGAATGCGGGAAACAATGCCATACCCCATTACGACGTGCTCGGCATCCTCCATCCGGTACTCCTCGAACCGGATCTCATCTTCCTGCATCTTCGCGTACTTCCTCCACAGGTGGTGTATGTGCGCCTCCTGCTTGTCGGGATCCAGGTAGATCGAGCTGATCAGATTGTCCCGCCGTTCCTCGCCGGGGCCGACCGCCCAGGGCTTCTCCGGGATATCCTTCACCGGCTCGGGAAACACACACGGCTCCATCATCTGTCCCACGAAACCGTCGGCCAGCACGACCACCGGATTGCGGTACTTGTCCGCAAGCTCGAAGGCGAGCATCGTGTGGTCGCACATCTCCTGCACCGAATTGGGCGCCAGGACGATCGTCTTGTAATTGCCGTGTCCACCGCCCTTTACAACCTGGAAGTAGTCGCTCTGTTCCGGGGCGATGTTGCCCAGTCCCGGACCACCGCGGTTGATGTCGACCAGCACCATTGGCAGTTCGCATCCCACCAGGTAGGAGAGACCCTCCATCTTCAGGCTGATGCCCGGGCTGGATGAGGCTGTCATGGCACGGATACCCGCAGAAGCAGCGCCGTAGACCATGTATATCGCCCCGATCTCGCTCTCAGCCTGCAGGAATGTCCCCCCCACCTTGGGGAAGTACTGGGCAGCCCCCTCTGCGATCTCGCTGGCCGGGGTGATCGGGTATCCGTAGTAGGCCCGGCATCCGGCCAGGACGGCACCCTTCACCACCGCGGTGTTGCCCTTCAGCAGTTCCTTCGCCATCGCGGTTCCTCCTCCCCTATGAACTGACCTCCGCCGCCGGTTTCTTCAGCTTGTACACAGTGATGGCGCCCGGCTCGGGACACGCATAGAAGCAGATCCCGCATCCGATGCACCCCTCCCCGATGTATTCCGCGGGGTGGTAGCCCATCCGGTTGATGGCCCTCGACAGGCGCAGAACCTTCGTAGGGCATTCCATCACGCACATGCCGCACCCCTTGCACTCGTCAACCCTGATCTCCGGCCGGCCGGCTGCCTTGGCCGCAGGGGCTTTCTTCTCCATGTTCACTCCTCCCCGCACAGTCCCCTGGAGGGAGACGCAGGACTCATTATGTGTCAGTTTTGTTCCGAGATCCGATGGGATCCGACCGCCTCCAGCCTGTCCCCGGACACTTATGCACCGGTGGCTGGAGTTGCGCAGGCAATACGCATTGAAGAGGCTAGCAGGATAAGGATGCCCAATCCAGAGCGAGTTGCCGGGAACGCGACCGGTTCCCGGCTTTTTTCCGGACCGGGCGCCAAGGCCGCGGAACCTGCTCGATCCGTGAGACATCGTCTGATCTAATCGCCATCGTGGCTGGGGGATCGGTTGGAACCGGCCTCCGGCGACAGCCCTGGACCCGGAAGGCCTGGGGGCGCGTGATGTCCGGTCTTCCGCATCAAGGAGGAACAGCATGGACAGGATATCCGACAGTATTGATGGGAGGCCGGGGCTTTGGGTGCTCCTTCCCCTGGTCGTGGCCCTGATGCTCCCGGCCGGTGGGGCAGCTCACGACGAACCGTCCGGATCGATCGCTGCATGGGGCCTCGACGCCCATGGCAGATGCGACGTCCCGCAGCCGAACGAAGGCTTTCTCGACATATCCGCCGGTGAGTGGCACAGCATGGGACTGAAGGCTGACGGCAGGATCCTGGCGTGGGGCTGGGGCTACCACGGCCAGTGCGATGTCCCGGAGCCGAACGAAGGCTTCGTCGCCATTTCGGCCGGGGCAGGGCACAGCCTGGGGCTCTACGGAGACGGTACGGTTGCCGCCTGGGGGGAGAACAATTCGCTTCAGTTGGACATCTCCGAGCCCAACGCAGACTTCATCGCGATCGCGGCGGGCGGCTGGCACAGCCTGGCCCTCCGCAGTGACGGCACGATCGCCGCATGGGGCTGGAATATCCACGAGCAGTCCGAACTCCCGGAAGATAATGGGGACTTCGTGGAGATATCCGCCGGCGCGTGGCACAGCCTGGGCCTGCGGAGTGACGGCACGATAGTGGCGTGGGGGGACAACAGCTTCGGGCAGTGCGATGTCCCCGCGGCAGGGACGGAGTTCATCGCCATAGCCGGAGGCGGCTGGCACACTCTCGCGCTCCAGGGCGACGGTACGATCCTGGCATGGGGTAAGAACGAGCACGGCCAGTGCGACGTGCCGGAGCCGAACGGGGACTTCATAGCCATCGCCGCGGGAAGCCGGCACAGTCTGGCCATCCGGAGCGACGGCACAATCGCAGCCTGGGGGAAGAACGAGCACGGCCAGTGCGACGCGCCGGTCCGGGAAGGCGGCTTCTCCGTCGTGTCCGGAGGCCGCAGGCACAGCCTGGCTCTGTAGCCGGGACATCCACCCACCAACCCCTTGCAGGACACGGGATGTCCGGGCATCTGGAGACCATTTGGCCCTGATCACGCTTCGAAACGTCACAGCTGCATTCGGCGGTCCACCCGTACTGAACGGGGTGGACCTGACCGTTCTGCCGGGCGACCGCCTCTGCCTGGTGGGACGGAACGGATCCGGCAAGTCGACCCTGCTGCGCCTGATCGCAGGTGAGCTGAGGCCGGATTCAGGCGAGATCTCCCGCCGCAGCGACCTCAAGACAGCCATCCTCCACCAGGAAATCCCCCCCGGTACAGGCGGCACCGTGTTCGACGTTGCCGCCGCCGGCACAGGCGAGCTGTTCTCGATGCTGGCTGAGTATCACCGCCTGAGCCACTCCCTCACACAGGATCAGAGCCCCGCGATCGCTGCGCGCCAGCAGGAGCTCCAGGGGATGCTCGAAGACCGCGGAGGCTTCAGCCTGCACCGCGATGTGGAGCGGGTCCTCTCGCGCCTCGGGCTGGATCCTGAGGCGGACTTCTCCCCGCTCTCCGGCGGATCGAAGCGGCGGGTGATGCTGGCGAAGGCCCTGGTCTGCGGCCCCGAGATCCTGCTCCTGGACGAACCGACCAATCAGCTGGACATCGACACGATAGTCTGGCTGGAGGAGTTCCTGCTCCGCCAGGCCAGGACCATCATCCTGGTCACGCACGACCGCGCTTTCGCCAGAAGGCTTGCCAACCGCGTGGCCGAACTGGACCGCGGGCGCCTGATCGCCTTTCCCTGCGGATATGATGACTTCCTGAGGAGGCGTGAGGCGCTCCTCGAGGCTGAGGCGGCACGAGCTGAACTCCTGGACAGAAAGCTGGCCGGGGAGGAGGCCTGGGTTCGCCAGGGGATCAAGGCCCGGCGCACACGCAACGAGGGACGGGTCCGCGCGCTGCTTGCCCTGCGCGAGGAGGCGACTGCGCGCAGGGAGAAGGCAGGCCTGGCCAGGATCGAGATCTCCGGGACCGGCACATCCGGCCGCCTCTTCTGCAGGGCTTCAGGCGCCACCTACTCCTATGGCGAAAAGCCGGTCATCCGGGACCTGACAGCGACGATCCTGCAGGGAGACCGCGTCGGCATCATCGGCCCGAACGGAAGCGGCAAGACCACCCTCCTGCGGATCCTTGCCGGCGAGCTTGCCCCGCAGTCGGGATCGATCCGATTCGGGAAGGGGCTGGACTTCGTCTATCTCGACCAGTTCCGTGAGCAGCTCGACCCAGGGAAGAGCGCCCGCGAGAATGTGGGTGAGGGGCGCGATGTCGTGACAGTGAACGGCAGGCCCAGGCACATACTGGCCTACCTGCGGGACTTCCTCTTCACGCCCGAGAGGGCCCAGACACCGGTCCGCGTCCTGTCGGGCGGGGAGCGGAACCGGCTCCTGATGGCGAAGCTCTTCACGAGGCCGTGCAATGCCCTGGTGCTGGACGAACCCACGAATGACCTGGACGCGGAGACGCTCGATCTTCTGGAGGGCCTGATCCTGGAGTTCCGGGGGACCCTGCTACTCGTGAGCCACGATCGCGACTTCCTGAACAACGTAGTCACGAGCACGCTGTCGGTCGGAGCGGACGGGAGCGTGGCGGAGTTCGTCGGCGGATATGACGACTGGCTGCGCCAGGCAGGGGCCAGTGCGGCTGCAGGGGCAGCCACAGGTGCGCCCATCGCGAAAGCGGCCCCCTCGACGGATGACGGTGCGCATGGCACAGGGGTGTCTGACCGGCGCGGCAGGCGAAGCAGGAGCTCATCCGGCCCGGCAGGCGGGAGATCCGCGGGCGAACCGGACGCTGCGGCACCCGGAACCGGCGAGCCCCCCTCCAGCAGGAGGCGAAAGCTGACCTACAGGGAGGAGAGGGAGCTCGCCTCGCTCCCTCAACGGATAGAGGCATTGGAGGAGGAGCAATCGAAGCTCCACTCGTCCCTTGCCGACCCGGAGTTGTACAGGACCGCGGGTGGAACCGTGGCCGAGTTGACCGACCGGCTGGGGCGGGTTGAGTCCGAGCTCGAGGCTGCGTTCGCAAGGTGGGAGGAGCTGGAATCGATGGGGGGGTAGGCCGGTGAGTGAGGAGGGCCAGGGGCGCCCGTTCACTCATCAATGATCAGCACCCGCGGCCTCTGCACACCCACACGAAGTTCGGTCGTGCCGTCGATGTACACGGTGCGCCCCACTGCCGCTGCCAGGACTGAGGCGAACTCCTCACTGAGGGTGTGCCGGCCGAACCCTTCCAGCACAACCACCGTGAAAGGCCATGACTCGGCGAGCAGGGGTCCGAGATCCGCACCGGCCGTGATGACGCCGCTGGCCCCCGCGTCGCGAAGATTCTGCAGACCGGCAAGGTCCAGGTGCTCCACAAGGGCGACAACGCCAGCTGAAGCGCCATCCATCCCGTCGTCAGGGCGTGTCGGCAGCCCTTCTCCCTGTGGCTGGCCTGAATAACCGCCGCCCGGACCCGATCCCGGCTCCCGATACGCCAGCCGCCCGGCCGTCTCGCCGCCTGCGCCCCAGGCACCCCTGATCACGGTGCCGGACGTCTCGATGACAGCCCCGCGACCGGTTATCTCGCACACCGTACCCGGCACCCAGGCTTTCACCTCCAGCTCCTCGCGCAGAGGCTCCACCCAGATGCGGCCCTCATCCGGACGGATCTGGAGGACCCTGCCGCGGATGGGAGAGAGCGCCGTACGCCCCACCGGCGGGATACCGGTTGCAGCCAGAACAGACCCTGCTTCCACCTCCTGCCCTTCCCCGCAACGGAGGAAAGGCGCCAGTTTTCCTGCGTCGACCTTCAGGGCGGCGGCGGCATCTACAACACAGACGTGCCGGGCCTGGGCGGGAGTCTCTCTGGCCAACACTGTTCCGTCGGCGAGTAGCCTGTCGAAGATGCCGCCTACCTGGCAGCGGAACTCCTTCGTCCTGAGCATCCCCTTCCGCCTTGCCAGCAGATCGCCCGGTGCGAACCCGTCCCCAGGCCCCATCAGAAGATGCTGCCCGGTCTCCTCCGGCCTGCAGTCGAGCACCTGCGCAACCGGCAGGAAGAACGGGCGGAGGAAAAGCCGTGTGCTCCGGGCTATAAGTGTGTCGCCTTCCACGGTGCCCCCCTTGTGGACAAGGACATCCCCGGGAATCGACAGCTCGCGCTCCAGGATGATCCTTCCGCGCCGGACCGGGTCCTCGGCAGACGCCGGAATCCTGGATGCAGCACCCGGCACGGCTGCCCTCGCCGTCGACCCACGGTGATCCTGCGCCCTGCCCAGCCGCACTATCCCGACACGGTTGAAGAGCTCGAAGGCCAGATCAGGATCCTGTGCGGAGAGCATCCCCAGGTGCGGAAAGATGAAGGCGCTGTCCACAGCGAGCTGCGTCCTGCGTGAAGTCTGAACGGCATCGGTCAGGATTCGGGCTGCGACGTCGCGGGGCACGTGTGAAAGTGCACCGCCGCTCCCGATGATGAGATCGTACCTGTCCGCGTTGACCACACCGGGCTCCGTGCGCGCCTCTCTCTGCCGGTCCCTCAGATGCGAGCGGATCCGAAAGGCATCCGCGCCCCTGTCATCCGACTTCCCGCCCAGCACGCGCAGGTGCGCGCGCACCGCCTCGCGCACAGCCAGGGTTGCGATGCCCCGCTCGATTCCGGCATCAACCTCGTCCCCGGGGAGCCGCGTGGGATTGAGATACTTCTCCCCCACGCGGTTGAGCACGTCGCCTGCGTGATCCCGTGCCGGATGCGCCCCGCCCCGGGAGTCCCGCCCCTTGTCCAGCAACTCCAGCAGTGCATCCAGCCCGGCGGAGAGCAGCACGTTCAGGATGCTGTAGCTCATGCCCAGGTTCGCGCTGACCGTGCGCACGACCCTGCCTTCGTGCGCCGTGAAGACGTCGGTCGTGGCCCCTCCCACATCCACGGCGAGGATCCGCTCTCCCGTCTTCTCCGACACAAGCCCAAGTATCCTGCCGACCGCCGACGGAGTGGGCAGGAGCGGCCCGTCCACCCAGTCGCGCAACCGTTCGTAACCGGGGGCCTGCGACATTACGTGCTCCATGAAGAGCTCGTGGATCGCCTCCCGAGCGGGGCCCAGCCGCTCCTGTCCCGCCTCGGGGCGGAGGTTGTCGACCGCACGCAGCATAAAGCGGTCTTTCACAGCAGCCTCGACATAAGGCAGTGCTTTCCTGTTGCCGGCGAAGATGACAGGAAGCCGGGCACGGGGGTTCCGCTTGGGATGCAGCGAGGCTTCGTTCATGATCTCGGCAAGGAAGACCGGCCCGGAGATCGCGTCGCCATCGAATCCGCCGGCAAGCAGGACCATGTCGGGACGGAGCCGCTCGAGATCCCGGATCTTCTGATATGGCGTGCGCCCGTCGTCCAGGGCCAGCACATCCAGCACGATCGCGCCGGCACCGAGGGCAACCCTCTCTGCGCTCTGCGAGGTGATGGAACGTACCAGGCCGGTCACGACGACGGCAAGGCCACCGCCCGCGCTGGAGGTAGAGAGGTAGGTCACTGCCGGGCGGCCGTCCCGTGTCAGGGGCGTGCCGACTTCATCCCTGAAGGCATCCAGCGCCCGTAGAACGCCGAGCGTCACGTCCTCGTCCGGCTTCTCCACCGTCGTGGCGGCCTCGTGCCGCAGACAGCGCCACCCTCCATCCCCGCCATCCCGGAGGAAGAGAACCGCCTTCGTTGTCGTGCTTCCTACGTCGGTTATGCAGATCAGGGGGTCATTGCAGCCCATTCAATCCATCACGCACCTGATTCCGTAGCCCTGGCCCGTGCTGCCGTGCCGGTATTGCGGGTACTGGTTGCCGCGGTTGCCGGTACGGAGAGGGGCCGTGCCTGATCCCCAGGAGCCCCCGCGTGTCACACGGCAGCACTCGAAATGCGTTGCAGGCGGATCCTCGCGCCCATCATCCGGATCGTAGGGATAGCCTGCCCAGCCGGTGCTTGTCCACGCGTGCACATTCCCGGCCACATCGTACAGGCCATACGGGCTTGGGCTGTCGATCGTCTGGAACCCGTCGTGATTGCGGCCGTCGTAGTAGCCGACAGGCGTTGTCCAGCCATTCCCCTCATACGGGTCGCCGCTGTCCCAGTAGTTCGCCCGCTGCCCGCTGATCCCCATGCCCCAGGGATAGGTCGGGGTGTCCGCGCTGTCGCACTGCATCGGATCGCCCCACATCTCGCACCCGCCCCTGGCGGCTTTCTCCCACTCCACCTCGGTCGGGAGACGCTTCCCGGCCCAGCGGCAGTACGCATCGGCTTCCCACCACGAGACCCCATGCACCGGGAAGTGCTCGTTCCCCGGGATGCCGCCGCCGTGATACTCGTCGCTGTTCCAGTTGGCCGGCAGAGTAATGCTCTGCGCAACACGCCAGTCCCAGCCGACAGGGTTCCACCACTCAGGATTGTCGTATCCGCCGGCATCGATGAACCCGCTGTACTCGGCGTTCGTCACCGAGTACTTCCCGATCCAGAACCCATCGACCCAGACATCGTGGATGGGCGTAGCGAGAGGTTCGCCGGGTATCCCCAGCCTCACATAGCCCGGCGGGATCCAGATCATGCCGTCCGGATCCTCGCGGAATGTCAGGCTGTCGATGTTCGACACCGCGAACTCCGTGACTCTCTCACCCTCGTGAACGAGCATTCTCCACTCAGCCCGGCACGGTGTTGCAGCGATTGCAGGGCAGAGGACCAAGGCTGCCACAATCGTCATCCGAAATCTCATCGTCCGGTCCTCCATAAATTGGTGTCCGTCGTACAGGCCCAACCCCCTCCTCGCGGCCTTGACCTGATTGCACTCTCCAGGGCGGGATAGTCCGGTCACCCCGCCGTGTTCCCGACAGCAGGATCACCACCCACCCGCCACACAATCAAGGCAGCAGGATCATCCTTCTGCTTTCCTCCACTCCCGGGGCACGCAGGGTGTAGAAGTAGACACCGCCTGCGGCCTTGTGGCCGGCATCATCCAGGCCGTCCCAGTGCACGGTCTGCCGGCCTGCTGAGCGCTCGCCGCCCGCCAGTGTCCGCACCAGCCGGCCATCGGGGCTGTAGATTGCGAGTTCGGCTGCGCCGGCCTGCGGCAGGTCGAACGCGATCTGAGTATCGGACGAAAACGGGTTCGGCTGGTTCTGGAAGAGTCGGATCGCCTTCAGCGCCTGCGCCGTGGCCTCCGGCGTCGGAGCGCTCGATACTTCCATGATGAAGTCAATCCTCACGATCTCGTCTGTAGGGTAGCTGTCGGAACCTGTGGTCGTCACGACGATCACCGCGTCATCGTCGAACAGGACCTGCTCGATGTTGCCTACCGCGTAGACCGCGCCCGGGCCCTCGGTCAGCCTGATGACCAGGGCGGGCTCATCTGCATTCGCTGCCTGCGCCGCGGCCAGGCAGGCGAGTAGGGCAGAGGCTGCCCACAATGGGATCCGGTTCCTGCAAGACTGTCCTGTTCTCATTTTCGCCTCCATGTTGATCCTGATCCGCCTGCTCGGGACAAGGGGCCATCAGTTTCTCGCACAACGAAACCCGTATGCGGGGTGTCGTTCGTGCGGGTGGCCGCTGTCGCGGTGGGCGCAGCGGAGGTTGTGCGTGGCACTGCCCCACGAGCCGCCGCGAAACACCCGGCAGCACTCGTTGGGGGTTATCGGCGGATTCTCCCGGCCGTCGTCCGGGTCATAGGGGTAGCTCGCGTACTTCGTGCTGCACCACTCCCAGACATTCCCGGCCAGATCGTAGAGCCCGTATGGGCCCGGGCTGTCGATCGTCTGGTAGCCGTCGTGATTGCTGCCGTCGTAGTATCCGACAGGCGTTGTCCAGCCGTTGTTCTGATACGGGTCGCCACTCTGCCAGTAGTTCGCCCGTGGCCCGCTGATCCCCTCGCCCCAGGGGTAGGTCGGGGTGTTCGGAGAGGGCCCCCTGGCAGCCTTCTCCCACTCGGCCTCGGTGGGCAACCGCGTCCCTGCCCAGCGGCACCAGGCGTCCGCTTCCCACCAGGAGACGCCGTTCACCGGGAAGCCCTCGTTCCCGGGGATCCCGCCACCGTGATACTGATTGCTGTTCCAGTTCTCCGGCAGCGTGATGTTGCCGGCCACCCGCCAGTCCCAGCCGACCGGGTTCCACCATGCAGGGTTGCTGTATCCACCGGCGTCGATGAACTCCCTGTACTCCCCGTTCGTCACCTCGTACTTGCCGATCCAGAAGCCGTCAACCCACACATCGTGGACCGGCTCGGCGATCCCGGACTGCCCCAGCCGCACTTCGCCGGCCGGGATCCAGATCATGTTCCTGGGAGTTTCCTGGAACGTCAGGCTGTCGATCTCTGATGCCGTGAACTCGGAGTAGGTATCACCCCTGTGAACTCTGACCCTCCACTCGGTGTCGTCTGCCGCGGCAGTGAAGGCCAACAGCGCAAGAGGTGCAGCAGCCATCAGAACCAATCTACTCATCCGGCTTCTCCCTTCCAGGAACAGCCTGCACCAGATCACCCGACGCGATGCGAGACGCCCTGACGGCGCAGCAATGCGCAGCGTCACTGCCACCGTCACCACCATGACCATATGCAAGTATAGCGCAATAGCGACCAGGGTTCAACGCCGGTGTGGCGGCCGGGCCGCCCGGGCTACCCGCGCTCCAGAAGCTCCAACCGGTGGTAGTCGAAGACCTTCCCGCCGCGAAGCACGTGGTCCAGGAAGAGGGCCAGCTTCCCGTTCTGCAGTAGATCCGCAAGCCCGCCATCCTCGGCCAGAAAGAGGAGCTTCGACTCCAGGTAGGCCTGGTGGAGATTGCGCCGTCGGTTGAACACCTTCTTCTCCCCCAGCAGCCACTCGTCGTAGAGGGATGCAGCGGCCTCCAGCCGGCGCACCGGCTTGCCCGCCCTCCTGTATAACTGCGCCATGTGGCTCAACAGGACGTGCACCTCGTCGTACCGGGGAAGACGGCCGCGATAGACGCGGTGCGGGAGGAGGTTGTCCAGCCCAGCCTCGCGGAAGACGGCTCTGGCCCGGCGGTCGAGTTCGCACGAGTATGCGGCAACGGGCGCGCCGGAGTCGCGGTTCTCCGAATAGAGATTCGTGTACAAAGGGACCAGATCCGGCCTGCAGCGCTTCAGCGTCTCGAAGAAGAACCCCTTCTGGCGCCCCGGCCGCAGTGTCAAACCGCCGAACATGACCACGTCCACGCCGATCGCAGAGAGGCGCTGCGCCATGGCTGCAAGATCGGCAGCCGAATCGGAGATCCCGGGGAGTATCGGCATTACCACCGCACCGGTTACACATCCCAGCCTGCGGAACTCCGCCAGTATCTGCAGGCGCTCCTCCACGGCAGCGGCGCGGGGTTCGAACTCACGGCGCACATCCTCGTCGAGTGTCTGAATCGAGAGCATGAGTATGAACCCGGCGCGCTCGTGAACCTCCTTCCAGACGGGAGCGTCGCGGAGTACGAGGCCGGACTTGGTCAGCAGCGAGACCGGCATCGAGTGCTCCGCGAGGATCCGGGCCGAGCGGCCTGTCAGGTTGAACTCCGCCTCGCAGGGCTGATAGCAGTCGCTAACCCCGGAGCCCAGGCGCACGATCCCCTTTTCGCGCAGGCGGGACAGCTCCTTTTTAAGGACCTCGGGGGCGTTCGTCCGGACAACGATGTCGCGCTCGAAGTCGCCCTCCACCCAGTAGCGTTCCGCCCGGCCGTCGCAGTAGGAGCAGCCGTGGGCGCAGGCCTGGTATGGCGAGTAGCTGTACTTGCCGACGAAGTACGAGTCGCACAGGTCGCGCCTGCGAAGGACCGCCTTGACGTCGCGCTGGTGGAAGCTCGTCCCGTCCACGGCAGCGATCAGCGCAGGACGATCATGGGGACCGTGCCGGTCGCATCCACTGTGCGGAGGCGGACCCAGTAGACCCCGGTGGTCAGCCGCTCGGTGCCCCTCAGCGCGAGCCGGTCCCAGGTCGAGCCCGAGGAGGGGAAGAGCCCGCCCATCAGGCGACGTCCCGTAACGTCGACGACATCCCAGGCCACCGGGTCTCCCATCCCGGGCGGAGATTCCCAGAGGATGTCCCGGTCGGACATGCCCGGATTCGGGGCCAGGCGGAAGCGAAGAGGCTCGCCCCGAACGGTACCGAGGCCTATCTCCTCGACTGAAGCGATGGGCGGCGATGCCTCAACGGTCCTCCTGCTCCACCTTGTGAGTGTCGCGAAGGAGCCCTCCATCGCATCCTCGACTCCGCCGGACGGATCGGCGATCCAGAGATCCCAGAGGAGCCGGTCCGCATGAGGGGTGATCCCCGGATCCAGCAGTCCGCCCGGAGCGGCCGGATCCAGGATCGGCAGGCGGAAGCCATGGCCGGCGGCTGGAGCCCAGACCTCCCAGAGGGTGCGGCCGGCACGGTGGTCCTCGGGCTGAAGCCTGAATGTCGAAACAGCCCAGGTCGGATCTGCGGCTGCCCCCCCTGCGGTGACGTCGCCCCATGCGAACTCGTCGCCGAACTGAAGGACGTCGGGGATCCTGTACAAGCTGTCGAGTCTCCTGGAGGCCGGCAGGGTCAGGGGAGTGCGGTCGACAATCCCCGCCTGGAACAGGCGTGCGGGCGAGCTGTCGGAGTAGTAGCCGGCGACGTAGGGCACGGCATCGGCAAGGTCACCCGACGGGTTCAGGCCGGCCAGCACAAGGGACCCGAGCGTATCCGCGGATGCCGTCTTTGCGTCGAAGAAGAGCGAGCGGACAGCGCCGTCCCCGGGGAGATCCGCAACCGAGGTGAAGAAGACCTCGGATCCCGGGGGGGCTCCGGGCATCGAGACCTCGAGCCCGGCGACCAGCGGGATGTCGGCGCGGACCATGAGCTCGGTATCGCCCTGCACGTGCACACCGCGCCTGACCCCTGCGCTCCGCATGGTCATGGCGTCAAGCGAGATCCCCCCGAGGGCGAGGGAGGAGAGCGGCACGCGCCCGGATGCCACGAACACGTCGCAGATCCCGCCTGTCGGAATGAAGAAACGGTACTGCGGCCTGGAGAAACGCATGAACATGTACTCGGTCTGACCCGGGATCACGATGTTGCCCGGCAGGATCGATGGTCCGGCCAGCGGCAGGTAGACGGTGTCGGAAGGAACCTCGAAGGTCAGCTCACGGCCGAAGAGGAGGGATGACAGCGACACCGTCGGGTAGACGATCCCGACGTCGATGTAGCCGTCGTAGCTGCGGGCCTCGATCCCGTCCACCTGCCCCCTCACCTCCGCTCTCTGCCCGGGCAGACCGGCGGACGGCGCATCAGCGTGCAGCCGCAGTGTGATCGACCCCTCGGCGGCTTCGATCACGCTTAGGAGGGAGTACCCCCCGGCCCCGGCAGTCACGGTCTGATGGCCTACGAGGAAGGGGCTGTCGAAGACGGCCTTCCCATCGCCATCGCTCCAGGTCCAGTTCCCGACGAACGGATCCCCGGGACCTGGACCGACCTGCACATACGCACCGGTCACGGGCGCCCCGGTTCGGGAATCCAGCACCGTTATCTCCAGCGTATCCGAATGCGCGGGCGTAAAGGCAAGAGTGGAGAGCATTGCAGGCGCGAAAGCGGGGGCAAGTCGCAGGATCCGCATCCCCGAATGCAGCCAGTGGCGCATCGTATGCCCTCCGGAGAAGATGCTCATTCCGATCTGCGTCCGCCGGGCTTCGTGCAGCATCGATCCCGCAAGTAGAGTTCCGAACATGAAGCACTCTGCCGTAACCGCAGCCGCCCGCGCATTATTGCACGATGTGGCCGCGCGTCGCCACCGCGGAGATGGCCGTGCCTCGATTCCAGGCCTGCAGGTGATACCAGGCCGGCCGTGCTACACCGTTGACCTCCCTGACGCCGAGCGAGCGAAGCCGGCGGGCATACGCGGCCTGCATCAGGGGCTCGTCAGGATGCCTCCTGCGCGACTCAGGCTCGGCCAGCAGCAAGTGCCAGTCATGGAGGCAGAACCAGATGGCGCCTAACAGGTTGGCGGGGCGGGCAGCCAGGTAGCGGGTCAGGAGACGGGCGAACTCCTCCTGCGGCACACCGGACTCCACGTCCCCGGGGTATCCCGTCTCGGCGATCACGACGCGCACACCGGAGAACCTGCCGACAGCCTCCCGCACAAGATCAACCGTCTCAACCGGACTCAGGACCAGTGAGTAATCCGGATCCCTTCCGTAGACCGAGAGCCCGAGCAGATCGACATGCCCCGCAAGGGAGTCTGCGATGTCCAGTCTCCCGCCCAGGACGGATTCGCGATAGCTGATGGTCACACCGACCGGCGTGTCGACTCCGAACGAGCGAAGACGCCCTCTCACCTCCTCGAGGAGGCCGATGAATCCGGCCAGTTCGCCACGGTTGCCGGCGAAGTAGGCATCCACCTCCCGGCCCAGCCAGAAGACGGTGTTGCCGGGTTGAAGGTGTGCGTCGAGGTCGCGCAGGAACATCGCCAGACGCGCCTGAAGGGTGGGATCGTCCCAGTGACGGTCTGTCAGGTCGGTTGGAAGGGCGCCGCGAACCTCCTTGTCCATGAGCAGAACCTGGGTGATGAGGGGCAACCCACGAACACGCCCCTGGTAGGCATGGTGCTCCGTCTCAGCCCAGTTGCGCGCCCCCGCATAAGGCTCCACATCGCCCCACTCAACGCCGAACTGAGCGCACGAGAACCCTCCTCTGTTCACGGTCGAGTAGGTCTCGGAGAGGTTGCGATCGGTGCCGGGTCCGTCCCGGTGGTTAACGACAATCCCAAGGAATGCGGGGTCATGAACCGGGTCGGTTTGATCGCTCTCCGTACAGGAAGCGGCAAGGATCAGCGCAGCCGTCGAGACGGCCGCACAGAACATCCGACCCGAACTTTTCAGGTTCGGGAGCATCGGGATCTCCTCATATGGCTGCCTCCCCGGATGAGCCGCCGGCGGGCCAGGCCGGGTGGAACGCGAGCGTCGATCGATCCCAAGCCTCATCCCGCACTGTCACGCGAATCAGACAGGATCCGGATCTCCATGTCAATCATCAGGATTGGACGCAGTACCCCCCCGGCTCCGCGAATCCGGGGGGACGGCAGGGTCGGCCGCGGGGCGGGGCCACGGCATCCGGCGCAGCATCAACAAGACGCTGCTGAAGGATTCGATGATCGTTGAAAGATCCGGCGCATCGGGTACAATCGCGAGACTGTCTTCGGATCTGAAAATGAGGGCTGTGGACGACGTGAGGAGGTAGACATGCCGACAACCGGCCGCAATTCCGCCATGAACGACCCCATCTCCGGGCTGTACCAGATGGCCGACAGACACGAGGTCCAGATGGTTGACCTGAAGTTCTGCGGACTGCTCGGCCGCTGGCACCACGTTACGCTGCCGGCCTCCAGGCTCGAGCCTGACCTCTTCAAGTACGGGATGCCGTTCGACGGCTCCAGCGTCAAGGGGTTCAAGCACACCGAGTCGAGCGACATGATCATGATCCCGGACCCGTCCACCGCATTGCTGGACCCGTTCTGGGAAGTTCCGACCATCTCCATCCGCTGCGAGCTGCGCGACGGCCGCACGGGCAACCCGATCACACGGGACCCCGTCTCCATCGCCAGGCGCGCGGAGGAGTACCTGAAGTCGCTCGGATTCGCCGACAGGGCGATGATGGGCCCCGAGTATGAGTTCTACATCTTCGACTCGGTGCGCCACCAGTGCGATACCAACTTCGCGTTCCACAACTTCGATTCGGTCTCCGGCGAGTGGAACACGGGAAGCGAGCGTGAGGCGCACGACCTCCCCGTCCTCGGCATGCCGATCAAGGGGGGATACCACGCCATCCCGCCCAGGGATCGTCTGTACAACCTGCGCAGCGATATGGTGCAGCTGATCGAGACCTCCGGCATCCCGGTCAAGTACCACCATCACGAAGGCGGCGGCGCCGGCCAGTCGGAGATCGAGGTGCTCCTCCAGCCGCTGAGCATCGCGGCCGATCACGCAATGATCATCAAGTACATCGTGCGCAACGTGGCCGACCGGGCGGGCAAGGTGGCCACCTTCATGCCCAAGCCGCTGTACAACGCCCCGGGCAGCGGCATGCACGTCCACCAGCACCTCTTCATGGGCGACAAGCCGCTCTTCTGGGACGACAACGGGTACGCCAACCTTAGCGAGATTGCGCTTCACTACATCGGCGGCCTTCTCGAGCACGCTCCCGCGCTTCTCGCCCTCACAAATCCGAGCACGAACAGCTACAAGCGTCTCGTACCCGGATTCGAGGCGCCGGTCCATGTGATCTTCGGCCTTGCGAACCGGACGGCGGCGGTCCGCATCCCCGACGACGGGCGGACACCGGAATCAAGGAGGATCGAGTTCCGGCCCGGAGATGCCACCGGGAACATCTACCTGATGCTGTCGGCGATGCTGATGGCCGGGCTGGACGGCATCCAGAGGAAGATCGACCCGCGCGAGGAGGGGTTCGGGCCGTTCGACCGCCCGATCGGCGAAGCATCCGAGAGCGATCGCAAGCGGATCCGCACTCTGCCGCTGGATCTCGACTCGGCTCTCGACGCCCTCGAAAAGGACCACCTGTTCCTGCTGGAAGGCGGGGTTTTCGACGAACCGACCCTGCGGACATGGATCGACCTGAAGCGGCGTGACGTCCTGGACGTCCGGAACCGGCCGCATCCCCGCGAGACGGCCCTCTACCTTGATGTCTGATCGGGAGGAACGAATGGCCTTGCACAAGGGCGGGATTCTGGATCGATCGCTCTATGACGGGAAGCTGCGGAAGCCGGAGTTCTACGAGAGGATCGGCTTCCGGTGCGGACTGGAGGTGCACCAGCAGCTCCTGACCGAACGCAAGCTCTTCTGTCACTGTCCGGCGCGCCTCTACTCCGAGGACCATGACGCAGCGGTCTTCCGACATATGCGCCCCACGCTTTCGGAGCTGGGCGAGTACGACGGTACGGCACTCATGGAGTTCAAGACGCGCAAGGAGGTCCTTTACCTCCTGGACTCCTGCTCGGTCTGCACCTACGAAATGGACGACACCCCGCCGTTCGAGCCCAATCCCGAGGCGATCACCATCGCCGTCGAGATCGCTCTCCTCCTGGGATGCCGGACCGTCGGAGAGGTGCACGTCAGCCGCAAACAGTACCTTGACGGATCCATCCCCACGGGATTCCAGCGCACGGCCATCATCGGCGTCGAGGGGTCGATCCCCTTCGGGGGGCGCGATATCGGGATCTACCAGCTCGCCCTCGAGGAGGACTCCTGCCGGGAGGTGGAGGATATCGGGCACCGGATCACATTCCGGACGGACCGGCTCTCTATGCCGCTGGTGGAGGTGGTCACGAAGCCCGGGATTCTGAACCCGATGGAGGCCGAGCTGGTTGGCCGCCAGATCGGCCGGCTGCTCCGCTGCACAGGCCATGTGCGAAGGGGTATCGGAAGCGTCAGGCAGGATGTGAATGTGAGTATTGAAGGCGGAACCAGGATCGAGATCAAGGGCGTTCCCCGCCTCCCACTCTTCCCTTCACTTACACACAACGAGGCGCTGAGGCAGGCGGGGCTGCTGGCGATCCGCGACTGGCTGCACGGGCAGGGGATCACGGCCGAAAACCTCGAGGGTCCTTCGGCGGATGTGACGGAGTTGCTGGCGCAGACCACCTGCCCGGGAATCCTCCGCGCCCTGGAGGAAGGGCACCACGTCCGGGCAATGGCCCTGCGGGGGTTCCAGCCGGCCCTTCTCGAGGAGATCCAGCCCGGCATCCGCTTCGCCCAGGAGTTCAGCGGGCGCATCCGTGTGATCGCCTGCCTAGACCAGTCCTCCAACCTCTTCATCCGCGGGGATGACCTCGGCCTTGGGCTGCACAGGCACCACCGCGTCCGCAGGGCCGGGCAGGATGCGGACTGCGGGGTTGAGCAGTCGCTGCTGCCGGGGCTGGAGCCTGCATTCGCGGAGCAGCAGCCTGTGATGCAGGATCCGGAGCACGGCCCGACACCGGCCGAGTGGGCAGTCGTCGCAGCGGAGCTGAAGGCCGGACCCGAAGACGGCATCCTGATCTTCTTCGGTCCCGAAAGGGATGTCGTCACTGCGGAGGCGGAGATCCTGATCAGGGCAAGGGAGGCGCTGGAAGGGATCCCGAACGAGACGCGGCAACCTTTCCCCTCGGGGACGACCGATTTCGAGCGGATCCTCCCCGGGCCCGACAGGATGTACCCCGACACCGATCTGCCGCCAATCGCCCTCCGCGAAGAGCTTGTACAGGGGATCGCGGCCAACCTGCCCGAACTCCCCTGGAAGCGTGCAGGGCGGTACGCGGCGATGGGGCTCGGCCCTGTTGCGGTTGATCAGCTGGTGGACGGCCCGTTCTCCGATGCGTTCGACCAGGCTGTTGCGCAGACCGGCCTGGATCCGAAGTCCGGCCACAGGCTCTTTGCCTGCGAAGCCCCCGCAGCGATGCGTCGGGGTCACGCAGTAGCCGCCATACCCGAGGCGGTGTGGATGGAGCTGGCGGGGAGATGGGCCGCGGGCGGCTTCTACAGGGAGGCGCTCCCCACCCTTCTGCCGAAGCTTGCCGCGGAGTGTGCGGCCACTCCCTCAGGAAACGGCGGCGATGCCAGTCCTGATCCGAATCCCGGCCCGGATGCGGAAGTGGCCCGCGCTGTACTGCACAGGGCCCTGCAGGAGCTGGGGCTCAACGCCGGCGTCCCTGAGTCCGATCTCATCGCGAAGGCAGGGAAGACCGCGGCTGCGGAAGCACCTGCGCTCTGCGTGCGGATCCGCAGGGGCGACAGGCAGGCGAAGTGTGAGAGAGCCCTCACGGGCGTGCTGCGCGCGAAGTATGGCGGCCTCATCGCCGGCCGTGAACTGAGGAGGATAGCCACAGACGCCGTCTCGGCCGCATTCGCGAAGAACCGGGCCGGCAGGGAAAGGAGCAAGGCGTGAGCGCCCCCGTCTCCGCGGATCGTTACAAGGGGTACCGCAACCCGGTGCGCAGGCTCCTGGAGGAGTGGAACGCAGGGGTCTGGTCGGATGTCGAGGTACTGACGAGCAAGGGGGAATTCCGGGGGATCATACTCCCGCGAAGCGAGACGGCCGACGCCGAGCATCTCGTCCTGAAGCTTCACACCGGGTACAATGTCGGGCTTCACGCAGACACCATCCGGGAGATCCGGGAGGTCGGGTTCAAGGAGGCGCACTACAGGATCCCGGAAAAAGAGTTCCCGTTCGATCCCGCCAAGCCGAGTGTGACGCTCCTCGGCACCGGGGGGACGATCGCCTCACGCCTCGACTACAGGACAGGCGCGGTCATCCCGGCCTTCTCGCCCGGCGAACTGTACGGCGCCGTTCCCGAACTGGCCGACTACTGCAACCTGACGACGAGGAAGCTCTTCGGCGAGTTCAGCGAGAACATAGGACCGGTCCACTGGATCGCCCTCGCCGAGGCGGTGGCGGAGGAGATCCGGAAGGGCGCGACGGGGATCATCATCGGCCACGGCACCGACACCATGCACTACACATCAGCGGCCCTCTCCTTCATGGTCCAGGACTCGCCCGTGCCGATCGTGATGGTCGGCTCGCAGAGGTCCAGCGACAGGCCTTCCTCGGACGCGGCGCTCAACCTGATCCACTCCGCGAAGACGGCGGCTGAGAGCGACATCGCCGAGGTAATGGTCTGCATGTTCGGCCCGACCAGCGACCAGTACGGCCTGCTCCACCAGGGCACGCGCGTGCGGAAGATGCACACCTCGTACCGCTCCACATTCCGCACGATCGGCGACATCCCGCTGGCCATGGTCTCGATGGACGAGATCCGTCCGATCCGCCAGGACTACCGAAAGCGCGCCAACGACAGGCAGATGAAGGTGGAGACGCGCTTCGACGACCGGATCAGCATCGTCTACTACTACCCGAACATGAAGCCGGACATCATCGACTCGCTGGTGGACAACGGGTACCGCGGGATCGTGATCGCGGGGACGGGGCTCGGCCACGTCAACAAGCCGCTCTATCCGTCGCTTCGCCGCGCGATCCGGGAGAAGAACGTCGCGGTCTACATGACGCCCGAGACCCTGTGGGGCTACGTGCAGATGTACGTGTACGACACCGGCCGGGACATGATGGCCCTCGGAGTCGTTCCCTGCGCCAACATGCTGCCGGAGACCGCCTACGTGAAGCTGGGCTGGGCGCTGGGGCAGTCGCAGGACCAGGACGAGATCCGGCGGATCATGCTGGCGCCCGTTGCGAACGACATGACCGAGCGCGAACCGCCCAACGGCTACCTTGTTCTGCAGGGCGGAATCCCCGAGGTTGACGCCTTCATGAAGTCGATCGCGAAGTAGGCCCGCCTAGAACGCCCGGCCGAACCGCCCGTACGTGACCCCGACGTGGAAGCGCAGGAAGGTTTCCTGCAGGCCGACATCGTCCCGGTTCCCGGTTCTACCGTACTCCACGCCCACGTCCAGGTAACCGCGGTCAACCTGTACAGGCACGCCCAGCCCGAGGGTGGCTGCCCACTCGCTCACGCCGGTTCCGTCCCTCTGCAGAACCGGCAGATCGCCGTGCGAGAACCCCGCCCGCCAGAGGGCGCGCCTGAGCGCCGGGTACTGCCTCGGGGTATCGTGGGGGGGGTGGAGGACATAGCCGATGCCGAGCCGTCTGGCGTCCTGAAGAAGGAATCCTTCCGCATCGCCTCCGCCTGATGCGCCCTTCAGGCTGAACTCCGAATCGGTCCACGGAACCGCGTTCCAGTCGAGGGCGACGCGATGCCGTCCGCCGATCGTGTAGGAGATGCCAAATCCGTATCCTTCCGGAAGCCGCAGGGCGGCGCGCCTCTCCCAGTCCAGGCCGGTGGTGCTGGTCAGCTTCGCATCGAGGTCGAGATCCATCGCTCCGTGGTACACCCCGCCCAGCGCCAGGCCGGGAAACGGGCGGGCCTGGAATCCCGCACTCCACGAGAACCCGTTCTTCATGCGGGTTCGTACGGTGGTGCGGGTGCCGAGATACCCCGGCGAGTCGTACACATCCTCGCTGATGTCCCGAAGCGTTCCCTGCGCATGGCCGATCCGAAGACCCAGGGATCCCAGGTCACCGGGGAGGCGGCAGGCAACAGAACCGGACAGTTCGCCGAGTCCGCCCGATCCCCGCAGCGTCCTGGTGAAGGAGGCATCCTCCCAGCCGGCGTTCCGCTTCATCTTCACGAAGTACCTCGCGTCCGTGAGGTCCCGGTAACCTGCGCTCCAGGACAGGGGGCCGGGACCGGGCAGCACGACAGCCAGGCTGTAGAGGCGGGTCCTGCTGCGCCGCCAGGAGCGTTCCGACTCCGAAGTGCTTATCCAGCGGGTGTGGTGTGCAAGGCTCTGGCCGACCTGCGGCCTTTCGGCCCATGCAAGTCCCGCAGGGTTGACGAAGCTCATCTGGTGCGAATCCACAACCCCGATGGCGGTACCCCCCGCCATCCGGGAGGCGCTGTCGTAGCCCTCCTGCGGGCGGCCGATCCACTCCATCCCCCAGAGCGACTCGCCGTGTGAAAGCCCGGGCACGGCCAGCAGAATCGACAGGAGCAGGATCCTGCGCATCACTCTGCACCTCCCTTCGCCCACCGTGGATCCGGAGGCATTGTGTAAAGCAGGCGGAGCTGGGGTCGTTTCGCCTCCTCGGAGCTGCCGGAGTGAATCGCGATCGACCTCCTAGAGGAGACTTCGCCGATCGCCCTTACGAGAAGCCCATGATTCGCCCCGCCGTCGAACCAGCGCTGCACAAGGTCGCCGATGTCCAGCGACAGGCTCCAGCCGATCGAATCCAGCTCCGCGGCAACCACGGCCCGGTCGTAGAATGCCCCCACCGTTATCTCGAGTGATCCGTCATCTCCCGACTCGTCCCACTCCCCGTCCACGTGGTACACACCTGCGCTGATTCCCTCCGGCACCTCGGGTGAATCCAGGTAGAGCCGCAGAAGCGCGCGGTTGACGGTGATCCCTCTCGGATCCTCGCCGGTCTCCAGGCGCACTGAATCAGGCAGTGTGAGCAGGGAGTCGGGGAAGTCGAACTTCAGCAGGGCACGTGTCGGCAGCCACTCGCTGATCCTGACGAGTTCCCCATCCGGAGGAAGGGGATCGCGCCTGTCCAGGTAGACAAACGCATCCTTCACCGGAGAGACGATCTTCAGTATCGAATCGCCCGACATGACCTCGAGGGGAGGATTCGCTATCCTCACGCCTGTCTGGTCGGTCAGCACGGCCTTTCTGGAAAGGACCTCCAGCACTCCGTCCGAAGAACCCTCGCTCAGGAGGAGCGCGATACCGCGGTTGCTGTCGGGATCCCGGACCCAGCGGCGGATCGTGGCGCCCGGTATCTCGACCACCCGCTCCACCAGGAAGGAATCCTCCCTCACCGGGACTGGTTGGGGATAGGTGAAGAACGGCTCATCCGCGAACGCCGGCCGTTTCTCCCAGAGCAGGGCGGTCTCCGACCAGGATGTGTCCGAGATCACCTCGTGGGCGGAGACTCTGATCGCATCCCCCTGCCCCCCGTGCATGCGCAGTCCCAGCCTGGCGCTCGTCACGGTCGAAGTGTCCGGAAAGTCACCGAACTGGAGATACGCTATCGCCTCCAGGGTGTCGCTCCGGGCAATGCGCAGGACGGGCGCGAAGCCCGATGACAGCTCCGCGCGGATCGGGCGGTCCATCACCGGCTCAGCCACGAAGAGGGTTTCGGGCATGGCGAGAAGGCCATCCCTCTGGCTGCCCGGATTGAAGAGCGGACTTTCCCCTTCGGAGCACCCGGTCGCGAGCACCGCCAGAAGCAGGAGGCCAATCCGGGGCAGGAATCCCGCCGGATGCGGGGATCCGGCCCGCCGCCGCGCGCCATATCGTACTCTGTCCCTCGCCGTGAGGAGCCGGCCCCGGGCGTTCCCAGAGGCGGATTCGGTCATCGCCGTGCTTGATTGCCTCAACTTGTTACCTCCCATGAGGGCAGATCGTATGAGAGCCAACGCTGCAGGTCAACGTGGAGGGTTGGACGAAATCCCGGTGCTGCTCAACGCGCACCTGCGTGCGCGAGAACCCCTGGACGCCACCCACCCCAATCGGGCCGACATGAGCCATCTGCACGCAAGGCGCCTTATCACAGGAGTATCAGACCGCTGCGCAGGAACATGGCTGCTCCGCCGAGGGGCCTCTCCCCACACTCACCACAAGACCAGCACACCGACACCTCACGTTCCCAGGCGCTTGCGACGATGGCACAGCCCTTGCGGCACACAAGGTCATCGTAGCCTCCGCAAGCGCGAGACAAGCCGGTGGCCGGCTTCTCCCCGGCCGGCCACCGGCGGAATCAAGGAAAGGAGCCTGATCACCCAGCAACGCACCGAGCACAGCGCATATCTCCGGGCTTCCCCCGACCCGGCCATGCGAGGCCTCCTGCCCCCGGGAGGCCTCGTCGCATTTTGACCCCCGGCTCCGACTGCCCTATGCTCGCCCCGGCACCGCAGCATCCTCTGGGTTGCCGCGGAAGTGTCGGATTCACGGCAACACCCGGGAGATAGTCAGATGCGCCACCGCGCCGGCAGCTCAGGAGAAGATGGCACTCGAGCGCAGAACTGCGGCAATACGGCCGGTGCGTTCAGGAGGCGCTGGATCGTACCCGGCCTGGTTGTCCATCGCGTGGGGCGTTTGGGACTCCCGCTTCTCATGACCTGCATCATCATGCATACGCTTGCGGATCCCGGCCGCGGGTCATACATGCTTCCAGAGGGTCTGCGCCGCCTGCAGAGCGAACTGGGTCAGCCTTACGGAACTGATGAGCTCGCGACCGATGCAGTGGCGGTTCCACTGGAGCGGCCGGTTGATCCCGACACCTACAGCCTCATCCCCGGAGACAGGCTGCACGTGGGCATATGGGGAGATCCCGCACGCACGCACCGGATCCGTGTGTCACCCGAGGGGGACCTGCTGATCCCCGATGTCGGCCCCGTGCGCGTGGTGGCTATGACGCTGAGAGAAGCCGAATCGGCCGTCACTTCAGCACTCCGTCCCTTCTACAGCACCGAAGCAGTTACAGTCCGGATCATCGAACTCGGGCTCTACAGGATCGCTGTGACGGGCATGGTCGCCTCTCCCGGAATGGTGGAGCTCACATCCATGGACAGGCTCACCGACGCCCTGGAGGCAGCAGGCGGGCTGCTGGCCGGCGCGAGCCTCAGACGCGTCACGCTTCTCGATCAGGGCGCGCCCGCGGGCGAAGCCGGAGAGGTCGATCTTCTCGGGTGGTTCCTGGACGGAGATCAGGGTTCGAACCCTGTCCTGGTACCCGGGCTTGCCGTGGATGTCCCTGTCCGAAGCGATGCCGTGCGGGTGAGGGGCCCTGTGAACATGCGTATCTTCGAGAAGGAGGCCAGACCCAGGCCCGACCCGATCCCCAACAGGCCGCCCGAAGAGCCGGAGAGCATCATCGAGTGGAAGCAGGGTGACACGGTGGGGAGGATCCTGGCCTGGCATGGAGGGCTTTCCGAGGCGGCGACCGGCCGCGCAACGCTCCTGCGCAGCGGGTCGCAGCGGATCGATCTCGACCTTACGAACCGGGAATCGATGCGGACTCTGATGCAGCCCGGAGACCTGCTGGAGATCGAGTACGGCAACCGCTGGATCTACGTCGTCGGCTCGGTCAGATTCCCGGGGCGGTTCCCGTATCTTCCCGGGCGGACCGCACTGGACTACGTCGCGATGGCCGGCGGGGCGACCGAACTGGGCCGTGCGACCGGATGGAAGCTTATACACCCTGACGGCAGGCAGACCGGCCTGGCCCTCGACACGGTCATGGATCCCGGCTCCACGATCCGGGTGCCGGAGAGGCGAACCTACACGCTCGCATCCCTGCTGTCGCCTCTGAGCACAGCGACAGCCCTGGTGATATCGGTCATTGCCCTGACGCGGTGATGGCCTCCAGCAGTTCGACCCAGGCGGCTGCGCAGTGATCCCATGTGCGCGCACCGGCAATGTACCTGTGGCCGGGTCCTTCGCCCTCGCGCCATGGCCAGTCGCGCAGAGGCCTGCCTGAGCTCTCCCATCGCCTGCTCCACCGCTGGATTCCCTCCGCCCACGCCCCCGCGCCGCCGTCCGGGGGGATCCGCTCCCCGGCGCCCAGGCGTTCGACCAGGTCCAGGCCGCGCGCGGCCGTAACGATGATCGGGCGGTCACAGGCGAGTCCCTGCAGGAGCTTCAGGGCCTCGCTCTCCCCTCCCAGCGCCTCGTACAACGGGGCTCGATAGGGAACGATGGCGGCCTGCGCCGCCTGAACCATGCGTGCCGCATCCTCCTCCGGCAGGCCACCGAAAAACTGCACCCGGCCTGCCAGGCCGAGTCTGCCGGTGAGGTTATACAGCGCAGTCCGCTCGGGTCCGTCCCCGGCTATCAGGAGGCGCAGCGGCAAACCGGGCAGGAGCGCGAGTGCCCGGATGACCGCCCCCAGATCCTGCACGCGGTTAAGGTTCCCGGCGAAGGCGAGCACGAACTCGGTGTCATCGGCGCCAAGCCCGCGGCGGATCTCCGGAATCTCCGCCCCCAGGACGGGGGGGATCCAGGCTCCGTTCGGGATCACGTGAACACGGCGCGGATCGAGGCCATGCAGCGTGATGAGGGATGACGCCAGCGGGGATGTCACCGCAACGACTGCATCCGCGCGGCGGAGCGCCGACCCCTCCACGAAGCGCGCACCCTTCGCGCGAAGCCCGCCGGCATTCCCGGGGCCACCTGCCTGCCCCGCCGTCAGGTCGCCATGGGATGCGTGTATCTCGAGCACCAGCGGCGCGGGTCTGCGGCACCCTCTCCCGGCGCCGGGGCCTGCACAACCACCGGGTTGCGATCGCGGCAGGAGAAGCGGGGAGAAGCAGAAGAGCTCCTGGCGGATCAGGCGGACATCGGGCTCGAAGCTGACCGCATCGGCCCGCGCCTTCCGGGAGAGACGAAGCTCCCGGGTCACGTGGCGCAGCCGGGGCACGGGGATCCCGCTCACGTGGGCCCAGCCGCCCGACGGGCCGCTCCACCCGATCCCGGCCGATGGACGCGTAGAGAGGAGGCGCACTGTCTGCCCCCGCGACTCCAGCCCCTGTGCGAGGCGGCGCACATGCACGGCGTTACCCTGCGGGAGCGACAGGTCCACTCCTGCCTGGTACAGGATCTTCAACGCCTGCCCCGCGGCGCCCAGGCCACGAGCGCTCCGGCCCAGAGCCAGATCCACTGGTTCACGAAGATATCACCGCTGAACTGCGCGTTGACCATGTGGAAGACGAACTGCGCCGCAACCAGGCGCAGGAGTATCCGTTCCACCAGCGATCCCCGCCCCGCCTGGAGCCTCCTCCATCCGTTCCAGCGGCCGAACAGGACTGCGAGGAAGGCCAGCCAGATCACGAGCCCGGGCAGGCCGTTCTCAAGGTAGAGCTCGAGGAAGATGTTGTGCGGGTAGAACCGCTGGTCACCGATGCTGAAGAGCTGGCTGAAGCCGCCCGTGCCCAGCCCCCACAGCCCGCTCTGCCGGAATGCATCGAGAGCCATGTCGAGAATGCGTGAGCGTACAAGGTTGGACATGGCGCGGCCTTCTACCAGGCGCTCGGAGGCGAATGCCAGCAGCAGGACCGGTGCTGCGATCATCAGCAGGACGGCGAGCCTGCGGATGATCGGACTCCGTCTGCGCCCCGCCATCTCCTGCTCCACTGTTCCGCCACCCAGGGCAAACCAGACCATCAGCGCGGCCGCGAGCGCCAAAAGCGGCCCGCGGGATCCGGTGGCATAGGCGACCCATCCCATGAGCCCGATCACAGGCACCGCAGGGATCCACCGGATGCGGCCCATCGCCTGCAGCGCCAGGATCAGCAGGATCCCCATCCCCATGTGCCGCGCCAGCCATATCGTGGTTATCCCGAGCGCGGACAGCCGCACCGGAAACGGATCGAACCTGACGAACCAGTTGACCCCTGCCGCAGACGCGATCAGCACCTGCCAGAACGTCAGCGGGATCAGGAAGGAGAGCGCGGCCTTCTCCAGGGTCTCCCCTTGATCTCCGCTGCTGGCAGGCTTCAGGATCCACGCCGCGCCGAATAGCAGGAGCAGGTTGACGAGCAGGTAGAACTGCAGCTTCATGAAGCCGTACGCGGGAGACTGCGTGTACATGAGTCCCGCTGCCAGGACGACGCCCAGCAGAGCGCCCAGACAGATCACGGGATCGCCGATGACCGATCTCCCCCGCCGGCTCAGCGTACCCCACAGCGATCCCCAGAACTGGCCTGCGAGAACGAGCACGATCATCACCCAGCCCAGGTGCCACACCGGCTTCTCGGAACCGAGCGCATGGCTCACCCGGTCTAGAAGGGGCAGCCCGGCAGCGGAGAAGGCTATCGCGGCCCGGGGGCGGGACAGCAGCAGAGCCAGGCCGACAGCAGCGAGAAGCCCCGCTGTTATCGAGGCCGCGTGGGTCAGTGTGGCCAGCACGACCAGGTCTACGACCAGGATCGGAATCCAGAAGAGGCGCGCCGGCAGCCTGACCGCGGTAGTGCTGGCTGTGGCCTGGTCCATCCGCCTGAACCTGTCAGAGACGCCGCAGGACGAAGCCCAGGCCGAGCTCATCCGCGATCCGCGACACCGTGTGGAAGCGGTCGGGGGCCTCTCTCCTCATCCGGATCAGGTTCTCCAGAATCGCGGCGAGCAGCACGCTCAGCAGGAAGGCCGCAAGGGTCGCACTCACGCAGATGAGCCAGCGGATCGGCCTCGCCTTCAGCGTGGGCGGCGCCGCCTCGTCCAGGATCTGCACTGTGGGCGTGTCCCGCATCTCCTGGATTCTGTACTGCTCATGCTGCTGGGTCAGGAACTCGAAGACGGCTTCCTGGATCTTCACCTCCCTGATAGCGCGCGCGTACTCCAGCGTGATGCCCGGG
The DNA here is from genome assembly GCA_964636385.1 of uncultured bacterium. Classification (GTDB taxonomy): domain Bacteria; phylum Eisenbacteria; class RBG-16-71-46; order CAIMUX01; family CAIMUX01; genus CAZWSC01. The sequence continues at coordinate 53,927 of CAZWSC010000010.1, forward strand.
TAGTCGCGCAGCGGAAGATCGAGAGTGCCGGTTCTCGCCTCACGATCCGGACCGGTGGGCCGGTCGTCGGGCCCGAAATCGAGCGAGGCCATCCGTGCGGCCAATGCCGCCACCTCGCGCTCCAGCGAACGCAGGCCGGGGTGCTGAACGCCAAGCTGGTCCCGCAGCACGGAGAGCTCGACCTCCTTGAAGATCAGCTGAACCTGCACCTGGGCCGCGGCGTTGATGACGGCCCTCAGCTGGTCCTCGGGGGCAAGTACACCGCTCTCCTCCTGTATCCGGCGCAGCGTCTCCTCCGCCTCGGACAGCTCCCGGCGGTTCTCCCGGAGCCGCCTCTCGATGAACTCCCGCGCGACCCGGGCCGAGCTGGTCCTCTTCTCGCGATTCACCCGGTCGAGTTCGGTGACAAAGGTCCTTGCCATACCCGCGGCGCGCTCCGGCTCTTTGTCGAGGACGGTGACCGTGACGACTCCCTCGCGCCCGACGTTCACGTCGACCTTCCTGCGCAGTGCTTTGAGAGCCCGGTCCATGTCGTCGACCTTGTAAACCTCGAGAAGGCCGTGCTCCTCCACCACCACTTCCCGCACCGACCTGCTGTTCAGGATCGCCGCGAAGAGGTCGGAGGGGGAGGCCAGCACGGGAAGGTGCGTCCTGTTGCCGCCCAGGGCCGCCATGCTGATCATCGATGTCAGGCTGCCCAGGGTGGGTGATTCGTCCTCCGGAGGAAAGACGGAGCCGTGGGCCCTGTACCACTTCGGCAGCAGGAATGCCACCAGCAGCGCCGCCACTGCCACTATGACGGTGTTCCAGAAGATCATGCGCTTCCACTTGAGGAGCGCGAGGCACTGTTCCAGGAGGCTCATGGCCCGGCAGTATAGCATCATCCCCCGACCCGGGATACGGCAGGTGCCGGGTGGGGCCACGCCGGCAGACCGCGGGTCCCTGCCCGGAATCCTGCCTCCCGGCCCCGAGTCCGCAGTGGAAACCTGCCCGGGTTTGTGCTATCACTCGCCATCTGGGGCTCTGGCCCCGGCCGGTCATGCCTGATCAGGGGCAGAGAGCCCCGGACGGCCGGGCTGCGCCGATGTCCCCGGGGAGGTCCGATGAAAGACCCGCCCCTGCAGACCCTGCTGGAGTTCGCCGTGGATCTCGCCTGGAAGGCCGGGCGGTTGACACTCGCCTACTTCCAGACGCGTGTGGCTTCGGAGACGAAGCCCGACGACTCCCCCGTGACCGCAGCCGACCGGGAAACAGAGCGATTCCTCCGCGAAGAGATCCGGAGACGATTCCCTGACGACGGCATCGTGGGTGAGGAGTTCGGCGTCGACAGCCCGAACGCGCAACGCCGCTGGATCCTGGACCCGATCGACGGCACCCGTTCATTCATCCGCGGCGTCCCCCTCTACGGCGTTCTGATCGCCGCGGAAACCGACGAGGAGACCGAACTCGGCGTGCTCTATTTCCCTGCCCTGGACGAGATCGTCTACGCGGCCAGGGGCCTGGGCTGCTGGTGGAACGGCCGGCGCGCCAAGGTCTCCGAGGTCGGGAGCCTGGAGGACTCCGGCGTCCTTCTGACCGACGGACAATGGCCCGGAGCCGACGGCTGGGAACAGCTGCGAAACAGAGCCGGATGTGTCCGCACCTGGGGCGACTGCTACGGCCACGCCCTTGTCGCCACGGGCCGTGCCGAGGTGATGGTCGATCCTGTGATGTCGGTCTGGGACTCGGCGGCACTGAGGCCGGTTATCGAGGAAGCCGGAGGGGTGTTCACCGACTGGGGCGGTAATGCCACGCATCACGGCGGGAGCGCCGTGTCCACGAATCGCGCCCTCGCCGACGAAGTGAGACAACTGCTGGCGGTGTAACCCTACACGCCCGCCATTCCGGCGCACCGGGTGCGGGGCCGCGTAACCGGGCAGATCAGCCCTTCCCGAGGATCTCCATGACGGCCGGGAGTTCCACCGCGCCCGGCCCCTTCAGGCGGATGTCGGCAATGGGGGAGATGAGGCTGTCCTCAGGGTTCACCTCTATGATGCAGGCCCCGGCCTGCCGGGCCTCGTATGGCAACTGGGCCACGGGGAAGACCCGCCCGCTTGTGCCGACCACCAGCATCACGTCACACATGGCCGAACGCTCGAAGGCCCTCTGCAGTATCCCGACGGGAAGGCTCTCACCAAACCAGACCACATCAGGCCGTATCAGCCCTTCGCAGACGGCGCACCTCGGCGGTTCCCAGACAGGCTCTTCAGCGTCGGGCATCTCCCACGGCAGTCCGCAGGAATCGCAACGATACCGGTCGATCCTGCCGTGCAGGTGGAACAGGCTGCTGCTTCCCGCCTGTTCGTGGAGGTTGTCGATGTTCTGCGTGAAGAGGTCGAAACGTGCCGGCTCGCGGCCCCCCGCTTGAGAGACGCACCACTTCTCGAGAGCGGCAAGGGCGGTGTGCCCGGGATTCGGCTCCGCTCCGCCGAGCTTGCCGAAGCGCCACATGTACCATAGCCAGACCAGGGCCGGATCGCGCCGGAAGCCCTCGATGGACGCAAGAACCTCCGGGTCGAAACTCTCCCACAGGCCCGTCTGGGCATCGCGGAAGGTGGGGACACCCGATTCGGCACTCACCCCTGCCCCGGTCAGGCAGACGATGGCGCGGGCCGGGCGCAGGGCCTCGGCGGCTCTGCGCCTGGACTCCTGAATCTCCTGTGGCCGATGATTCACCGGAAACCGGCCTCCGTGTCCCGCCGGCGAGGAGCAACCCGGCGGGCTACCATCCCTCCTCTTCCAGGATGCGCACCGCAATCGCCGCAACCTGGGCGCATACTGCAGGCAACTGGCGCCTGAGGGGGCGGGAGAGATCTTCGCCCTCGTTCATGTCGTGCGGCTCTATTCCGATGAGATCGGTACCGCGAATCGGAAGCTCATCCTCGAGCCAGAGGGCCAGATGCTGCAGCCCGATCCGCGGCCGGCCGTCGTAGTGCCGGATGCTGGACAGGCGCGTGTCCGGATCCACCTCCAGGTGCCAGTGGTGCACCCTGCCGGGGGTGCCACTGACCCGGACTGCGTCGATCAGAATGACACGTCTTCGGTCAACGAGGTAGGGGTCCAGCTGCTGCGCGTCGGTGCCTCCCTCGATCCACTCCATGATGGGACCACAGGAGCCTGTCTCGGTGGCAATGCCGGACCGTGACTGCGGCGAGCAATCCTCTCCCGAGGCCGGGTCGAATCCACGGAACATCTCCATCCGCCGCTTCCTGGCCTGTCCGATCTGGCCCACCAGGGTTCGGACACGGCCCATGACCCGCAAGGCAACGCCGTCGTCCCTGCAGGCCGGGTCCCCAAGGGCTACGAAGGCGATCGGGGGACGTGGTCTGGGTGTTGTTTCCGGCATATCCCGCTCCTTTCCCACGCACTACTATCGTCACACTGGTTCGGGTCCTTGACCCCGGCGCCCCCGGACAACTCACCCCCCGGGCACCTGATTCGCTGCCTGGCCCACGAGCCCTTCGGCGAAGAGGGCGGGGTCGAAGTCCACCAGGTCCTCCGCCTTCTCACCCACACCAGCGTACCGGACCGGTATCTGCATCTCGTGCGCTATGGCCAGGACGACGCCCCCCCTGCTGGTTCCATCCAGCTTGGCCAGAAGGATCCCGTCCACCGGTATCGCCTCGGAGAAGAGCCGTGCCTGGGAAAGGGCGTTCTGGCCGATCGTGGCATCGAGGACCAGGATCGTCTCGTGCGGCGCCCCGGGCAGGGCCTTGTCGCAGACCCGGTGGATCTTCTTCAGCTCTTCCATCAGGTTTCCCTTGGTCTGCAGGCGTCCTGCGGTGTCGATCAGCACGGTATCCGAGCTACGGGAGATCGCAGCGCGGATCCCGTCGAATGCGACAGCCCCGGGATCGGCGCCGGTCTGGCTTCTGACGACCTCCACGCCCAGTCTCTTCGCCCAGACCTCCAGCTGCTCGCTGGCAGCTGCACGGAAGGTGTCCGAGGCCACGATAAGGGGAACCCGCCCCTCCTCCTGCTCCCTGCGGGCAAGCTTGGCCAGCGAGGTGGTCTTGCCGACCCCGTTGACCCCGGCAACAAGGACCACCCTGGGCTCGCCCGGCCTGGGCATCCGCACCGGGGGCGCGCCGCCATCCGGCTGCGTCCTTCCCTCCCCCCTCAGGATCTCCTCGACTATGGTGCGCAGGACGGGGCGGATCGCGCCGGGATCCGAGATCCCCTCCTCGCGCAACCGCTTCCGCAGGGATTCGAGCAGGTGGGCGCTCGTGGCTGGCCCGACATCCCCTGCCAGCAGGATCCCTTCCAGGTCCTCGAAGAAGTCGTCATCGATCTCCCTGTACTGGGTGATGATCTCCTGGATCTGTTCGGAAACGGCCTCCCGCGTTTTGCGGAACCCATCGGTGATCTTCCTGAAAAAGGACTTCATGCGCTCATTCTCCCCCGATCGATACTACCTCGCCGCTGATCACGGACCTCCTGCCTGAAGGCGTCTCCAGGATCAGCTCCCCCAGCTCCCCCAGGTCGACGGCCACTCCCTCGACCTCTCCTCCCGCACCCTGAATGCGCACCCGCCGGTCCCGCAGCATGAACCTGCGCAGGAGGCCTTCGCGCAGAAATCCCAGGTCGCCGCGGCGGAACCTATCGTATGCCTGCGTCAGTCCCTGGTTGAACGCCCCCGCGACGCTGCGGACATCCGGCACCGGCGAGAACCCTTCGATCCTGAGCGAACTCGCCTTTCCCCGCAGCTCCGGAGGGAAGGAGTCCCGCTCCGATGTGGTGTTCAGCCCCAGCCCGATGACTACAGCACTGTCCGCCGTCTCCGCCAGGATCCCGCCCAGCTTGCCGTACCGGCCGAAGATGTCATTCGGCCACTTGATCCAGGCCATCCAGGGGGGCTCTTCGCCCCGGCTGTCACCATCCCAAAGCGACTCGAGCGCCGCTGCTGCCGACAGCGCGGTCAGCGGAGTCAGCGCCGGCCAGGTCGGCTGGTCGGCAGCCGGCCTGAGCAGGAAGCTCATCCAGAGGCCCATCCCCGCCGGAGAGTGCCACGTACGGTCGCCCCGTCCCCTGCCCGCGGTCTGCTCGCCGGCAAGCACGCTGGTACCCTCCGGCGCACCCTCGAGCGCCAGCTCCTTCACGATCTCCTGCGTCGACCCGCAGGATGCCGGCGGCGGCACAGAGTCGAGGTCCAGCAGAAGCGGGCTCTTGCCTTGAGTGCCGGGCATCTTCAGATGACCGGTCCGGGATGCAGATCCATGGAGATGTCCAGGGCGGGGGCGGAGTGTGTCAGGGCTCCTACGGAGATCAGGTCGACCCCGGGAACTGCCTTCTCCCGGATCGTCCCGAGGCTGATTCCGCCCGAAACCTCGATCGTGCAGGCCGGCAGTCCGCGGCTGGACTCGACTGAGCGAACCGCCTCCACCGATCGAAGGATCTCCGCAGGTGTCATGTTGTCCAGGAGCACCTGGTCCACCTTCAGGTCGGCAGCCTCGGCAGCCTCTTCGGCGTTGCGCACCTCCACGGTCAGGTGCAGGCGGCTGCCGGAGAGGCGCACCCTGTGGACCGCCTCCGATATCCCGCCTGCAGCGGCGATGTGGTTCTCCTTGATCATCATCGCGTCATAGAGGCCGATCCTGTGGTTGACGCCCCCTCCGTGCCTCACCGCCGCCTTCTCCAGGAAGCGCATCCCGGGGGTGGTCTTGCGCGTGTCTGCGACAGCGATTCCTGTGCCGGCAAGCGCCTCCACGTACCGGGCGGTGACCGTCGCCACACCGGACATGCGCTGGAGGAAGTTCAGGAGTGTCCTCTCCATGGCCAGGATCGGCCGGGCAGGTCCGAAGAGCCCTGCTATCCGGTCGCCGGCTGACAGGCGGTCTCCGTCCTGCATGCGAGCCTCGAACGCCACCTCGCTCTGTACAACCCGCGCCACCTCTGCGGCGGCCGCCATGCCGGACAGGATCCCCGCCTCCTTCGCGATTACCCACGCCTCCGCCTCGGCATCCCCGTCGACAACCGCAAGCGTCGTGGCATCGCCCGGCCCGATATCCTCGATCAGCGCCAGCCTGACTATCGCCGCAATCGCAGCGGCCTCCTTCTCTTCGGGAGGCCTGCCAGCCCTCGGCATCCTTAGCTGCGTCACGGCCGCGTCTCCCCCTGCACTTCGCCCTGGATCTCCAGGATCCTGTCGCGGATCGAGGCCGCGCGCTCGTACTCGAGCGCGTCTGCGGCATCCTTCATCTCCCGGATCAGCATCTGCACGTACTCCTCCCTGCTGAGCCCGCCCGGATCCTCAGGCACCTGCACCGCCGGCTCGTCCTTCCGGCGGATGGCGTCTGCGACGGAGGTGGACTGAAGGATCTCCTCCACCGACTTGTAGATCGTCTGCGGCACGATGCCGTGCTCGGCGTTGTAGGCGAGCTGCCTCTCCCGCCTGCGGTCCATCTCGGCAAGGGCCCGCTCCATGCTCCCCGTCACCCTGTCGGCATAGAGAAGCACGAAGCCCATGGCGTTGCGCGCCGCCCTGCCCGCGGTCTGTATAAGGCTTCTGTCGCTGCGGAGGAATCCCTCCTTGTCGGCGTCCAGTATCGCCACGAGCGACACCTCGGGAAGGTCCAGCCCCTCGCGGAGAAGGTTGATCCCGACCAGGACATCGAAGCTGCCGAGGCGAAGACCCCGCAGTATCTCCATCCGCTCGATGGCGTCGACATCCGAGTGTATGTACCTGACCCGCAGGCCGCCTTCGATGAGGTAGTCGGTCAGGTCCTCGGCCATCCTCTTGGTCAGGGTTGTGACGAGCGTGCGCTCTCCGCGCCCGACGCGCAGGCGGATCTCCTCCATCAGGTCGTCTATCTGCCCCTCCGTCGGGCGGACCTCCATCTGCGGATCCACGAGCCCGGTCGGCCGGATCACCTGCTCGACTATCACGCCTTCGCTCTTCGCGAGCTCGAACCCGGCCGGGGTCGCGGAGACGTATATCACCTGGTTCAGCATCGACTCGAACTCGTTGAAGCGCAGGGGGCGGTTGTCCAGCGCGGACGGAAGGCGGAAGCCGAAGTCCACGAGGTTCTGCTTCCGCGACTGGTCGCCTGCGTACATCCCCCCGACCTGCGGGATCGTGACATGGCTCTCGTCCAGGATCATCAGGTAGTCGGAGGGGAAGTAGTCGAGGAGGCAGGCAGGCCTCTCACCGGGCTCCCTGCCTGCGAGGTGACGCGAGTAGTTCTCGATCCCCGGACAGAAGCCGGCCTCGCGGAGCATCTCCATGTCGTACTTCGTGCGCATCCTGAGCCGCTGCGCCTCGAGGAGCTTCTCCTGAGCCTTCAACTCAGCCAGTCGCTCCTCCAGCTCGGCCTCGATTCCCACCAGCGCGCCGGCGAGACGTTGCGCGGGCGTGGAGAAGTGCGTGGTCGGGAAGGCGACCATCGCCTCCTGCTCGCGCCTGACCTGCATCGTGACCGGATCGATGGCCGTGATCCGCTCGATCTCGTCCCCCCACAGCTCCACGCGGAACGGCTCGTCCGAGTGCGAAGGGAAGATCTCCAGAACGTCGCCGCGGGCGCGGAACACGCCGCGCTTGAACTCGATGTCGTTGCGCTGGTACTGGATCGACACCAGCATGTCCATGATGGATTCGCGCGATCGCTCCTCCCCCACCTGCAGTCTCAGCATCTGCCTGCGGAAGTCCTCCGGAGAGCCCAGGCCGTAGATGCACGAGACCGACGCGACTATGACCACATCCCGCCTCGAGAGCAGATGGCTGGTCGCCTCGAGTCGCAGCCGGTCGATGTTCTCGTTGATCGATGCATCCTTCTCGATGTAGGTGTCGGTCTGCGGCACGTATGCCTCGGGCTGGTAGTAATCGTAGTACGAGACGAAGTAGCCGACCGCGTTGTTGGGGAAGAAGCTGCAGAACTCCCCGTACAGCTGCGCCGCCAGCGTCTTGTTGTGGGACAGGACGAGGGTCGGGCGGTTCGAGGCGGCAATGACGTTGGCAAGGGTGAAGGTCTTGCCGCTGCCTGTGACGCCGAGGAGGACCTGGTGTTTGTCCCCCCGCTCGATGCCCGCCGCAAGCTCGCTTATCGCCCGGGGCTGGTCGCCGGTCGGCTGATATCTGGAAACGAGTTCGAACTTCATGGAACGCGCATGATAGCACAGGCGGTACCACGGCGCGGCGAGCGGCTGATGCCGTCAGCGCACGTCAGCGGCCGGCCCGGCGGCCCCCTGCGTCTCCCTGCGCGGCCATGGTGCGACACGCAGGAGCAGCAGAAGCCCCGGCGCCGCCGCAAGGGCGCACAGGATGAAGAAGACCTCCCACCCGGCAGCCTTCACCAGGAACCCCGTGGGGGCTGAGGCAAGGACGCGGGGCACCCCCATGAGGCTGCTCAGGAGGGCGTACTGGGTTGCTGTGAAGCGCCTGTTCGTGATCGACGCCATGAACGCGGCGTAGGCGGCCGTGCCCATCCCGGAAGTTGCGTTCTCGAAGGCAATGACCGCGGAAAGGGCCGGGAGGCTGGGGCCGATCCGGGCGAGCACGGCAAACCCCGCCGTCGAAACCGACTGGAGAAGGCCGAAGATCCAGAGGCTGCGGGCGATTCCGAGACGAATCATCAGGATCCCGCCCAGGAGGCCGCCGCCCAGGGTCGCCCAGAATCCGAGCATGTTGGCGACCGCACCGACCTGGGTCATGCTGAACCCGATCTCCAGGTAGAACGGCGTCGTCATGGCCGCCGCCATCGTATCCCCGATCTTGTACAGCAGTATGAAGGCCAGGATGAGGACCGCGCCGCTTCTCCGGAAGTACTCCGCAAGCGGATCCACCACCGCCTCCCTGAGGGTGCGGGGCGGCGACTCGCTCACCCCCGGCTCTCTCGCAAGCAGGGTGGTCAGGATCCCGGGCAGAAGGCAGAGGGCGAGCAGGAGGTACACCTTCGAAAACGGCATGCGGTCGGCCAGGATGAAACCGCCCCCTGAAGCAAGCAGCATCCCTATCCGGTATCCGTTGATGTATAGCGAGGACCCCAGACCGAGTTCCGCGTCCGTCAGATCCTCCCTTCGGTAGGCGTCGATCACGATGTCCTGCGTGGCGCTGAAGAAGGTGACGAACAGCGCCGCAACGGCAAGACGCTGCGCCCCTCCCGCAGGATCGATGAACCCGAGCAGGATGATCGACGCCATCAGCAGGATCTGCGCGATCAGGAGCCAGCCGCGCCGGCGCCCCAGGAAGGGCGGGACATAGCGGTCCAGGAGCGGCGCCCAGAGGAACTTCAGCGTGTAGGGAAGCCCGACCATCGACATCAGGCCGATGACCGTAAGGTCCATCCCCTCTTCCTTCATCCACGCCTGCAGAAGCGAGATCGTGAGGAGAAGGGGCAGGCCGGACGAGAAGCCCATTATGAGTGCGACGAGCATCCTTGGGCTTGCCGCCAGCCGGATGGTCGGTTTTCGCATGGTCACCCTTCCACCCTTTCCCGCACCGGTGCCGCGCCGCGCTTGACATGATCGCCGGCGGAGTTCAACCTACAGTGCCATGAACCAACACACCAATCCAAACCGCGCCACGCCTGCCCGGGCGCAGGCCGGGCGCCGGGTCCGGGGCCTTGTCCTGGCGGCGGGTCTTCTCCTTGCGTCGGGCCTGGCCGGATGCGGAAGGGGTCCCAGCCTGGATGCGACACCTCCGAGCACCATCGGGCCTCTGCAGCAGATGACCATCCTCAGGGCGGCGGAAGCCGTCGAGGCTGTCGAGAACACCTTTGCGATCACGGCGCGGGCCTCGGACGCGTGGATCTCCACCTACGGTGACGGGGACCGGATCGAGATCTACGCCCTGGGAATGAGCGATGAAGCTGCGACAGAGCCCGTGGTCTCGGCGCTGCGCTCCATGACGGGGCGGGAGGGTTCGCCATACAGGGCCTCGGCTACGCTTACGGTCGCACAGCAGGAGGGGTATAGAGCCGACGGCGATGGAAAGGTCCTGTTCTTCTACGCCCGCGGAAGGTGGGTTGTGCTGATCAGGGCAATGGCGGCCGACCTGGATCCGGCAGTCGTTTCCATCAACTGGGTCCGGCCGGCCTGACCTGCGCTGCTCGTGAGGGCTCTCAGGCGACACCGGGAGCGCGCGCGAACCCTGCGTTGCGGCCACTCCCGCGTGTAGTACCGGACCCGGCTGCAGTCAGGGCGCTGCAGCCGGGCCTGGGTGTGCATCAGGAGCGGATCCGGACCTTGTAGGTCAGCACGACCTCCTTGTCGGGCTCCACGTTCACGCGGAACTCCGCGGTGCGGGCATCCTTGCGGGTGTGCTCGTGGGTCGACTCCAGGATCCTCCAGTCTCCGTGGATGGTCTCCATCGCAACCACCTCCACTGGGTCCTTCTCCTTCCTGTTGCGGATCTTGATCTCCACTGTCCGTTCGAAGACACGGTCCGAGATCCGGTCGACCCGGAGCTCATTGCGCTCGCCGACCACGTCGAAGGCGGTGCCAACACCCAGGCGCACCTTTTCGTTCCTCGGAGTGTGGTCGATCCGGTCCTCTCCCACGAACTGAAGATCACCGCGCGAGTCCTTCTTGTAGACGCGGACCTTCCCGCCCGGCAGCGGCATTCCGAGGCCGCGCTCCTTGCGGTTTTCGGTCTCCAGTATCACCCGGACCCGCCTGGGATCCCTCTGCCCGGCGTACTCATAGATCTTGACGACAGGCGTTGTCGCGGTCGGGAAGAGGGAGATCTGCTTGGTCTCACGGTCGGAGAGGGTGGTCGGGCGGTCCAGGGTGTACAGGTGGTACTCGAAGAATGACTCCTCCTCGAACCCCTTGGAGGGAGACATCGCCATCTCCATTGCCATCATCCTGTCCGGGCGCATGCGGGGGTCGGGCGTTATCCGCTGGACCTCCCCTGCGATGAGCTGGAGCCTGGCGTCGGGAAAGGTCGCGCCGGACCGGTTCTCCAGGGAGACCCACGCGGAGAGATCCATCGACGTGTCGTCCTGGTTCGTCACCGCGACATACTCCGCGTGCCATGTCATCCCGCCGGTAAGGTAGGAGAGTTCGACAGGCATCCTGCCGCCGCCCTTCGACTGAAGATCCCAGACCAGGGTCGGCCGTGTCCGCAGCCCCTCCGGCAGGGTGGGGAAGCGCATGTCCACGATCTGTCCCCGGTTGACCAGGGAGATCGCGCCATCCTCGTTCTGAAGGACCATGCTGCCTCCATCGTAGGAAAGCAGCCGGCCGGACTTCACGTCGCCCTCCTTCAGCACCGCTTCCACCGGCAGATCGAGGTAGCGCTGGAGGATCCTGTCGGGGCCTGCAAGATCGTACTGGTAGTTCTGTTCGAGGACCTGCAGATCCCCCCGAACAGCCTTCAGGTGAACCGAGGTGGGGTCGATCTGCGAGGGTACATCCACGATCTCAACAACGCCCCGGCCGTCGGGAACATCCACCGGACGCTGATCGCTCACGAGGGCAAGATCGGTGTTGTACACGGTTATGCGCAGCTTGCGCTCCTCGGCCACGGCTTCACCGGTCGTGAACGCTGCCGCAAATGTGAAGGCCATTCCGATGATCGAGGCGAAGCCGGCAACGCGGCCTAACAGGCAGGTCGATTCGAGGTACATCATTGAGATCCTCCTATCGAGAAATCGGCTGTCGAGGCAGGGGCACCGGCCTGTTACCCCGGACTGCATCGATCCATTCCATCCCTGAACAGAACAACTCACGAATCCTCTGCTGCGTGACCGGAGAAGCGCGCGCTTACGCCTCCCCCAGCTCAGTCTCCACGGTCACCGGCTGGTCCCCCGTCTCCTTCTCGTGAAGATCCAGGTTCTCAATGTGCAGCATTCTGCAGACATCCTCGAGAGGCCCGCGCAGCCCCTCCAGGATGGCGGCCGATGCCCCCACCCGCGCGCGGCGGACCGGGTTGCGCATGCTGACCTTTGCCTCGGACTTCGCGCGGCGGACAGCCTCAGCGACGGCCAGAACATGCTCGAACACCTCCGGATCCCGCGGGCGGGCAACCCCGTCCACCTCGGCCGGCAAAGGCCAGGGACTCTGGTGGATCGAGTCCTGCATGCCCGTGTCCGCCGAATAGACCCAGTGCCAGATCTCCTCCGTCACATATGGCAGGAACGGCGCGAACAGGCGAAGCAGAACGCGATGAACCAGCCGCAGGGTCGCAGCGGCGGAGACTCGGCCCGGAGTCTCCCCCTCCTCGTAGGTGCGGGCCTTGGCCAGCTCGAGGTAGTTGTCGCAGAAGACGCGCCAGAAGTACTCCTCCGTGACTGCCAGCGCCTGCGCATAGTCGAACGCCTCCAGCGCCTCTGTGGCGCGGGCCATCACGGGGCGGAGCTGATCCACCACCAGCCTGTCCGTCTCCACCGTGATCGCTTCGGGCGTCAGGATCGCCGGGTCGAGCCCCGAAAACTGCATGATCGAGAACTTGCCAGCGTTGAAGAGCTTCGTCACGAGCCGCGTCCCGATCCGGAAGACCTGCTCGTCGTAGGCCGTGTCCACGCCCAGTCGGGCACGGGCGGCCCAGTATCGGACGCTGTCAGAACCGAACTCGTTAAGGAGGGGTTCGGGGGTCACGACGTTCCCGTGGCTCTTTGACATCTTCTTCCTGTCGGGGTCGAGGATCCAGCCACTGATGACAACGTGCCTCCAAGGGATCTCCCGCTCGTGCGTGTAGGCCTTCAGAATGGTGTAGAAGGCCCAGGTGCGGATGATCTCGTGGCTCTGCGGGCGGATATCCATCGGGAAGAGGCGCCCGTGCCTGTCGGGGTTCAGCTCCCACTGCGTTGCGATCTGCGGGGTGAGGGAGCTGGTGGCCCACGTGTCCAGGACATCGGGATCCCCGGTGAAGCCGTCCGGCCTGTCGCGTTGCTCCTCCACGTATCCCTGCGGAACCTGGTCCAGCGGATCGCAGGGAAGCTGATCCATCGACGGGGTGAGGACCTCGCTGTAGACCGGCTCGCCGTTCGAGTCGAGGCGGTACCAGACCGGGATCGGCACCCCGAAATAACGCTGCCGTGAGAGACACCAGTCCTGGTTCAGCCCCTCGACCCAGTGCTCGTACCGGATCCCCATGTGAGGCGGGTGCCACTTGATCTTCCGCCCCTGGGCGACGAGTTCCTCCTTCTTGTCCAGGATCTTCGCGAACCACTGGCGTGCGGGGATGAGCTCCAGGGGAAGATCCCCCTTCTCGAAGAACCGCACGGCGTGGGTGATCCCGGTGCGGGGTCGGTCGACGACCCCGTCAGTCTCCGCGGCGATCTCCATGATCCGCTTCTGAGCCTGCCTGACGCGCAGCCCGGCAAGTTCGGCGTGCACCCGGTTGGCCGTGTCAGGGTCAAGCGTGTCCCACCCTGGCTGACCGTAGTTCACGGGGAGGATCCTGCCGTCCCTGCCGATGATCTGCCGCAGCGGCAGACCGTACGCGCGCCACCACTCGACGTCCATCTGATCACCGAAGGTACAGACCATCAGGATCCCTGTCCCCTTCTCCGGATCCGCACTCTCGTCGGCCACGATCGGCACGGGGGCGCGGTAGAGGGGCGTCACTGCCCGCTTCCCGATCCACTTCCGGTAGCGCTCGTCCTCCGGATGCGCCAGCACGGCCACGCAGGCGCCGAGCAGTTCCGGGCGGGTAGTGGCGATGACCGCGTGCTCTCCGGTTCCCTCGATCTCGAAGCGGAGGTAGTTGTAGGCACCGGCGATCTCCCGGTCCGCAAGCTCGGCCTGGGCTATCGCGGTGCGGAAGTCGACGTCCCAGAAGACAGGCCGGTCGTCCTGGTAGATCTCGCCCTGCTCCAGGAGCTTCAGGAAGCTGCGCTGCGAGATGATGCGGCAGTGACGATCGATCGTCGCGTACTCCTCGCTCCAGTCGTAGGAGAGGCCGAGATGTGACCAGAGATTCCGGAAAGCCTCCTCATCCTCGCGGGTCACGAGCCGGCACAACTCGATGAAGTTCGTCCGGCTGATCGGCGTGGGATCGCCCTTTCCGCCCCTCTGTGGCTTGAGCTGCGGGTCGTAGTGGAGATGAGGATCGCACCGCACGTTGAACAGGTTCTGGACGCGCCGCTCCGTGGGAAGGCCGTTGTCGTCCCAGCCGATCGGAAAGAAGATGTTCTTCCCGCGCATCCGCTGGTAGCGGACGATGAAATCCTGGTGAGAGTAGGAGAAGAGATGCCCGACATGGAGCGACCCGCTCACGGTTGGAGGGGGTGTGTCCACGACGAACGTCTCCTCGCGCCCTCTCGTGGGATCCCAGGCGTAGATGCCGGCATCCTTCCATGCCTGACGCCACTTCGCTTCCGAATCTCGGGAGACGTACTTCTTGGGCAGATCCATTCAACTCCTCCAGGGTTGTCGGCCCGGGCCTGCTCCCGGGGTCTGTCGACGATGTCATACCCAGCCTGGTCGGCGGGCTGTTCCGGCCTGATCATGAGCCGGAGAGGGGACAGTCTAGCAGAAGGTCACAACCCCTGCATGCTTCCCTTCAGGGCTTCCCTCACCTTCTGTCTCAGTTCGGTCGTGTCGGAACTCTTGATCACATAGCTGTCCGCGCCCCAGCTCAGGAAGTTGTCCCTGTAGGAGTCGTAGGCGCTGTTGATGATCACCGGCAGCCTGTTGTCCCGGCCCAGGATTCTCTCGAGCGCATGCAGACCGTCCATGCCGGGCATCCTGACATCCAGGACGACGAGGTCGAACCTCCCGCGGTCAAGCAGCTCAAGCGCCTCTCCGGCATCGCCGGCGGTCTCGACCTCGTACCCCTCGTTCTCGAACTCGGCCTTGTAGAGGAGCCGCAGGTGCTCCTCATCGTCAACTATCAGCAACCTCTTCACTGCCTTTCCTCCCTCACCTGCCGGGAGACCGGCAACGTGACGTGGAACACGGCGCCCCGGTCCCTGCCACCGTCCAGCCTGATGCTTCCGTCGTGGTTGCTGATGATCTGGCTGCTGATCGCAAGTCCAAGGCCCGAGCCTGTGCTCTTCGTGGTGTAGAAGGGGTTGAAGAGTTTCTCCGCCTCCCGCTCATCGATCCCGATGCCGGTGTCGCCAACGGTGATCGTCACGGAAGACTCATCCGCCTTCGTTGCGACTGTCAACGTGCCGCCCCCGGGCATCGCCTCGCAGGCGTTTCGGAACAGGTTCAGCAGAACCTGCCGTATCTGGTCGCGGTCCAGTTCGACCTCGGGCACGTCCCCGTTCAGTTCCTCGACAACGCTGACCTTCCCCCTGGCTATCTCCCCGCCGATCATGTGCAGGCATTCGCGAACAAGCCTGTTGGGATCGGTCAGGCGGAATCCCGGCGGACTGGCACGGAGGAATGTGAGCGTGTCGTTGAGATACCTCTCCAGCCTCTCCACTTCCTCTAGGATGATCCTGACCTTCTCGCCTCGCCCGTCTCCGTCCCCGAGGTCCCGGCTGAGTGAGCGGGCGAACCCTCCGATCGACACAAGCGGATTGCGGATTTCGTGGGCCACCTCGGCGGCCACCTGGCCAACCGCCGACAGCCTCTCCGCCCTGACCAGCCTGTCGCGGTTCTCCTCAAGCTCCCGATACGCACGCCCCAGCTCGGCCACCCTGGCCTCAAGGCTCGAGTAGAGACGGTTGCGCTCGACAACCTGGCTGGCGAGGTTGGCAAAGACCTGGAGCATCCTGAACGACTCCTCCCTCACGGGCGCACCGTTGATGAGGTTGTCGGCCAGCAGCAGACCCACCGTCCCCTGTTCGCACACCATCGGGACTATGGCCATGGTATCCGTGCCGAGAGCCTCGGCCAAACACCCCGGAAGCCCTCCCCGCCTGACGCCGTCTTTGAGATTCATCGCCGTTCTCTCGTAAACGCATCGGACAAGGGGATTCCCTGCATCGCTAAGTGGTATCCGGATGGATCGGACCACCCTGTTCACCTGGAAGTCGCGACCGCCCACTCCGCTTCTGTAGCCGGCAAGGAGCTCGCGCAGGCTTTCGTTCTTCTCCTCGAGGTAGCGCCAGATCATCCCTGCCTCTTCGGCATTCGACGGACCCATGGCGTACTCACCCGCGAGGTGCCCGCTCTCCTCGTCCACAAAGAGTATGAAGGCGCGGTTGAAGCCGAGACCCTGCGAGGCGGTCACCCCGACAAGGATGATCCCGAGCAGCTCGGCCAGGTCGTTCGAGGAGAGAAGGGCCTCGCTGATCTCGTTGACCATCGAGAGCTCCACGACCCGTTGCTGCAGGGATCTCTGAAGCTGGATCCTCTCTGTGATGTCCTGAAGAGTCGCGAAGACCCTGACCGGCCTGCCGTCGATCCGTTCGATGACTCCAATTGTATGAACGTGGATGACCACCCCGTCCTTCCGGATCAGGCGATACTCATTCGGCGTAAGCTCGGGCCTTCCGGATTCCAGGCAGCCGTTCAGCCACGCCGTGACGCGCTCCAGGTCATCCGGATGGTGGATCTCGGCATTGACCCGCGCATAGTCGATCTTCTCCGACCTGTCATACCCCAGCAGATCATGCAGTGCATATGACCACGTCACCTGGCCGGTCTCCAGATCCCACGTGAAGTCGCCACTTCTCGCCAGGTGCTGGGCGGCGATGAGCCTGCGCTCGCTTTCCCGGAGCGCCTCCTCCGCCTGCTTCCGCTCGGTGATGTCAAGGATGTTGGCAATCACCTCCAGCTTGTTCAATGGAGACACCCTCGCCTCGAAGAACAGCCTGCCGGCACCCAAAGGGAGTTCGTACTCCACCGTCTGCATGGATCCGGTGTCGAGAGCCTCGCGGATGCAGCTCATGATGCGGCCCGCCGTCACGTCAGGCAGAAGCTCGGTGATCTTCCTCCCCAGGAGTTCCCTCTTCGGGCGGTAGAGTTGTTCCTCGGAACTGGAGAGGATGTCCAGGTAGACCCCGTCCCTGTTGGTCCGGATTACCAGGCTTGGTATGACGGCCAGTACGGAGCGGTAGTAATCCTCGGCCCGGCACAGCGTCGCCTCATCGGGCTCCGGATCGGACCCGGCCTGGTAAGGCTCCCTCATCCGCTCCTTCACCTCATCCCGGGCAGGCTTGTCGGACATTGTTGCCACCTGTCATGTGGTATGTGGCCTCGTTTCCCGCAGCGATCTGTAGTATGACCAGATGCATGCGCCAAGAGGCTAGTCCTTTCCCTTCCGGACCTCAAACGTCATCTCTTGTGGGCCTGGATCCTGCGTGCCGCGCCGGCCACTTCACCCGAAGGTCACCCGGAAGACGGCAGCGTTCCTCAGGAACCCGGGAGCCCGCGGTTCACGCCCCGCACCGATACGCCTTCCACGCTGCAGTTCCCATTCCAGGACCCACATGTGGTCAAGCCTCAGCATCAGGGCCACCCCCCAGGTAACGCGCATCTCGCGGTTCCCGCTGAAGATCCCGTGAACCTGCTCAACACGCCACGCCCTGCCCTGAAGCCTGCCCGGCGGAGACCAGACACCGGTGAAGAGCGACCGGGCGTCAGCACCCATCGTGAGGCCCAGCGGATACCCGCGGTAGAAGTGGGAGCGACCGTAGACGGTGTGGCGGTCATACCACCTGTTGGGAACCCCGGTGTGCGTCTCCGCGAAGTCCGCACGCACGGTCCAGTCGTACCAGCGCACGCCGGCACCGAAGTTCCTGCCCACTGCACTCGGAATGGGCGGATTCAGGAAGTCCTCGCCGCCGTACTCCCAGAACCCATCCAGCCCCTGCAGTCCCGGCAGGAGACCTTCGACCCAGGGGATGCGGGCCCGAAGCATGAGCGACGCCCGCTGGTCGCTGTCCGAGGGGGGGCGGTCGCCCCTGAGGTTCTCGTTCATGCCCCACAGGATGTCCCAGATTCCTCGAAGGGTGAGTCTGCCTGTGATCCCGTCTCCTCCAAAAAGCGCAGTGCGGTGGGCAGCGACCTCGAACCAGCCTGTCGGAACCCAAACAAGGGATTGCCCCATGAGAAGCGGGTTCGGAATCCCGCGGTCAGGATCGTCCGGGAACACACGATCAGGATCGTCCAGGTAGGCGAGAAAGGCATCGCCACGCCAGTGTCCCGCAGCACGCAACGGTCCGGGCAGCCGAAGAGGCCTTGTGGTCGATCCCTGCACCGACCAGAGGGGAGGCGCAGAGCGGCCCATCAGAAGCCCCCCCTGGATGCCGTCTCCCCAGCGTACCGGCATCCGGCCCACGGCAGCCCGATACCGCCCCCCTTCCGCACTCAGCTCGAGGCACTGCAGCCTCCCCTTCCAGGGGCCGCCGCTCTGCGCAGTGAAGAGCAGCTCGGTGGATGCCCCGAAACCCCGCCCGAGATCCAGAGATGCGCCACCCTGCAGGCCGGCGAGGGGGGCACCCGGCAGGAGGATCCCATCCTCCTCGGCCCAGACCGGCGGCCGGCCATCCCGGCCTGCACTGGTGCGTGCAGCCAGGATGAAGCCCTGCACGGGGAGAAGACTTACCCGGGATTCGGCAGCAGTCTCCCTGCGGGAAGGTCCGATGGAGCGGAGATCACGGGCCGGGTCCGTCCAGTGATCCCATCTGTACCTGGGAAGCTCGAGCGCGGATGACACCGTGGTAAGCGTAGTCAGCAGGCAGATCAGGACTGCTGGGAAGCGGTGCGCTGACATCTGGACACCTCGCCGATAAACCCTGGCGGACCGGACGGGGAAGGGCGGAGCAGGGATCAGACCCAGCTCGGGATGTCCTGGATCACCTCGATGTGACCGGAGTTGGACAGGGACCGTTCGGCTGCCTCCAGCACGCGAACCACCTGCAACCCACCCTCCGCGTTGCTGCGGGGGGGATGACCGTCCCGGACGGATACCAGAAAGTCGTGAACCTCCGCCCTGAGCGGTTCGTAGTTCTCGAGCTTCGGCGATACGATGTCGCCGGTCCGGTAAGACAGCTGGTACTCGCCGAACGAATCCGGATCCTTGAAGCTGACACCCTTGTCGAAGATCTTGACCTGTTCCAGGTGCTCGGTGTCGTCGTACACCAGCATCTTGCTGGAGCCCACGATCGTGGTCCGGCGCAGTTTGGACGGCGACAGCCAGGAAACCTGGACGTGCGCGATCGCCCCACTGGCGAAGCGCATGAAGACGAATGCCACGTCCGGAATCCCGTCCTGCACGAAGTCCTTTCCCGTCGCAAGAACCTCAACCGGAGCCTCCCCCAGCCAGTGCATGATCATCGACAGATCGTGCGGAGCCAGATCCCAGATTACGCTGATGTCCTTCTGATGAAGCCCAAGGTTCACCCGGGTCGAGCTTATGTAGAAGACACTTCCCAGCTCTCCGCGCTCCAGAACCTCCCTGATCTTGACCACCGGAGGGCTGTACAGAAAGGTGTGCCCCACGCCGAGGATCACCTTACGCTCCTCGGCAAGACCGATCAGCTCGACAGCCTGATCGGAAGAACTGGTGAAGGGCTTCTCCACGAAGACGTGCTTCCCCCGCAGTATTGCATCCCTGGCCTGCCCGAAGTGGCAGGACGGGGGTGTGGCTATCATGACTGCATCGAGGCCGGGAGCCGCAAGGAGATCATCGTACCGCGTGTACAACTCGGCGGCCGGATAGCGCAGCTTCAGCGTTTCGAGCTTGCGTGCGTCCTTGTCGCACAGCGACAACCTGGTGCAGAGGCGGTTCTCGCTCAGGTTCCTGACAAGGTTCGGACCCCAGTATCCACACCCGACAACTCCTACATGCATTCAGAACCCCCCTCTGCAGTCCTGTGTCGGCCGGGCCTGTCCGGGCTGATCCGGATCGGCGTCCGGACCACTCCGTCTCAAAGCCCGCCCTTCCCCCATATCACAACCGGAACCGTGCGGAACAGAAGCTTCAGATCCATCAGGAAGGACCAGTTGGATATGTAGAACAGATCCATCAGGACCATGTCCTCGAACGTCACGAAGCTCCGGCCGGTAACCTGCCACAGCCCGGTCATGCCCGGGGTCACCGAGAGTCTCCGCTTCTGCCAGTCCTGGTAGAGATCAAACTCGAATGGCAGGCAGGGCCGGGGGCCGATCAGGCTCATCTCACCCCTCAGGACATTCAGAAGCTGCGGCAGCTCGTCCAGACTCGTCCGTCGGAGGAATCTTCCGATGGGAGTGATCCGGGAGTCGTCAACCAGCTTGTACACCCTGCGCCCCATGCTGTCCGTCGCGGCCGCGCCGCCTTTGGTCATCAGATCCTCGATGTAGCGGCGGTACTCAGTATCGTCGCTGCCACTGCGCATGGACCGGAACTTGTAGAAGACGAATGGCCTTCCGTCCCGTCCTATCCTGATCTGACGGAACAGAACAGGGCCGGGAGAACTCAGCCGTACCACCAGGGCGATGACCAGAATCCCGGGCAGCACTGCAATGCCGCCGACGATGCAGGCCGCCAGATCGAACACACGCTTCAGCCTTTGTCTCCAGACCGTCGGAGGAGCATGCCCCAGAGGCATTACCAGGACTCCTCCCAACGTCTCGAAGGGCATCGAGTCGACAAGCTTGTTGAAGGCATTGCACGCGACACTGACCCGGATCCCCACGCTGGAAAGCTGATCACCGAGCCGGACCACCTGTTCCCTCGGCAGATCGGGGCGCGCCAGCACGACAAGGTCAGCCCCCAGATCCAGAGCAAGTCCGGGGATCTCGTCGGGCTCAACACGGAAGAACGGGTGCAGCGGCCCCGACTGGGGCATGTCCAGGTCCATGAACCCGAGTATCTCGGGCCTGTCCGATCTCCGCAGCATGGACCTGGCCAGCTGCAGGGTCGACCAGTCGGATCCCAGGAAGAGCGCCCTCTGCCGGGGAGTCTCCGGGGCGAGCGCCCTGTCAAGAAGTACCGTCAGTATCGGCCGTACCGCCACCATCCAGACAGCCAGCATGGCGTGGTAGAAGACAAGCACAAGTCGCAGGGCGACCGGGATCTCGCGTGCGAAGAGGAAGAGCGCGCATATACCGATGGCAACCGACCACACGACCGCCCTCATCCCGGCAGCAGCCTGCCCGCGCCAGGACGGGAAGCGACTCAGCCTGTACAGCCCGCGGGTGGCCACTACCAGGGGGAACAGGATGGCCAGAACGATCGGCCACGGACCGGCCGACGCCGAGTGCCCGTGTATGCCAACACCCGCGGCTACATAGGTCGCGGTGAGGAAGAAGGCCTCGGCAAGCCCTGCATCGGCGAGAACCAGGAGAGCCTGGTGCCGCCTGGAAACCCTTCGTATGGGAGGACCTGAACCTGGGGCACGAGAGGACGCCCGGCGGCGCTCGGTCGAGTGCGCCGGGGCGCTCAGGGTCTGTGTCATAACCTGAATCGGCCTCCTGTCCGTCGCCCCTCGAACCTGTGTCAACCAGGATCACTCCCTGATCCTGCTGTCTGTGCACCCGATAGGCACTCGGATACTCGCGGCGACGATAAGGAACGGCAGGAAGGCATGCAACAGGAATCGCGTAACGACAGCTGCCTGCACCCTCGCCGGTGTGAGGACGGCGCCTCAGCCCGCACGGGTCGCATCGCTACCGGTCTCCCCGGACAGACGCCGGCGCCGGCACGCGCTCTCCGGCAATACGCTGTCGCCGTTGGGCTCACCATGAATCTCCCCGGACCACCTCCCGGCCTCCCCATGTGAACCCCGCATTCCAGGCACTTCCTGATACGCCATCTCATCTTGCTCGCCTGTTGCGACAGTATCTCCGGGAAGCCAGAAGCAGAACCTGCTTCCGGCTCCGGGCTCCGACTCAACCCAGATTCGGCCCCCGTGCTCCTCGATGATCCCCTTGGAGATGACCAGCCCCAACCCTGTCCCACCGGCCATCCGGGTACTGGAGGAATCCAGCTGCCGGAAGGGCCGGAAGATCTTGGGCAGGTCATCCGCCGCGATCCCGATTCCCTGGTCCCGGACCTCTACCATCACCCCGCCTTCCCGGGCCCGCGCGCTTACCCGGATCTCGGTACCCTCGGGGGAGAACTTCGTGGCGTTGGAGATCAGATTGCAGAGAACCTGGGAGATCCGGAGCTCGTCAGCCCGGAGATCGGGGACATCCTCGTCCAGCTGAGTTTCGATCCGGATCTGCTTCCGTTCTGCCTGGCGGCTCATCTGTGAAACGGCGTTCCCGATCACCCCGCGAAGGCTTACGGGAACCAGCTTTGCCGACAGACGCGAAGACTCGAGTTTCGAGAAATCGAGTATGTCGTTGATCAGGGCTTCGAGGCGCACAACGCTCGCCTGGCAGATCTGCAGCAGTTCGCCCCCCGGCTGGTCGACCGGGAACTGCGTGCCGTCGGCCAGGATCTCCAGCGAACCCTTGATCGCCGTCAGTGGCGTTCGAACCTCGTGCGAGACAACCGCCACGAACTCCGACTTCAGCCGTTCCAGCTCCCGAACCCTTCCGTACGCCCTGGCATTGTGAATCGCGATGGATGCCTGCGCGGCGAGACTGACGAGGAGTTCGCTGTCGTCGCTCGAGAAGGTCTCCCCGTCCGGGCGAAGCACGGCAACAGACCCGGCCACGGCGCCCTCCTGCAGCAAGGGGACCATGAGAGCCGACTGCTCACCGAGGCCTGGAATACTCACCCTCTCCGCCACGGGCGCAGCGGTGTGGACTACCCTGTTCTTCAGACTTCCCAGCACCGCGTCTGTCTCATCCCAACCCGCGTTGCCGTCGTCCATCCCGCTGCTGGCCCGGGTCTCCATCCTCCCGTCGGCATCGCTTCGCAGGAAGAGCGCTCCGCGGGTTCCGCCGGTAAGCGCGAGACTCCGATCAAGGATCAGCGAAAGGGTACGATCCAGATGAAGCGAGGCCGAAATCTCCTTGCCCACTTCGTAAAGGGTCCGGATTCTGGTTGTTGCCGACTCGATCTCGCTGCGGAGATGCTCCTGATGGAGCCGCAGCTCCTCCTGATTCGCCTCCAGTTCCCCGTTGGCGAGCTTCAGAGACTGCACGAACTGCCTGTTCTCCTCGCTCAGCCGCCTCTTTTCCAGAGCCCTCCGCATCGTCTGGTCCATCTCGAACAGATCGAAAGGCTTCAGGACATAGTCGTACGCGCCCTGACGGAGGGCGTCGATCGCAGTCATCGTGGAGGCGGTTCCCGTGAGAACGATCACCTCCGGGTTGTAGGCCATCTCTCGCGCCGTCCTCAGCACAGCCAGTCCGTCCGGACCGGGCAGGTTCAGATCGGTCACGATCAGGTCATACTCCCCCTCCCTGATCTTCCCGACAGCCTCGGTTCCGGTCCGGGCCAGGTCTATTGCGTAGTCCTGAGGCGAGAGGAACTCGCTGAAGACGTCGAGCAGATCCTCCTCATCGTCCACGACGAGGAGTCTCGGGCGTCCATCCCTGGATGCGTAGTCTGATTCCATTCGTGTCGACTCCGGTCGGCTGTTCCCCGCCACTGGGCGCCGGGGAACAGCGGCTATGCTGCCTGCGCTCCGCTGACCACTGTCTGGTTCCTGCCCGCCCTCTTGGCGGCGTACAGGGCCACATCCGCACGCTTCAGTATCGCCTGCGGAGATTCCCCATCCCCCGGGAACGATGCGATCCCCAGGGACACCGTGAGGCGCTTGCGGCGCGGGAAGGAGTGCTCCTGCACCATAAGGCGCAGGCGGTCTGCGGCGACTTCGGCCTGTCCGGCGTCCGTCATCGGCAGAAGGGCGAGGAACTCCTCGCCGCCGTAGCGCGAGATGATGTCGGACGAACGGCCCCAGCGTCTCAGGAGCCTGCCCAGGTCCGCCAGGATCCTGTCACCCAGGGCGTGACCCCATGTGTCGTTGATCGTCTTGAAGTTGTCTATGTCGACGAAGAGGATCGAGTAGCACTGCCCGTACCGCTGCGCCCTGCGGGTCTCGTCGGCCAGACGATCCAGGAAGTGACGGCGGTTGTTCAGGCCGGTCAGGTCGTCGGTGAGTGCGAGCTTCGCCATCTCCTCGTACATCAGAACCCTCTGCAGGATCGCCGCGGCCTGGGCGGCCATCAGTGTGAGGAGGCGGACATGATCCTCGACGTAGACTCCGTTCGAGGAGTGCGCCAGGTTGAGCACCCCGATCAGCTCGCCCTGTACAACCATCGGAATGGACAGGAAGGAACCGATCAGCGGCCTCCCCTCGCGGGAAACAGGGGCAAGATCGTTCAGCATGATCGGCTTCTTCTGTTTGGCCACCCAGGAGGAGAAGCCACAGCCCAGGTCGAAGTGGACACCCGTGATCAGATCAACATGCTCGCCGCGGACGGCCGCCACCTTCAGCTGGCCGGTACCGCGGTTGAGGATGAAGAGGGTTCCGTTCTCGTACGGCACACCCTGGCCGATCAGGTTCAGAATCTGGTCCAGGATCTGATCACGGTCTGCATTGGTCGCGATCAGCCTGCTCAGCTCCATTAGCACGTCCAGCTCCATCGGCTCTCGCTGCTGCACTGCATCCTGGCCGCTCTGTAGCACCCTGATCAGCTTGTTGTGGATTGCATGCGCCGAGGCCAGGATCTCCGATGAACGCTTCTGTGCGATGGACTTCTGCACCCGGTCGGCAAGCAGCGTCCGCTCGCGGCCGGTGATGAGCCCCTTCTCCTCCATGATCCTGATCAGTTTGTGTTCACCCTTGCTAAGCTTCTCCGTTACCTGCTGAAGCTGCTGTGATCCGCTCCCGTTCCTTCGACGCATTGTCTGGACTCCATTCTCTGTGTATGTTTCCCGTCTTCCCGACCCCGAAATCCGGCCGGCCTTCAATGTCCGCGATACTGATCCGTTCCTCTTTCGTCCGTTCCGGTGCCATCCTCAGAAGCCGGGTGGACCCGGCATGAAGCCTGGTCTAGGCCGCCTGCCGGAAGAAATCCTGCTCCTGCTCCAGCGTCAGGCGCAGACGATCCTCGAACTCCTCCTTCTCCTCCTCCAGACCCATCAGCTGCAGGGCCGTGCATGCCATGGGCGCATCCTCCGGGTCTGAGTCCACCCGGGACGGCAGCTCTTCCTGATCGCCCTCCCCGGCCTCTATCCCCATGAGGATCTCACCGGCTCCTTTCACAGTCAGCGAAAGCGGATCGAGACGGTCCGGCGCAAGGTGATGGTCGGCCGCGACCCGGGCCAGCTCCCCTCCCATCTTCCAGCGCTCCAGGGCCGCAGATCCGAGAGAGGTGTGATCCATTCCGAGGTGCGTGCACTCCATGGCCCGGTCGGGAAGCCCGTCGGGGCTCCGGGCACCGAGAGTCCTGTACGTCAGGGGTCTGACAAGGTTGAAGAGCAGCCTGCCCGTATCGTGGAACAGCCCTGCCAGGAAGGCCTGCTCCGGGTCCGCCCGGCCGCTTCTCTGGGCCAGCAGGCGGCTGCCCAGCGCGCTGCCCACCGAATGCGTCCATATCCGGGTCTCGATGTCGGTCATCCTCCCGCCCCCGGATCTCCCGACCGGCAGCGAGTGGATCAGCACGATGTTGCGTACCATTCGAAGCCCCAGCACCACCACGCCCTGTGAAAGGCTCGTGACAGGCTGGCTCAGACCGAAGTAGACGGAGTTGGAGGTCCGCATCACCTTCGCCGTCAGACCCGGATCCCGCGATATCACCCGGGCCAGATCGGCGGCGCTGTAGCGGTCATCCTCCACCATGCGCATCACGCTGACCGCCACCGCTCCCATCGGCGGGATTTCCTCGAGGCTGGAGAGTATCTCCTCCCCCATCGACTGCTTCCGCTGAGGTTCCGGACCGCCCGAGGCCGCATCGTTCCGATCCGGCATCCCGGCCAACCCTTCAGCCTGGCGCGAATCATCCGTACCGGACAAACTCACCCCCCTGTTCATCGCCTCCAATGCCACGACCGGCGGCGCCCCTGAGCCCGGAACGTTTCAGTTCACGCCGGTCCATGACGCCCTTTGCTCGCCCGCAGCCGCCCGGGATCTTCCACTTCTCAGAATGAGCCCCACGTCTGCATGCCCCAGGTGCAGTCGCTCGGCGATCCTGTCCCGTTGCCAACCCTCTTCCGCCAATCTCAGGACGGCACGCCTTATGGCCGTAAGGTCACGTCCGTCCGCGGTGGAGGGCGCGGGCAGGGTGCATTCATGACAACCGGCAGAGGATGACCCGCTCATTGAGAGATCCCGGTCGCGCCAGGGGCCCCTGGCTTCAGGTTCATCGGCGATCACCGGCTCGTGGCCGGCTTCCATCCCGGGCGGCTCCCCGATCCGGCTGTGGATCGACTCCACGAGCTGTACAACCTCAAGGATCGACCCTCTGATCTGTCGCATCTCCTTCTCGAACTCGGCGCGGAGAACAGCCTCTTCGGAGACCCGGGCGGCAGCCCCGGTCATCGGTTCGGGCCCCCGGACGCCGCCGTCGGCGACATGGGCGGAGGCCTTCCTGCGGCGCCTGGACACGAGGAGATGGGCAGCCGGAATGGCCGCCATGAACCCGCCACCGATCAGCACGGTCCAGCCGAGCCAGGAGGGCAGGCCTGTGGCTGCTGCAAGGCCGGGCGCATCGCCGCCGGCCTCCCCGGGCGCGGTTGTCGGGTGCTGCGCCCCCGGGCCGGGGCCTGCCTCAGCACGCAGCGTGTTGATCTGCTCCCGAAGCCTGGCCTCTGGACCGGGGATCGGCTCGTAGGGCCCCAATGCTGGAGGGAAGAACCCGGCAGCCGCTTCTTCAGGATCGGCCTCCTCAATGCCCAACGCAGCCCCGGACTGATCCGGCTCCACCGGATCTCCGACGACCTCCCACCCGCGGGTGCTCTCATCGCCGCGCACACCGGGCCCCTCCGATTCGGTGAACACACGTGACGCCCAGCTTCCGAGGATTGCCGCCGCAGCAAGCGTCAATGTCCAGCTGATCAGTCTTCGTTGGCGCATCCCTGCACTCCCCTGGCCAATGGCCGCCTAGGCGCGCGCATCCACATGCCTGCCGCGCTCCGGGTCTTCATCGGGTGGATCTTCAGGCTCCCCCCGGCCGCCCTGCGACCTGCGGCGTTCTTCCTCCTGCCGGCGGCGGGCATCGGGATCGAGGTCTTCCCTGACCACATCCTCGCGCTGCTCCACCTTGTGTTCCTTCTCGTCGATCTGGCGGTTCAGGGCCGCGGCGAACGCCTGCTGCTGCGCCTCTCCCACGCGCCGCGCAGCCTCCTGCACCTTCTCCAGGGCCTGAGCACCCATCAGTGCCTTTGCGACGGGACTGATATCCGCCACAGCATCCTCCAGACAGCCGCCCCTCGGCCCACGCAGCTCATGACCCGGTCACAGGCCGCAGCGGCCCGCGGCTACTCCATACAGCGGCCGAGCCTGCCCTTCAGGCGCAGGATGGCCTTCGTGTGAATCTGGGAAACCCTCGACTCCGATATCCGCAGGGCCTCCCCGATCTCCTTGAGCGTCATCTCCTCGTAGTAGTAGAGAGCAACCACGAGGCGCTCCTGTTCGGTGAGTCCGTTCACAAGATCCAGCAGCAGTGACTTGGACTCCCTCTTCTCTATGACCTCCAGTGTGTCCTCGACTGCCTTGTCCTCTATGAGATCCGCGAGGCCGGCGAG
>CAZWSC010000011.1:0-6139 GCA_964636385.1 uncultured bacterium
CGGGGGGGGTGCCTCATTTTCATGAGTCCTGCGCTCATGAGCGTGACGAGGCGGGGAACATCGTCCGTTCCATCGGCATGGTTCAGGACATCACGGAGCGCTGGAAGGAGGAGGAGTACCGGCGCTTCCGGCTCACCTTCCAGCAGGTCGCTGCGGAGATCTCCGCCGAGCTGACCCGGATCACGACGGGTACGGGATTTGACGCGGCGATCGACACGGCTCTCAGGCGCCTTGGGGAGCTGTTCTCGGTGGACCGCAGCTACCTGTTCCGCTTCACCCCGGATCTTGTGTACATGACGAACACCCACGAGTGGTGCGCGGGCGGGATCGAACCGCAGAAGGACAACACCCGGATCCAGCCCACCGATTCCATGCCCTGGTGGAAGGAGCAGATCTTTTCGAAGGAACCGGTGCACATGCCGGACACCGATGCGCTCCCTCCAGAGGCGGAGGCGGAGAAGGAGGAGTTCAAGGCGCAGGGGATTCGGTCGCTCATCTGCGTACCAACAGTCGGCGCGAACGGCGTGCTCACCGGCTTCATCGGATTCGATGCCGTGCGGAAGGCCCACAGCTGGCCCGACGAGCAGATCGTCATGCTGCAACTGGTCGCAGACGCCATCGGCGGGGCGCTCGAACGGCTGAGGGCGGAGGAACTCCTGCAGGAGACCAACCGCGGTCTGGAGGAGGTGATCGAGCGGGCCAACGAGATGGCGACCCAGGCCGAGCAGGCGAACGTCGCCAAGAGCGCGTTCCTGGCCAACATGAGCCACGAGATCCGCACGCCGATGAACGGCGTCATCGGCATGACCGGGCTTCTGCTGGATACGGAGCTGACCGACGAGCAGAGGCGGTATGCAGAGGTCGTGAGGGCGAGCGGAGAGGCGCTCCTCAGCCTGATCAACGACATCCTCGATTTCTCCAAGATCGAGGCGAAGAAGCTCGACCTGGAGGTCCTGGACTTCGACCTGGCGAGCCTTCTGGATGATTTTGCCTCGACCCTCGCGGTCCGAGCGCAGGAGAAGGGGTTGGAGTTCATCTGCGCGGCTGACACCTCCGTTCCCTCCCGCCTGCGGGGCGACCCGGGAAGGTTGCGGCAGATACTCACCAACCTTGCCGGGAATGCGATCAAGTTCACAGATTCCGGCGAGGTGTCCGTGCGGGTCTCGGTACTCGACGGGAGCCTCACCGATGCGCTCGGGGCGCCATCCCGCGACGATCGCATACTTCTGCGGTTCTCGGTGCGGGATACAGGGGTCGGCATCCCGAAGGAGAAGACCCGGGCGCTCTTCCTGAAGTTCAGCCAGGTGGACGCTTCGGTCACGCGGCGTTACGGCGGAACCGGCCTCGGCCTGGCCATATCGAAGCAACTGGCCGAGCTGATGGGAGGGGAGATCGGCGTAGAGAGCGAATCCGGAGAAGGATCCGAGTTCTGGTTTACCGTGCGTCTGGAGAGGTCCCCGGAAGCCGCGAAGGCGGACGCACTGCAGCCTGTAAGCCTGAAGGGCGTCAGAGTTCTCGTCGTGGACGACAACGCGACCTGCCGCGAGATCATGATGGCCAGGCTCAGCCACTGGGGGATGAGGCCTGCCGTAGCGTCGGACGGTGTCGAGGGCCTCGCGGCGCTATGCCAGGCCTGTGATGAGAACGATCCGTTCCGGATCGCCATTGTCGACCGGCAGATGCCGCGAATGGACGGTTGTGAACTGGGCGGCAGAGTTGCCTCAGACCCCCGGCTCAGCGCGACCCGTCTTGTGATGCTCAGCTCACTGGGCATCCGCGGCGAGGCGAGGAAGCACGAGGAGATCGGGTTTGCCGCGTACGTGACGAAGCCGGTCAGTTTCGGCGAGCTGAAGTCGGTCCTCTCCGTGGTTCTGGCGGGGGGGAGTGCGAAGGCTATCGTCACACGCCACTCTGCCAGGGAGCGGATGAGCAGCTTCTCAGAAAGCAGGGCGCGTCTGCTCCTGGTCGAGGACAACATAACCAACCAGAAGGTGGCCCTGGGGATCCTGAAGCGGCTCGGCCTGCGCGCGGATGCCGTCGCGAACGGAGCCGAAGCTGTCAGGGCTCTAGAAGCGATTCCCTACGACCTGGTCTTCATGGATGTGCAGATGCCGGTGATGGACGGCTTCGAGGCGACCCGCCAGATCCGGAGTCCCCGCTCCGGCGTCCTGAATCACGACGTTCCAGTGATAGCGATGACCGCCCACGCCATGCAGGGCGACAGGGAGAAGTGCATCGAAGCGGGGATGACCGACTACTTGCCGAAGCCTGTCTCCCCGAGTTCCCTTGCGGATGTTCTGGAGAGATGGCTGACGGCGTCCGCGGTCAACCCGCAGGGCGTCCCACAGTCTCCCCACTCTCCACAACGATAGGGCCTGCAGCCTCGAGGTCGTGCATAGGGTAGACAGCGACGTTCCTGCCGATCTGAGCCCGGGCGGGGATTCTGCATCCCTTTCCGAGGAGGGTGATCCCGGAGTCAAGATGCCCGGGTGAGAGCCGGTTTGCGGTGTTCTCCCCGATACCTCCAACCCGGGCCTCTCTGCCGATTCTGACACGCTTGTCCAGGATGACATCCTCAAGGACTGCGCCGGCTTCCACGTACGTGTCGTGCATCAGTATCGACCGCCGGACAACTGCGCCCTGCTCCACGACGACACCGGGCGACAGTACCGACTCGCTCACGCTCCCGTACACCCTGCATCCCCTGGAGATCACGGCCTGTTGGGCCTCGCCGTGGATGCCTATGTAGCCCGGAGGTCTGTCGCCGAGCACGTTCTCAGCCATGTTCGATCGGATCCTCCAGGCCCTCAGGTCGAGCGGATGATCCGGCTGCAGCATCTCCATGTGCGTGTCGAAAAACGCCCGGATCGTACCCACGTCCTGCCAGTAGCCGTCGTCCTCGTATGCGAAAAGCCTGTCGCCACGCTCCAGCATGGCCGGGAAGACGTGGTGGCCGAAGTCGTCGCTTTTCGCCTCCTTCATCTCCTCCAGACGCCGCATCAGCTTTGCCGTGTTGAAGACGTAGATCCCCATGTTGATCAGGTTGGACTTCGGCTTCGCCGGCTTCTCCTGGAAGCCGGTGATCCTGCCGTTGGCGTCGGCATTGACGATGCCAAAGAGGTGAGCGGTCTCGATCGGGATCCTGCGCACTGCCAGAGTAACATCGGCCCCTGTGTTCAGATGCATGTCGATGATGCGCGTGTAGTCCATGTAGTAGATGTGATCGCCCGAGAGGACAAGGACCAGTTCGGGATTGTGCCTGCCTATGTAGGAGAGATTCCGGTAGATTGCATCCGCGGTGCCGCGGTACCAGTCGCTGCCGGAGTTCCCCTGGTGAGGCGGGAGTATCCGTACTTCGCGTGCCCGTCCCACAAGCCCCCAGTGCTGCCCGTTCCCGATGTGGTCGGTCAGGGAGTACGGGAGGTACTGTGTCAGGATCCCGACGCGCTCGATGCCCGAGTTCATGATGTTGCTGAGGGGGAAGTCAATCAGCCGGTAGATTCCGGCGAACGGAATGGCCGGCTTGGCCCTTTGTCTGACAAGCACGTTGAGGCGGCTTCCTACGCCGCCGGCAAGGATCATCGCCAGCGCGCGGCGGGTGTCCTCCGTCCGCAGCTCTCCCTCCAGAGTCGGCTTGTAGAGTTCTGTATGCTCTTTCCTGGCCATCAGATCTACGGTCGCCTCCTCAGATCAGTCTGCCGGGGCAGATCTCGGATCCTGGCTCGATTACGGATCCGGGCGCGATCCTGCAGCACTTGCCCAGCAGCGTCACGGGCAGCCGGGAAGGATCGGGCGGAAGGTGCGGTTCAGCCGAACGGGACGGCTCTCTGCCGGCAATCGGGCCGACCTGCGCTCCCTGGCCGATCACAGCCCCCTTGTCCACTATGCTCATGTTGACGGTGGCGCCCTCCTCTATGACGGCGCCATGGAAGATGATCGAGTTGAACACGGATGCCCCGCGCCGCACGCGCACACCCGGGGAGAGAATGCTGCCGATCACGGTCCCCTGGACATCCGCACCGGTGCTGACGAAGGCGTTTGCAACCCGCGACCCGAGGTGGATCTCCGGGGGCGGCTCCTCCATGACCCGGGCGTCCTGGAGGTTGGTGCGGATGTTCCACTGATTCAGATCGATCTCATTGTCCAGGAGATCCTGGTGGGCACGGTAGTAGGAGTTCACGGTTCGCGTATAAGCCCAGTAGCCGTCGAATACGTAGCCGAAGGCCCTGTGCCTGCGGATCATGTGCGGGATGACATCCCTGCCGAATTCCAGGTTCCCGCTTCCGCTCAGCTCTTCCAGCACCCGGTCAAGGACGGACATCCTGAAGACGTAAATCGTCAGGCTCGCATGCTCGCTGTTCGGGTGTTCCGGTTTTTCCTCGTATCCCGTGAGCCGGCCGTCACAGTCAAGAACCCCGTAGCCGAAGCGCCTGTCCTGTCCCATGCGCTTGAAAGCCACGGTCAGGTCGGCGTTGTTCTCGATGTGAAAGCGGATCAACTGCCTGTAGTCCATCCTGTAGATGTGATCTCCGGAGACGACTATCACCACTTCAGCGCCCCGCTCTCGCAGAAATGCGAGGTTCTGGTAGACCGCGTCGGCATTCCCCTTGTACCAGTCAGAAGCCTCGGCTCCGCGATAGGGGGGGAGTATCCTTGCGCCGCGGTCAAGGCCGGTGAAGTCCCAACTCTCGCCCACGCCGACGTGGTCGATGAGTGAGGCGGGGCGGTACTGGGAGAGGATCCCCACCTGGGTGATCCCCGCGTGCATGAGGTTGGAGAGGGCGAAGTCTATGACACGGTAGATGCCGCCGAACGGCAGCGCGGCCTTCGGCCTGTGCAGGGTGAGGACGGAGAGTTCGTCCACCCTTCCGCCCGCAAGGATCATCGCCACTACACGGGGGAGCTTTATCGATTCTCGCATCATCGATTCGCATGATAGGGATGGACCGGGGCGAATCCAAGGGGTCTTGTTGTGGAAACGCGGTACCCGTGCAGATCAGCGGATCTGTGCGGTCCGAGAAAGAAGAGAGCCGCCCCTCACGAGGCGGCCCCCTGCATGATCTTCAGGCCAGGAGGGACTCGAACCCCCAGCCTACGGTTTTGGAGACCGTTGCTCTGCCAATTGAGCTACTGGCCTATGGTGCCGTGAGGCAACAGGGGAGATAATAGGAGAAGTTCCTGCAAAGTGGCAAGGTCTCTTTCCTGACTCCGCCTGTCCCGATATGGTGTCCGGGTGGTTGCGTTCTCGGCAGGATGCAATGTGGTCTTGAGCCGCCGCATGTGGAGAGCACAGTTGCCCGGATTGACAGGAAAGGTGAATCTGCCCCCGCGGGTCCTCTGGATCGGCGCCGCTGTCGCCGCCGTCCTGGCTGTGGCGTCGACCTTCGATCCGAGGCTCTACATCAACGGCGACAATGTTGACTACATGCTTCTTGCCCGCAGGATCCTTGGGGGCGAGATCTGGCCTGCCGGGAGGTTCCCGCCCCTGTTCCCGGCCTTCCTGGCGGGTGTGCAGGGGCTCTTCGGCGAGAGCCTGATCCCTCAGAAGCTGTTGGTCATGCTCTTCCATGCCGGTTCCGTGTGGATGCTGGGTCGCCTCATTGCCCGGCGCACCGGCGGCGTGGCTGGCCCCTGGCTGCTCCTTGCCGCGGCAACGCTCATCCCGGTTGTCGAGTTCTCCCACTACGTCATGAGCGAGATACCGCATTTATTCTTCCTTCTTGGAGCCCTGGATGCGGCTGACCGTCTCCTTGTGGACCGTAATCTGCATCTGTTCGGTGAGGGGGTGCCGGAGTCGCGCACGGGCGGCCCGGCGCCGTCCGGAACATCGGGTAACAAGCTTGTGGGCAAAGGCGTCAGCCTCCCTGCAGCAGAGCTGGCCCTGTGGCTCGCCGCGGCCTTCTACACCAGGAGCGCCGGGATCACGATCGCGGCGGGAGTCCTGATTTCCCTCCTGCTGGCGAGGAAGTGGCGTCAGGTGTTCGTCACCACCTCGGTGTTCATGATCCTCATAATCCCGTGGATCATCAGATCAGCTACCCAGCCAGGTGGGAGCGCTTACATCCAGCAGATCCTGCTCGTGAACCCGCTCTACCCGGAGTTCGGCACCCTGACCCCGGAGTACCTGTGGGGCCGACTT
>CAZWSC010000012.1:0-19489 GCA_964636385.1 uncultured bacterium
TCGGCGCATGCTGCTTCGAGGACGGAAGCTGCGAGCTTCTGACCGAGGCTGAGTGCCAGGGCGACTGGCTCGGCATGGGGACGGTCTGCGATCCGAACCCCTGCCCGCAGCCCTTCGGTGCCTGCTGCTACCCCGACGGTAGCTGTGAGTACGTGGTCGAGGCTGACTGTCCGACCGGCGACTGGCGGATGTTCGAGCTCTGCGATCCGAACCCGTGCGATCAACCTCAGGGCGCATGCTGCTTCGAGGACGGAAGCTGTCTCTTCCTGACCGAGGCTGAATGCGACGGCGTCTGGCTCGGCATCGGTACGGTCTGTGATCCGAACCCCTGCCCGCAGCCTGCCGGTGCCTGCTGCTTCGAGGACGGCAGCTGTCTGTTCGTCACCGAGGTGGAGTGCGAGGGTGAGTGGCTTGGCTTCGGCACGGTCTGCGATCCGAACCCGTGCGACCAGCCCGCCGGTGCCTGCTGCTTCGAGGACGGCAGCTGTCTGTTCGTCACCGAGGCGGAGTGCGAAGGTGACTGGCTCGGCTTCGGCACGGTCTGCGATCCGAATCCGTGCCCGCAGCCTCTCGGCGCCTGCTGCGTCTTGGATACAGGCGAGTGCCTTGTCCTGACCCAGGAGGACTGCGAGGCCATGGCCGGTACCGAGTACTACGGCGACTTCGTGCCGTGCGATCCGAACCCCTGCCCGCCGCCGATCCCGACGATTGACGGTACATGGGGTCAGATCAAGAACCACTACCGGTAGTCGGCTGACCTTTTGTTGAGGATCCCTCCGGGGATCCTCAACCCCATGAAGCCCCGGCCTTCCGAGAGGAGGTCGGGGCTCGTGCTAGGATCCCTTCTGTGCCTCCGGCAAACCGAACGGGAGGAGGACCCGCCCATGACGCATGACCAGATATTCCTGCTCTTCTTCGGACTGCCTCTGGCAGTGCTGGGAATGGGGATCAGGCGCTCCACCGGAAGCGGAGCGTTCCTGTTCATGCTGCTGGGGGCGCTCCTCGTTTCGGTCTGGGCGCTCGGTCTGGACGCGGCTCTGCAGCAGGTCGACCTCGCCCCGGATCCGCCCGGCACAGCGGCGAGGGGCCTTCTGCGAGGGTTCGGGCCGATGGCCTGGGGGACTGGCATGCTCGGCGCCCTTGGGGCTGCCCTGCTGAGGCATCGCGGGCACGGGAGCCCGACGCCGTGAGTGCCGGGTGCGCCTGGCTGATCCTCGGATGGGTGCCGCTGTGGTTTGTCGCCCTCGCGATGGGAGCACCCCGAAGACCCGTAAGGTGGATCATGGGAGGATGCCTTGCCACATTCGTCGCCGGAGTGGCCGCCGCAGAGATGCGCCAGCACGGCCATCTGATCCAACACCCGGGGGAGCCGTACCTCCCGGTGCCCGGCCTCTACCTGCACGAAGTGGTACGCTTCTTCCTGATAGGAGCGTCGGGCGCGCTCGCAGGCGACTGGGCGCAGGATCTCTGGTCTCGCTTGAGGAAGCGCGGTAGTACAGGGGATACCGGTGCGACGACTACTCCTCAGTGAACCACTGATATCTTGGAAACGCGCCCGTGGCCGCCTGTCGCAATCCTGAGGAAGTAGATGCCGCCCGGAAGCCTGCGTCCCCTGTCGTCCGATGCGTCCCACTCCAGTGCGTGCTCTCCGGCCTCCATACTGCCCTCCCATAGGGTCCGTACCCTGCGCCCCGACGCGTCGAACACCTGCATTGCCAAGGGGCCGCGGGCCTCAGTGCCGAAGCGGATTGTGGCGGAGCTCAAGATCGGGTTGGGCGATGGCTGGGCCAGGAAGAGGCGTGGGTCGGTAGCCTGATCGGCCAGGGGCGATGGCGTTCCACCGGGTATGCTGCCGGCGGCCAGCTTCCTGTTGCCGGTGTCTCGAAGGTCGTATGAGAGCTTCCAGGAAGGGGCGTTGCGGGCCTTGTCGTCATCTGACAGGGGGATCAGCTTGAACCGGCCGAGCGGTCCCCCCCGGTTGACTCCCGGAGACTCTGCGTTAACCCGGCTCAGCGAGAGTACTACAGCATCGGGTTCGAGTGCCGCGATGGCCAGGACCTCTTCATCGTGCCCCAGCAGTCCTCCTGGCGCCGGCAGATCGGCGGAATGAACCCGGATATCGTACTCCAGGCGGAGGAACGCGCCCATAAGACCGGGGAGGGGATCGCAATCGACACGGAGGTCCAGTGTCCCGTCCGCGTCCCGTACCCGCGTCACACTGAGCGGCAGCGACGTGCCCGGTGGCCCCGATCCCGCCTGTCCGGGATGCATCGTGTCGAGCTGAAGAACACCAGCATTGCTCCCCAACGTCTCCTGATAGACCAGTGGAGCGAGCTCTGCATCTTCCGGGTCGTCTGATCCGCCCCGGTTCCATCCCGCCTGGTAGAAGTACGATGCCTGGCTCGTGAAGACGAGGAGGTCGTCGATGTCCCACATGCGATCCGGGGCCGGCAGGATGTCCGGGCTCGTACCGGTGCCGGGCCCCATGTCGGCGATCGGATCCCTGACATTCCCCGCGCCGTTCCATCCCAGCGTGAAGGCCATCTGGTCATCGAAGTCGATCCGGCCGTCCGGGGCCGGCTGCAGATGCGGGACCACGGAGTCGGCGCCCGCAGAGGTTGTGGCGATGTCACCGAGGTACGCGGCCCGCAGGCTCAGATCCCTGACCGTCCACTCCGACGGTGTTCGCCCCCGGAAATCCGTCATGGACGATCTGGTCCTGTGCAGGGAGAATGTTCCCGTGCGAACACGCCTCTGAGCCGTGATCGCATCGGGCCTGCACCTCACACGGACCGAGGCTATCGTGTGCGGCCCGCTCTCCAGCAGGCCAACCGGCGCACCGATGACCGAGGAGAAGACCTCGAAGGTTCCTTCGCTGTTATCGTGGATTGCAGAGAAAAGCTCATCGGTGAAGGAGACTCCATTCCACATCGTCCCGGGAGTGATCGCCTCGATCTCCACCAGGCTTGTGTCGAAGGAGCCCATTACCCCTACTCCGACCACACTGTCCGGGTAGACCAGCTCCAGCAGGACCTGCCGTACCAGGTTGTTCTGAAGGTAGAGCGTCCTGTCTCTATCGAGGGCGTCGACCGCCTGCAGAGTTGCGACCAGGCGTGAGTCCACGGTCAGGTGCCTGGATGCCGCGGACTGGTCGGTTGCGACCGTTGCCCCAGCGGCGTCCCTCAGCCGGGCATGCAGATGATACGCGCCGTCCGGGGGTGTTCCACCAGGTGAGCGGCTGAATCGCCAGAAGGCGGATCCAGCGTTGGGCTCGACGGTTCCGGCCGGCAGGCAGAGCCGCGCAGACCGTTCGTCGAACTCAGCGGCAGTATCGAAGTAGAAGTCGACCCAGCCGTCCGGCGGCGCGTGCTGTGTCCGGAAGCGGATCGTGTACCCCGAGGCGGGTGGAAACGACGCAGGAAGCGCTGATCCGTCGGTGAACAGAAGCTCGATCTTCGGGACCGGCACCTCCTCGTACCTGGTCACCGTCCCCCTGGTGGCGTCGGTGACATGCAGGTCGAGCTCCATGCCGTTTCGCATGAAGATGACCCCGGCAGGGTCAATGAAGCTCCCCGGGCGGTTTCCGAACCCCCCCAGTGAGGTCTCCAGCACAGGCGGAGCCCCGCCGTGCGGGTTGCCGGCATCCAAGTCGCGGAAGACATGTACCTGGTGTGACCCTGGATCCGACACGGCGAGGTAGACGCGGCCTTCTTCAGCCTCTGCGACATCGATGCCTGTGGGGTGCAGCAGCCTGGCTCCTCCCCCACGGGTTTCCGACCAGCTCACCAGATGGCGGATCATCGGGGGCAGGTGTCGCGTCGTGTCTTCGGGCGTGAAGGCGAGCTTCTGAATCCGTCCGTTTCCCGTGTCTGCGACATACAGGTCGAATCGCCTGAGACCGGCGTTCCACCTTACGGCGATACCGCGGGGGGATGTGAACCGTTCGTCTGCCGTGCCGCTCGACCCGAAGCGGGCGACATCGGGAGTGGTCGAGTATGAGTAATCCAGCTCAGTCCCTGCAGGGGGGATGGCCCCGTGCACACCATCGCCGAACAGGATGGCTCCGGTCCACCAGTCGACCTGGAACACGCGCTCTGTGGGACCTGCGATCGAGATGTCATCCACCCGGGTCCATTGCTGTGGCGCGCGGTCGGGATCGAAGGTAATGGTGGAGAGGGATCCCTCACCCAGGGGGAAGGCTGCCGTGAAGGTCTGCCAGTTCCTGCCCACTGCGGCCGGGGTTCTGGGACGGTACTCCACACCATGGCCGGCGCCCACGGATGCCGAGTCCGAGGGTTGTGGCGCAGTGTAGCGTAAGTCCCCCGGAAGCCAGTCTCCCGCCCAGTAGCTGCCAGGGGTGGATGTCCCGCCTCCCAGCCCGATGACCTTGATGCGGTCGGCACCCTCGTCGGCCACGAACAGGTAGCGGCCGGGGTAGGCGCGGACCGTGCGCACATGCGTGACCCCCGGGGACCATTCGTCCCGGTTGAGGGCGAGCGATATCCCCGGGATCCCGAGGAAGGGATCAGCCAGCGTTTGCGCGGGGGCGCTGCGGACCATGGCTCTTCCCGTGCAGGATTCCCGGATGGTGACAGAGGTGTCGGAATGCACGGTGACGATGTAGTCGCGGCCGGTTACCTGGCTTGCGTCGGTGATGACCGGGCGTGTCGCCGCAGCGAACGGCCCCGACAGGCCATCCACTTCCGCCGAGGCGCCGCGGCCTTCGTTCATCGCGGCGGCGTACACCGCGAACGGGCGCTCGAGTCGGTCGGTGTATCTCTCTCTGACGCGCACGTGGCCGTCAGGCGTAACGGAGTAGGAGAAGAGCTGGGCGCTGCCCGCCGTCCTTCCGCCTGACGAGTCCAGCAGGAAGAGAAGATCGCAGTCATGATCAGCGGGATCCGGGATCAGCGCCATCGAACGCATGTGACCCCAGGACAGGGGCCCTCCCGACAGCTCGTCGATCTCCGTCCTGAAGGCGTCTCCTGAGCCTCTCCGGATGCCGTAGTCAACATCTCCGACGCCATAGCGTGCCTGGCTTCCGCCGCCGTCCTGGTAGTCCGAGATGACGTACAGGAGCTCGAAGGTGGACTCTTCAACCAGTGAGCCTGCCGGCAGTTCGATTTGTGGGTGGTTCACTGTCGCGCCGTAGTCGAGTACGTAGACGTGGTCGGCCGCAGTCCATCCTGCCAGGGACTCGACACGCATCCAGGTGTGCCCGTCGATGTAGACGAGGTCGGACCCGGGCAGGATCCATCGGCAGGTTTCATCCGACCATTCCGGAAGGCGGATCACGTCTGTACCATACTCGCCAGGCCCGGGAACACCCGGGGATTCGACCCAGTCGAACTCCTCGTCGGAACGCCTGCTGCCCGTTGCGTTGACCTCGAAGGCCTGGACCCTGCGGTTGCCGGAGTCGAGGACATAGACGACCTTGCGGCCGTTGTGCAGGCGGGATGCCGCGGCGACGGGCAGGTGGAAGGGGGTTTCGATCACAGGTTGATCGGTGCGTTGCTCCAGAGTGGGATCCCTGACGACACGGAAGAACGGGCCATTCCATTCCAGCAGCGACTCGAACTGGATCGTCGGCATCTCTTCCGCCAGACACTGCCGGAAGCCGGCTGCGAGCAGCAGCACCGGCAGAAGAAGGCAGGGAAGCACAGCAGGTGTTGTTCGCTGTCTCCCGGCCTGCCCAGTGTCGGCCCGGTGGCGGTTCATACTTTCCCCCTTGTCTGCCACACTCGCCTGTCACGCCAGAAACGGGCCAAGTTGCATGGCATACGGCACAGGGCATCGCCGTTTCCTCTTATCTATAGGTGGTACAGGTGGTTGGAAGCGGGCAGCCCGCGGCGGAGCCCGAAGACGATACAGCCTGGCCTGACAGGACGACAGCCGGGAGAAGGCGAAATGCACTGTAAGGCGGATCAATCGTGCAGTGTTCAGGGCCGGGAGACACGGGGGCCGTCCGCTGATATGCTCATGCCCGGGAAGAACGCCAGCCGGACAACGGAGGTGAACCCATGTCTCTTCAGATAGGGATCATCGGCATGCCGAACGTCGGCAAGTCCACTCTGCTGAATGCTCTCACTCACGCGCACGCCGAAGCTTCCAACTACCCCTTCTGCACGATCGAGAAGAACGTCGCGGTGACGGAAGTCGATGATCCCAGGCTGCGCTCCCTGGCCGGGCTTCTTCACCCGGA
The DNA here is from genome assembly GCA_964636385.1 of uncultured bacterium. Taxonomy (GTDB): domain Bacteria; phylum Eisenbacteria; class RBG-16-71-46; order CAIMUX01; family CAIMUX01; genus CAZWSC01. The sequence goes on from CAZWSC010000012.1 coordinate 6,203, forward strand.
GGAGACCGTTCCGGCGGTTATACAGTTCGTGGACATCGCCGGTCTCGTGAGAGGCGCGTCCAGGGGAGAGGGGCTGGGAAACAGGTTCCTGGGCCACATTCGTGAGGCGGACGCGCTCGTTCACGTGGTCCGCGCCTTTGCGAGCGACACGGTGGCGCACGTCGATGGCGATGTCGATCCACGGCGCGACCTCGAAGTCGTCATGACCGAGCTGATGCTGGCAGACCTGCAGTCGGTGGAGGCACAGATCGAGAAGACACGCAAACAGGCAAAGGGGAACCCGAGGGAGGCGGAGGATCGAATGCGATCACTGGAGCGGATGGCGGCGAGGCTGGCCGAAGGCCGTCCGTTGTCGGAACTGGCCGCATCAGGGTCTCCCGAGGATGCCGCGGACCTGGAACTGGCCCGGGAACTGTTCCTCCTTTCACACAAGCCTGTCCTCGTTGTGGCGAATGTCGGCGAGGAGACGCTTCTCGATCCTGACGGAGACGAAATGCTGGCTGGCCTGAGGGCCGCATGCAACTGCGACGTCCATCCGCTGTCAATCAGCCTCGAGGAGGAACTGTCGCGGCTGTCGGAGGAGGAACGCGGGGAGATGGTGCGCGAACTCGGGATCCCGGGAGACGGTCCCGGCAGGCTCGTTCAGGCAGGCCGCGATCTGCTGGGGTTGATAACCTTCTACACGATTGCGAACAACAAGCTCAGGGCATGGCTCGTTCCCGGAGGCACGCCTGCTCCGGCCGCAGCCGGGCGCATACATACGGATATGGAGAGGGGGTTCATCCGTGTGGAGGTCTTCGGCCACGCGGACCTCCTGGAGTTCGGCAGCCGTGCAGAACTCCACAAGCACGGGAAGATCCGCACGGAGGGAAGGGACTACGTGATCCAGGATGGTGATGTCCTGCAGGTGTTGTTCAAGGCGCCCTAGCCGGGAATGCGACAGGGCCCGGCAATCCATCGCCGGGCCCTGCCAGATGCAGGCCGTCCTGCAGTCTACTTGTAGAGAGACTTGATGTTGCCCCAGCTGCCCGGCTCGACAGGCGTCGGGTCGCCGGGAGTTACACACGCCCAGATCATCATGTTTACCCCGCCAAGAAGGTTGGTCGGATAGCAGCCCTCGGTGCTGGCGGAAAAGTACGAGCGGTCGACCGGGTTTGTCATGTCCTCACCGCCGACACCCCAGACGCCCGGATCAGGGCAGAGCATGACTGCGAAGTCCGAGCCCGGGCCGACGGTGATCGGATCGTCGAAAGCGACTTCCCATGTGCCGCCATCGTTGATGAAGAGGGTGGCGGTTGTAGTGTTCGACGGATCGGACATCTCGATGATCGTGAAGTGCACATTGCCCGGGGTGACCCAGAACTCGGACCAGAATCCCGCGCTCTGGACTTCGTAGTCGTAGTCCATCGGCGGTGTGGCGATAATCCCGAGATACTGGTACGGGGCAGTCGGACCGCCGAGGGTGTAGCCGCTCCCCGGCATGTCGTCGACTCCGTCGTCGTACCTCAGGAGGATGTCACATGGAATCTGCAGGGTTCCGTCAAACGGAGGCGCAGGTTCCACGCCATCCGGGATGATGCTCACATGCGGAGTATCCGCCATGGCGCCGCCCGCGACGAACAGAAGCAGTGTTAAAGCCCAGCACAATCTCATCATTGCACCTCCTCAGAGTTCTACACATCACTTACACACTGTGACGATGGCGACACCGCCCTCTGCGATCGGAGGCCTGAAGCTGTCCTCCCTTCTCCATCAGGCCCGCCAGGAACACATTGCTGTAGACAGGATCGTATGAGCAGCGCGCCTGCTTCCGAAGAAGCATGGGTATTGTACAACTGGTAGAACTGGCAGTCAACCCGCACTCTCGTAAAGGAGCGGGTTGTGTTCAGCTGGCGAGCAACAGGCGAAAGATAGCGGAATCGAGCACGTCCAAACCGGAATAGGAGATAGATAGCGGATTCGGGCCGGCAGTGGGCTCCTGTAACGCAAGTTGCGCGCCGTCACGCCGGAGCAGCCGGATTAAGGCTCCGGACTCAGACGACGGTTACCTGCCCGGCACGCTACTGGCTCATCAGCTACGGGTGACGAGAACCAATCAGCGCGGCAGAGAGGGCGAAGCGGACGAGCCCGGTAACGGAGGATCAAGGTGCGTCGGGCAGGAGGGAAGCAGTACGATCGTGTCGGTAACGCTGTGAGGGAAGGCAAGGGACCCCGGGAACAGATCCTTGAAGACGGTGTGGACAGGCTCTCGGATCGTGAGCTGCTTGCCGCCGTTCTGGGCACCGGGTGTTCCGGCCTGCCTGTTGGCGAGTTGTCGGAGCGTCTGCTTCGCGACGGCTCCCTGGAGGCCCTGGCACGAAGGGCCGTAGAGGACCTGCGCAAGGTCCGCGGTCTCGGCCTCGCGCGGGCGTGTCAGCTCCTTGCCGTCTTCGAGATCGGGCGCCGGGCATTCGGCCGGGTGGGGCTCGCCCAGCGTCCAATCCGCACTCCCCAGGACCTTGTGCCGCTTGTACAGCACTACGCTGCCGCCCCGAAGGAGCACTTCCTGGCAGTGCTCCTCAACACCAGGCATGTACCGATAGAGGTGGAAGTTGTGTCGATAGGGTCGCTGTCCGCGAGCATTGTGCACCCCAGGGAGGTGTTCCGGCCGGCGGTGATGGCCTCCGCGGCCAGCATCATCCTTGTGCACAATCATCCCTCAGGAGAGACGACCCCCAGCGAGGACGATGTCGAGATCACCCACAGGCTCTGCCGGGTCGGTGAGATGATGGGGATCGAGGTTCTCGACCACATCATCCTTGGTTCGGCGTCGCCCTTCTCGTTCCGGGAGGCTGGTCTGCTGTAGTGAGTCAGACTGTCGCAGGGGCGCTGCCCAGTCTGCCGCACGCCAAGGCCTGCGTATCGGCAGTTCGCGGTGGCCCTGCTACCTTCCCAGGAGCAGCCCGACCGCAAGCAGCGCCGGAGTCAGGAGTATGACCAGCACGTTTCCCGCCATCGCGGGGAGCAGCTTCTCCGCAGCGCCGTGATTACGGTAGAGGGCGACCGCGACCGGCAGCGCCAGGATCATGGTCATAAGCGACAACATGCCCCAGGCCGGCAGGAGGCCGAGGGCGAATCCTGCCGCAATGCTCAGGTAGGCCGACACGTGGAAGGCGGCGAAGACGACAACACCGGCCCGGCGGCCCCTTGAGATGATCAGGTGACGGCGTCCTGCTTCGCGATCCGCTTCGATGTCCGGATACTGGTTCATCAGCAGAAGATTGCTCACCATGAAGAACGGCACGAGCGACGCCGTGAAAGCCGTCCACGAGTAACCGCCTGTCAGGGCGAAGTGGGTTCCCATGACCATGAAGGTGCCGAATCCCAGGCCCGGCGCGATCAGGCACAGCAGCGCGCTGCGGGTCAGAAGCGGCGTGTAGACGACAATCAGGATCATCCCTGCCACTCCTATCGGGAGGATTCCCGATCCGTGCCGCGCCCAGAAGAAGATACCGGTGGCTGCCACTCCCGCCATGGCTGCAAGGCCGATGATCAAACCGTAATGCCCCCGTCCGGGCTGAGCCGGCAGAGCGCCGCTGCCCCCGCTGAATGGTGTGCGCCGGGTCCTGAAGTCGAGGCCGCTGCGGAAGTCGTCGTACTCGTTGAGCGAGTTCACCGCAACATGCGCCGCGACAGCCCCGGCCAGCGCCACAAGGAGATACGGCAGAGACACAGGATGGCCTGCGTGGACAACCGTGGCGGCGCCGAGCAGGACGCAGACAGGCGTCAGTACCAGGAACGGCAGGCGCATCGGGCCCAGGATCGCGTGGACTCGGGCATCGTGTTTCTTCAGGATCCACCTCCGTATGCACGGCTTGTGGCGCAGGACCGCCCGCTGCTGAAACGTGGATTTGCGTCGCATTGAGGTTAGCATGAAGCTGGCCGGATGCGGTACGGCTGCGGCGGCAGGCGGGTGCTCCAGGGCGCGACATGCGGCCTTCTGCTGCCGAAGAGATGATGGCGGTCAGGCGGGTCGACACCGGGGACGGACAGGAAGTATCAGATGGTCGGTGAGCGCGAAGAACTCCTCAGACGGCATCTTGCCGGACGGATCCTCATCCTCGATGGTGGGATGGGCACACTCATACAGGCCCACGGCCTGCAGGAGGAGGACTACCGCGGCGATCTCCTCAGGAGCCACAAGAGCCCCCTCAAGGGGAACCACGACCTCCTCTGTCTCACCCGCCCGGATGTGATCCGCTCGGTACATCTCCGGTACCTGGAGGCAGGCGCGGACATCGTCACTACGAACACCTTCAACGCTACCGGGATCTCTCAGGCGGACCACGGCACGGCAGACCTCGTGCAAAGGATCAACCGCGCGGGCGCCAGCCTGGCACGGGAGGCGTGCGATGAGGTCACAGGCCGGGAACCGCATCGCCCACGGTTCGTGGCCGGCAGTCTCGGGCCGACGGGCAGGAGCCTGTCGATGTCCCCCCGCGTCGAGGATCCGGGCTGCCGGGCTGCCACGTTCGAGCAGCTGGCGGAAGCATACAGGGAGGCGGCCGCAGGGCTCATCGAAGGGGGTGCGGACATCCTCCTGATCGAGACCGTCTTCGACACGCTGAATGCGAAGGCAGCGCTGTACGCCCTTGCGGGGCTGTTCGAGGAGCGCGGCGAGAGGCTCCCTGTGTGGGTCTCGGGCACCATCACAGACTCCGCCGGTCGCCTCCTGACAGGGCAGACCCCCGAGGCGTTCTGGATCTCCGTGCGCCACGGCGATCTCTTCTGCGCCGGGCTCAACTGCGCACTCGGCCCGGAGGCGATGCGCCCGTTCCTCCGCGAACTGTCCCGGATCGCGGACGTGCCGGTGTCGGTACATCCGAACGCCGGTATGCCGAATGCTCTCGGCGGGTACGACGAGACGCCGGAGTCGGTCGCGGCGGTGCTGCGGGAGTTCGCCGCCGAGGGCCTGCTGAACATCGCCGGGGGCTGCTGCGGAACCACTCCGGCGCACATAGCCGCCCTCGACGAAGCCCTGGCCGGGATGCCGCCCCGGCCAATCCCTCAGCCCGGCCCGGGCACGGGACTGAGCGGCCTGGAGCCCCTCGTGATACGGCCTGACTCGCTCTTCGTGAACATCGGCGAGCGGACCAATGTGGCAGGATCAGCCCGCTTTCGAAGGCTCATCCGGGAGGAGCGTTTCGAGGATGCCCTGGAGGTGGCGCGGGAACAGGTGGAGGCAGGGGCGCAGGTAATCGACATCAACGTGGACGACCCAATGCTGGATGCACCCTCCGTGATGTCGAAGCTGCTGCGCCTGATGGCGTCCGATCCACGGATCGCGCGCGTCCCGGTGATGCTCGACTCATCGCGTTGGGAGGTGCTGGAGGCCGGTTTGCGCTGCCTGCAGGGCAGGGGGATCGTAAACAGCATCAGCCTGAAGGACGGGGAGGAGGAGTTCCGCCGCAGGGCCAGGCTCGTGCGCAGGTACGGGGCGGCCGTGCTGGTGATGGCCTTCGACGAAGACGGGCAGGCCGACACGCCGGACCGCAGGCTCGGCATCTGCCGCAGGGCCCATCGCATTCTCACGGAAGAGGGGATCCGGGAAGAGGAGATCATCTTCGACCCGAACATCTTCGCGGTTGGAACAGGCCTCCCGGGGCATGACCGGTATGCGGCGGATTACCTGGAGGCATGCCGGGCGCTCAAACGCGAGTTCCCGAAGTGCCTGGTCAGCGGGGGAATCAGCAATCTCTCATTCGCCTGGCGCGGGAATGACACGGTTCGCGAGGCGATGCACGCGGTCTTCCTGTACCACGCGATCGCCGCCGGGATGGACATGGGGATAGTGAACGCCGGGCAGATCCCCGTGTACGACGAGATTCCCGCCGACCTGCGCGAGGCGGCGGAGGACCTGGTGCTCTGCAGGCGCAGCGACGCAGGAGAAAGGCTCACCGCCATCGCGCAGTCGCTGCAGGGGCGTAAGCGGGACCCGGCGCTCGTGCAGGAGTGGCGTTCGGCACCCGTCCGTGAGCGGCTTGTGCACTCGCTGATCCACGGCCTCAACGCGCACGTCGGGGCGGATACACTCGAGGCCCTGAGCGAGCTCGGGAGTCCCATCGCCGTCATCGAGGGCCCGCTGATGGACGGCATGAACGCGGTGGGAGAGCTCTTTGGCTCGGGAAAGATGTTCCTCCCACAGGTTATCCGCAGCGCGCGCGTGATGAAGCAGGCAGTCTCCGTGCTGGAGCCGCACCTTCGTGAGCAGGAAGGAGGAGGCTCCTCCAGGGGGAGGATCCTCCTGGCCACCGTCAGGGGGGATGTACACGACATCGGCAAGAACATCGTGGGTGTCGTTCTGGCCTGCCACAACTACGAGGTGGTCGACCTGGGCGTGATGGCGCCGGCCGATCTGATACTGGACACGGCGCTTCGGGATCGCGCCGACATCATAGGCCTGAGCGGGTTGATATCCCCGTCTCTCGACGAGATGGTCAGCGTGGCGGGGGAGATGGAACGGCGCGGTATGTCGACGCCCCTGCTGATCGGCGGGGCCACCACATCCAGGCTGCACACGGCCGTACGGATCGCGCCCGCCTACTCCGGCCCGGTCGTCCATCTGCCCGATGCCTCCAGGGCTGCGGGAGCCGTCGGCCGTCTTCTCGATGCGTCCACAGCGGACAGTTTCGTCCGGGAGATCCGCGCCGGGTACGCGGAACTCAGCGACAGGCATGGCAGCCGCGACAGGGAGCGGGGGCTCGTCACGCTGGAGGCTGCACGCGCCATGCGTAGAACTGTCGACTGGAGTGCATACGATCCTCCTGTTCCGCTCCGTCCCGGGATCCACCTGTTCGACGACTGCCTGGTAGATGACCTGGTGGAGTTCATCGACTGGACTGCGTTCCTGCGGGTGTGGAAGCTCCCTGGGCGGTACCCGTCCATACTGAAGGACCCCGCCGCAGGAGGCGAAGCCGCCAGGCTGCTTGAAGACGCGCGGGGGATGCTTCGCAGGATCAGGGAAGAGGGGTTGCTCCGCCCGCGTGGCGTGATCGGGATTCTCCCCGCGAACTCGGCAGGTGACGATCTCGAGATCTACGCCGACGAGTCCCGGCGCGATGTGGCCGCCGTACTGCACGGCCTCCGCGGCCAGCGTGGAGCCGACGCCGGGGAACGAGTGGCCGCCGCCGTCCGGCCCGGCGGCTGTCTCAACGACTTCGTGGCTCCCGGGGAGAGCGGCAGGGCGGACTACATCGGCCTCTTCGCCGTCACCGCGGGAGAAGCCCCTCCCGGGTACCTTTCGCAGATCGAGACCTCGGGAGACGGGTACGCCTTGATCCTGTTCCAGGCACTCGCAGACCGGCTGGCCGAGGCGATGGCCGAGATGATCCACCTGCGCGTGCGAAGGGACTACTGGGGTTACTCCCCGGATGAGGACCTCGGCGCCGAAGCACTTCTGCGGGGGGAGTACAGGGGGATCCGGCCTGCTCCGGGATTTCCGGCCATGCCGGACCACTCGGAGAAGGGGGTAATCTGGGACCTGCTCGATGTCCCGGGCAGGATCGGCGTTGTCCTGACGGAAAGTCATGCGATGGACCCGCCGGCCTCTGTCTGCGGGATCTGCTACTCACACCCGGATGCCCGCTGCTTTGGCGTCGGGCTCATCGGGCGGGACCAGGCGGAAGACTATGCCCGGCGCAAGGGAGTGTCGATAACCGGGGTTGAGCGCCTGCTGGAAGGATACCTGGCGTACAGTCCCCGGGGCGCGCGATCCTGAGCCGCGGCCAGGGCCTGCTGTCGGGCCCGGGGTTCTGGCGCCTTGTCGGGAGATGAAGGGGGATTGGGTTGAAAGTCATCGAGCATCTGGACCGCCGCAGCGATACGCTCTTCAGCTACGAAATCATCCCACCTCTGCGCGGGACGAGCGCACAGGACATCATCCGGATCGTTGAGCAGATCCTGCCCCACAAGCCTCCCTTCATAGACGTTACCAGCCACTCGGCGGAGGCATACTACGAGGAGAGCGCCAACGGCAGCATCCGGCGGCGTGTACGGCGCAAGCGCCCTGGCACACTCAGCATCTGCGGCATCATCCAGAATCGGTATGGCATCGACACCGTTCCGCATCTCCTCTGCCGGGGGTTCACACGCGAGGAGACGGAGGATGCGGTCATCGAGCTGAACTTCCTCGGGATCAACAACGTGCTTGCGATCCGCGGGGACGAGACGAACTACCGGAAGCCTGTGGGGAACCACCGTACGGTCAACGCATACGCATCAGAGCTTGTGCAGCAGCTTCACGATCTCAAACGGGGAGCCTACCTGGATGAGCTGGTAGTCAGCGATCCGATCGACCTCTGCATCGGCGTCGGGGCCTATCCCGAGAAGCATGTCGAGTCACCCAATCCGAAGACCGACGTACAGTTCCTGAAGCAGAAGGTGGAGGCCGGGGCCGAGTACATCGTGACGCAGATGTTCTTCGACAACCAGGTCTTCTTCCGCTTCGTGGAGGCCTGCAGGGGCTGTGGGATCACGGTTCCGATCATACCCGGCGTGAAGGTGATGGAACGGGACGTCCAGCTGAGCGCGCTGCCGAAGCGGTTCCATGTGAACATCCCCGAGGAACTGGCTGATGAGGTGTACAGGAACCCATCGCATGCGAGGGAGATCGGCGTCCGCTGGGCAATCAGGCAGTGCAGGGAACTCCTTGATGCCAGGGTCCCCTGCATCCACTTCTTCCTCATGAACGATGCTGCGCCGGCGCTGGAAGTTATCAGGGCGTTGCGCTGATCCGCCACGCCGCTCCCGCGGTTTCCCTGCGGTCAGCGGGCCGGCCCGTGGTATCTCCTGCCTGTCAGCGCTTCGTTGATTGTGCGTGCCGCAGCCTTGCCGTGACCCATCGCAGCTATGACGGTTCCGCCCGCCCCGGCCTGTGTCCCGATGATGTCACCGCCTGCGCAGATCACCGGCACACGGGCGGGCCCGCCCGGGTTGCTGGGGCCGGCATCCTCGGCCAGCCGGGAAGCCTCCTCGGCAGGGTGGTGGGCGGCCCTTCCGTCCAGCTCTACGGCAAGGGTCTGCGGGTCGATCATGATCTGTCCCCACTTGTTCGTCCTGATGTAGGGGGTGAGCTCCGTGAGCAGGGGATTAGGGCCCTGGCCGATCGCCATCACCACGACATCGTACGGCTTGCGGAAGTTGCTGTCCTTCACCGGGACGGGGCGGCGCCGGCCTGAACGGTCCGGTTCGCCCAGCTCCATCTTCAGGATCTCCAGCTCCCTTACCCAGCCGTCGCTGCCCGGGTGAATCGCAACAGGATTGTGCAGGAAGAGGAAGTTGATCCCCTCCTCCTCCGCATGGTCGACCTCGTCGGCACGGGCGGGCATCTCCTTGCGTGTGCGCCGGTAGACCACGTCCACCTCGGCTGCGCCAAGTCGCTTCGCGACCCGCGCCGAGTCCATCGCCACATTGCCCCCGCCGACGACGGCAACCCTGTCTCCCACCTTGATCGGAGTCGGCTCTTTGGGAAACCTGCGCGCGTTCATCAGGTTCGCCCTGGTCAGGTACTCGTTGGCGCTGTATACGCCGGATGTGTCCTCCCCGGGAATGCTCATGAAGTAGGGGAGTCCTGCACCGGTCCCGATCATGACGGCGTCGTAGCTCTCCTGCAGTTCGTCCATCGTGATCGTGCGGCCGATGAGGGCGTTGCAGATGATCTCCACCCCCAGCGACCTCAGCTGGTCGATCTCGAACTCCACGATCGCCTTCGGAAGCCTGAACTCGGGGATGCCGTAGAGGAGCACTCCGCCCGGCCGGTGCAGCGCCTCGAAGATCGTGCACACGTAGCCGAGACAGACCAGCTCGTACGCCGCTGTGAGCCCCGCGGGGCCCGACCCGACGATAGCCACCCTCATGCCGTTGGAGGGCAGTATCTCCGCCCTGGGACGGATGCCGTGCCCGCGGGCCCAGTCCGCCACGTACTTTTCAAGATAGCCGATGCCGACCGGCTGCCCCTTTACCCCGCGGACGCAGGTCAGTTCGCACTGGGCCTCCTGCGGGCAGACGCGTCCGGAAATTGCCGGGAACAGGTTGGTCCTGACGATCGTGTGATATGCCTCCTCGATCTTCCCCCGCATCACGTGTCCGATGAACGTGGGTATGTCGATCTCGACCGGGCACATCGGAATGCACTTCGCATTCCTGCAGGATACGCAGCGGTGCGCCTCCCGCAGGGCGAGCGGAAAGTCGTAACCGAGCTCGACGGAGGAGAAGTTCGTGATGCGAGCCTTCGGGTCCTGCATCGGCATGGGTGTCTTCGTCATCTGCTTTCGCGCGCTCTGCCTGATCTCGGCGATGTCATCGGGGATGGTCACATCGTCGGGTGGGGGGGCAGGCCGGTCGTTGTTCCGGGTCATTGCGCCTCCCCCGGCACGGCTGTGTCGGGAGCCGAACAGCCGGATGACGCGCCTTCCCGCCCTGTTGCGCCCGCCCTGATCGCCTTTTCTGCATCCAGGTACTGGCGGTTGCGGCGGGGCAGCAGGGCGAAGTCGACCGCGTAGCCGTCGAACGCAGGGCCGTCGACGCATGTGAAACGCGCCTCGAAACGTTCCTGCCCGGGATTCCATACCCTTACACGGCAGCCCCCGCACATTCCGGTTCCGTCCACCATGATCGGGTTGAGGCTTACGATGAGGGGTATCCGGCCGGGATCGTAGTCGGTGGATGGGTCATACGTGTCCCGGAATGACTTTCCCGCCATCTCCTTCACAACGGCCTGCATCATCGGCACGGGCCCGACCGCCACGACCTCGGAGATCCTCCCGTCGTGCTTCTGTATAACCTCGCGCAGCGCGTCGGTCACGAACCCCCTGCGCCCATGGCTGCCGTCGTCGGTCGTTACGATTAGATCGCCCGATACGGCCCGCAGTTCATCCTCGAGGATCAACAGGCGCTTCGTGCGCGCACCAATGATGGTGATGACCGTGTTGCCCTGCTCGTGGAGATTCTTCACCTTCGGCCAGATGGGAGCGACCCCGACGCCGCCGCCGACCAGGACCACCGGGTGCTCGTACTTCCTGACCTCGATCGGCGTCCCCAGCGGGCCCAGGATATCCAGGAATCCCTCCCCTTCCTTCTTCTCCGCCATTTCCCTGGTCGAATGGCCGACGATCTGGAAGATGAGTGTGATGGTGCCGGCTGCCTGATCATAGGCGGCGATGGTGAGGGGTATCCGTTCCGATGTGTCGGTTGTGCGGACTATGACGAACTGACCTGCGTTCGCATGGCGGGCTATCAGGGGCGCATCGACAACGGTCAGGATGATTCCGTCATCCCCCTCCACCAGCACCCTCCTTCGAAGGATCCGGTAGTGCTTCCCCGTCTGCCTGCACGCGCCGCCGGTCTTTGCTTCCTGCATGCTGTGCAATCCTCCAGGCCTGTGCCGGGCTTTGCGCCATGTGTTCCATGAATGGTCCGGGTCAGGAGCGCTGAATGCACAGTATCACCCACGGCGGCGAAGGGGCAACACGCGAAGCGGAGGGTCCGCGCAGGTTGCGCAGTTCAGTCATCCCCGCACGAGCCCCCCAGTTCCGCGATCACCCCGTCCGGGACGCCGCGGAAGCGAAGCAGGCGTTCGATGGTCCGCCCGACTTCGCGGTCCGGGGTGGATGCCCCCGCCGTAAGGCCAAGGACGTGCATGTCAGGTCTGAGCCACCCCTCTTCCACAACCGGTGCGTTGCTGCCGGTCGGCCTGTGGCGGATCCACACCGGGCTGATCAGGTTCTCGGCATCCTCGATATGGTAGGTGGGTATCGACTGAGTCCCGATACGGACGAGGTGGCTCGTGTTGCTGCTGTTGAACCCGCCGACCACTACCAGCAGGTCGCACCCATGCCTGATCAGCTCCTGAACCGCCTCCTGGCGCTGCTGGGTCGCCGGGCAGATCGTGTCGTAGCTGAAGAACCGATCTCCCTGCGCATCATTGCCGAAGCGCACGGCGATCGCCTCTCTGAGCACCTCTGCGATCTTCAGAGACTCGGACGAGAGCATGGTCGTCTGGTTGGCGAGGCCGATCCGCTCCAGGTGCCTGTTCGGATCGAATCCATCGGAGTACGCCTCGGGAAGGCGGTCGAGAAGCTCCCGATCGGACATGGTGCCCCGCAGGAACTCGCATACCCACTCCGCCTGGGCGAGGTCGCGGAGTACAAGGAAGTGCGCGCCGGGATGCCTGGTCACCTGGGAGCAGGTTGCCCGGGTCTCCTCGTGGCGGAGTTTGCCGTGGATGACTGCGGTTACTCCCTTCTTTGCATACCTGTCCACGCTTCGCCAGACGCTGAGCACCGATCCGCAGGTAGTGTCCACCAGCACTGCTCCGGTCTTCCTTAGTTCCTGATATTCGCCGTGCTCCATGCCGAACGCCGGGATCACAACCACGTCTCCGGCATGGATCCCTTCGAGGCGGCCTCTGCCCCCTCCGGCAGGAAGGATCTTCCGGATTCCGAGCTCTTCCAGGCGGTGGTTCACACCAGGATTGTGGATGATCTCCCCGGTAATCCATATCCGCCTGTCGATGAAACGCCCGTGCGCCTCGTACGCCATCTCCAGGGCCCGTCCGACGCCGTAGCAGAAGCCGAACTCCCTTGCCAGGCGCAGGGTGGTGTCGCCGTGGGTGAATGAGTATCCGTGCGTCCTGAGATGCTCCACGAGGTTACAGCGGTAGTGGACACGGACATGATCCCGCGCCTTGCTCCGGGATCCTGAGCCTCTGCCGGTCTTGTTGCCATGGTCCATCCGGTACCTCCAGCCCCAGGGCCCTGCGGGTCATCCGCCGGTTGATGGTATGGGTTGCAGATTTCCCGCTACGCGGGGACGCGCTTCAGGGCATTATAGGAGATTCCGGGACCGGATGTACGCCGGTTGCGGGGTCGGTCAACCCGGGGGTTCCGGCGGACCGGCCGGAACAGGCTTGTGCTGCAGGCAGATCTGAAGGAAGGATCCCGAATGCGTGACGAACACCTGGAAGATGGCGGGAAGGCCGGTGCCGGCGGAGCGCCGGACCCGGTACGGGAGGGCGGAGCGGCTGGTGGAGGTGCCGGCGTGCCCGAAACAGACTCCGATCCTGACACGACCGCGGCCGGGATGTCCGGAACCGGGATCCCCGCATCCTTCAGATCCGGGTTCGTTGCGATAGCCGGACCTCCGAACGTGGGGAAGTCCACGCTGATGAACCGCCTCATAAGCGAACGCCTCGCCATCGTTACTGCGAAACCCCAGACAACAAGGCGCAGGACCCTGGGGATCCTGAATGGC
>CAZWSC010000013.1:0-25257 GCA_964636385.1 uncultured bacterium
GAGGGCCCCCATGGACGCGGCCTGTCCCATGCAGATGGTGGCCACGTCGGGCTTGATGAACTCCATCGTGTCGTAAATGGCCAGGCCCGCCGACACGACACCGCCCGGAGAGTGGATATAGAGGCTGATGTCGCGGTCCGGATCCTCCGCTTCGAGGAAGAGAAGCTGCGCGATGACCAGGTTGGCCACCATGTCATCGATCGGCGATCCTATGAAGATGATCCGGTCCCGCAGAAGCCTTGAGAAGATGTCGTAGGCCCGCTCACCGCGACCGGTCTGCTCGACGACAAAGGGTACGAGTGACATGCTCCCTGCAACCTCCTGTGGACCGGGCCGCCCGGCGGCGCCCGTTCCGTCAGCTCCCATGATCACGAGGCCATCACAAAGGCTTGTGGCCGATCCCCCGCCGTCTCTCCGTATCCGGCTGCGGGGGACAAGGCCCCCTGATCAGGGGATTATAATGTTCGGCTTCTGTTCCGGCTGACGCGCCGCCGGCTCCTTGACCCGGTTCACCGTGGCGCGCTTGAGGAGATGGTTCAGGACCTTCCGCTCCCAGATGTCATGCATGACCTGGTCCAGCTTCTCCTCCTTCTCCAGCTTTCGGCGGATCGCCTCGGGCTCCACACCAGGCTGGGCCAGGGACCTGAGCTCCTCATTGAGCTCTTCCTCGGACAGCTCCAGCCTCTCCTGCACCGAGAGCGAGTCCAGGAGGATCTCCCTCCTGCGGAGCCGCTCCACAAGCGGAGTGTAAGCCGTGCGGAACTCCGCCTCGTCCACGCCAGGGTTCTGTTCCCTGGCCCTCTCAAGGGCACGGTCCAGGCTCCTTTCGACCATCTCAGGGGGCAGATCCACGGGATTCAGCTCGATCAGCCTGTCGACCGCCGTCTCCTCGGTCCTGCGCCTCGCCCTCAGCCGCTCCTCCGCCTCCAGGCGCAACCGGATACGGGATCGAAGGGCTTCGAGACTCTCAGTCCCGTCAATGCTGCCTGCGAAGTCATCGTCCAGATCGGGCAGCTTCTTCTCCAGTATTTCAGCCACGTGCAGCTTGTAGTGCCGCTGCTTTCCGGCGAGCTCCCTGTCCTGGAAGTCATCGGGATAGTTGACGTGGATGACCCTGGTGTCGCCTGCCTGGAGCCCCAGCGAGACCTCGCGGAACTCCGGCAGCAGATTGGCCCCTCCGGCCTCCATCCTGACTGTCTGCTTCTTCGCCCTCGGCAGCCTGTTGCCGTTCAGATCCACCGCCTGAACGGTCATGTTCACGATGTCACCCGCTTCGGAAGGCCGTGCCTGGGGCAGAAACTCCGCGGACCTCTCGCGCAACCCCTGGAGGAACTCCTCGACGGTATCGTCACCCACCTCCTGCAGGACCTCGTCCACCTCGATGGAGTCGAGTCCCTTCACCTCGATCCTGGGCCAGATCTCGACGACTGCGGTGAATGTCAGCGGCTCTCCCGGGCGGAATCTCAGATCCCTGATGCTGGGGCTGGAAGCGAGCTGGAGCCCGTGCTCCCTGACCGCCTCGTCCGTGGCCCTTGGCAGGATCTCGTTCAGCACGTCCGATTCCAGGTTGCCCCTGAAGTTGGCCGCGACAAGGTCGCTGGGAACCTTCCCCGGGCGGAAACCGGGAAGCGCCGCCTTGCGCTGGTAACGGGCAATGGCCCGGTCCATCACCCTCTCGACCTCATCAGCCTCCACGGTGATCGTGAGCGACTTCCTCCACGGACCCACATCTTCCAGTGTCGATTTCACGCCATTCCTCCGGCCCGTCCGCCCGGCGGGAGCGCTGTGGGCGACATCGGGACATCGTGTCTTTGCGAGAGGGGGGACTCGAACCCCCACGAGTTGCCTCACTGGATCCTAAGTCCAGCGCGTCTACCAGTTCCGCCACTCCCGCATCTGCGGCGGGTTGCGCGCCAAAGGGCGCGGATCCGGGAGTATAGGGGCGAATCGCCGGCGGGGCAATGCCGGATGCCGGGCGCGGAAAGGCCGCACCCGGAGATCCGGATGCGGCCTGAAGACGGGGCGCCCCCACCGCTTGCCGACGTCGCTCTACTGGATCAGGATCGCGAAGATCGAAGTGGTCGATGTCTGGCCGGCGACTACCGCCAACGGGGAGAGAGTCGGGTTGGGCCACTGAGTGCTGCCATGGACACCGAAGAAGTCTCCCACGTTGATGGTCCCACTGTTGTCCGTGTCCTTCCATACGTCGAGATAGTAGGAGCCCGGAGCAACGTTGGTGAACGTGAAGCTGACCTAGAACTCGGTTCCCTGTGCAGTCGTGCTGCGCAGCACGCGATCGTTGTTCCAGTCATCGAAGTTGGCGTAGATCGCAACACGGGCGTTGCGCAGGTCGCCGCTCATGCCAGCCATCAGCTGAACGGTGCCCATAATCGTGCCGTCTGTTGGCGTAGGATCCGGCTGGGCCGGCGGTAACGAATCCTTGTCGTCGCTGCTGCACCCGACGATCAGCGGAAGCCCCACCATCAGAACCAGGGCAACAGCCCACCATTTCCTGCTGTTCAGCCATACCATTGCCGTAACTCCTCCTTCGCCCTGGTCCCGTCTTCTGATGCCGGTCAGGACATCGTTGACAAACCGGGCCAAGCGCCGTTCTCACGGCATAAAGTCGGGATCCGAAAGCTACGGAATCCGGTTATCCGTTAACCAGTCCCTGAAACCGGAGGAGTTTGCCCCTCGGCAGCCATGAGTGTCAACGCAATTAGCGCATCATGAATGCCTGCGCGCGACTCGCTCTTCCGGAGACGCCATCATTATCAGAGCAGCCCCCCGCCCCCTCTTCCCCTGCTGCTTTCGGCAGCCGGCGTGGTAGTCTTCAGTCCCGTGTGGCATGTTTCGATCGGTATGGCCGTACCGGCACCGGACGATGTGGAGGAGACCCGCAGATGATCAGAAGGATCGACCACCTTGGAATCGCGGTACTGGACCCGCAGGCGGGCCTGGCGATCTTCCGGGACGCCATCGGCCTCAGGCTCGAACAGGTCGAGGACATCCCCAGCCAGAAGCTGCGCTCGTACCACCTGCGCGTCGGTGAATCCTCCCTGGAGCTGCTCTTCCCTACCGATCCCGGGTCCACAGTGGCGAAGTTCCTCGAGAAGAAGGGGCCGGGTATCCACCACCTCTCCCTGGAGGTGGACGACATCGAGGCGGAGCGGGATCGCATGGCCGCTGCCGGTCTCGAGCCGCTCTCGCCTGAGCCGTTCACGGGCGCGGGCGGGAAGAGGGTGCTCTTCTTCCATCCCCGCACGACAGGCGGAGTGCTGCTGGAGATATGCCAGCCGGGGACAGAGGACTGATCCGCCCCGGGATCAACCGATGCTGCAACTCCTCGAACACAGGATCGCGAACACAGGGTCGCAAACACAGGATCTCGACACATGAAGCCCAACGAATCATCCCCGAAGACCGCCGACACGACCGACAGGGGCGAACCACTCCTGGCCGGGTTCCCCCCTGTCCCGCACGAAGCCTGGCACGAGGAGGTTCTCCGCATCCTAAAGGGGGCGCCCTTCGAGGAGCGGATGCTTACCCCGACCCCGGAGGGGATCACGCTCAGGCCGATCTACACGAAAGACGACATCGGGGACCTCTCGGCATTCCGCACCATGCCCGGCGATCCGCCCTTCCTGCGCGGCACGCGACCTGCCCGGCCGCGCACCGAGCCATGGTGGGTCAGCCAGGAGCTGCCTTACCCCACGCACGAGGAGTTCGGCCAGGCTGTTCGCCATGATCTGACGCGCGGCCAGACCGCCGTCAACCTGCTGCTCGACCGGGCGGCGCAGGCCGGCCTCGATCCCGACCAGGCCGATCCAGCCGACGTCGGAGCCGGCGGGACATCGATCGCGTCGGTTATCGGCCTCGGAAGCGCGCTGGAGGATGTCGACCTCGGGAAGACGCCGATCCTGATGCAGCCTGGTTCGGCAGCCCTGCCGGCCGCCGCCCTTCTCGTGGCACTCATGCGCAGCCGCGGGGAGGACGTGTCGAATCTGCGCGGGTCGATCGGCATGGACCCACTCTGCGGGCTGGTACAGCTCGGCTCCCTTCCCGTATCGCTCGACCGCGCCTACCGTGAGCTGGCCTGCCTGACAGCCTGGGCCGGGGATTTCGCCCCCCGGGTCCTGACCCTCGCCGCCTACGGGTTCCCCTACCACGAGGCGGGCGGAAGCGCGGCGCAGGAACTAGGCTTCACGCTGGCTGCGGCGGCCGAGCACATGCGCAGGCTGGAGGCGGAGGGGGTCGACCCGGAGATCTCGGCCCCGCGGATTCTCTTCGGCTTCTCCGCAGGGCCGCACTTCTTCATGGAGATCGCCAAACTCCGTGCCGCCCGGCTCGCGTGGGCGCGGCTTGTACAGGCCTGCGGTCTGCCTGACGATGCCGGGCGGATGTTTATGCACGTCAGGACCTCCGGCTACGCCCAGTCGGCGGTCGATGTGCACACCAATATTCTGCGGGGCACCACGCAGGCCTTCGCCGCGATCCTGGGGGGATGCGACAGCCTTCACGTCGAGCCGTTCGACAGGCCGTGCGGCCTCCCCGACGATCTGTCGCGCAGGCTGGCGCGCAACACGCAGATCGTCCTCCGGGAGGAGAGCCACCTGGATGCAGTCATCGATCCAGCAGGCGGATCCTGGTTCGTGGAGAGGCTATCGCATGACCTCGCCGCCGAGGCCTGGAAGATCTTCCAGCGGGTTGAGGAGTCCGGGGGCCTCCCCCGCGCCCTGGAAGGGGGATGGCCGCAGGCATCCGTGGAGGATGTCGCGGCGGAAAGGGAGAAGGATCTCGCCTCCGGCAGGCAGGTCATGGTCGGTGTGAACCGGTACCAGGCGCAGGACGATAGGCCCCGCGCCCTCAGGTTCCCCGACCACGTTGCGCTGCACGTGGAGCGATCATTGCGCCTCGCACAACTGCGCAGGCAGGGCGGGCACGGGGAGAGCGCCGCCGTGCTTTCGACACTCTCCGGGATCCTCGGATCCACACCGGACAACCTCTTCGAGACTGTCGTTGCAGCGGCGCTGGAGGGCGCAACGATCGGGGAGTTCACCAGCGCGCTGCGGCAGGGCGACGACACTCCCCCTGTGGTCACACCGTTGCATCCGCGCCTGGCATCCATGGCCTGCGAAACCCTGCGGTGTGATGCCCCGGGCGATCTGCCGGCCGCGGCCACGGGCCCGGGCCAGACTCAACCGCCGGCCACGGAGGAGCGATCATGAGAAGCCGCATGCCCGACTTCACGAAGGTCCCCTTCGAGCACCCATGGCCGGCCGGATCGTACCGGGATTGGCGCAGGCGCGCGGAGGATGCGGCGGGTCGCCCGCTCACGGACCTCGCCTGGGAGACGAACGAACAGATCGCCGTCCGTCCGCTCTACACGGAGGAGGATCTCAAAGGCCTCGAGCACCTCGGGTATACCGCCGGGATCCCGCCCTTCCTGCGCGGCCCGTACGCCACGATGTACGTCATGCGCCCCTGGACTGTGAGGCAGTATGCCGGGTTCTCGACAGCCGAGGAGTCGAACGCCTTCTACAGGCGCAACCTCGCCGCGGGGCAGATGGGGCTGTCGGTGGCATTCGACCTGGCCACGCACCGGGGCTACGACTCGGACCATCCCCGCGTGATCGGGGATGTCGGCAAGGCGGGCGTCGCCGTGGATTCAATCCTGGACATGAATATCCTCTTCGACGGCATCCCCCTCGACCGGATGTCGGTCTCGATGACGATGAACGGCGCTGTCCTGCCCGTGATGGCCTTCTACATAGTCGCCGCACTCGAGCAGGGGGCGAAGCACGCGCAGCTGACAGGCACTATCCAGAACGACATCCTGAAGGAGTACATGGTCCGCAACACCTACATCTACCCTCCCGAACCCAGCATGCGGATCATCGGCGACATCTTCTCCTACACGGCGAAGCACATGCCGAAGTTCAACAGCATCTCCGTCTCCGGATATCACATGCAGGAGGCGGGGGCGACGGCCGACCTGGAGCTGGCTTATACACTTGCCGACGGCCTCGAATACGTCAGGACGGGCATCGCGGCGGGGCTTGCAGTGGACGACTTCGCGCCGAGGATCTCCTTCTTCTGGGGCATGGGGATGAACTTCTTCATGGAGGTGGCGAAGCTGCGGGCCGCGCGCCTGCTATGGGCGAAGCTGATCCGGTCCTTTGACTCGAAGAACGAGAAGTCGATGGCGATGCGCGCGCACTGCCAGACTTCGGGATGGTCGCTGGCGGAGCAGGATCCCTTCAACAACGCAGTGCGCACCTGTGTCGAGGCGATGGCCGGCGCGCTCGGACACACGCAGTCGCTCCACACCAACGCCCTTGACGAGGCGATCGCCCTGCCGACCGACTTCTCGGCCCGCATCGCGCGCAACACCCAGCTCCATCTGCAGGACGAGACGGGGATCTGCAAGGTGGTCGACCCGTGGGGCGGATCCTGCTACCTGGAGTGGCTCACGGATGCCCTGATGCGCAGGGCCTGGGCTCACATCCGCGAGGTGGAGTCCCTTGGCGGGATGGCGAAGGCGACCGGCACGGGGCTGCCGAAGATGCGGATCGAGGAGTCCTCGGCGCGCCGCCAGGCCAGGATCGATTCGGGGCGCGAGACGATCGTCGGGGTGAACAGGTACAGACCGGACAGGGAGGACCCGATCGAGATCCTCGAGGTGGACAACACCGAGGTCCGCCGCAGACAGGTCGCCCGCCTCGAGGAGCTGCGGAGGGACCGCGACGAAACGGCCGTACAGGGCGCCCTCGGGGCGATTACCCGGGCCGCTGAGAGCGGGGAGGGGAACCTGCTCGAGCTGTCCGTGGAGGCTGCACGCGTCAGGGCCAGCCTCGGGGAGATATCGATGGCGATGGAGAAGACATGGGGGCGCCACAGGGCCGAGATCCGGACGATCTCCGGCGTCTACTCCTCCGAGTTCGCATCCGAGGGTGAACTCGCGGCGGTGCGGGCGATGGTCGCGGAGTTCGAGGCGGCCGAGGGGCGCCGCCCCAGGATCCTCGTGGCGAAGATGGGACAGGACGGACACGACCGCGGGGGCAAGGTCGTGGCCACCGCCTTTGCGGACATGGGGTTCGACGTGGATGTCGGCCCCCTCTTCCAGACTCCGCAGGAGACGGCTCGCCAGGCGGTCGAGAACGACGTGCACATCGTCGGGATGAGCTCCCTCGCGGCGGGGCACAAGACGCTGCTCCCGCAGCTTGCCGAGGAACTCGCAAAGCTCGGAAGGCAGGACATCCTGATCGCTGTCGGCGGTGTCATCCCCTCGCGGGATTACGCCTACCTGCGGGAGAACGGCGCATCCGCGATCTTCGGGCCGGGCACAGTCCTCCCCCACGCCGCCCGCGTTCTGCTGCTGGAACTGAACCAGAGGCTGGGGTTCGCCGGGTAATGGCACAGCCCGGGCCCCGGCGCGCCGTGCTCTCCACGGCCGAGTATGTCGAAGGGGTTCTCTCGGGCGACCGCACGCGCCTCGGCCGGGCGATCACGCTGGTGGAGTCGAACGCACCGGGCCACCTCGACCAGGCCCAGGAACTGCTCCGCGGGATCCTTCCGGAAACCGGCCGTTCGGTACGCCTCGGGATCACGGGCGTTCCCGGCGCCGGCAAGAGCACCCTGATCGAAGCGCTCGGCCTGTTCCTGATCGCCGCCGGGCACAAGGTCGCCGTCACGGCCGTCGACCCCTCCAGCCGAATCAGCGGCGGCTCCATCCTCGGAGACAAGACCCGCATGGAGAAGCTCGCCGCGTCGGACTCCTGCTTCATCCGCCCCTCGCCATCAGGCGGAGCGCTGGGAGGAGTTGCCCGCAAGACCAGGGAGACGATCCTTCTTCTCGAGGCCGCTGGGTTCGACGTCATCCTCGTGGAGACGGTGGGAGTGGGCCAGAGCGAGACGGAGGTTCGCTCCATGGTCGACTTCTTCCTGCTCATGCTCGTGGCCGGAGCCGGTGATGAGCTGCAGGGGATCAAGAAGGGCGTGATCGAGACTGCCGACGCGGTGCTGATCCACAAGGCGGACGGCGGTAACCTGGCCGCAGCGAAGGCTGCAAGGTCGGAGTACGAACGCGCGCTCCACTACCTGCGCCCGGCTACGGAGGGATGGCGCACCAGGGCGGTCACGGCATCGTCCGTGACGGGCGATGGCATAGGGGATCTGTGGCGGATGATCGGGGAGTTCGCCGCACAGACGCGCAGCAGCGGCGTCTTCGACCGGCGCCGCCGGGAACAGGAGCGCGAGTGGGTCCACGCCCTGGTGCGCGATCACCTGCGCGACAGCTTTCTGTCTCACCCGGGGGTGAAGCGCCTGCTGCCGGCAGTCGAGCGCGAGGTCATGGAAGGGCGCATGCCGGCGACCTCGGCTGCGAGACGGCTGCTGGAGGCGTTCGAGGGGGAGTAGCGGGCAGGTCCGCCCCGACGCCAGGTCCCGAATGCCGGATCGTCTGCCCGGATGGGGCTATCCTCGAAGGCGAGGGGGACTGCGCGCCCGGATACGTCGATTCGTTCAACGGTGGATGCTCATCGCATCCGGTCAGCTTCTCGATTCTGGAACCATCGATCGATCCCATCGTCGTGTGCGGCAGGACCGGCAACCGGCTGGATAGAACGGTGGTGATGAGGAACACCGACTGGTACGAAATCCGGCCCGAGGAGCCATCTGTCATCGTCTTCCGTACAGCCTCGCTGTGGGCGCATCAGATCTGCTTCCTGGACGGCAGGGCAGGTTGACCCGGAATGCAGGTTCTCGCCTGTGAGAATGCCTCCCCCGGGGTTGAGACCTGGACAACCCAGGAGGCGGACCCCGGAACGTACTGGCTGTGGGTGGGAGCGCCAGTGGATGGTGGGGTGCCCTGCGGATCGCCGTACGTGATGACGATCGAAGGGTATGTCCCCGCAGCCTCTTCCTCCGTGGACGCAACACCGCAGCGTCCGGACAGCCTGCACGGCGATCATCGAGTCGGCATCCGCAGGGGGGAGTGGTTCTCACCGCGCGACCGAATCGATTCTCCAGGGCGACATCACTGAGTCTGAATCTGGCCGATGCCTCGACTCCACTTCTGACAGTCCACGATGTCACAGGCCGTCTGGTGCGCACGATTCAGGTGGGTGCGTTGCCTGCAGGTGGATGTGAAGTAACCTGGGATGGACTGGACAACCCGGGTGCGAGTGCCGGGACAGGTCTCTTCTATGTCCGGCTTCACACTGGCATGGAGACTGCGACCCTGCAGTTGCTTCGTATCCGATGATCGCCGCCGGGGCCAGTCGGCATGGCAGCCGGAACTGCAACCAGGTGCGATCAGGATGCCGTTGATGTTCTGACGGCCTGTCAGCGTTTCGGGCTGTGCCGCCTGCAGGACATCCGGCCCTATGCCTGCCGGCCATGGCAGCTCACTCCGGGAACCAGGAAGTGCGGATAGTGGCGCAGTCGCATTCCGTCCGGGGTCACGGAGAGGGATACCAGATCGAACCTGAGCCTGCGGCTCTGCGGGTGGTAACGCATCCAGTAGGCCTCGCCGGCGCGCAGCAGCCGTCGACGCTTGCCTGGATGGATCGTCTCCTCCGGAAGCCCTCGATCCGTGCGGCCGCGATATCGGACCTCCACAAGGACGATCCAGCCCGGCACTGAAGCAACGATGTCGATCTCAAGGGGGCCGAGCCTGAGGTTCCGGTCCAGGATCTCGTAGCCACGCAGTGAGAGGTAGGCGCAGGCGGCGTCTTCAGCGGTCCGGCCGGTTCTTGTCGGCGCCGGGGTCGACGGGTTGTCGGCGGAACGACACATGCCGTCAGATGCGGCGAGAAGCGTGCCGGATCGCATCCCGGCACGGAAAAAAGGGAGCCGCCGCCCCGCGGTGACGGGACGGCGGCCGTCTCCCGGGGATGCGCCGATACCGGGTCTTCCGCCGGCAGGGAGCTGATCCTCAGGGTTCGAACCGGCAGCCGGCTAACCCTCCGGCTTCGGATCGGCAGGCTGCGGTGGGGCAGCATGGGCGACTTGTGAAGCCTTGGCAGCCTTCCTTGCGGTCCTGGCCCTGTGGGACCTGGCTCCGCGGGCGGGCTTCTCCCTGCCGACCGGGCGCTTCTCCTTTATGCGGGCCTGCTTCCCCTTCAGTTCCTTCAGGTAGTTGATCTTCGATCGACGGACGGCGCCCTTGCGCACGACCTCGATCTCCGCCAGTGAGGGGGAGTGAAGCGGGAATATGCGCTCGACGCCCACGCCGTCCGACACCTTCCTGAGGGTAAAGCTCTCCCGGAGGCCGGATCCCCGGCGGCCAAGGACCACGCCCTGGAACACCTGGAGGCGGGTCTTGTCGCCCTCCTTGACCTTCACCTTGATCCGCAGGGTATCCCCGGGGCCGAAGCTGGGAATCCCGGTCTTCATCTGGGGCTGTTCGATATTCTTCAAGACTTCCATCGCTCTTGGTCCCTATGTGCGGGTCTACGACTTCCTGTGGGGACGTCCCGCTTTCGTCCCCGCGTCCACCTCACTGGCCGTCCCGTGTACGGCCTTCCCCTTCCACCCGGAGCCCCGCAGCCACTCCTGCTCATCGGCCGTCAGATCCGCCGATTCCAGCAGATCCGGCCTCCGTCGCAGCGTCCGCTGCAGGGCATCCCGCCGTCTATCCTGCGCGATCCTCCCGTGGTTCCCTGTGAGGAGAGCCCCGGGCACGCGCAGTCCCCGGAAGTTCTCCGGGCGAGTATAATAGCCGCTGTCCAGAATCCCAGTCTCGAAAGAATCGGTCCGGGCCGATTCGATGTCTCCAAGAACCCCCGGCACCAGCCTGGACAGCGCATCCGCCAGCACCAGGGCCGCAGGCTCCCCTCCCGAGAGGATGTAGTCCCCGAGGGACACCTCGCGGGTGACGAAGGCCCGGATTCGCTCGTCCAGCCCCTTGTAGCGGCCGGTGATCAGGACCGCGTCTCCGGCTTCGCCGATCCTCCGGACCATCGGCTGGGTCAGCCGCTCCCCCTGCGGGGTCAACAGCACAACCTCGCGCCTGCCGGCCAGTGCGGGCGGCAGATCCTCGATGGCGCGCACCACCGGCTCGACCTTCAGGATCATCCCCGGACCACCCCCGTAGGGGTAGTCATCGATCGAGCGGTGCGCATCATCCGTGTAGTCCCGCAGGTTCACTACACGGAACTCCACGCGCCCGCTCTCCCTGGCCACCCGAAGCATCCCCTCACTGAGGGGCGTCTCGAAGAATGCCGGGAATCCGGTCAGGATCGAGATCCGCAGAGCCAGGCCCTCCCGGCTGTCCCCCGTCCCGTTCGCCCCGGATCCGGCGGCAGCCGGATCCCAGGCATTCCCGAAGGCGTCAGGGTCTACTGGGCCTCCAGCAGATCCTCGCGGTCGGTCAGCCTGATCTCGCCCTTGTCCAGATCGACCCATGCCACGAACTCCCTGGCTGCGGGGATCATCCAGGTCTTCCCCTCGCCGCGCACCTCGTAGAGATCCTGGCCCGGGAGATCCATGACCTGCGCGACCGTTCCCAGGCGGCTCCCATCAGCCCTGGTGACGGTCAGGCCCACCAACTGGTAGTGGTACCAGGTTCCCTCGGGCAGCTCAGGGAGCGCAGTTGCATCCAGGTACAGCCAGCAACCGGTCAGATCCTCGACCGACGTGCGGTCCGGACGGCCCTCGAACGTCATCAGAAGCCCGTCGCCGTGGGGTCTCAACCCACAGACCACAAGGCTTTCATCGCCGGTCTCACCAAGGTAGAGCCGCATTCCGATGGAGAAGCGGTTGGCGTCCCCCGAAGTTGTTCCGGCCAGGACCTCTCCGCGGACGCCGAAAACGCGGTAGATGCGGCCAACGACCGCCCGAACATCCCTCCCGCTTCCAGGTTCAGCCAAGATCCGCCCGTACCCGCCGACTACTCCAGGATCTCGAGAACCGCCCGCCTGTTCTCCTTCGTGGAAGCGGCGGACAGCAGGGTCCTGATGGCGCGAATCGTGCGCCCGTGCTTTCCGATTATCTTCCCAAGATCGCCCTCGCCGACCCGCAGTTCGTAGACGACGGTCTTCTCGCCTGAGATGCTGCTGACCTCGACTTCGTCGGGCTGATCCACCAGTGCCTTGATCATGAACTCGATCAGTTCCTTCGTCTCACACATAGTCGCCCCCGTTCCTTCCTGATCACGTGCGGCTTCCCTTGGGAAGCCCGCGGACATTCGCCGAACTGTGCTCGCTCGCCGGCCGGTCCCGGGACCGACCGCATTCGGTCAGTACATCAAAGGGCCATGACTAGTTCTCGTCCGGCCGTTGCGGCTCTGGATCCTCCGGAGCATCAGTCGGAGTATCGCCTGCCGGCGCGCCCTCCGGGACCGCCGGTTCGGGAGAAGGAGCAGGCGTCCCGGCCCCGGTCTCCGCGACCGGCGTCTCCGCCGCGGCCACAGGGGGAGCCGGCTTTTCCGCCTCTGCCACAGGAGCAGCCTCAGGCTGCCCGGCAGGCATCGCCGATGTCCTTGTAAGCCCCTTGCGGCTGCGCTTCAGAAGGCTTGCAACCGACTCGGACGGCTTCGCGCCGCGATCCACCCAGTAACGGACCCTCTCTTCGTCAATGTCAACCACAGCCGGGTTTGTCAGCGGGTTGTAGAAGCCCACCTTCTCCAGGAACCGGCCGTCGCGCATGGCCCGCGAATCGGCCACCACCACCCTGTAGAACGGGCGGTTGCGCCCTCCCGCGCGCTGCATGCGGATCACCACCGACATCAGTTCACCTCCATACACGAGTTTGTCGTGAGTCAAGAACACCATCCGGCCGGCAGACAGGCACCTTGATGGACCCGTCCCCCACCTGCGTCCGAGCACCGGCACCAGTTGCTTCAGAGGCGCCGGCCGGGCGTGATCAGCGCCGCTTCCGGCGTCCGCCCCGCCCCGGGGCGCCCATGCGCCCCATCTTCGCCATCATCCGCCGCATCGTCAGAAAGTCCTTCAGCAGGCGGTTGATGTCCTGCACGCTCGTTCCGCTGCCCCGCGCTATGCGGCGGCGGCGGCTTCCGTCTATGATCTCCGGCCGGCGGCGTTCGATAGCCGTCATCGACTGTATCATCGCCTCGACGCGCACGAGCTCCCGTTCGTCCACCTTCAGACCGGGCGGAAGCTTCGAACCCACCCCGGGGATCATCTTCAGGACCTCTTCCAGAGGCCCCATCTGGCGGACCTTCCTGAGCTGGCCGACGAAATCGTCCAGTGTGAAGGTCTGCTTCAGCAGCCGGTCCTGAAGCTGCTGTGCCTCCTCCACGGATACCTGTTCCTGCGCCTTCTCGACCAGGGTGAGCACGTCGCCCATCCCCAGGATGCGGGACGCCAGGCGATCCGGGTGGAAGACCTCCAGCGCACCGATCCTCTCCCCCGTTCCCAGGAAGAGTATCGGAACACCGGTCACCGCACGGATCGACAGTGCGGAGCCACCACGCGCATCGCCGTCCATCTTGCTGAGCACGACGCCGTCGATCTTCAGGCGCTCGTGGAAGGACTTCGCCCCCTCCACCGCATCCTGGCCGGCCATGCCGTCAACGACCAGGATCACCTGGTGGGGCTGCACCCGCTCCTTCATGCGGGCCAGTTCCTCCATGAGCGGCTCGTCTATGTGAAGACGGCCCGCCGTGTCCAGGAGGAGGTAGTCGGCCCCGATTCCCCTGGCCTCGGCAAGAGCGCGCTCTGCTATGCCGACTGCGTCGGTCTGACCCTTCTCCACGTAGGCCCGCAGGCCGGCGCCCTTCGCCAGAGTCGCCAGCTGGTCCATCGCCGCCGGCCTGTACACATCGCAGGCGGCCAGAACCGGCACCTTCCTGCGTTTCCGCAACTGGTGCCCCAGCTTGGCCACGAAAGTGGTCTTCCCGGATCCCTGGAGGCCGACGATCAGTATCCTGGTCGGGATCTCCTTCGATTCCGCGACGCCCTGGGCAGTCCGGCCCAGGACATCCACGAGAACCTCGTGGACCACACGGACAACCTGCTGGCCAGGCGACAGACTGCGCAGGACATCCTGGCCTACGGCCTTCTCCTGGACGCGACGGACAAACTCCTTTGCGACGGAGAAATGGACATCGGCTTCGAGGAGCGCCCGGCGAACCTCACGCAGGCTGTCCCGGATGTTCTCCTCGGTCAGGGTCCCCTGCCCGCGCAGCTTCCTGAACACCCCGTCGAGTTTTTCTGAGAGCTGCTCGAACATCTGTACCTGGCCTGGGATTCCCGCAGTCTGCACACAAAGGAGTCAGGCTAGCAGGTTCTGGCACCCTCCGGCAAGCACGGAATCCTGGCCCGCCCCTACGGGACGGCCAGTTCCAGCAGACACAGAACGCCCCCGGACAGGCGGATGCCGCCGATCCGGGGGCCCTCCCCCCGACGCAGTTCCTGACGCATCAACCCGGGCGCCTCGCCGGCCGGATGCGAACTGCCAGAAGAGGTTACGCCTTCATATCCATCGTCCCGTTCAGGTACGCCTCATAGGCTGTCAGATCGAAGTGACCGTGCCCCGAGAGGTTGAACAGGATCACCCGCTTCTCGCCGGACTCGCGGGCGGCCAGCGCATGCCTGACGGCGCTGTGGACCGCATGTGAGGACTCCGGAGCAGGCACGGTACCCTCGCACCGGGCGAACTTCACCGCACTCTCGAAGACCTCACCCTGGTGGTAGGCCTCCGCCTCGATCAGACCGGCGGCCAGAAGGTGGCTCACCAGCGGTGCCGAGCCGTGGTAGCGCAACCCTCCGGCGTGGACAGGCCTCGGGATGAACTTGTGGCCGAGCGTGTGCATCAGCAGAAGTGGCGTCAGGCCGATCACATCCCCGAAGTCATACTCCCGTTTACCGGTCGTAAGAGTGGCGCATGCCTGCGGCTCGACAGCGATGACACGCAGGGAGTTGCCTCCGTTCCTGAGCTTGTCCTTCAGGAACGGGAAGGCCAGCCCGGCGAAGTTGCTGCCTCCGCCGTGGCACCCGATGATGATGTCCGGGTACTCGCCGGCGATCTCCATCTGCTTCACCGCCTCCTGCCCGATTATTGTCTGGTGAAGCAGGACGTGGTTCAGAACACTGCCCAGGGCATACTTGGTATCGTCCCTGCCCGCGGCATCCTCCACCGCCTCGGATATCGCGATTCCGAGACTGCCCGGCGAATCCGGATCCTCGGCCAGCACCTGGCGCCCGGAGTTGGTCTCGGTGGAGGGACTGGGCACAATCTCCCCCCCGTAAGTAAGCATCATGATCCTGCGGTAAGGCTTCTGGTCATAGCTGGCACGGACCATGTAGACCTTGCACTCCATCCCCATCAGCCTGCATGCGCAGGAAAGGGCGCTGCCCCATTGTCCCGCACCGGTCTCCGTGGCAAGCCTTTTCACACCCTCCTGCCGGTTCATGTAGGCCTGCATGAGGGCGGTGTTGAGCTTGTGGCTGCCAACGGGGCTCACGTGCTCGGACTTGTAGTAGATGTGCGCCGGGGTGTCGAGGTACGACTCCAGCGCCCGCGCCCGGAAAACGGGGCTGGGCCGGTACAGCCTGTAGATCTGGCGAACCTCGTCGGGGATCTCGACCGTCGGCTCCTGTGAGACCTCCTGCCTGATAAGCCCCATGGGGAATATCGGAGCCAGAAGCTCGGGCCCTATCGGCTCCCTCGTGACCGGATGCAGCGGAGGGGCGAGCGGCGTTGGGAGATCGGGCGCAATGTTGTAGAAGTGTGTTGGGATCTCCGACTCTGGCAGCGTAATCTTCGTATCGATCATGGCTCTCTCCTGTCAGGGTTTGGCGGTGTTCTGAAGGAGATCATCGGCACTTCTTCGCCCTTCGTTTAGGGTGCTGCCGCGAGGGGGTCGGGACATGGGATGATGTGCGCCCGGACCGGGAGTTGGATGCAGGACCGATCGAAGCACCGGCCAGTCGAAGGATGCCGGCCGGGCACACATGAACGGGAGGAGGCAGGGATATGATCACATCGGTTCCGGCCAGGGAGGCTCTGGCCCGACTTGGGGAGGGAAACCGGCGCTATGCGGAGGGCGCGGCAGGGCAGGTCATGCTGGCGAGCCATGACCGGCGCCGCGAACTGCTGAAGGGCCAGAAGCCCTTCGCTGCGATCCTTGGGTGCTCCGACTCACGCGTTCCGGTGGAGATCATATTCGACCAGGGGCCGGGAGAGCTTTTCGTGATCCGCGTCGCCGGGAACATTGTCGCCCCCTCCCAGATCGGCAGCATCGAGTACGCGGCGGAGCACCTTGGCGTGCGTCTGGTGGTGGTCCTCGGCCACACGATGTGCGGTGCCGTGCAGGCCACTCTGGACGAGCTGGGCCGGCCGGTCACCTCGCGCTCCCGCAACATCCACTCCATCGTGGACCGGATCGAACCTGTGGTTAAGGATCTCATGGCAACCGACCTGCGCAACAACCCCGATGCGCTGGTACGCGAGGCCGTCCTGGCGAATGTCAGGGATGCCGCGGCAAATCTCAGGAACGGGTCCGAGATCATCCGACAGCTGATCAGAGAAGACGGCCTTCTCGTCGTGGGAGCCAGGTACTCGCTGGACAGCGGGCTGGTGGACTTCTTCGACGGCGTGCCTGAAGGGTGGTAGGAGACGGCCGCGGATGATCCGGACAGCCGCCTGCTTCGGTTACGTCCGGGCAGCCTGGGCACCTCGGGGGCCAGGCAGGATCCCCGACAGCCCACGCCACGCAGCAACAGGATCCTCCCGGGCGAAGATCGCGCTCCCCGCAACCAGCCAGCGCGCTCCTGCACGCACGACCTCCGGGGCGGTCGACTCGTCGATCCCCCCGTCCACCTCCAGGATCGGAGAGACGCCGAGTTCACGGCAGATCTCCGCTGTCTTCTCAAGGCGATCCAGGGCGTCGGGCATGAATGACTGCCCGCCGAATCCGGGCTCGACACTCATGATCAGGATCAGGTCCACGTGCGGGGCCCATCGCGGCAACAGGGGTCGCAGCGGAGTGGAGGGGCGAAGCGACACGCCAAGCCCAATCCCCAGGCGCGCAGCCTCGGCGGCCGCCTCTTCGGGCTCGAGATCCAGTTCCGCGTGGACCGTGCAGAGGTCGCTTCCGGCACGGGCAAAGGGTTCCATGTACCGCATCGGCTCGGTGATCATGAGGTGCGTGTCCAGGAAGGCCCTCGTACTGCGGCGGATCGACTGTACAAGAGGAGGGCCGAAGGTGATGTTCGGCACGAAGTGGCCGTCCATGACATCGAGATGGAACACCTCGACACCGGCCTCTTCCAGGGGTTTCATCGAGTCGGCCAGGGAGGCGAAGTCGGCCGAAAGAACGGATGGAAGGGCGAACGAGCGGCTGCTCAGATCCTCCAGACGGCGGCGGTCTCCTGCTACGGTCCTCATGATGTCAGACATCCCTGCTGTCCCCCTCCTGAGCAATGTGTCGCGTCCGATACGTCCGCACTTCGGGGCTGAACCGCCGGGGGTCGTGAGAGTCAGCCCCTGTGACCCCGCGGCTGTCCGCCTGGAGCCGCACGTACCACGGTCAGGCTGATCTCCGACCCCGGCCAGACGGGCTCTCCCGGTGACGGCCTCTGTTCCAGCACCGAGCCCGACCTCCCGGAGCCGTCCGAGGTCTGCTGATCCACCCGGAATCCATTACCACGAAGCCAGGCCGCAGCCTCGGCGCCGTCCCGTCCCCGGAGATCGGGCATGGCGAAAGGTGTCGGCGTGCGGAGCCGGCTGACGAGGAGCGCCACGTCCGACGTCGCAGGCGCATCCGTGCCAGCCTGCGGCGAGAGGGCAAGCACCTGTCCGGGTGGCACCAGGTTCGTCGCAGCCTCGCGGAGTTCACGAACCCTGAGCCCGGATGCCGACAGGCTGATCTCCGCCATCCGCAGACTCAGCCCCACGACGTCCGGGACCTTGCGGTCAAGTCCGCCGAGGCTGGGGGTCAGGTGGATCCTGCGCCCGGCCTTGACCGACATGCCGACTGGCGGCGAGACCTCCAGGACCCTTCCCCCCGGCACTGCCGGGTGGTGGCGCCCCGCCGCACTGGCGGGCCGCAGCCCCATCCCGGTAAGGCGGCCCTCCGCCTCAGCCATCTCCAGGCCGGCAACAGGGGGGATCACCACCTCGTTGCCAAGCAGAACCACCCTGGGCATCAGTACGCGGTCGAAGAGAACTACACCACCAAGCACTCCCGCACCCATCGCCACGATCACCATGACGGCCCAGAGGAACCTTACAAGCATCCGGACGATTATGGGGCGCCCTGGTCCTCCCTGCGCGACCCTCTCATCCCCGTCGGCATCCCGGGCCCCCTCCGCCCGCTCCTGCCGCCCTTCCGGATCCCGCCGGGCTTCTTCGGACTGACGGTGTTGCCGCAGGCCGACGGGCTTCTTACCTTGCCCGGATGACCCTCTCTTGACGGGATCCCGGTCCCCCGTGCCTACTCCCTCGCCGGACTGAGGACGCGCGAAGACACCTCGTCCGCCTCGCCCGACACTCCCGACCCCAGGTTCAAAAACCCCCCGCGGCTTCCGCCGCCCGGATTGCGGCTCTCCCTTGTCTCTCTCCTCATCCATTGCCCGAAGCGGCTCCCGCTGCGATTGCGATGAAGGCGTACGCGCCGTCCGTCCCGAACTCGCCCGGCAGCAGAAGCATCTCTCCTTCCCGTAATCTGGCCTTCTCCGGAACCAGGTCCGGAAGAACACCCGGGCTCCAGCCCGGGTTCGTGGAGAGGAAGCGATCGCGCTGTGCGGTCGTCTCCTCGGGTTCCACAGTGCAGACACTATAGACCAGCCAGCCTCCCGGGACGACCCCGCCTGCAGCGGAGTCGAGCAGAGCCGACTGGATGCCGGCCAGCCTGGCAACCTCCGTTTCGCTGCAACGCCACTTCAGATCAGGGCGGCGGCGTATCACACCGAGATTCGAGCAGGGGGCATCCACCAGCGCGCCATCCCACGGCGGGCGAACAGGCAGGGATCTTCCATCCGCGGCGACCGGGAGGAGCAAGGCATGAGCCATGTTCGCGGACTCGTCCTTCGTCCGCCACCCTATCCTCGAGAGGCCAGCAGCCGCCCTGCGCAGGCGTCCGGCCGAAAGATCGAGCGCGATGACCCTGGCGCCTGATCCCGCGTTCTCCAGAAGTGCACCTGTCTTCGTTCCGGGTGCGGCGCATAGATCCAGAACAAGCCCTTGAACACGCGGCACCAGGCGCGTGACCAGGACCCCGCTGCCGTCCTGGATCGTCCACGCGCCGGCCGCGAAGTCCGGATGATCCGCAGGCTTCGACCCAGCGGGAAAGCGCGCCGTGCCCGGGATCCATCCCTCGTGAGCCCCCTCCGGAGGCCACGTACTGACGCGATCTGCAGGTTCGAAACCGGGATTCCTGCGGATCCAGTAGTCCGGAAGCTCGTTCCCCCAGGCCAGGATCGCCTCCGTTCTGTCCTGACCCCAGCGTTCGATCCACCGTTGTACAAGCCACAGCGGATGGGAGTACCCCAGGGCCAGGGCCTCCGCAGGCTCAACCGCCGCGCCATCACGCCCGACCGGTGCAATCCCGGCCTGCTCCCAGAGAGCCTGGGCGTCCCTCGAGATCCTGCGCAGCACCGCGTTTACCAGCCTTGTCGTCCCGGCGTGGCCGAAGGCGGAGGCCAGGTTCACTGTGGAGTTGACCGCTGCGTACGCAGGGATCCACGGGATGAGCGCAAGCTGGGTAGCCCCGAGCCTGAGGATCCACCGTATGGGCGCGGGCAGATCCCCGATCCCCCGACGCTCCATCAGGCCCTCGAGCATATGGTCCAGGCGCGTCCGGTGGCGGAGTGTCTCCAGGACGAGCACACGGAAGAGCCTCCTCTCGCCCGCGTCGGTCAGCTGGTTTTCCACCTGCTCGATCCGACCGGATGCGGGAAAGCCTCCTGCTTCCAGATCCATGAGAAGGCGCAGCGCCGCCCGCCTGGCAGGATCGGGCCGGGCGCGGCGGCGCGGTCTGCGCGATGACGGCGTGTCACTCATCGAATCGCAGGCCCCGCCAGCCTCTCTGCCCGCGGGCCCAGTCGCGTGCTCCCTGTCGCCGCCTCCCCTCAGCCTGCACTTCGACCAGCTCCAGCAGCCCCGGATCGCAAACGACTCCGACACCGTCACCGTGCGCCAGAAGTGTTCCCGGAGGGGTCGGGTCCGACGCCGCAGGGTGCACCGGCATGAGATGGACCGGTCGCGACGAGTGGATGCGCAACCGCCGTCCTGCCAGGAAGGCGTGCGCTCCGGGCCACGGTGTGAGAGCGCGGATGCGGCGCTCGACGACATCGGCGGGCATGTCCCACTGAACAAGGCCGTCGACCCTGGTGAGTAGCGGTGCATACGTTGCACCTTCTTCAGGCTGTACAACCGGCAGCAGAAGCCCTGCTTCCTCCAGGCCCAGGGATCGCAGCACCAGGCGGCCTCCCATCGCTGCCAGTCTGTCCGTGAGGCTGCCCCCGGTATCGTCGTGCCTTATCTCCATCATCTCCTGCAGGAGAATCGGCCCCGTATCGAGCCCCTCGTCCATGCGGAAGATCGTGACACCGGTCCACAGATCGCCCGCGTCGATCGCCGCTGTCACAGGAGAAGCGCCGCGGTGACGCGGCAGGAGCGATGCGTGCACATTCCAGCACCCGTGAGGGGGCAGGTTGAGCAGGGGAGGCTTCAGGATGCGGCCGAACGCAGCAGTGATCACGACATCGGGCCGAAGAGCGCGGATCTCCTCCAGGGTCTCAAGCGAGTGCAGCCTGGCCGGCTGCAGAACAGGCAGGCCTGCGCGCCGGGCCGAGACGACGGCAGGAGGTTCGCGAAGCCCCAGGCCCCGTCCGGAACGCTGATCCGGCCTGCTGACAAGCCCGACCACCTCATGCCTGCCCCCGAGAAGGATCTCGAGGAGATCGGCCGCGAACTGCGGCGTTCCGAAGAAGAGGACGCGCACGCGGGCTACTTCGGGACGATCTGTGTCACGGCGCTGCGCGCTACCTCAACCTTGACGTCGTCCGCTATCCGCAGGACCACAACGTCTTCCTTCAGGCCGAGGATCTGGCCGTAGATCCCGCCCGATGTCAGGACACGGTCTCCGGTCTTGAGGGCCTTCAGCATCTCCTGGACCTGCTTCTGCCTCTTCTGCTGCGGCCTCAGTAGCAGGAAGTAGAAGATGAGCACGAACGACAGTATGAGCATGAGCTGAGGCAGGAACGGTGTACCACCCGGTCCCGCCCCTCCATCCTGGGCGAAGGCCGAAGCAGGCAGAATGAAGTCGATCATCAGGTTGATTCCTCCTTTTTTTACCCGGCGGTTTCCCGGGCTTCCCTTTCCCCGACGGCAAGCCGCTCCAGAGTCTCCCGTTTGAAGCGGGCGAACCTGCGTTCCTCGATGGCCGAGCGGATTCCCTCCATGAGTGTCTGATAGTAGCGGAGCGAGTGATGCGTTGCCAGCCGCAGACCGAGGATCTCCCCGGCCGCGAACAGGTGCCTCAGGTAGGCCCGAGTGAAGTTGCGGCAGGCCATGCAGTCACAGTCGGGATCCAGCGGGCGCTGGTCCTCGGCATAAGCCGCGTTCCTGACCACCAGCTTCCCGCGCGAGGTGAAGACCGATCCCTTACGGGCATTCCGTGTGGGCAGCACGCAGTCGAAGAGGTCGATCCCGGCCTCGACCGCCTCCAGGATGTCCTGCGGACGTCCGACGCCCATGAGATACCGCGGCTTATCCACGGGCAGCCAGGGAGTGGTCAGGGCCAGGATCTCCATCCCCAGGTCCATCGGCTCGCCCACAGCAAGACCGCCCACGGCGTATCCCGGCAGATCGAGCGCGGCGAGCTGCTCGCAGGACTCGCGCCGCAGATCCGGATGGACGCCTCCCTGCACGATTCCAAAGAGGGATGAGCGATCGGGGGCAGGTATCACCGGCCGGTGGGAGATCGCGCGGCAGTCTGTACAGAGAGCCTGCCCCACCGCGTCCCGCGCCGCTACGCCCCGGCTCGCACCCGCGTCGTAGTCGTCGACCATCGCTTCCCGCCACGTATCGAGGCACTCGCGCGCCCAGCGGGTCGTGCGGGCGACATCCTCAGCGGCCCGATCGCGATCTGATGGATACGGCGTCAGGGTGTCGAAGGCCATCAGCACGTCGGAGCCGAGCGCCAGCTGTATCTCCGTGGCAAGCCTGGGTGTGAAGGAGTGCCGCGATCCGTCCAGGTGTGACTGGAACTCCACACGGTCGTCCCGGATCCGGTTCAGGCGTGCCAGGCTGAACACCTGGTAGCCGCCCGAGTCGGTCAGGATCGGCCCCCGCCACCCCATGAACCTGTGAAGCCCGCCCAGCCTGCGGATCCTCCCGTGTCCTGGGCGCAGGTACAGATGATAGGTGTTGGCGAGTATCATCCGGGAGCCGGTGTCGAGGATCTCCCCGGGCGCAAGCGTCTTCACGGTCCCCTGCGTGCCCACAGGCATGAACGCGGGTGTCTGTATAACACCGGCATCGCTGCAGTCGCAGTCATCGCCCTGCCGGCGTCGAAAGGCGAGAACACCCCGTCTGGCGTGCGTCCCCGGATCGGAGGCAATGATGTCGAACCTCATGGTCATCGGATGACTGACTGCCCCCTGCAACACCGTGGTGGCGGTGAAGCGCTCACAGGCCGGCCCGGACAGATGCCGACTCTCGTTGCGAAACTCATCAGAGGATCAGCATGGCGTCGCCATAGCTGTAGAAACGGAAGCCGGCGTCGCGCGCTTCTTCGTACGCATCCAGTATCACCCGGCGCCCGGCAAATGCAGCCACCAGCAGAAGGAGGCTGGAGCGCGGCAGGTGGAAGTTGGTGATCATCGCATCCACAATGCGGAACGGGTATCCCTCCGTGATCGTCAGACTGGTCCATCCTGCCGCGGGCATCATGACTGTCCTGCCCTCCCCCGCCGTCCAGGCCGTGGACTCGAGCGCCCGCACAGTCGTCGTGCCCACCGCGATCACACGCTGCCCCGACGACTTGGCTCTGTTCACGGCCGCAGCGGTTGCCGGCGGAATCTGGTACCTCTCGGGAAGAACGCTATGCTCCTTCTCCCGATCCGCACGCACAGGCATGAATGTTCCCGGGCCCACGTGCAGCACGACACGGGCGAGTCGTACACCCCTGTTCTCAAGCTCCTCCAGCAGTCCCCTGGTGAAGTGGAGCCCGGCAGTCGGCGCAGCCACCGCACCAGGTTCAGCGGCAAAGACTGTCTGATACCACTCCCGGTCATCAGGCAGATCCTCACGCTCAAGGTATGGGGGCAGGGGTACGTGGCCGGACCACTCCAGTAGAGTCTCCATCACGCCGGACTCGGGCCGCAGCCGCCACAGTCCCTGCTCCAGCTTCTCCTCCAGGAGCAGGGCGCCGTGGAAGGGCGCATCCGGTACCGCCTCTCCGGCATCCGGCACTGCCTCCACCAGGAGCCGGTCGCCGGGTTTCAGCCGCCGGCCGGGACCGAGCAGCGCCTGCCAGCTCTCCCCCTCGGAGTGCGACAGGAGCACCTCGACGGCGCGGCCAGTGCGCTCAAGGCGTGTCAACAGCCGGGCGGGCAGGACCCTGGTCGTGTTGACGACAAGCAGGTCGCCCTCCCTCAGGAAATCGGGAAGCCTGTGGAAATGCGTCTGAGTACGTCCGCCGTCGGCCCTGTCGAGGACGAGAAGCCTGCTGCGATCCCTGGGATTGGCGGGGGCCGATGCTATCTGATCCCGTGGAAGGGAGTAGTCATATGGAGCAAGCCAGTCGGGTGTGGATTCGGCCGGCATCGGCAGGATCGGCCTCGATGGTTCCTGGTCGCTGCGATCTCGCATTGGTCTCCTTCCCCGCGGCGGGTTATGCCGACCTGGCCCTGGCTGCCAATGAAGCCCCTGACGATACTCCCGTGTCCCAGTAATGGGCACAGCTGATGCCCCGGACTAGAATAGTGTCTCCTGCCCCGGCGGCCCGGCATCCTGATGGGGCTTGAGGCCCAGGACCCGGTACGTCCCCGGCGTTGCGGCGCGGCCAAGGCGCGTTCGCTGCAGCAGTCCCTGCTGCACAAGATACGGCTCGTGCACCTCCTCCAGCGTGTCGGCCTCCTCGCCCACGGATGCGGCGAGTGAGTTCAGCCCCACCGGCCCGCCGTTGAAGCGATGGACAACCGTCTCGAGGATCCGCCGGTCCATTTCGTCGAGACCCTGCTCATCCACGTCCAGAAGCTCCAGCCCTTCGCGCGCCTGGCTGAGGGTCACCCTGCCGTCGCCGCGTACCTGGCAATAGTCGCGCACCCGCCTGAGGAGCCTGTTGGCTATCCTCGGAGTCCCCCGCGAACGCCCGGCCAGCTCGTGCAGAGCATCCTCCTCGACTGAGACACCCAGAATCCCGGCGGTACGCTTGAGGATCCGGCCAAGATCCTCCGGAGGGTAGAAGTCGAGCCTGCCAGCCATTCCGAAACGCGATCTGAGAGGGCTGGTCAGAAGCCCCGCACGCGTGGTCGCCCCGACCAGGGTGAAGCGATCGAGCTTGAGCTGGACGCTGCGTGCACTCGGACCCCGGTCGAGCATGATGTCGAGCCGGAAGTCCTCCATCGCCGGGTAGAGGTACTCCTCCACGGTCCTGTTCAGCCTGTGGATCTCGTCGATGAAGAGGAAGCCACCCTCGGGAAGGGAGGTCAGGAGCCCGGCCAGATCACCCGCCCGCTCCAGGGCCGGACCACTGGTCTGGCGGATTTCGACGCCCATCTCCCTGGACAGAAGCAGCGCCATCGTCGTCTTACCGAGGCCGGGCGGCCCGGTGAGAAGCACGTGCTCCAGCGGTTCCTCGCGCATCCTGGCGGCTTCAAGGAGTATCGAGAGGTTCTCGCGCAGGCGGTCCTGACCGACGAACTCGGCCAGGCTCTGGGGACGCAGGCCGGCTTCCCAGGTACGCTCGGCATCCTGTGGATTGGGATCGGTCCAGGGCGATCTTGGCGCCTGGCGGCCT
This sequence comes from uncultured bacterium, assembly GCA_964636385.1. Lineage (GTDB taxonomy): Bacteria > Eisenbacteria > RBG-16-71-46 > CAIMUX01 > CAIMUX01 > CAZWSC01. The sequence continues at coordinate 24,938 of CAZWSC010000013.1, forward strand.
TCTGAATCTGCCACTTCTTCTCCAGACTCCTCAGCCCGAGTTGTCCGAGGACCTCCTGACGGGACGCGAGGGCCAACTCATCCGCGTCGCAGGGGTTCTGTTGCCACGTCATGCACACCGGGAAGCTGATCGCATCGCGATCCTCATGCGGAGATGCGCTGGGAGATTAGCACGATCCCGGCAGGCGGCCAACAAGCCCCTACCGTGCCTTCTGGACCCAGAACTGCATCTCTAGTGGGCCCGGAACTTGCGTGTGCCGGCAGTCTCAGGAGCAGGGCTCAGGCAGATAGCACGCACCCTCGGTGTCTCCCATTCGACAG
>CAZWSC010000014.1:0-9004 GCA_964636385.1 uncultured bacterium
AAGGCCCGGCCCCCCGGCCAAGGGGGGCGGCGGCCCCGGGCCTGGGGCGGGGGGTTCCCCCGGCGCCTGAAATCCATGCCCCTGCCAGGGTCGCCAGGAGAGGAATCGCGGGCTGACGGACGGCTGCCGATGCGGTGCCCAGCACCGACCCTGCCCCCACGGCGAGCAGACCGTAGAGAATAACTCGTGCTGATCCCGTCCGGCGCCGGGCCACGAATCCTGCAGCCGCCAAGGCGAGAATAACAGCGAAGCTGTAGTCCACGTAGCCGAAGAGAGGCACATGCCTTCGGGTCAGGAACGACGGCGAGAGCTCGTCCGGAACCGGGAATGCGCCCACAGTTGCCGCTGCCTTGCTGAGCAGCACGCCAACCGTTGCTGCCGGACTCCCGAACACCATGGCCGACCCGCGCGAGGCATAGAATCGATACAGATCGTAAGGAGTGCCTCTACTCTGAAGCCGCTCCCAGGCCCTCTCCTCTATCTGACCCCGCGTCTCCCAGGAGGGAGGGGTGAGCGCTCTCTGGGTTCCACCTGTGGCGGGATCGTATCCACGGGACAGGGAGAGGCCTCCTCCCCAGCCCAGGACTGGCCCTCCTCCAGGGAGGCCTGTGTGACGGGCAAGAGTCACACTCACCGCGATAAGCATGACGGCAGCAGGGAGAAGTAGCCGAACCCACCTGTTTGCTGTTCTGCCGTATCTGCCTGCCGGAGGATCAGGCAGTCTCACCTCATCCAGACTCGTGCCGGGCTTCGAGGCCGGCCTGATCCCCAATCCGATGCGCAGCAGCAGAAGGAACAGAAACGGCAGGGGCATGAGGAAGAAACCGAGGGTTGCTGCGGCCGTGAAAGCTGCAGCGCCGGTCCACGCATGCCCGATGCCATCGCGTTCCAGATCCCAGGCCCACAGCGCAGCGACAAACAGGAATGTTGCGGGGACTACAGGCGAAAACCGTGCGGCAAAAGACGCCCCTGCCGGATCCAGGCCATACAGGGCACCCGCAGCAAGGCCCGCCCAGTTCCCCCAGCGTCTGCGTATCCAGAGAAAGAGCAGGAGCGCGGTCAAGGCTTCAATGGCGCACTGGGCGCGGGCCAGCGCACGGGTCCCTTCCGAGAGGAGACCCGGCACCAGGGAGGCGATTCGCGGGTAGAGGATGGAACCACGGGGCAGTTCGTCAGCCGGCCGCGCGCCGGTTACGATCTCGAAAGCCCGGGACTGATAGGCCGCATCCTCCAGGACAGGGTGCATGATCATCGGGCTCGAGGTGATCGGAAGGGCTGCTGCGAGGCGAAGCGCCAGGACCAGCGCCGTCACACCAACGGCAAGCCAGAATCCCGGCAGGTTGCCGGATCCCCGTCGAACAGGCTTCGGCTTGCGCGACCCGCCCGCCCCGGCCTTCCCACCGTGGCCTTCATGCCCAAGCCTCTCAGAACTCCGGCTCATTCTCTGTTCCCCCCCCCGGATCCGGCGGCCGGGATCGCCCGGCGCAGCGTATACTCTCCTGCAGATGCCTCAGAGGCTATCACAACCGCTGGCCCGGAACTCATCCGTTCCGCATCTGTCTTCCAGACCCTGGATCACGTGTGCAGTGATCTCTGCGTCAACCCCAGCCCGGCTGAGTGAATCAAACCATGAGCGGGCGAACCCGCATCCCCGGGCACGGACCAGCGCCTCCAGCCATGTATCGCCGGTCTGCAGGGAGGGATTCATCGAAAATGCGCGCCCGGCGAGACGAAGCGCCTCCTCCATGTCCCTTTCCGTAACCGCCAGGAACCAGGCCATGTCATTCAGGACCGCCGGGTTCCGCGGTGTCTCCGTGAGAACGCTCCGGTAGAGAGCCTCCGCGCTGTCCGGCGAACCTGCCTGCCAGACTGTATACGCCCAGACCCTCCTGTACTCCAGGTTGTCCGGGTGGCGCATGACCGCGCTGCGCCAGGCCTCGCGCGATTCCGCCCAGCGTTCCTGCATCGCCAGCGATGAAGCAAGGCCCACTGAATGCCTCGAGTCAGATATGCGGTCAAGTGAGATGGCCCGACGGAACAGGTGTTCCGCTTCCCCGGCACGCCCAAGCTCAAGGAGAATGTTGCCAAGCACTGTCAGGTACTGTGGATCCCGCTCGCCGTGAGCTCTGATCCTTTCCAGAACCTCGAGTGCCTCCTCATGGTGGCCCGACCTGGCTAGTGCCGCCCCCAGGGCCCGGGCTGCGAGGGTGTACTCAGGCAGAAGAGCAACCGCCTTCCGGCCGGCTTCCATGGCCTCGGGAAGGCGGTCTGCCTCCGTGTAGGTCCTGGAGAGGTTGGACCACATCTTTGCCGAACGGGGTGCTGCGGCGACTGCAGACGTGTAGAGGGAGAGTCCGTCCCGCCAGTCCTGGCTCCGCAGGAATGACCTCACTGACAGGAAGGCGACCCAGAGGATCGCCAGTGCCCACAGCGCAGTTCTCACCGGGCGCCCGGCTTGTGCCGTCACATGGGTGAAGGCCAGCGCGATCAGCCAGATCGCCCCGGCCGACGGAAGGTATGCCAGGCGCTCCGCCAGCACCGTTCCGAGCGGGAAGAGCAGATTGGATGTGAGGAGTCCGGTCCCGAGGATCCAGCCAATGCCCCATGTCCATGGCCAGGACCTGCGGCGGATCGCAGCCGCCAGCGCCAGCGTCGTCATTGCCAGGAGCAGCACGCCTGCAGCCGCCCATGCCCCGGAAGGTACGAGCTGCGGGTAGCTGAAGTCGGCGGACAGAGTCCAGGGGACGAACAGACGCCGGATCAGGATCCACTGGAATCCCATCGCATTGCCAACCCGGGTCCAGGGGTCTGCGTAGGCCAGCACGTTCTCCACCATGCCAACCCGCTCCAGCCCGAACAGGCTGCCGAGCACGCGGATCCTGAGGAGCATCACAGCGGCCAGAGCCATGGCCCAGCCGGCGCCTATCCATCGCCAGTCAGGAGGCTCTGATGCTCCCTCATCCGGCCTGCCGCCCGGGCGGGCGGCGTGATGACGCTTCCTGCCGGCGGTCTTCAGCCGGGCCATCCGCCGGGTTGCCTCTGCTGATGCCCAGGGCAGCGAGTGCAGCACAGGCAGAGCCATCAGCCCTGCTGCACTCTCCTTGGACAGCAGGGCAAGGGCGAAGGCAAGGGAGGAGAGGACTACCCGTGCAGTCACGTGACCTGATGTGCGCAGCGCCAGGGAGTAGGCGGCCATTGACCAGAACGCAGCCCACAGTTCTGCGCGGCCGACAATGGAGGCGACAGCCTCGGAGTGCAGGGGGTGTACCGCGAATATGAAAGACGCTGCCAGGGCGGTTCCCCTGTGCCTCGGGAAGAGCCTGAGCAGGACACCTGTGAGCAGGATGGCGACGGCGGCGTTCAGCAGGAGATTGCCTGCGTGGAAGGCCCACGCCGCCCGCCCGAAGATCCTTGCGGTGAGCCAGTAGCTGAGTATCGTGACGGGCCGATAGAGGCCTGCTTCCGGCCAGCCCGGCCAGTAGGACGAATGTGCGGCAGCCCACGGTGTGGATTCCCAGACTGCCTTGTTATCGAGAATCACACCGGTATCGTCGAAGACGAACTCGCCCTGAAGAGACGGGAGGAACGGCACTGTCGCGGCCGCGGCCAGTATGAGCCAGATCCAGCGTGTACGGGTCATCCGGCCACCTCGATTTCGGGTATGGAGTCGGCGGGGACCCAGGTCTCCGAAGGGACTCTGAGCAGCAACCTGAGGCCCGAGACCCAGTCCTGTCTGTATTCGAGACGAACCTGAACCGGGTTCAGGCCTGCGAGAGAGGCCACAACCAGGTTGGCCGGAAATGCGATCTCGGCGGCGGAGACAAGGCTTCGGTCAGGCTGCGGCTCCTGCGGGTGACCGGGCCAGGGACGGTGGAGTCTCAAAGCGGCGGGATCCCCTCCCTCTGTCGAGCGCATCGCGAGGATCCAGACGGTGTCGATACCTTCCTTCTCCCACGCATTGCGGAGATCCACTGCCTTCTCCATCAGGGCCGGAGCCGACTCTGTCGGGATGGGCGGCAGTCCGGCCGGGTTTTCGTCCAGGACTGGCGGAAACGCTCCTGACCAGGCCAGGCGACTCCACCAGGCCCCCTCAAGGGCATAGTGTTCCACGGTCGGCCGGGTAAGACCGGAGAAGACAAGCGCATCCTTCGGACCAAGGTCCCGGCCGATCCACGCGGCAAGTGCGCGATCAGCTCCCTTGTGCCGGGGTGCGAAGGCAGTGAGAGAGATGAGCCCCGCAATCACCCAGAGAAGGCAGGCTGTGCGGCCGGTCCAGGCGGGTCGGATGAGGCTCCACCCGATCGCCAGGAGGAGCAGGAACCCCGGGAGCGCGGGTGTGTCGGTGCGTCCCAGGACATAGGCAGGGGCAATGACTGCCGATATCAGAAGCAGCCCGACGGTCGGGACCAGGGAGAAGCTTAGAGCGCACAGAATGCCGTCTCGATGGAGATCTGTCCCGGGCATACCAGTGGACACAGGAGTGCATTTCCTCCCCGTTGGGTGTGTACGGACGAGGGTAATCATTGCCCGCCCCAACCCGAAGATTGCCAGAGGAATGATCAGCCAGAGCAGAGCCACCCAGATCCCCTTCAACCCAGCCAGGTGTATGGGGGGAGCCAGCCACCCAGCCGAACCGTTGATGAAGATGCCCCAGGAAAGCAATGGTGCCGTGAGGATTGGGCGGCCCTGATCCCACCACACACGCATCCACTCGTTGTAGGCTGAGTGGACCGATGACTGCATCTGCAGGTTCATCAACCAGGGAATCGCACCCAGTGCGGAGGCGGCCAGGAGGTACAGACCGATCCGGCGCGAACGCCCGGGACGGAGCACGGGCCCGATGATCACAAGCCAGCCCGCGGCTGTCACCAGCGCCCCCAGGTTGTGCGAGTAGATGAGCCCCATCGAGAGCGCCCAGAAGAGCGCAGCCATCCCCGCACCGGGCTTGCGGCGCAGGCGCAGGGAGCATGCCAGAAGCAGGGCTGCCAGCAACTGGACCAGTGCGTAACTGCGTGCCTGGCGTGAGTAGAACACCGCCACAACCGAAGCGGCAGCGAGCACGGCGCTCATCCACCCGACTCTCCGGGAGACAGCGCTTCCTGCCCAGAAGAGGGCCGCTGCCAGGGCCGTGCCGCTGGCGGCCGACAGCATCCGCAGGGCGAACTCCGACCTGCCGAAAAGGGCCAGGATCGGCTTCTGCATCAGGTAGTAGAGGGGCGGTGCGTCATCCATCGAAAGCGCGTTGAGGATCTCCCTCAGCGATCCCCGGGTCAGGACCGAAGTGTACGCCTCGTCAACCCAGAGCCCCTCGCTCCCGAGTGCCCGGAAACGGAGCACGGCCGCTGCAGCCAGGATGGCCGGCAGAAGCACCCGGCCGGTCATCTCCGCCCACCCATGCCCTGACTGACGCGGGTTCATACCGCAGGGCTCCCGGGGCACGCCCTGTCCTCCTCAGGCCTGCGGGCAACCGCCAGGATGCTCAGCCCGAAGGGGAGGGACCCGGCCCGCAACCAGCGCCGCTCGACCTCGAGGATCAGGCCAAGGATTGTGTTCAGTAACGGATGCACGGCGGTCACGTCGCTGTCCTTCACCCGATCACTGCGACGCCGGCGGAGTAGGCGAACAGCGGCCAGTGCCGGGAAGAGGATCGTGTTCCAGTAGGTGATCCGATCCGGGACGAGCCCTGCCTCCCGAATGAGCCGATCCAGCTGCCCGCGCCTGTAGCGCCTCGCGGTATGGATCGCCATGTCGTGTGATGACCTCAGTGACTCGAATGCCGGAAGGTTCAGAACTACCGACCCACCCGGCTTCAGGCAGCGTCGGAACTCGCGCAACGCCTGGAGATCGCTCTCCACCCCCCTGTGGTACAGCACATCCAGTGACACGATGAGATCGAAGATGTCTCCACGATAAGGGAGTGCCGTAACGGATCCCCGGCACAGCCGGTCCAGACCCCGGCCGGCGGCATGCCTGACCGCCAGTGGATGGAAGTCGATCCCGTACCTGTGGCCGAGGCCGTCCAGCATGGCGAGAGTCCCGCCGGTGCCGCACCCCGCATCCAGGATCCGCGCTGCATCGCTTCGCCCTGGATCTGCAGCATCGCCCCCTGTACAAGCGTCATGCCGGCGGAGGGCTGCCACAGAGAGATCGCGGGCAAGGCGCCGCAGGCCGCGATACCACCAGAACCGCTCTTCCTGTTCGAACAGGGTCGTGTATTCGTTCGGTTCCATGCAGCCTCAGGTTCCGCCGTCCGCTGCTCGACTCGGGCCTGGTCTCAGGAGCGGCCGACCAGTACGATGCCAAGGCAGATGATCAGGACCCCCGCCCAGCGCAGCATGCTGACCTGCTCCTTCAGGACGATTGCGGAGAAGAGCAGAACGAGGATGTACCCGATGGAGAGCATCGGGTAAGCCCAGGAGAGGCTGACGCGGGAGAGAGCCGCCAGCCAGAACAGGGCGCCCACACCGAAGAAGCCGAAGCCTCCCAGGATCCGCGGGCTTGACAGAATCATCCTGATGCCCTGCCCGAAGTTCGAGAGCCCGAGCTCGCCGATCTGGTTCCGGATCACGTCCATTCCCGACTTGAGCAGGAGCTCGGCTGTGACCGACATGAAGATGGCCACCAGGATCAGCAGAAAGGCATTCAGCATTCGATCTCCTCCGGGTGAGGCTCCCCGTCCAGTGCCTGGCCCAAAGCCTCGATCACCCGCTCAATCTGTGAATCGGTCATCTCGGGGTACAGCGGAAGGCTCAGTATCCGTCTGGCGCGCGCTTCTGCCGCGGGGAATGATCCCGGGCCGTTGCTCATGTGGCGGAAAGCCTCCTGGAGGTGTATCGGGATCGGGTAGTGGACCTGTGTTCCAATCCCGCGCTTCTGCAGTTCCCCCCGCAGGCGGTCCCTGCGGGCAGCCTGCACGACGAAGAGGTGGACCGCCTCGATGCCGTCGGGATCTCTGGCAGGAAGGATCAGCGGCAGATGCTGCAGACGTTTGCGATAGACTGAAGCGATCTCCCTCCGTCTCCTGTTCCAGGCCTCGAGACGCACGAGTTTGACGCGCAGGAATGCCGCCTGCAGTTCGTCCAGGCGGCTGTTGATCCCGATCTCCACACTCTCGTAGCGGTCCCTCTCACCGTAGCAGCGGAGTCTCCGCAGGCGGCCCGCGATGTCGGGGTCATCAGTGACACAGGCTCCGCCGTCTCCAAGGGCTCCCAGGTTCTTGCTCGGGTAGAAGCTGAAGCAGCCGATGCGACCTGTCGTGCCTGCCATCCTTCCGCCCCTGGATGCGCCGTGCGCCTGGGCGGCGTCCTCGATCACCTGTATGCCGCGGGGGGCGCATAGCTCCAGGATCGAAGCCGTATCGGCGCAGCGGCCGTACAGGTGCACCGGGATCACGGCCCTGATGCCGGACTCCAGGGCTGCGGCGATGGTCTGAGGGGTGAGAAGCCCTGTCAGCGGGTCCACATCCGCGAAGACCGGAACGGCGCCTGCCTGGCACACGGCGACGGCAGTGGGCACGGCGCTGTTCGGGGCTGTCAGAACCCGGTCACCGTGCCCGATGTCGAGCGCGCGCAGGGCAAGCTGAAGGGCATCAGTGCCTGACGCAACTCCGATCGCGTGCCCGCTTCCAACGAGGCCGGCGAACTCCCCTTCGAACGCCGTGACCTCGCCCCCCAGGACAAACCAGCCGCCGGCCATGACTCTCCGGGCCGCCACCTCCAGTTCATCCATCAGGGCGGCAGTCTGCGCCTTGAGGTCGCACACGGGGATCTGCGCCATACCCGGGTCCGTGGCTCCGCCCGAAGGGTTCCTGCTCTGCGTCATGCGAGGTAGTACTCCAGGTTCCGGCGGTAGTAGTCGACCGTACGGCGCAGTCCCTCTTCCAGGTTGACGACAGGGCTCCATCCTGTGGCTTCCCGGATCCTGTCGAAGCTCCCGTAGTAGTCGCCTATGTCGATCCGCTTCGTCTCCTCGGGGAAAGGGACCATGCGGTACCTGGAGCCGGGGCACAGCCGGATCAGGACCTCCACGAACTCCCTGAGCGAGACGATCTCGGCGTGGCCAAGGTTGTAGATCTCACCATGAGTTCCCGCAGCCGGTCCCACCATGAGCATCGCCTCGACGGCGTCATCCACGTAGTTCAGATCCCGCCGCTGGGTGCCGTCTCCGAAGATCTGGATCTCCTCGCCCAGAAGAGCCAGGCGCACGAACCACGGGACGAACCCCTGCCTGTTGTGCTTCAGGAGCATACGGGGGCCGTAGGTGTTGGTCAGCCGCAGGCTGGTTGTTGCGATGTCGTGGACCTGACAGTAGAGGATGTGATACCACTCGCCTGCCATCTTGTTGATGCCGTTCACATCGACGGGGCGCAGAAGGTGGCTCTCATCCACGGGAAGATACTGCGGCCGGCCATACTGCTGCCGGGTGCTGGCGTAGACCACCCGGATCCCCGGGTTGTACTTCCGGCACGCCTCCAGGATGCTGAGCTGCGCGCGGCAGTTGATGTCCAGGTCCGTCTCCGGGTCTGTCATCGAGTCGATGTGGCTGACCTGGCCTGCCAGGTTGAACAGGTAGCGCTGTCCGCGCACCAGGTAGGCCATGGAGTGGGGGTCGCGCACGTCGGCGATGTTGACCTTCACGGAGCCTTCGATCCCGTGGATGTTGCGCAGGTTCCCGCCGTAGGCGGGGATCAGCGAATCGACCAGCGTCACCTCTGCGCCCAGATCGACCAGCCTGTGAGCCAGGCTGGAGCCGATGAACCCCAGGCCGCCTGTCACCAGCACAGGCTCTCCCCTGTAGGCCGCTTCCCACTCCCTGTTCATCTCACGCATCATACCCTCCGGGTGATCCCTCGCCCCGGCGGCCGGACTCATCGGGCTGCCCGGCAGCCCGGCCATTCGACCTGTCTTCCCTGGCGACGGGCCGGGGTGCCTGGACGAAGATTCTCCACCACAGCCCGAACATCCCCCAGGCCACCCTGGCCACGCGGGGGATGTTGAAGAACTGT
>CAZWSC010000015.1:0-11578 GCA_964636385.1 uncultured bacterium
CCCGGCCGTGTGTCAGGCCGAGGGAGCTGTCAGCAGCTCGACGGATCTGAAGTTCTGGGGGCGCATGGCCTTCAACATGAGCTACGACACGGCGAAACGGGACGGCGTCGACTTCGCCACCTTCCTCGTTGACGATGACTCGGAGGCGCTGAACTTCAACCCGCGGGACACACGTCTAGGATTCCGGGCATCCAGCCAGGACGGGGACTGGAAGTACTGCGGTGTCTTCGAGATCGACTTCTACGGAGATAACAATGGCGCCAACTTCCTTCCCCGTATGCGTCTCGGGTATGGTGAGATGGCGCATGCCGACGGCTACTCTCTGCGCTTCGGCCAGGACTGGGTTCCGATCGGGCAGCAGAATCCCGCCACGATGGATTTCGGGATCCTCGCCTACGGCGGAAACGTGTGGAATCGCGTTCCGCAGGTGACCTTCCGCTACAAGATGGATGACCTGGAGCTTCTGGCCGGGGCGATGAAGCAGCGTCTTGAAGGGGCTGATACCGAGAAGATGCCCTGGATGATGGCCCGGGTTGCCTACTCCAACTTCCTGGACGGCAAGGGCACCGTGGCGCTGGGTGCCGGCTTCAGGTCTGTGACATTCGAGAATGAAGAGCCGGAACTGGATGACGAGGGAAATGAGATGGGGATGGTGATGGTCGAGTACGACTACTCTCCCTACGTGGTCGTCGGCGAGGTGAACCTTCCCTTCACGGACCAGTTCTCGCTGGTCGGCGAGTTCTGGACCGGCTCATCGATGGGTGGCGAGTTCATGCGCGGTGGCTTCGGTTATGACCAGCAGGCGGCCAGGACGGAGATCGCATCCACGGGCGGCTTCGCAAACCTGTCGTTCAAGGCGATGCCTAAGATGACGATCAACGCCGGGGGCGGCATCGACATGCCGAACGAGGACGACATCGAGGGACTCGGCGTGCTGTTCCGCAAGAACACGGTCGCCTTCGGGAATGTGAGGCACCAGTTGTCGAAGAACTTCGGCCTCGGGCTCGAGCTGATGCACTTCATCACGGAGAGCACCGAGCTCGACGATGACGAGAAGTTCATCGAGCACACCGGACAGCGCGTAACCTTCGGTACCTGGTTCAACTTCTAGTCCAGTTCGGCACCTTTGCGAAAACCCCGCCGGTACGTTGATACCGGCGGGGGCTTTTCGTCGTTCGCCGGGTCCGTGCGCAACGCAGTGTGCGCGCATGTCCGGTCTCCGCAGTGGAGGACTCACGAAAGGCCCGGATCAGACGGAGCCTTCGGCCCCCAGCAGCCTGTAGAGCTTGGCCCTGGAGATCCCGAGCAGGGCAGCAGCCCGGCTGCGGTTGCCCGCCGTTACCGCCAGGGCCCTGTGCACCTCTCCCGGGCCGGGAGGGCTGAGGTGCGGACCCATTCCCGGCAGGCTGCGCGCCGACAGCAGGCCCCTCACCATCCCCGGTCCTGCATCGCAGGCCCTGTCCGCCTGCAGTCTGAGGTGAAGCCGCGCCAGGAAGTGATCGAGCTCCCGGACATTCCCGGGCCAGGAGTACTCCTCGAGAAGCTTCATGCTGGGTCTCTCCGTCAGCCATCCGGGGGGCTCCGCATCCGGGGCGAGCCGCGTCCAGATGTGTCCCACCAGCAGGCCGAGGTCTTCCCGCCTCTCGCGCAGAGGAGGAAGATCCAGACGCCCCTGCGCGAGGCGGTAGTACAGATCGCTTCGGAAGAGCCCCTGCGACGCCCTTTCCATCAGCGGGTAGTGCGTTGCCGCCATGACGCCCACCGACACCCTGCGGATCACGGTCGAGCCAAGGGAGCGCACCTCCCTCGCATCCAGAAACCGAAGCACGGATCCCTGGCCGCGGGGCTCCAGGTCGCCCACTTCGTCCAGGAAAAGGGTTCCGCCGGCCGCCTCGGAGACAAGGCCCCGGCGTGATCTGTCGGCGCCTGTATAAGCACCCCGCTCAACTCCGAACAGCTCGCTCTCCACAAGGGAGGCCGGGCACGCCGCGCAGTTGAAGGGCAGGAACCGCCCCGATCTTCCACTCAGCTCATGCATGCCGCGCGCCACCAGATCTTTTCCGGTCCCGGTCTCGCCTTGTATAAGGACCCCCGCTCCGCTTCGCGCCAGATCGGCAGCCTCTTCGAGGAGTGCCATGAGGTTTCGGGAGCGTGTCACGATCCCGAGCCTCTGCCAGACCGGCTCAACCGGGCGGATCCGCCGCCTGGCCCGCGGCTTTCCGGCCGAACCAGGATCGTCCGGCTGCCCGGGCGGATCGCATGCCGGCGGCGTCGAACACGCAGGGCATTCCTGCTCCACGGTCGATGGTGCCGGAACCATCCCGGGGTCTCGTTGCTCCGCCGGATGCAGGGGCGGGCGGAAACGCTCCCACTCTCCGTTCAGTTGACCGCCTTCCGCCGCCTTCCGGCCCCTGGAGTTGAGGAACCGAAGCCAGTCACGGACAAGCCGGACTTCCAGCCGCTCCTCCATGGCGCGATACCGTTCCAGGGCCGCGTGCAGTTCTTCGCGAGCCCCTTCAGGATCGGACAGGCCTGCCAACGCCACTCCTGCAAGGCGTCGACCCTGGGCCTCTTCCCAGGCAAGACCCCGTACTTCGGCCAGCCTGTATGCATCGCAGGCATATCGACCGGCATCATCGAACCTTCCCTCCAGGAGGGCGAGCAGCGACTCACGGATTCCACACTCCACAATCAGATCCCCGGAGGGCGCGATCCGCTCGGCGATCCTGCGGCAGAGAGCCAGGGCGCGGCGTGCCGAGCCCAGACGCCCGCCAAGCGCAAGGGCCTCTCCGAGGAACTCCAGGCTGAGGCAGGCTTCGCGCGGCAGGCGCATTGCACGTGCACGTCTCCAGGTGGCAAGAAGGCGGCGGCGTGCCGGAGCAATACGCCCCCTGCGAATGGCAGAGGCGGCAATGCCGATGTCGGCGCGCAGTTCAAGGATGCTCTGACTCGCAGCCCTCGCGTTGCGGCGGGCTTCTGTGAAAGCGGCAGAAGCCTCCCGCGGCGCCCCAACCCTGTTGAGGAGCCAGCCCCGGTTCAGATGATCCCTGGCGACCCCTATCCAATCGCCGCCTCTTCTGTGCAAACGCGCAGCCTTAAGATAGAGGCGGAGCGCCTCCGGATTACGGCCGCGCATGCGGAACGTCCACGCCATGAGGCCACAGGCATTGCCCAGAAGCGAGCAGTCTTCGGCATCTTCGGCCCTCTCCATGATCTGTACAGCTACACTCTCGGCCCCCTCGAAGTCGCCGAGACGCGCGAGGGCCTCCTGTTTCCTTGCAAGGAGATCGACTGCCGCCTGATGCCTTGCTCTCTCCAGCACGGCGGCGGGAACGCGCCGGCACCACTCGAGGGCCTCTGCATATCTCCCCCGCACTATCAGCAGGCGCGCGAGCATGGATACGGCCCCTACAAACACATCCACCGATCCCTTGTGGCCATGACGGCACGCCTTTTCCAGATCAGCAAGGCGTTCTTCGCACTCATGGGTCAACCCAAGAGCCAGACATGCCTCGAGCCAGAGCGTCAGGGCCTCCATGTCCCCGGCCGAACCCTGGTTGCCTTCCGATGATTCTGCCAGCACGGGCGCCAGCACCTCGTGTGCATACCGCGGAGCGGCTGCGTCAAGATATATGCGTGCCCTGCGCAGGGCCTGACTGATATCCGTATCTGTCAGGGGAGTACAATCTCTTCGGTGTCCTCTCGTTTCCACCTGACTCATCTTCGCCTCCTCGTTGTCGAATCCGTTTGGTGAAGGTTCTCCGTGCTCAGAAGCCGCGAACAACCCTGATTACCCATGCCCAGCGCGCCAACCCGGCTGTCAGGTTGCGCCCGGTTCCGAGTGCATGATCATCCAGTGGATTCGGATCAACTGGGGCGGACGAAGTGATGACAGGGTCATCGGGGATCCGCACATCGGGCCCCCTGCCGTCATGGTGCCCCCTGCCGTCCTGACGGCCTCGGAGCCTCACTTGGTGGTTGTAGAAGTCATCCCCATCCCCCTCGGCATCGATGGGATAGGGAACCGGAGGAGCCATATAGGCGACTGCTTCAGGCACGGACATCAACAGAGTAGCCATTGTCACAGTGATTAGAAGCCCGAGCCGTAAAGGAGTCAGATCTCTCCTACTGATGCGGATCATAAAGCCTCCCTCGACCAACGTTGAGTGGTCCCCCATTGATGATGCTTCGGGGGAGGTGATTTGATGGGGGGGATTGTAACACAGGTGTCTTGTACAGTCAACAGCGGCATTGCACTAATCGCACCGTGTCGGCCTGGGGACGGCAGTGCTGTACAACGCACAGTAGTGTCCGCTGAACACCTGGTTGGGCAGGCCCGGCGGGACGGCTCATGGCCCGGATGCTGCTGAAGCTGAAGAGGGAGAATGGGCGTGCAAGGCGCCTCTTACTCTCACGAAGGCACGCGGGGGGCGGTCCCGTGCTCCGATCCCGTCTCGCGGAGGGCGGGTTGTGGACATTCCCCGTCCGCGAACAGGGCAGAGTGTCCGGTGGACAGTGGGTGGACTCCCGAGCGACGCCGTAGCCCGGGCCGTCCACGGACCTGACTATCGAGGCGGCAATGCGCCGAACAGGCGGCACTTCATCCGGTCTCTCCGGCCTGTCAGCCTCCGATCAACCCGAGCGCCGTCAGGGCAGCCCTTACGCTGTTGTACAGGACAATCAGAAGCACAACGGGGATCAGGAAGCGCACGAGGATGAGCCAGAGCGGGAGTATGTTCCTGAAGAACGGGCTGGAGCCGGTCGCGAGCTCCTCGGAGGCGCCCTTCATCCTCCAGCCGACGAAGAGAGCCATCAAGAGCGCGCCGAAGACCAGGAAGACATCGCCTGCCAGTGCATCCATGATGCCGAGGGCATCAAGCGAGAGAGCCGGGATAACCCCGATGAGGGCAATGGCAGAGCCCATGATGAGGGCGGCCTTCCTCCGCCCGATCTTCAGCTCATCCATCACGGAGGATGTGACCACCTCCATCAGCGAGATGGCGCTGGTGAGGGCCCCTACGACAAGGGCCAGCAGGAAGAGTATCCCGACAATACGACCAGCATCCCCCATCGCCAGGAAGGCTTTCGGGAGAGCGATGAAGAGCGCGCCAATCGTGCTTTCTCCCACATCGCCGAACAGGCTCAGCGCGGCGATGATCGGGAACAGCGCCAGGCCGGCTATGAAGGCGATTCCGAAGTCGGCCCCGGCGATCATGCAGGCCTGGCTGTTCACATTCTCCCGCCTCGACAGGTAGGAAGCATATGTCAGCATCGCGCCCATGCCGAGGCTCAGCGAGAAGAACGCCTGTCCGGCGGCCCGTGAGAGGATGGCCGGGTTGAACAGATCCTTGAGCGATGGATTCAGGTAGAATGCATACCCTTCACGGGACCCTTCGAGTGTCGAGGCCCACACGGCGATCCCCACAAGGATCAGAAGAAGGACAGGCATGAGCACGACGGATGCCCTCTCGATTCCCCTTTTGATCCCTCCCATGACTATGAGCACCGACACGGCCATGAAGAGCAGATGGAAGGCAACCGCGGAGGGGCCCGTCGCAATCTGGTTGAAGCGCTCCCCCGGATCCGACGGGAATCCGCTGGCGATCGCCTCCAGGGTGTACCTCACGGTCCACCCGGAGATGACGGAGTAGTAGGAGAGGATCAGGAAGCCCGTGGCGACGAAGAGCACACCGAGAGGCACCCAGCCCTTTCCCCCGTTCGCCCGGAGTGCGCCGATTGGAGAGAGCCGTGCGCTTCGCCCGATGGCGAGCTCGGCCATCAGAACCGGAACGCCGATGAAGAGAAGGAGGAGTATGTAGAGGATGACGAATGCCGCGCCGCCGCTTTCCGCGGTTATGTAGGGGAATCGCCACATGTTCCCAAGACCGACTGCGCTGCCAACGGCGGCGAGTACGAAGCCGAGCTTGCTTCCCCAGGCCTCGCGCTGCTGAACGGGAGCGCCAGGGTTCATGCCGGCTGTGGGCCGGTTTTCGTTGCCACTCACTCTTCGGCCTCCTCGTGGTTGGATGTCCGATCCGACTTCCGCAAGGTATCCTGCCATGCTGCAACACCGCTCTGCAGACTAGCGCAGCACGGGGACTCCGCTCCACAGCGTTTTCCCGGCGGCGGGAGGCTCATCCGTGCCCGGCGCAGGCCTCCCGGATCCGCTCCGCCACCATTGCCACATCATCCCGACTCGTCTACAATCTCAGGTCCGGGCAGATCAGTGCACATGCACCAGGGGAGAGCAGCACCACATGACCAGCCGGCCCCTCTCGAACGCCTTCTCCGGTGTACAGCGCCCCACGCTGTTCGTGGATGAGCAGAGGGCTCGCCGGAACATTGCCCGCATGGCGGTCAGGGCACTTGCCGCGGAGGTTGTCTTCCGACCGCACTTCAAGACTCACCAGTCGCCCCAGGTCGCCGAGTGGTTCCGGCAGGCGGGTGTCACCGCCATCGCAGTCTCCTCCCTGGCGATGGCTGAAGGATTCGCGGACCATGGATGGGACGACATCCTGATAGCGTTCCCGGTAAACCTGCGCGAGGCCGACAGGATCGCCGGCCTTGCCGCAAGGGTTTCGCTGGGCGTTCTTCTGGACTCTGCCAAGGCTGCGGACGCCCTGTCCGGAGCGCCCGGCAATTCGGTGAAGGTCTGGATCGAGATCGACACGGGACAGGGCAGGACAGGCCTTCGCTGGAGCAGGGCAGAGCCCGTTGTGTCACTTGCCGGGCGGATCATCTCCAGCCGCCGGCTGAGTCTGGAAGGGGTTCTTACACACAATGGGATGACGTACGCGGCACGAAATGAGCAGGAGATCCTGGAAGCACACAGGCAGTCAATGGAGCGGATGCTGAGTGTCCGGGACGCGCTTTCACAAAACGCAGGCCTTCCGGCAAGGGTGTCGATCGGCGATACGCCCGCATGCAGCATCCTGGAGAGCTTTCCGGGCGCCGATGAGATCCGCCCGGGCAACTTCGTCTTCTATGACCTGATGCAGGAACGGATGGGCTCATGCGCCGCAGAGGATATCGCCGTTGCGGTTGCCTGCCCGGTAGTCGGGATCTACCCGCAGAGACGCGAGATCGTGATCTGCGGCGGGGCGGTGCATCTCTCGAAGGAGCCACTCCGCAACGGGCAGGGCGAATCGGTGTACGGCTGCCTTGTGGACGTGGACCGTCACGGCCTGCACAGGCTTCGTCCGGAGTGCTGCGTCACAGCGCTTTCCCAGGAACACGGCACCGTCAGGGTTCCGGATCCGGAGCTATATGAGATAGGGGACCTGGTCTGGGTCGTCCCCGTGCACTCCTGTCTGACCTGTGACCTGCACACAGGCTACCGCACCTTCGACGGAGAGCCACTGGAGAAGGTGCCAAGGGGATTCTAGATTGCCACGTCGATTTGCCCGGTAAGGAGTATCACCGAATCACAGCCGACCATCGAGGGCGCCGGTGTGCGGTTCCTGCTGGTGTCGGGGGCCGGGATGCGGGAGCCGATTGCGTGGCGCGGCCCGATCGTGATGAACACGCAGGAGGAGCTCCGCCAGGTCTACAGGGAGCTGCGGGAAGGTACCTTCATCAGGAACGGGGAGTGGGGGGCAGGAGCGCATCCGAGAGGTCCCCGGGAGTTTCCATCAACCAGTCGGGTTCTGCCGCCATCAGCTTTTCCGCCGGCTCGAAACCATATCCCACGAGGCAAACAGGCACACGCGCAGCGCGCGCAGAGCGGTAGTCGGTCATGGTGTCGCCTATCATTACCGCCTGGCCCGGACGCATGCCGGGGGAGCAGACCTCCAGGGCGTGCAGTATCGGTCCCGGGTCCGGCTTGCGCACGCCGATGGAATCGCCGCCCAGGATGACCTTGAAGCAGTCAGCCACACCCAGTCTCTCGGCGACAGCCACGGTCATTGCCTCGGTCTTGTTGGAGACTACAGCCATGATGCGTCCCGTTTCCTTCAGCCGGAGAAGAAGGAGATCCAGGCCGGGGTAGGCCTTCGTGTGATCAGTCATGTGGTCCGTGTAATAGGCGCGGAAGAATTTCAGGGCATCCTTCAGGTCATCATCGTTGCGGAGGGGGGCGCCGGAATGCTCCATGCACCTGCGCAGGAGCACGTCCACGCCCAGCCCGGTGCATGCGATGATCGCATCGGTGTTCATCGGGGGAAGGCCGCGATCGGTCAGCAGAGCGCGGACGGCCTGTGCGATGTCCTCCCGTGTGTCCGCGATGGTGCCGTCGAAATCCCAGAGCAGGATCACGTCCCGGCTTCGGAGAATGGCGTCGGTCTCTGCGTCTGTGCCCACGGTTCGAACAGCTCTCCCAATGGATCCGGCACCCGGATTCAGGGTGCCCGGTTGGATCATGCGCCGGGCACCGTTCCCGGCGCCCCACCGGTCGGTGGCAGCGTCCTGCTAGTCCTTCCCGCCTGATACCATCGACGCATCGGGCATTCGGCGGCGGATCTGGCGCACGGCATACTCATGGACCAGGTCTCCCGCAGGCAGACGCACCTGTCCGTCCAGGGTGGTGCCCAGAAGCGCGCGGCCGAGAGGGGAGGTGTAGGAGATCACACCGTCGGCGAGCTGATCATCCCCCTCTCCGAGTATCCAGAACCTGCGGGTTGATCCGTCACGAAGATCCTCCACGACAACCTCGGTGCCCGGAGCGACACGTCCATCGGGGATCTTCAGATCCTCGATCATCCTGGCGTTCTCCAGGCGAAGGGCCAGACTTGCCACGCGTTCGGAGAAGTCGGCCTGTTTCATCCGTGCAGCATCGTACTCCGCGTTCTCGCTGAGATCGCCCATCGCCCTCGCCTTCGCGATCGCCTCCGCGACAGTGGTCTTGAGCTCGTAGTTGAGGCGTTCCATCTCGCTCTTCAGCCGCTCGAACGTCATGCGCGTCATCAGCTGTCCCGGGAGATCCAGGAAATCCTCCACGGGCTGGGCGGAAAGCATCTGGTTGGTGCGGGCCATGCGCTGTTCGCGAAGCTCACGAACCATGTCATCATGTCCCGCCTGGCGGAGAATGCCGAGGAGGGGCTGGAGGAATCTCTCGGACGAGCGCCAGCGCTGTATAAGAATCCCCATTCGGTCGAGCTGGGAGTCGGTTGGCTGGACTCTCAGCATCGCCTCGGCAAGAGCGGAGCTGGGACCGAGCAGACTGAGGGCCTGCTTGCGGATCGGTTCACGGCTCGTCGACTCCGCCAGGTGCGCGACTGCAGTGGCGGCATCCCACAGGTCCGGCGCGAAGCTCTCCCTCTGTCCCGCGCGGCCAAGTGCGAGGCTGACCACCGCCAGGGTGGCCTGGGGACGCAGGGCGGGATTGCGAAGGACCGATTCCAGGATCTCCCGCCCCCCGGCCGGGTCCTGACGCAGGCGTTCCATTGCCAATGAGCGGATTTCCGGGTAGCGGGAGGAGAGGGCGAAGGCAACAGCCTCCCTCCACAGCTTCTCCTTCGACAGGCCGACCTCCACGATCAGCTTCTGATCCTCGGCGCCGGTGAAGACCGCCGCTTCTATCCCTTCGTGCAGCATCGCAGCGAGGGTTTCGACGAAGTCTTCGTCCACCTGCCTGGTCCAACGGTGGAGCTGCAGGTGGATCGCCATTGACTCTTCCACCGAGGTGCGCTCATCCCGCAGCCACCTGCGAAGGATGCCGCCGTAGAGGGCCGCGGCACGAGCTGTCTGGTCGGGATGCTGATCAAGGAAGCGGCGGATCAGGTTCAGGTTGGGGCGAACACCCCGCCTGGGTTCGATCGGTGGGAGGGCGACGCCTCCCTCGGCTTCCGCATTGCTTATCAGGTAGGTCTGCCTGAAGGCCTGCGACAGGTCGAACCGGGAATCCGCCTCCATAGCCTCCCTGGCGGCCTTCCAGAAAGTCGTCCACTGTGAGGCAGTGAGTATGCCGTTGCCGACCAGGGTGCGCTTCAGCGTCTGTGTCGTAGCCGTTCCACCGAGCTGCCGGATACCGAGATATGCAACCTCGGCCGGATCGTCCTTGATCCTGCGCTTCAGGCTGGAAGGATCCTGCACCTTCACGACACGCAGATCATCCGATGGAACCACCTGAAGGGCGCGGCGCGCGAGGTTCACCGACATGCGGTGGTTGTTGGTGTCCTGGAAGTCCAGGATGAGAGTCTCGCCGTCATTGAGCCGGATACGGCCGATACCCCATGATGCGTGAAGGACGTGGTATCCGGGGGCAAAGGCGAGCAGAGGCTCAAGGTTCTTCATGGCCGTGCTGACCTTCACCTCGGAGTCCAGGATGCCGCTGCGGTTGAGCAGATCCATGATCCCGTCCACCTCTGAGAAGGCCTCGTTCGCCAGCCCGCTCAGGTGCTTGCGCAGGTTCACACCTGCGGGTGCATCCGGCAGGAGCTTGAGGATCAGGTGCCAGAGGTCGCCGATCAGCGATGCCTTGCGCAGGGAGGGCAGGGCGATCTCGATCACGGCGTCCATCCTGCCCCACTGGCCCTGCTGCCCCAGCTTGCGGACGGCATCCAGGATGTGCTTCAGAATCCTGGGATCCTCGGAATCGGCAATCTTGAGGAGGGCCTCCTCGATCTGAGGCTGCCGCTTCAACAGGACGAATCCGTCCAGTGCTTCAGCCCAGAATGTCCTCGCTTCGTCCATCAGCTGCGTGTGCCCCGGATCGTCAGCGCCTCCCCCCAGTGATCCGGCCTCCACGGCCTTGAGCTCGCCCATCAGGTACGAGAGCCTGGCCTCATCCGGGAACAGCTCGTATGCCCTACGCAGAAGCGCCGGGTCGAGGAACTCGAACCCGGCGCTCTCGAAGGCCTTGGCTATGTGGAGAGCCGCTTCCGGTCGCGGCGAGTACTCCAGGACCTGGGAGCAGAGCGAGGCCAGTGCCCGCCAATGCTCCCCTTGCTCCAGCTTTCCGGCCAGGGCCTGAGCCGCCTTCCAGGCCCCGTTGTTATCGCCGAGTCTGTAAAAGGCACCGGCAAGGAGGTAGCTGCGGGCAGGGTCGACACCGCCCTTGTCGGTCGGTGCCGCAGTCTCCCGGATCACCTGGGGCAGGAGTTCGGCCTCGGCGGCGAGATCCAGGATTTCGTCGAGTTGCGTAAACGGGTCGGGTTCGAGGGATGGGTCGAATGTGGCTTCGGCAATCCTGCTGCTTAGAGACTGGCTTTCCATTTCCTCATGGTCCTTCTTGTCGAATCGCGGGGCATCTACCTACCTACCGTATGGTCTGAACGGCCTCCGCGTATCTCCTCGGGGTGATGGCAAAGAGGCAAACATCATCGTATCCTAGCAAAGTACGATATGGACTCAAGACTGCATCTGCTGTGAATCACAGAAGCATCTGAGCCGGTCCAGATCGGCAGCTAAGCCTGTCCCTGCCCCCGAGTCCTGGTTATCTTAGCCTCGGGCCTGACTGATCACACAGGTCAAACTGCCCCTTTCTGCCGCCTGTTGGATCACGTAGCTTTGGGGTCGCATTGAATCCGGCGCCTGACGCAATCCCCCAACCCACATCACCTGGCATACTTACACCGATGCTCGACCTGCCGGTCACCGTAGACCACAGTCTTCACCCGACGCCAGTAGTACTCATCCCAAC
>CAZWSC010000016.1:0-15552 GCA_964636385.1 uncultured bacterium
GCCTTCGACGGTGAAGTAGCCGAGCTGGTCCACATCCTTGTTGTCGCAGAACGGACAGCTTATACGGGTGTGGCTCCACTGCGTCCTGCAAAGCCAGCAATTCAGCAGCTTCGCGTTGTCTTCCTTGCGGAAAATGCCGTAGTGAGGCTTCTGGCCGCACGTGGGACACTTCCCCCCGTCGTAGAGGTCCAGTCGCACGGACTCCGAGACTCCGCCGAGCAGCTGCCGGTAGAACGAAGAAAGCGTCACGGTGAACAGAAAAGCCGCCATGTCGTTCGCCAGAACGCCCGCATCCGCCAGGGCCCGGCGGAACTCGAGGGCCTCCTCGACGCTTACGTCACTGCCGGAGCGGGCGATGAAGCTGTCGCACCCCCGCCGCAGATCTTCAACAACGCCGGAGAGATCCGGGTTGGATGCCGTCATCTCAGAGGCGGCGAGGAGAAGGAGTTCGGTGAACTTCGCGGTGTCGATGCGGGGCCTGAGGCCCAGCGACCTGCCCGCACGCAGCTCTTCCTCTGCGGACTGCGCGTCGGGCGCCGGCATGGGAGGCGTCGGAGATGCTTCGACAAACCTCCCGACTGCGTCGTATACGGCCCCGAAGAATGGGCACGCGTCGTCAAGACTTCTGTATATGAGGCTGCATCTGCCAAGCTCGGCCTTCCAGCCCTTGATTACTCCTGTGGACGCAGCCATGGCACTCCTGATCACATAACGGGACCACTCGCCCGGCCGTGGGCCGAACCGTCCGGCAGGGGCCCGGAAGGTCTGCAAGAGCGGATCGCACCGAGCCGCTCGAAGCATGCTACGAGAGCCCCATCTTGTTGTCAAGTTCGGCCTTCTCCCTTCAGGCACGGTCTACTGCTTGCGAAGACGCACAGGGAGGCCCTATTATGCCGACGGCTCGTGTCGCCCGGATGAGTTCGGGGGGAGTAACGCCGTCGTTGACAAGATTCTGGGCAGCTGCATTGTCCGGCATCCGCCTGGAGGCCTCTGTCGGCGACGCAACTGCCGTGGGGACGGGATTGATTCTAGCGACCACTGCCGTCACATTCCGGGGCCTGACGCCTCTGGCGCTGGTTCTCTTCATCATCTGGATGGCCGTCAGCGGCCAGACTGCCTGGATCCAGCTGATCCTCGGGGCGGTCCTGGCATACTTCATCGCCGGGCTCTCACACTACCTCGTGAGGGAGCGCTTCCACCAACTCCTCAAAGCCGCCATGATCCTGCGGTTGCCCCTCTTCTGCATCCTTCTGTTCCGGGAGATCATCCTGGCGAACTGGGATGTTCTGAGGCGAACCTTCTCCCCCCGCCTGCCCATCAGCCCGCGGATCGCATCGTTCGAATCCTTCCTGAGTTCCGATCTCGCCAGGACCACGCTGGCCAACTGCATCACGCTTACTCCGGGGACGGTGACCCTGGAGGTCGACGGCTCCCGATTCCATGTCCACTGCATCTCCCGGGAGCAGGAGATAGCGCTTCAGGGGGGGCGGATGGAGCGCCTTGTGGCCTGGCTGTTCGCCGACGGACCGGCGGAGTCTAGGAGGCCCCGGTGAACACGTTTCTGCTGGCCGTGGCGGTCGCCCTGATCCTGAACTCCCTGGTCAGCTCCTACCGGCTCATCAGGGGACCCACCCTGCAGGATCGCCTCATTGGGGTGAACTTCATCAACACGCAGGCCCTGGTGGTGCTGCTGCTGCTCTTCTTCACGGCCGAGCGGCCGAACCTGTACCTGGACATCGCGGTCCTGTACGCGCTGCTCAACCTGGTTCTCACGGTCACCCTTTCACGCTACCTGGAGACTGGGAGGCGACCGCTTGAGTGAAACTGCACAAGGCGCCCTCACGGTGATCCTCTGCCTTGCCGGGTTCGTGTTCTTCCTGGGAGGGACGGTGGGACTCCTGAGATTCCCCGACCTCTACTCGAGACTCCACCCTCTGACACAGGGTGACACACTCGGGGCGATTGCGATCATCCTCGCCCTCTGCGTGCGGTCGGGGCTTCAGCCTGAGACGCTGAAGCTGCTCTCGATCATCCTGTTTCTGCTGCTGTCGAGCGCCACCTGCGGACACGCAATCGCCAGGAGCGCATTCCTCGGCGGAATCCTCCCCTGGCGCAGGCAGGGCGGGGCCTGCGAGCCTGTGGCCGGCAAGGAGATATCCTGGTCGGCCGGGGAGAAGGGGGATCCTTGAGCCTGACGGTCAATCTTCTGCTGCTCTTCTTCCTGGTGGGCACGGCAGTGGCCGTCGTCGCGCTCAGGAATCTCCTGGCCGCGACAATCGTGTTCAGCGTGTACAGCCTGATCATGTCGATTCTGTGGTCCGCGCTCCGCGCTCCGGATGTCGCTCTGACCGAGGCCGCCGTCGGCGCGGGTGTCACAACCGTCCTCTTCATCATCACGATCCATAAGACCACCCGAAGGAGCGGCAGATGAAGCATGCCGTCGTCATCCTGGCCCTGGCAATGCTTGGGATTGTGCTGCTCCGCGCCGTTGCCGACATGCCCCCCATGGGCAACCCGGGGAATCCCGACAAGGTGAACGTCATCCCGCGCTACCTGGCCGTGGGGGACAGCGAAGCCGGGGCGACGAACCTGGTGACAAGCGTCATACTGAACTACCGCGGATACGACACGCTGGTGGAGGTCACCGTGATCTTCGCCTCCCTCTGCGCCGTCATCACACTGCTCGGACGCGAAAGAAAGGGGATATGCCGCTCGCAGCTCGACAACTCCTCGATTCTTCCCTCCACGGTTGTCCGAACGGTGGTGCACCTCCTTGCGCCCGTGATCCTGCTCTTCGCGGCCTATACGATGATCCAGGGCAAGTTCTCACCAGGAGGGGGCTTTCAGGGCGGTGCGGTGATCGGTGCCAGCGTGATTATCTTCACGATCGCCTTCGGCCTGCCGGAATCGACCCGCAGGATCGGTCGAAGGCTGAGGGCCCCCCTCGAGAGCTTCGCCGTCCTCATCTTCATGGGCATAGGGATCACGGGTATTGCCCTCGGGGCCAACTTCATGACCCTGATCCTGCCCGGGCTCTCTGCGACCGCCGCCGGCAGCGCACGGGCGTTTCTGATGATCCTGATGGAGTTCGCCATCGGAATGGCCGGCGGGGTCATCCTGACATCGATCGTCTTCGCGATGATCAGGGAGGACGAGGATGTCGGCGCTTCTTGACAACATGAACTACACGGCGGCCATCATCCTCTTCCTGGTGGGTCTCTACACCGTTGCGGCCACTCCCAACCTGATCAAGAAGATCATGGGCATCAACATCATGGAGACGGCCGTTTTCCTCTTCATCGTGTCGATAGGATACCTTGACGGAGGCGCCGCACCCGTGGTGGACGGTTCGCCCAATGCCGGCATGGTCAACCCGATCCCACAGGCCCTTATCCTGACCGGCATCGTCGTGGCAGTGAGCATCACGGCCGTCGGCCTGGCCATCTGCATAATGCTCTACAGGCGCTTCGGCACCCTCGACGCCCGCGAGATCCACCGTGCGGCAGACGGCAGGGAGGCAGCTTGAGCGCGGCACACTTCCCCATCCTGCTGACCGCCGTACCGCTGACCTTCGCGGCGCTGTGCCCCATTATCGGGCTTGTGGCAAGGCGGCTGTGCCTCCCCTGGGCGGTGCTCGGCGCGGCGCTTACGACGACACTGGCCTTCTCGCTGATCGGGAGCGTGTCCCCCTTCTCCGCCGCCTCGTACCACATGGCCGGATGGGAGCCTCCCTGGGGGATCGAGATCAGGATCGACTACACGGGTCTGCTGTTCAGCTGCATCGTCTCGGGCATCGGTCTTCTGATCCTTGTCTACTCCCGGCGGTATATCGAGCACGAGCTGCCGGCCGAGCGGATACCTTACTACTACACCCTGTTCCTGCTGGCCTTCTCAGCCATGCTGGGTTTCGCCGGCGCCGGCGATCTCTTCAACCTCTTCGTCTTCATGGAGACCTTCTCGGTCACATGCTACGCCCTTGTGGCCGCCACCGGCGAGGGACAGGCCCTGCGGGCGAGCTTCAAGTACCTCCTCGTGGGCGCCGTCTCCAGCATCGCGGTCCTCCTGGGAATCGCCTTCGTCTACGGCGCGGCCGGCAGCCTGAACATGGCGGACATCTCGTCAAGGCTGGCGGTCACTCCGCACGTCACCGCAACCGGGGTCGCGCTGATCCTGTTCATGTCGGGGTTCGCCGTAAAGGCGGCGGTCTTTCCGGTGCATGTCTGGCTTCCGGATGCCCACTCCCTGGCCCCATCCCCGGTCAGCGCACTACTTTCGGCCCTCGTCATCAAGCTCGGCGCCCTCGGAATCTTCCGCGTCCTCTTCTCCATCTACGGAGGAGGATGCCAGGAGCTTCTCGCCGTCAGGGACTCGGCCGCTTCGGTCTTCGCATGGGCGGGCGGTCTGTCGATCGTGGTCGGATCAGTGATGGCCATCCTTCAGACACGGCTGAAGCTCATGATCGCCTACTCGTCGGTGGCGCATATCGGCTACATCCTGATGGGGATCTGCATGATCAACCCGGGCGGCCTGACGGGAGGGCTCTACAACATACTTGCCCACGCCATGGGGAAGGCCAGCCTCTTCCTCGTTGCGGGGATCTTTCTGTACAAGCATGGCATCTCCTCGATCGCCCGCCTGAAGGGGCTCGGCCGGAGCATGCCCTTCACAGCGGGGGCATTCGCCCTTGCCTCACTGTCGATAGTGGGACTGCCGCCCAGCGCCGGTTTCATGGCGAAGTGGCACATCCTTCAGGGATGCCTGTCGGAGGGCAGGTATGCCTTCGCGGTGATGGCGCTCCTGGGCACCCTGCTGTCGGCGGTCTACTGCTTCAGGGTGGTCTACTACCTCTTCTTCGTGGAGAGTGAAGAAGCCCCTCGAAGGATTGACGAGGCTCCCGTGTCCATGGTTGCGCCTGTAGTGGTGCTTGCGCTCGGGACCCTTCTTTTCGGAGTCTTCTCGTTCCTGGTAACCCCGTCGCTGCGCGACGTCGCCGAGCGGATCATGATACCCTGACGGAGGCCGTTTCCGGGACTGCCTCCCGCTGAACCTGATAATCCCGGAAGGAGAAATCTGGATTGAGCGAGACAACCAACTCCATTCTGCCGTCCGCAATAGTGCTGGCGCCCTGGCTGTCGCTGCCGGCGGCTCTTCTCTGGAGACGGGTCCGCCCGGGCCTTGCCAGGGCGGTACATGTTGCGACTCCCGCCATCGCGCTTCTGCTCATGCTGCCGCTCTATCCCGGTATCATGGGAGGCGAGATCCTGCATCTGCAGGTCGTGGAGATGGCCCCGGGGATCAACCTTGCGTTCAGGATAGACGCGCTCGGCTTCTACTTCGGCCTTCTGCTGGCGGTGCTCTGGCTTCTGGCCGGGATATACTCGCTCGGTTACATCCACACCAAGGAGACGCGTTACTACACCTTCCTGGCGATGAACCTGTCCTTCTGTCTCGGGATTGTATACTCCGCAAACATGTTCACGCTGTTCATCTTCTACGAACTGATGGGGCTCTTCGCGTTTCCGCTGATCATACACACCGAGACGGAGAAGGCGCGCAGGGCGGGCACGAAGTACCTCGCGTATACAGTCAGCGCCGGGGCGGTTCTGCTGGCCGCCATGATACTGCAATCCCACTACGGAGAAACCCTGTCGTTCCTGGGCGGCGGTGTCTTCGGCGCATCCCAGGCCGGGCGTACCGCCCTGCTGGCGCTGTTCGGGCTATACATGGCGGCTTTCGGCGTAAAGGCCTGCATAATGCCGCTGCACGGCTGGGTTCCCGATGCGCATCCCGCCGCTCCGGCTCCCGCATCAGCCCTTCTCTCCGGCGTCATCCTTAAGATGGGAATCTTCGGCATGGTCCGGGTTGCCCACGACGTCTTCGGCCTCGACCTTCTGCGGGGGCTGGGCGTCTCGCTGCCGATGATGGTGATTTCCGGCTTCACCATCCTGGCAGCCTCCCTCTACGCCATCACGCAGGACGACCTGAAGCGCAGGCTGGCCTACTCCAGCGTCGCCCAGGTCTCCTACATCATCCTGGGCCTGTTCATGCTGTCCCCAGCCGACGGAACCGTCGGCGGTCTGCTGCACGTCGCCCACCATGCATTCATGAAGGGCACCCTGTTCCTGTGCGCGGGTATCATCGTGCACGAGACCGGCAAGCACAACGTGAGCGAGTTGAACGGAATCGGCAGGAGGATTCCCCTGACCATGGCCGCCTTTTCATTGGCTGCATTGGGAATGCTCGGAATGCCGGTGACCTGCGGGTTCATCTCCAAGTGGCTTCTGGGGCTTGGTGCGGTCTCCATCGGGCAGGCCCACTTCATCGCCGTGCTGATGCTCAGCTCGCTGCTCAACGCCGTATACTTCCTGCCGATCGTCTACGCGGCCTTCTTCAGGGAGGGGGAGTTCGAAAAGGCCGACGGGCTTGAAACCTCAAGGAAGATGCTTGTGCCCGTTCTCATCTGCGCAGCCTTCGTCATCATCCTCGGGCTTCTCGTGACCCTGCCCGGGCTGCCGCACTCCCTGGTCAGTATCATAGTCAGGGGACTCGTATGACGTCGCCGGCAGTTGCGGAGGCTGCTGCCGGAGCCGCGGAACACGCCTCCGGGGCCGTGGAGCTGTTCTCGGTTCTGCCCGCGGTGGCTGTGCTCCTTCCCGCCATCGGCGCGCTCCTGGTCCGTCTGGTCGGGGACCGCAGCGAGAGACTGCGCAACACCGTCGCCGTCGCCTTCTCCTCGGCCGCTTTCGCGGCAGTGGCGGCGATGTTCCCAAGGGTCATGCTTGAGGGCCATACCCTGTCCGTGGGCCTTCCCGTCATCCTGGGAGTCTTCAGGCTTAGCGCCGATGCCATGTCGTTGCTGTTCGCCCTGGTCGCATCCTTCATGTGGATGCTCGCCACCATATACTCCTGCGGATACATACAGCACGAGCAGCGACGCACCCGCTATCACACTTTCGCGCTCCTGACCGGGGCCGCAGCACTCGGGGTGTTCCTGGCGGGCGACTTTTTCTCCCTCTTCGTCTTCTTCGAACTCATGGGGATGCTGGCCTATCTCCTGGTCATACACACACAGACCGATGAGGCCCGTTTCGCCGGAACCCGGTACATCTTCATGACCGTGTACGGGGGCCTGAGTCTCCTGATGGGGGTCTTCCTTCTGCTCTCGTGCACCGGCGGCACAGGGTTTTCCGCGGCTGCTGACAGTGAATACCTGACCACCGGCATCTGCTTTGTGGTCGCGGGTTTCATGATAGCAGGCTTTGGTGTGAAGGCGGGCATGGTGCCGCTGCATGTCTGGCTTCCGCTCGCCCACCCGGCCGCTCCATCGCCGGCCAGCGCGCTCCTCTCCGGAGTCATGCTGAAGGCCGGAGCGTATGGGATGTTGCGGGTAGTGGGGAGCTTTCACGCCCAGCGTTACCAGGAAGCCGCCGGGACCCAGGCCGGGGACAGAATCGCACAGACGCTCGGACAGACACCGGTCTTCATCCAGCAGATGAGCGCGCTTGGTGCGATACTGATCATCTTCGCCGTGCTCACCATGCTTGTCGGAATGGTCCTCGCGATCGTTCAGAGCAACGCGAAGAGGCTTCTCGCCTATTCAAGCATCAGCCAGATGGGGTTCGTCATACTGGGCATAGGCATCGGCGCTTACATGGGGTCCGCAGGCTCGACGGGGCTTGCGGGCAGCCTCTACCACATCATCAACCACGCCCTGTTCAAGTCACTCCTCTTCCTGGGAATAGGGGCGGTCTACTATCGCATCCACCACCTGGACCTGGACAGGATGGGGGGGCTCTGGAGGAAGATGCCCCTGACGGCCATCTTCACCTGCGTGGCGGGGCTTGGGATCATGGGGATCACGCTCTTCAACGGTTACTGCTCGAAGACCCTGCTGCATCACGCCGTGGTCAAGACTTCCAGCCTTGCAGGGAGTTGGTCGTACGTGCTGGATGGGTTCTTCATCGTTACGGCAGGCGGAACGGTCTGCTACATCACCAGACTGCTGTACATGGTCTTCTTCGGCAGGCACCGCGGAGACGACAGGGAGGCCTTCAACAGGCTGAAGGATGCGCCGGCTTCCATGCTGGTTGGGATGGCTGTTCCGGCCGCTGCTGTTCTGCTCTTCGGCATCTTCCCGATCACCGTACTGCGAGTCTTCATCGTGCCCGTGCTTCGGGGATTCGCCCATCTGGACCCATACGGGATCGCATACCTGCTGAAGGAGGAGTTCTTCCTCCTGAAGGAGATGAAGGGGATGCTCCCGCCCCTCGCAATCGGGCTGTCCTTCTTCTTCGCCGCAAGACGCTGGGGGTTGTTCCGGCTTCGTCTGCCCAACCCCTGCTGCATAGACTACTACTACTGCAGGGCGGAGACCGGACTCCTGAAGCTCTGCTGCTCCGGGACAAGCCGCTGCTCGACCGTGGGCACCGTTACGTACAAGCACATAGTCCTGTCAGTGGTCAGGCACATTGTGTGCATACCCGCTTGCTTCCACGGAGTTGCGGCACGGACCCGCGCATCTCTGCGGCGGCTGGCTGCGGCTGCATGGGCAACCCTCTCCGGGACCGCCCCGGCCGTTGCTGCGCGGCGATTTGTTGAGGACATCGCATTCGGCGTGATCGCGATCGCCCTGATCATCGGCCTGCTCGCCCTCGCCCTGTAGCGGCCCTGGGGGCGACCGCGGCCTACCCCGAAATCCTCCCGGGGTGCGTGTAGACCGTGGCGCGCTCGCCGCGCACGAAACAGCACAGAGTCAGGTTACAGCGTTCCGCGGCATCCAGGGCCAGAGAGGTCGGTGCTGATACCGCAGCCACGACCTCCAGGCCGGCGCGCAGGCACTTGACGACGAGCTCCAGGCTCACCCTTCCCGACAGCGCAACACCGCACCCGGACATCGGCATGTCCCGAAGCACGCACATGCCGATCACCTTGTCGAGGGCGTTGTGGCGGCCGATGTCCTCCGCGAATGCCAGCAGTCCGCCGTTGGAGTCGAAGATCCCGGCCGCGTGTGTGCCCCCCGTGTGGGGAAAGACGACCTGCCGTTCCCTCATCGCCTCCGACGCGCTCCTGAGCACAGACGGAGACAGGCGCATGCGGCTCTCAAGTACGGGAAGGCCCGCCAGAAGGCTCTCCATGTCATTCCCGCCGCACAGGCCGCACGAAGAGGTGACGACCATGTTCCGCGACCTGCCCGCCATGACGCCGGGGTCGGCGATCCGCACCCGGATGACAGCCGGGTCGTCCGGACACTCGTGCAGGAGTTTGATGTCGTTTCGCGAGCTGATCATGCCCTGGGTGAAGAGAAAGCCGGCCGCCAGCGCCCGGGTATCGCCAGGCAGACAGAGGAGTGTATAAGCTCCCATGTCCATGACATCGAGTGTCAGGGCAGCTTCCTCGACGACCATGCCCGGGGCCTCCACTGCCTTTCCCCCGTCTGTTGTTGAGAGGAGAAGCGGAGCCACTCCGCGGATGGTGCCGGGCGGTGGCTGGGCTGCAGGCCGCGGCAGGGCATCAGGGGGCATGTGACCATCACCGGTCATCCTCGCGCCTTTCGGGACCGGCTGCGGCAGGCGACCCCCGGGCGTTTCCGCCTGCCGTCTTCGGCTCAGATAACGGCGCTGTTCGTCGAACACGGCACAGACTGCATCCACCGTCTCGGGCAGCTGGACACATCTCATCACGGCCCTGCGCCACCCGCGGATCTCATCGCCCGAAGCCGCCTCCGGGTCCGCACCCGGAATCGCCAGCACACACACATCCGCTTCTGCCCGCATTTCGTCTGCATCCGGCCGCACCAGTTCTTCACCTGTTGCCTCCCCGATGTAAATCCTGATGTCTGCCTCGTCGCGCATCTCCGCGCGGTTCGACTCGACCACCCAGTGATGTACATCCGGGTGCTCCGCCTGGAATGCGCGAAAGGCACGGATGTCCGTGAAGTAGTTGCCGGGCTTGCCGGGTTTCGGTGGATTGTGCCCGATCTTGGCGCGCATCGCATCGGGGAGAACAGCTGCCAGTTCCGTGCAGACCTGCGTCTTCCCGACCCCCCGGCAGGCGCCGCTGACAACCCAGAGCGTCACTAGCCCGGACAATTCACGGATCCTCTACTGCGACACCGGAAATGCGCGCGAATACTGCGTTGCGCTTGCTCTCGCTCCTCGACATACTGCAGTGAGTATGCCTGCGTCGCGAGAGCTGCGCGCGCCTTGTCTCCCGAGCCTTTCCGGCGTCTCGTTACGAGTTTCATGAATGGTCCGGGCTAGAAGCAGCCGAGGCAGCAGGCCTTGATCCTGATGTCGAGGGCGTTCACGAGCCGGCCGACCTGGTTGACGGAGAGCCCGTGCCTTCCGGCCATTGCCCACGCGGTGGAGCACTCTATCCAGCCCCCGGCCTCCAGCAGATCCACCGTGCTCTCCGTCCTCTCCGGCGACTCCCTGATACGGAGCCTCCCTTCGGTTGGAGACAGCTCCACCCCGGCCCCGCTCTCCTTCTTCCAGGCCGAGACCTTCTCCATCAACGTATCAGGAACGCATATCGTCGTCATGGCACTCCATCCTCTGCCTCCAGACCCGCAGGTCCCCGGGCGTATTAAGGTTCAGGAAAACCGAATCGTCGTCGAACTCCACCGTCACCGCGCCCAGGGATCGCCAGACATGACGAAGGCGCCTCTCCCCGCGGTCGAGGCAGCCCGCAATGGCCGGCAGCATGGAGCAGTGGACGGCGCAGCAGACCGGATGCTGCGTCATGCCTCCGCTCCCGGCTGTGCCGGCCCTGCTGTCCCCGGGTTCTCCGCTCCGGACCCCGGCCACCTTGATCCCCCCGGGCTCCAGCTCCATGGAGCGCCGCAGGCGCGCTATCTCCCCCCGGCCGATTGCGGGCGTATCACAGGGGAGGAAGACAACCGCATCGGCCAGCCGACGGTTCACGGCATATGACAGAGCCGCCTCGATACCGCCAAGCGGGCCCTGTCCGCGGCGGAGATCCTGTACAACCGGCCCGGCGAATCGGGCGTAGGGACCTGGATCATTCGCCAGAAGCAGGACAGGATCCAGGTCCGCATGAGCCATCTCGGTCAGCAGATAATCGAGGATCGTCTGGCCGGGCGTCCGTTCGAGAAGGCCCTTGGGAAGGCCCTGCATGCGTCCGGCCGTTCCGCCGGTGAGTATGCTGCCGATCATCCTGAGTGTCATCCAGGGTCCCTACCTCGCCGCCTTCCCCATAGGCACCTCGCGCGCCGCGTCGGTGATGGCATCGATCTTGGCAGCCAGGCCGCTCCTGTTCCTGATCTCCTCATCCGTGATGTAGTGCACGTCCAGCAGTCCCCCGCTCCTGTGGCCGGTGCGCAGGAAGTTCACTTCGTCGAGGCAGAGGCTCCAGCCCTCGAGCCAGAGCTTGAGATCACGCATCTGCTGCTCATTGCCCGTAACGTGGAGCATGATGTCGACATCGCTATCGGGATCAGCGGTCGCATTCTTGGTGCTCCCTATCAGGTAGAATGCCTTGACGCCGAATCGCCCCCCTTCCAGCCCGGCCGCGAGCTGCTCCGCGAAGCGCATGCGCCACTTCCAGTGGTTCTCGCTCTTCATGTCTTCGGAGCAGTGATCGGGCAGGATGTCGTCGGACTCCGGCTCCTGCGACATCAGCACTCCCACGGCCCTGTCCTGGTCAGCGTTCATCAGGATCCTCAGAACCC
Organism: uncultured bacterium; assembly: GCA_964636385.1. Lineage (GTDB taxonomy): Bacteria > Eisenbacteria > RBG-16-71-46 > CAIMUX01 > CAIMUX01 > CAZWSC01. The sequence continues at coordinate 11,690 of CAZWSC010000016.1, forward strand.
TGCCGCCCGTTTCGGCGGACACATCTATCACCCGAACGACATCGCTTATGCTCTCGAACTCCGGCAGCAGCCTGGGAAGTATGCTCTCCGACTTGAGAAGGAACTCCTCGTTGAAGAGAATCCCCTCGTCGTCCGGATACAGCGGCAGGTACCTGATGGACGATTCGACCAGGTCCTGGAAGAAATGCGTTCCGAAGGAGAGATCGGGAACGTAGCCTCCCTTCTTCCGCGCAATCTCGATCAACACCGCCGTGTTGTTGATATCCGAGTAGGTGACGTTGACGCCCAGCTTGATGTCGCCGCGACTGCCCCATCGCCCCGGCCCCATCAGAATGAAGCGGCGTTTCGGCAGGATGTTGTTCAGTCTGCTCACCGCCTGCCCGACGGCCTTGAGATCCGACAGTTTGGCCAGGGCCGTGTACCTGAATGGATCCACATACACGATGTGCGTGATGCCGGCCACCTTGCCATTGGAGACGTACCGGTTCGCCGTGAATACGACGCAATCCTCATGCAGATCCTTCGGAATCTGCGATGGCTGGCTTGCGCCTCCCGAACTCTGCGGCCGACACTGCAGAAGATAGAAGTCCTTCCCGTCGGAAGCGAACTCTATGTCCACCGGCGTGTCGAAGATGTGCTCCAGCGTGGCGAGCATCCGCTTCATGGTGTCCATGAAGGGGGTGTTCCGGACCAACCCTTCGAATGTGACCACCAGGTCGTCGTTCTGATAGTCCGTACCGAATGAAGGCGGCTTGATCTGGTCATCGCCGTAGACGGAGAACACCTTGTCCGCCATCGGATAGTCGTCCCCGATCTCCTTCAGGAGATCCCGTATCTCGAGCGTTTCGAAGCTGCCTGTTCTGGTGTTGATGACATCAATGAACCTGGGGCTGTAGCGCATGACCTCATCGGGGGTCGCATTCACCCTCAAGCCGGGCTGCCCGGGAGCCAGGAGGACCGGGTAGTCGTCCTTGAGCCGGTCGACCGCCCGCGTGCCGAGTCCCGGCACAAGGCGCAGAAGCCCATCCTTCTTTGCGATTCGTGCGGACCAGCGGAACTCGTTGTGGCTGAAGGCAACACCCGCGAAGGCGGGAAGGAAGTAGTCGCCCACATGGCGCCCCACCACCTCCTGTATCATGATCCCCATCTCCTCGTAGACGTCGATCAGGTTCCGTTCGATGCGGTACTCTATGGGATCCGGACCGAACGTGGATGCATACACCTCGGCAACCGCATCGAGGAGGGCAGCCATCCTTTCGCGCTTCGTACCCACATTCGCCAGGAAGAGGCTCTTGTACTTGCCCGAGAAGGCAGCTCCGTACTGGTCCTCCAGAAGGCTGGAGCTGCGCACGATGATCGGGCTGCCTTCCAGGTCGTCGAGCACTACGGAAAGCCCCTCCACGATCTCGATCGGGAAGCGCGAGTTCTTGAAGACCTGGACGATGTGCGGATATTCCTGCCTGACCTGCTCGAGGTCGACATATTTCTGGTTGTACACGTCGTCCAGGCTGTTGAAGCGGATGAACTCCAGCACGCTGTCGGAGGCTAAGTACCATGTCTTGGGCACCCTGACCTCCGCGAAGCTCCCCTTCTCGTCCTTAACCTCCCTCAGTATCGCCATGGCCATGAAAAGCCCGGCGCTCTTCCCTCCCAGCTTCCCGTGACTCCGGCTTGTGGAGACGACGCGTTCCACCAGGGCGAAGAAATCCTCCAGCTTGACATACCTCTTCGCCATGTTGACGAACTCGGACCGCTCCGTGAAGAACCGCTGGATCATCGACACGAGGAGACCCTTGCGCGTGGATTCCGGAAATTCGACGGTGTCCGGGCCGAGACGGTGGTAGCGGCTGATCGCGGTCTTCATGTCCGCGACCGGGGCGTTGCGGCTTTCGATTGCGTTTACGAGAAAACTGGCCTTGTCCTCCTTGATCCACTTGTGTATGCAGGCTATGACCTCACCCTCGGAGAGGTGCTTCTCCGCGATGCCGAAGGTCTCGTCGGGGCTGAGCACTATCTCGTCCGGAGCCCGACGGCCCAGGGGAACGTTCTCCTCTCCCGTGCCTGTGCGCACCGCACCCGCCTCCGGAAGTGCCCGCCGGAGCAACTCGATCGCCTCCTCATATCCCTTCCAGGCGAGGTGGTTGGCCATCTTGCGGGTGATGCGCTGCAGGAGATCGCGGTCGGTCCTCTTCAGAAGATCCACGATCACCGCCCACTGACGGGATGCTCCCGCCGCCAGTGTCCTGCGGGCGGATTCCATCTGTTGCCGCGTCTCCCGGAGCTGCCGGTTCACCAGGAAGTGGCCCAGCCGGTCGGCGATAGTGTGGATGAGCTTGTTCTCCGACTCGAGGAAGGGGACTTCGCCCTCTGCTGGGTTCGGCGCCCCGTCCCTGGGGATGAAGTGAACCTCCAGCGTCCCCGCGGGGTCTCCGTGAATGGTTACAGGCGCTGACTGAAACCAGGGGCTCTCGCGGAAGGATGGGGTCTGGAAGACGCTATCGTTGTAGATGAGGCGGGCGTGGCAGGCTTCGGGCTGCGACCAGCCATTGGGGATCAGCCGGACCACCCGGCGGAAGACCTCCTCCACCGGGGCCCTCTCGCTGCGAAGTGCCTCCTCGATGGAGTAGAAGCAATCCAGCTCCTTGGCTCTCTCCCGCAGTTCGCGCAGCAGATCGTCAGCGGCTTCCTCATTGGGGCTCATACCGGCCTCCTTGCTGGGGTTCCTGGACAACCTGCCGGCGCGGCGGCGCGTCCCCTGCATCCCCCTGCGTCGGCCCTGAACCGCATATCCGGAACGGCCGCCCCTCCGGCAGGACGGGCGGCCGCTCATATCCGGAGTCACCCGTCGATTATACCCAACCCCGGGCCTTGCAGGCTTCCACTACCCTGTTTATCGCGATGACGTAGGCGGCATCGCGCATGAAGAGCTTCCGCTTGCGAGCCAGCTCGCTGACTGCATGGTAGGCCGAGGTCATCTTGGTATCCAGCTTGGTGAGAACCTCGTCCTTCTCCCAGTAGAAGTTCATGTTGCACTGCACCTGCTCGAAATAGCTGCAGGTCACGCCGCCGGCGTTGGCGAGGAAGTCGGGGATTACGAAGATCCCGCGCTCCTTGAGCACCTTGTCGGCATCCGGCGTCGTCGGGCCGTTGGCGCCTTCGGCCATCAGCTTGACCGTGGGCTTGATCCTGCCGGCGTTGCCCCCGTGGATCTGGCCATCCAGGGCGCACGGGATGAGCACGACGACCTCCTGCTCCAGCCAGGCTTCCCCGGGGAGAACCTCGTATCCCAGATCCGCCGCCTTCTTCTTGTCGATCCCGCCGAAACGGTCAGTGATCTTCAGCAGTTCGTCCAGATCGATCCCGGATGCCTTACGGAATGAATAGGATGTCTGATCACCCTGATCCCAGCAGGACACGCAGGTCACCTTGCCGCCCAGTTCGTTGTACTTGCGGATGGCATACTGCGCGACATTGCCGAATCCCTGGACGCTGGCAGGGGCGTCCCCGGGCTTCAGGCCGTGCTCCTTCAGCGCCTCGCGCAGTGTGAAGATCACGCCGAATCCGGTCGCCTCGGTTCTGCCGAGAGAACCGCCCATGCCGACCGGCTTGCCCGTGATGAAGCCCGGGTACTTGGCGTGCGTGATCGTCTCGTACTCGTCCAGCATCCAGAGCATGTGCTGGGCCGAGGTCATGACATCCGGAGCGGGCACATCCTGGATCGGCCCGACATTCTCAGCCATCTGGCGCACCCAGACCCTGCAGACCTGCTCCTGCTCGCGGTTGCTGAGGTTGTGCGGGTCGCAGATCACGCCGCCCTTGGCGCCGCCGAGCGGGATATCCACCACTGCGCACTTCCAGGTCAT
>CAZWSC010000017.1:0-20071 GCA_964636385.1 uncultured bacterium
CAGCCCGTTGAGGCGCAAGGGGCGTATGACACCAGCGCAGAAGAAGAAGCGGGCCCAACTGGAGAAGCAGTATGGCCGGCCGGACCCCAGGGCAGTGGAGCGCGACATGGTGTATCTGGTCGAGCATCGGTGTAAGTATGCCAGGTGAAGGGGGTTGGGGGTGTCGGATGACGTCCTGGCGGATGCTTTGTGTCAGTGCTTCTGCCGGACGATCGGGGCTGAGAGGAGGGTGTGGCATGAGATAGGGGCAGCGTGATCGGAGGTCCGGCATGTTCCGGACGGGAGAAGTACGGGGTTCGGATGCCGCTCAGGCCCCCCGCGGTGGAAGCTTCCCCAGGCCACAGATGCAGTTCTGGGTCCAGAAGGAAAGGGTCGCTGGCATGAGCATGAACTACTTCCTGACGGTCATCCTGCCGTCGATCGCAGCCATCGTGTTCGCGATCGTCGCCCACAGGATCCTGTACAGACTGATCGACCGCTACGGGCGCAGAAGGGGTCTTCCGCCAACGCATGCGTTTCTCATGAGGACCGTGATCAAGTGGTCGGTCGTGGCTGTTGTCATACTGATGATCGCCACGATCTTCGGGATAGGCGTCGACAATCTCTGGGCCACCCTGACCGCCATCGCAGCCATGGTGATCATCGGATTCTTCGCCATGTGGAGCGTGCTGTCCAATGTGCTGGCAGCAATGGTCATCCTTGTCGCCAGGCCGTTCTGCATTGGGGACCGCGTCACCATCCTCCCGGAAAACATCTCGGGGGAAGCCATAGACATCAACCTCCTGTACAGTAAACTCCGTACGAAGGAGGGCGAAATCGTCACTGTGCCGAACATCACCTTTCTGACGAAGTTCGTGTCCGTGGCCCACGGGGGCAGCAGGGAGATCAGTCCAATGATCTGATGGCGGCCTCCACCCGGCGGATCACGGTATCCCGTCCAAGAGCTTCAAGCAGGTCATACAGGCCGGGGCCCTTGCCGATTCCGGTACAGGCAAGACGCAGGGGATGGATGAGATCGCCGGCCTTCCGGCCGCGCGACTCCGCGAACGCTTCCAGCCGCCCCTTCAGAGCATCCGCAGAGAAGGGATTCACGGACGCCAGCTCGGGCAGAAACCCGCTCAGCAGACCTGCGCTCTCCTCCTTCCAACGCTTGCGCACCGTATCGGGATCGTACACTGCCGGATCAACGAACAGCCAGGAAGCGAGCACCGGATACTCCCGCACGAAGGCAAGCCGGTCCTGCATCAGCTTCACTGCGAGGGCGAGATACTCGTCCGTGAACCCGGTCCATCCTCTTTCATCGAGAAGCGGCCGCAACTGCGCGACCACCTCCCCCACAGGACGCATCCTCAGATACTCCTGATTGAACCACCGCAGCTTCTCGATGTTGAACACGGCCCCTGACTTCCCGACCCGGTCCAGCGAGAAGGCCTCAACCAGCCCGTCCAGCGGAAACAGTTCCCGGTCATCTCCCGGATTCCACCCCAGGAAGGCCACGAAGTTGATGAGAGCCTCGGGAAAGTAGTCCTGCCGGCGGTAGTCCTCGACGGCGACATCCCCCTGCCTCTTGCTCAGCTTCGACTTGTCCGGGTTCAGAAGAAGAGGCAGATGGGCGAATCGGGGCGGTTCATAGCCCAGGAACCGATACAGCAGAACATGCTTCGGGGTGCTGGAAAGCCACTCCTCTCCCCGGATTACGTGGGTTATCCCCATCTCGTGATCGTCGACGACGTTTGCGAGATGATACGTAGGAAAGCCATCCGACTTCACAAGCACCTGGTCGTCCAGCCGTAAGGAGGCTATCTGTACGCGGCCGCGCACCAGGTCTTCAATCCCGATCGTCTCATCCGCCGGCACGAGCATGCGTACTACATGGGGCATGCCGTCACCAAGGCGCGATTCGACCTCCGCCTTCCGAAGCGCGAGACAGCTACGGTCGTACTTCGGATCACGCTTGTCCGCGATCTGCCCCCGGCGCATTTCATCCAGCCGGTCCGGGGTGCAGAAGCAGCGGTAGGCGTGTCCTTCGCGAACGAGCCTGTCGGCAGCCTCCCTGTAGAGCCCGATGCGCCGCGACTGGTAGTAGGGCTCGTGCGGCCCCCCGACACCCGGCCCTTCGTCGTAGTCAAGGCCGGTCCAGCGCAGCGACTCGATCAGCTGCTCAACAGCCCCGGGGACATACCTGCTCTGGTCGGTATCCTCTATGCGCAGGACGAACTTCCCGCCCCATTTCCTGGCGAACAGGTAGTTATACAGGGCCGTCCTGAGTCCCCCGACGTGAAGGTGGCCGGTGGGACTCGGGGCGAAGCGTACCCTTACCTCGTCAGACATGAAACCTCCTGACCGGGCGCCGGTCATTGCGCCGGATGGCCATGACACCCGGACTACTCCAGCCCACGGTCCTCCAGGTCCTCATCAGTCAACCCCAGGTAGTGCCCAAGCTCGTGGTAGAGCGTGAGCCGGATCTCGTTGATCAACTCCTCCCGGGTCTGACATATCCGCTCCAGGTTCCGCTGGTAGATGAAGATCGTCGGAGGCGTGCTCACCGACTCATACACACTCCGCTCCCGCAGGCTGGGGCCCATGTACAGCCCGAGAACAACGGGGGTTATGGGGTCGTCTCCCCCTTCGGCCCTCAGCATCTCGAGCGACGGGAGATCCTCGATTACGACCGGGATCCTCTGAAGATGGTTCTGAAGGTCGGGGGGAAGGTGTTCGGCGGCCTCCTCAACAACCTTTCCGAACGATCTTCGCCTCATACGCACTGGAAGAGGATAACCCTCCTGGTCGAGCTGATTGGCGCGCTCGTACTGCTTCTCCGCCTCTTCGTACTCCCCCTGGAACTCCAGGCACTGGGCCAGGCCGTGTCGGGGAGGAGCGTATTGGGGCTCTGCCCGCATGACTTCACGGAAGACAGCCTGCGCCTCCTCCACGTAGAGATTCTCGAACAGGGCGGATCCCAGGTAGAAGTGGTGGAAGACCGGATCCTCCACCAGCCACTCGCAGGCCCGCAGATGGTCCAGTGCATCTCCGGGCACTCCTGATTCGAGCAGGGCGGCACCCAGGAGAAAGCGCACCTCGGCGTGGCCGTCGCTCTCATCCATCATTGCCTCGGCCTCAAGGCCGGCCGTTTCCGGATCGCCGTTCTCCATCGCCTCCCAGGCGCGGTTCAGGCGCTCCCTCTGTTCCCGGGTCAGGCCTTTCCCCGGGCCGCCTTCTCGAGGCTGCATTGGACCCCTCTCTCCGGTAAGATCCTGCCGGCCCGACCGGACGCGGATCCCATTCCATGGGCCGGGTCCCGACCGGCCCGACTCTTCCTGTCGGTGTAGAATAGAGCATCGGGCAGGTTTTCGTCCCAACAATCACGCAGTCCGCATCCACTCTCACGGATGACAACAGCTGGCGGTCCGGGGGCGTGGGTTGGACGGCGTTGATGACGGCGTATGAGGGGTGTTCCCACCGGGAGGAGCTGATGGACGGCATCAGGGATGCAGTGCGGAGGCATGAGAGTGAGATGGTCGCATTCAGGCGGGATCTCCACCAGCATCCGGAAACAGGCTTTCTGGAAGAGCGCACATCCAGGCTGGTGGCGGAGCGTCTTCGCAGAGGCGGCCTGGAGATACGAGACGGAATTGCGGGCACGGGCCTTCTCGCCCTGTTGAGGTCCGCATCCGGCCCCGAGGCTGCGTCGCGCAGGTCCATCTTCTTCCGCGCCGATATGGATGCTCTGCCCATCCAGGAGGAGAACCCTCTCCCATACGCATCGGTCAACCCGGGGGTCATGCATGCCTGCGGCCACGACGGCCACACAGCCATTCTGACCGAGACGGCCCTTGTGGCCAGGGAGATGCGCAACAGCCTCCCCGGAGATATCGGCTTCATCTTCCAACCCGCAGAAGAAGGACCGGGCGGCGCCCTCCCGATGATCCAGGCCGGCGTACTGGACAATCCGCGGCCTGACGCCGTGTTCGGGCTTCATCTGTGGAGCAGCCTGGAGATCGGCAGGATCGCAGTCACGTCCGGCCCGGCAATGGCCGCTTCCGACGAGTTCCGCCTCGTCGTGACGGGCAGGGGGGGACACGGGGCCATGCCGCACAACGCGCTCGATGCCGTTGTCGTCGGCGCACACATCATTGTTGCCCTGCAGACAGTCGTATCCCGCAATCTCGATCCGATGAAGACCGGAGTGCTTACACTGGGCACCTTCAGCGCAGGCTCGAACTTCAACATCATCGCCGAGAAGGCCGAGCTCACCGGGACCATACGCGCGTTCGATCCGCAGATCAGGGAGATGATCCTCCGAAGGCTCAGGGAGGTCGCGGAGGGGACGGCGCAATCGCTCGGAGCCGGGTGCGAGGTCACGATCATGCCGATCTACCCCGCCACCGTGAACGACCCCGGGATGTCCGACTTCGCCGCCGATGTTGCTGCCGGCCTGGTGGGCCGCGAAAACGTGGTCCGGGACATGGTGCTGATGGGATCGGAGGATATGACCTACTTCCTGCAGGAGATCCCCGGGTGCTACATCTTCCTCGGTGCCGGGAATGCCGGGAAGGGCTGCAACCTGCCGCACCACAATCCCAGATTCGACTTCGACGAAGATGCCATGGCCATCGGATGCGAGCTATTCCTGAGGATTGCGGAGGAGTACTTCGGGCGGTTTCGGGAGGCGTGATCATCAGGTTGGCGGCCCCGCCTTCCCCGGACGCGGCTGCCAACGCACAAGCCTCATGTGTCCAGCACAACCGTGACCTCCAGGATCCTGCCCCATGGGGAATCGGTCTCGCGGATCCGGAGGTCGTGGTACGTGGCAGCCTTGATCTCCGCCTGCAGCTTATGGCGGCCGGGATCGAGCCGCTCGCCGACGCACACGGCGTGCAGGCTCTGAGGTGTGATCATCTCCATCCGGAAGTCGGCATGGATCTCGCGCCGACCTTCCAGCAGGTAGAGGATCTCCTGAAGCCATGTGACGAGCAGCTCTTCAGCATCCGAGGCGCCCAGCTCGATCAGTCGCTCCATGCTCCGGCGGACAGTGGCGCGGTCAACCAGGAGGGATGCGAGACCCTCCGCGGCGTTGACGAACAGCTCCCCGAGATCCCGCCCGCGGACGCGCAGGGCAAGATCAGCGGTGTGATCGACCTGCTCGAAGGGCGGAAAGGAACCTTCCGCCTGCATCCCATCTGCCGTCATCTGCCGCTCTCCTGGATGCTGAGCACTACACGGGCCACTCGGGAAACCCGTGACCTGGCGCTGCCCGGCGGAGGTGGATCAACGCACGGCCCGCCGGCCGGAGCATGCCGTCAGCCGATCCCTCGATATGCACCCGCGGTTCACCGTATACTCCGGGGTGATGAGCGTCCAGATATCATACCGGACAGCACCCGGATTGATCGCACGGATCATGCCGCCCCGAAGCCTTTCATGGCGCACCTGCATGCGGGCCGCCCTCCTTCTCCTGCCTGTCACATTCCATCCGGGAGTCGCCGCTGGAGAAGCGACAGAAGAAGCGGGACATGGCGGGTGGCAAGTTGCCGAAGCGGAATCTCTCAGCAGCCTGAAAACCGGATGGCACACCCCCGATGAGATCCTTCTTGCGCCATCGCCCACTGCAATCGGCACGTTCGAGCATCTCGCGGCCAGGTTCTCTTCCGAACGGATCCTGGGCGGTGCGGAGAAGAAGGCGGCACAGTGGCTTCAGGTGGACGAGGTCGATCTTGATGGAAGTGGTGTACGGCTGCGAAAGGAGTACGGCGACCGGTTCGAAGTAACCACCTTCACTGGAATCGGTGCCTGGGCGGAGAGCGTCGTTCTGGCCGACTACCGCCTGTACGGGGGCTGGTTCCTGCGATCTGAAACCAGGGAGCGCGGCGAGTCCTACCTGGAGATCCGCCGTGTCTTCATGCTCCGATGAGACTCGCCGGAGCACGGTGGCTGTTATCCGTCGGGATGGCCGCGCTCTCCCTGCCTGCATTTCCGTGCCAGGCGGAAGGTGACGCACACACACATCGGACTGTCGCCCGAATCCGCTTCGAGGGAAACCGGTCCTTTACCGACCGGCAGCTCCTGGAATGGATGCACCTGCAACCTCCCCGCCTGTTACGCAGCGAGCGTTTCACAACACAGATCCTGAAGGAAGACCTGGACAGTCTCACACGCTTCTACAGAAGCGAGGGCTTCCTTCTTGCCAGTGTCGAAGGAGGTGTCGACCCCGACGTGACGGATGAGAAGGGCATACAGATACTGATACGCGTGCGGGAGGGACCGAGGTGGACCGTCTCGGAACTGCACCTGATTACCGCATCGGCAATGGACAGGAGCGCGATCGACTCGCTGTCAGCCGTAATCCGTCTCCGTCCCCCGTCTCCCTACCGCATCAGGGAACTGTTGGCGGACAGGGAGAGGCTGTACGAGGCATTGGCCGGAATGGGATACCTTGACGCCTCGGTCCAGGTCGACGTCAGGCTCCGCCACGGAAGCAGGCTCGCGGCACTCCGGCACAGGATTGTCGCCGGAGATCGGGCGCGCCTGCGCGGGATCGAGATCCGCGGGTTGCAGAAGACACGGCGATTCGTGGTCGAGCGGGAGATCATCCTGCTCCCCGGCCATACGCTGCGGCCAAGGGACGTAGGCGCGATACGCGCGTCACTCCTGCGCACCGGACTGTTCAGGACTGTTCGCGTGGTTCCCGATCCGACCGACCAGGGAAGCCGCGAGAAGAACCTCCTGATAGAGCTCGAGGAGACCCCGTCCGGTACGGCGGGCCTTGGCCTGGGATACGGCAGCCTCGACCGCATGCGCACGCACGTATCCCTGGACCAGAGGAACCTGGGAGGGCGGGGCATCCGTGCCGGCCTGCGCGGTGTCGTCGGGGAGAAAAGGCGCATTGTGGAGGGCGAACTGAGCACTCCCTGGACACTCGGGCGCAGGCTCGTCACGCAGATCAACTCGGCATATGAGTATCACAGGCCGAGGTCATACACGGCCGAGCGGATACGGGGCGCACTTGCACTCAAACGCCCGATCGGCTTCTTCTGGAGCGTCAACCTCGGATACCAGGCAGAGCGGGTCGTTCTTCTGAAGACGCATGCGATCGGCTACGGCCCGGAAGCAGTACGGCTGGGCACGCTGGCTGCGGGCGCGTCGAGGGACACACGTGATGACCTGGACCAGCCGTCTGCCGGAGGCTATCTGCGGGTGACACAGGCCTGGACAGCGCCGTGGCTCGGATCCCAGTATCACTATGGCACATCCGAGGCCAGCCGCCTGCGGTTTCGCTCAATCGGCCGGGTGACAATGGCAAGCCGTCTGGAAGCGGGCTGGATCCAGTCCCAGGCGTCCGGGCGGGGCGTCCCGCTCAGCCAACGCTTCTTTGGGGGCGGGTTTCGCACTCTGCGAGGATTCCCGGAGGATAACGTCGGCCCCCTGGATGAAGCCGGTCACCCGGTGGGCGGCAAGGTCAGGCTTCTGGGATCGCTGGAGGTCCGATTCCCCCTCTACGGGAGAGTCACATCCGCAATCTACCTTGACGCCGGCCAGGTGGTCGACAGCATCGACCAGGTTGCCGTGTCCGGGATTTCCGCGGGCGCCGGAGCCGGATTGCGGTTACGATCACCGGTTGGACGCCTCAGGGCCGACATTGCATTCCCGCTGACCACTGGATTCGCGGAAGGGCCGCAGTTGTACATTGGCACAGGTGCGGCGTTCTGACACCGGATCATGAACAACCCGGACTGGCCGGAGCGGCTCAGCGACACGTAAATGGAGTACTTCACATGTCCGAACCTGCCGTAATCGGCGAACGCACGGGACGCATCGGCCGGCTGGTCCTGAACCGGCCGAAGACCCTTAACGCTCTCGACCTCGGCATGATCCGCGGAATGCGCTCCATCCTGGACAGCTGGAGTGGTGACCCCTCGGTGCACGCGGTTGTCGTCGAGAGCGCCACAGACAAGGCCTTCTGCGCCGGTGGAGATGTTCGCGCACTCCGGGAGCATGCCCTCGCAGGGGATGCCGGCCCCATCGAGAGCTTCTTCAGCGAGGAGTACAGCCTCAATGCAGTGATAGCCGAGTATCCGAAACCCTACATATCCCTGATCGACGGCATCTGCATGGGCGGTGGGATCGGGATCTCGGTTCACGGGAGGATTGCGGTAACCACGGATGCCGGGGTTTTCGCCATGCCGGAGACGGGGATCGGCCTGTTCCCGGACGTGGGCGGCAGCTTCGCCCTGCCGAGGATGCCGGGGGCGCTGGGCATCTACCTGGGACTGACCGGCCTTCGCGTGACGGGAGCGGATGCCGTCCACTCTGGCCTGGCCACCCACCTCGTCGCGAAGAGCGATCTCGATGCGCTGCGGAATGCTCTTGTCAGGGACGGGGCGGCGGCCATCGCGCCTTTCGCCAGGCCGCTTCCTCCATTCACACTCGCCGACCGGCGAAAGGCCATCGACCGGTGCTTCACGGCCGCATCTGTGCCGGAGATCATCGATGCACTGAAGGCGGAAGGAACCGCCTTTGCCCTGGAGACGCTGGAAGTGCTTCAATCGGTGTCGCCCTCCGCACTCTTCTGGACCTTCGAGATCATGCGCCGGGGTACGGAGCTGCCACTGCGCGAGGCTTTGTCGATGGAGTTGGTTCTTGCCCGAAGGGCGGCAATGCATCCCGATTTCGGCGAAGGAGTCCGCGCGGCCCTGGTGGACAAGGACCGGTCGCCTGAGTGGAATCCGCCACGAATCGACGATGTCGACCCGGATGAGATCCTGCGCATGTTCTACGACGGGAAGACAGGATGAGGCCTGACGGCTGACCGGGAGGATCGGCAATATGGGAAGACCTTTGACGAGATTCCTGCTTGTACTCGCCATCATGCTCATTGCGCTGACACTGACGGCGATGATCACCATCCCGCGGATCATGATAAGACCGATGATAGAGCTGCACGTGGACTATGCCAGGACCTACGAGCCCGGCGAACACGAACTGAAGGACGGCTCTCAACTGGCCGCCGAGCATCTGAGGCTGGAGAGCGGGGACGGCATCTTTCTTTCCGCCTACCACGTAGCCCATCCCGAGCCGCGCGGCATCGTGATCTTCCTGACGGGGATACATAACCCCTCGGTCACCGCATTCTACGGCCACTCCGCGATGCTGCATGATGCCGGCTTCTCTTCCCTGCTCCTGGAGGTCAGGGCTCACGGCGGAAGCGGGGGCGACCTGATCGGTCTTGGTTACAGCGAGATCGCCGATGTCGCAGCCGCCATCGGGCACATTCGATCCACCCCGTCCTACGAAGCCGCGCCGGTTATCCTGTTCGGGCTCTCGATGGGGGGTGCGATCGCCATCAACTCCGCCGCCCTGCTGGACGAGGTTGCGGGTGTCATAAGCCTCTCCGCCTACTCCTCCTTCTCCGATGCCTTCTGCGACAACATGGCGGAGATGGGATTCCCCGGTCTGTACAACCGTGTCCAGAAGCTCTTCATCGACAGCTACCTGGCCGGCAGGTATGGCAGGGATCTCATGTACAGAACCCCAGTGAACCTCATTGGGAGGATCGAGGCACCGATGCTGCTGATGCACAGCCGGGGCGACTCGCAGGTGCCCCATGCCGGCTTCGAGCGCCTGGTTGAGGCCGCCCGGCCACACGTGGAGACCCATCTGGTTGATGGTGACCTGCACTTCATCCTTCCGGATGCAGGGATCCTGCGCCCGTACGAACACCCCTGGTACAAGGGCGTGATCGTGACCTATCTGGATGCGCACTTTCCCGGCCGGCGGGAGGAAGCGCAACCGTCATGACGTCCTGGAGCATCAGAGAGATGTCACTGCAGATACCATCTGAACCCGGAAACGGTTTGGAGGAGAATTTCGCATGCCGAAACCAGCCGAACTCCTGATGAGCAGGGAGCCGTGGCGGGAACTGGTGATGGGCAACTTAGCCCTCGCCCGCGCCATGGTCGACTCGGGGACGCAGGTCATAACCACCTTTCCCGGCTCCCCGACCCCGGAGATCGCGGCAGCCCTCACCACTGTCCCTGAGAGCGAACGCCCCTTCCACTTCGAGTACTCGGTGAACGAGAAGGTCGCCATAGAGGTCGCTGCCGGGAGCGCGCTTAACGGCCACCTGTCCGCCTGCTTCTTCAAGTCGGTCGGCCTCAACGTGGCCATGGATTCACTGATCCAGCTTCCGCTGATGGCTCTCACGGGGGGATTGGTTGTCATACTTGGGGATGATCCGGGCGCCAACTCATCACAGAACGAACAGGACAACCGCTTCTTCTCCCGCATGTCCTACATGCCGATGATCGAGCCTGCCACTCCCCGTGAGACCTACGACATGTTCCGCGAGGCCGCACGCCTGGCCCGTGAACACAGGACCTGCGTGGCACTTCGCATGACAACGCACGTCTGTCATGCACGCGAAGTCGTCGAGGTCAAGGGCATCGACAGCATGGAGCGCGACTGGACACCGGGGTTTGACAGGAAGAACGGTCCCTACGTGCCGATCACAACGACCGTCTTCCCCCTGAAGCGGCGTGCGCTGGGACTGGTCGACACCTTCGAGGAAATCGCCGGTTCGCCCTCCCTCTGCCGGTTACACAGCCCGAACGGCCCACCCGCACCCGGGCAGCCGCGGCTCGGGCTCATTGCCTCGGGACTCCCTGCCAACTGCCTCATCGAGAACCTGCACGAGAGCGGCCGCGCCGTGGACCTCCTCAAGCTCGGCATGACCTATCCACTGCCGCGCAGGCAGGTCCTCGAGTTCCTGAAGGGCCACGACGATGTGCTGGTCGTCGAGGAACTGGACAGGGTGCTGGAGACGGAGATCAAGGCGCTCGCCTTCGACAGCAAGGTCTCGTGCCGGATCCTCTCGCGGGAGGGGAACGAGGAGCTCATGGGGGAACTCGGCCCGGTCCGCACGCATCACCTGCTTTCACACGCGTGGCCGGATCTCTTCCCGGCCCGGCCAGCTCCCCCGTCAGCCGACGAAGTGGTTGTGCGCCTTCCGCAGATGTGCCCCGGCTGCGGGCACCGCTCCGCATTCCACGCCATCAAGGCCGCTCTGGGAGATGCGGACATCACGGTGGCGGACATCGGCTGCCACTCCCTGGGATTCATGCCGCCGTACGAGGTCGGCGAGGTGCTGTTCTGCATGGGCGCATCGGTCCCCCTCGGTTCGGGCCTGGCGCTGAGAAACCGAAAGCGAAAGGTCCTCAGCCTGCTGGGAGACTCCACACTGTTTCACGCGGGGATTCCCGGGATCGTCAACGCGGCGATATACGACCACGACGTGACACTGGTGATCATGGAGAACGGCACCACCGCCATGACGGGGCACCAGCCCCGATTCGGCTCGGGAGAGGTGGGGGCGAAGATCCCCCTCCAGCAGCTTCTGGAGTCGCTCGGGGTCAGGTTCATCCGGGACGTGGACACTTACAGGCAGGCCGAACTGACCGGGCACATCAGGGAGGCCCTCGTACACGAGGGCTTCTCGGTCGTCATCGCCAGGCATCCATGCATGCTGAAGCTCACGAGGGAGCAGCAGCGCAGGAAGCCTGGTGTGAAGCCTGCCCAGGTGGAGGTCAACCAGGAGACCTGTAACCACGCCTTCGTCTGCATAAGCGACTTCGGCTGTCCCTCGTTCCAGCTTGGTGACGACGGCAGTGTCGCAGTGCATCCCGATCTCTGCATCGGGGACGGGTCCTGCCTGCAGACCTGCCCGGTGGGCGCCCTGCAGCGCCGGAAGCCTTAGTCCGCGATACTCATGAAACCCGTACTGCGGCACTGATCAGGAGGTGAAGTGATGGGACCGATGAACATCTACTGCATAGGCGTGGGCGGCCAGGGGATCGGCCTCCTCTCCTCGGCGCTGAGCCAGGCCTGCCTCTCGGCCGGGCACAAGGTCCGCGGATGCGACACGCACGGGCTTGCACAGCGCGGCGGAACCGTCATCTCGCACATCCGTCTCGGGGAAAAGGTCTTCACCCCCCTGGTTCCCGAGGGTGAGGCGGATCTTGTTGTCAGCCTGGAGAGATTCGAGGCGCTCCGTGGAGCGGCCGGCATGCTCCGGGAGGGCGGCACCGTGGTCTACTACGATGTGGAGTATCAGCCGATACACGTCCGGATGCGCAGGTCTTCGAAGCCCGGGCCCGATGCGATTGAGACTGCTGCAGAAGGACGCGGCGGGCATGCCGTCCGGGTGTTCATCGATGGACTCACCAACCCGCGCTTCCAGAACGTGGCGCTCCTCGGCCGCATCGCGGGGCTCGGCATCATCGAAGGGGTAACTGCCGATCACCTGCGCGAGGCGCTGTCAAAGGCGGTCCCGAAGGCAGCGCTTGAGCAGAATCTGGCGGTGTTCGAACAGGCGGGCGCGGACTCATCGGGAGAGAAACCAGGGCTGTCGCGAAACACGAAGCGAGGCTGAGCCCAATCCACCCACTATCGCTCCGCAGAGTTGTCGCATGCGTGGTGTACTGCGGCGCAAAGGCGTTCACTGTAACTGACGGGGAAGGTATCATCTGCCGACACCTGCCGACATGCACGTTCGATGATCAGGACATCGCCCGGTCATGGACCAGCCTGCAGATATGCGCATGGATGCGAGGCAACATCGGCTCCTCGTTTATGGCCAGGAGTGGAGACTGGTGCCTGATGAAGCGCGCATCAGCCACGGCCGGGGATTCCATCGAACACCACATCCCCTCTCTCCCCCGGCACCCGGTGTCTCAGAACAGGCCTTGCGGCAACAGGTTGTGTCCCCATCGCTTCGCCCCAAATCGCCCCGCAGAGGATCTTCCGAAGGAGATCCTGGCCGCCATCGTGTAACATCCCAGGGTTCCGGCGTTGCCGGAACATGGCCCGTCCTGCAGGAAGGTCGAGGATATGACTGACAGACCCATACCCGCACACATCCTCCCGGAGGTCCCGATCGAACTGAAGGAGCGCGCCCTTGCCGCAGCCGGTGAGGGGATCACGATTGTCGACGCGCGCCTGCCCGGGATGCCTCTCATCTATGCCAACCCGGCGTTCGAACGGCTCACCGGTTATGCGCGCGAGGAAGCGCTCGGCTCCAACTGCAGGTTCCTGCAGGGACCGGATACCGATCCGAAGGCAACCGAGAAGATCAGCGCAGCGATCAGGAATCACCGGGGCTGTGTGGTCGAGATCCTGAACTACCGCAAGGACGGCACGAGCTTCTGGAACCGCCTTTCCATCACACCGGCCCGCGATGCGAACAGGGAGGTCACACACTTCATCGGCATCCAGTCGGACGTGACGGCCAGGCGGCTTGCGGAGGAACGCCTCGCCGCAGCCAACCGCGAGATGCAGCGCGAGCTCGAAGCGGCCGCGGTGATCCAACAGAGCCTGCTGCCCACGGTCACTCCCATGCCGGAGGGGATTGAGCTGGCCTGGCACTACCGCCCCTCGATGGAGCTTGGGGGCGACACCCTGAATATCCTGCGCCTGGACGATAACACGATCGCGCTTTACCTGCTCGACGTCAGTGGTCATGGCGTCACTGCCTCACTGCTCTCGTTCACCCTTGCCCATACGCTGTCGCCTCAGCCGGAGCGGTCGGTCCTCTTCAACGCCCATGGAGACCGCTGGAATCCGGCGCCGCCTTCGAAAGTGGCCGAACGCCTTAACAGGCGCTTCAAGCTGGATCCAGGTGCGCCGCAGTTCTTCACGATGTTCTATGCGCTGCTCGATGAGAGGAGCAAGGCGCTGCGCGCGGTCATGGCGGGTCATCCGCCCCTTGCCATGGTCAGGGCAGACGGCGATGTGAGCTTCATCTACTCGACCGAACCGCCAGTGGGGGTGGTTGACGGGATCGGGTTCACCGAACAGGAGATTGCCCTGAACCCGGGCGACAGGCTCTATGCTTATACAGACGGCCTGAGTGAGGCGCAGAGCCCGGCCGGTGAGCATCTGGAGTTCGAACGCATCGGGGAGGCCGCGGCAGCCACGCTGGGCAGGCCGCTGGCAGACGGAGTGAAGTCCCTTGTTGCCCTGGCCGAGAACTGGGCTGGCGGCGAGCCGCAGGACGACGTGTCGGTGCTGGCCGTGGGGCGGGTGGAGTAACCGCCGCGCGGAGGATGCGAGGGGGGAACACTGCGTGAGTGGTGGTGAAGAGGGCGAAGACGAACAGCGGAGCCCCGGGGACAGTGCGGGCGGAGCCTCCACCTTGTCGGACGAGGCGCGCCTTGTGGAGGGACTGCGCGGGCGGGCCGAATGGGCACGCAGGGAGTTCCTCACCAGGGCGCATGACGCCGTCTACGCCCGGGCCTGCCGCCTGACGGTCGATGCCGGACTGCGCCGCGACTGGACCCACGACTGCCTCCTGCGCCTGACCGAAGAGATCTCCGACGGCCGTTACACCTACAGGGGTCCCGGCACCCTCTGGGCCTGGTTCCGGGTGCGGGCGCCATTCCTGCTGCTCGACTTGCTGCGAGCCAGGCGGCGGCTGGAGGCGAGGGAACTCCCTGCGGAGGGGATCGCAGGCGGCCTCCCTGATCCGCCTGCCGGCGATGACCCATCCTGCGACCTTGAGCGGCGGGAGACACTCGTGGCCATCGAAGCCTGCCTCGCCTCCCTTTCCAATGATGACCAGCGCACGGCCCTGGCGATGCTGCTCTACCGCGGGGCCACCTACGAGGAGGTCGCAGAGGCACTCGGCAGGCCTCTGAACACGGTTCGTACGGACATAAGAAGAGGCAGGATGGCGCTGCGTAAGTGCCTGATACAGCGCCTGGACCTGGACCGGTGATCAGTTCTTGTGAAACTTCCCGGACACGGGAGGACGTCTTCCCCTTCAGGGAGGAACCGACATGAGCAGGGAGCACGATCAGTTGAAGGAGATGATCCTCGTACTTGAGGATCTGGATGGCGGGGAGAGGAAGTCGGCGGAAGAGCACCTGGGCGCCTGTGCCTCATGCCGGCGTCTGCGGGAACGCCTGCTGGAAGCCGAGGCAGCCGGGCGCGATACGAATCCCCTGCCCCTGGAGGATACCCCCCTGACCAGCCTCACGGAGATAGAACGCGCCCAGGCCGGGTCGAGCCTGTCGGCGCTCCTGAACCCCGCCTCCCGCCGCAGGGCACGAAGAACACGGTGGATCGCGCCACTTGCCCTGGCAGCCGCGCTGGTCCTGGTCGCGCTCGCCCCGCATCTTCGCCGCGACAGCATGGTCCATGATCTGCGGATCGGCTCGCCACTTGTGCTGAGGGATGCCGCGCATGATCCGGCTGCATCGAAGCACGGTGTGAGCTTCCGTCTGCGACTCGCTGGCTATCCTGTTCTGGTGCATGTGGATGGAGATGGCATCGGCCGGCTCGTGTACCCTTCGCCCGGTGAACTGCCGGGGCTGCGGCCCGCCGGCAAACTCATCCTGCTACCCCCGCCGGCAATGCTGCACACCTGGCGATCCGGTATTGCGCCCGGCAGGGAGACCTACATCCTTGCGGTCTTCGATCCCGACTCACCCCCGGGCAGGGAGGAACTCGCCGCGCTGTCCAACCTCGAGCCGGGTGCGGACAGAGGTGAGACGATCCGCCGCTTCCACAGGATGCTCAAGACGGCAGGCGCAACAGTAGTTCGCCTCGACGCCCCAGCCTGAGACTTGTCCGGCGGGAGAACCCGCTTCCCCCAGGACAACTCCGGGCCGGCTGCCGTATCCACCTGCAGTCCGGCCGTACCCGCCTGGCCCGATTCCGTGATATAATCGTCTGGCCAGCTTCGACAACGGTGCATCACAGAGGATGGAGCTTCCTTGATCCTTAACAACATCGCACGACACCTGGCCGCACATCTGATCGCTCCGCTGCTCATGGCCGCACCGGGTGCCCCGCCCGGCTCAGCGGATGTCGGTTCCCTCCTTGCAGGCTATCGTGCCGCATCGCAGCCGGACTCGGTCGAGTCCGTCGTGGAGCGCCTGCTGCCGGCAGCCGTCGCTTCATCCGACAGCGCACTGCACCAGATCCTCCTTCTGGAAAGGGGCAAGACGCGCGTTGCCTATGGCAGGGCGGCCGATGGCGAGCCGGACCTCCAGGATGCGCGCATCATCGCGGAGGCAAGGGGTGACGGCGGCGCCGTGCGGGATGCGCTGCGATACCTGAGCGAGGCATACCGCCAGACAGGCCGGGGCGGTGAGGCGGAAGAAGTACTCGGGGAGTTGAACCGCCGTTCGCTTGCCACAGGCGACAACTTCCACGTTGGCAAGGCCCTGCACGGCCTGGGCCGCCTGCGTTTGAGCGCACGCGACCTTGCCGCTGCCGAGTCCGTCTTCGCAGAGGCATTGCCATTCGCCACCGCCGCCAATGACTCTGCCGGGCTCGCCGCCCTGTACAACAGCCTCGGCAACTGCCTCGGCGCGCGGGGCGAGTACAGGGGCGCCGGCACAAACTACGCGCTTGCGGCCGACCTTGCCCGCGCCGGGGATTCGCACAGCCTCGAGGCAATGGCCAGGAACAATCTCGCAGGCGTCGCGATGATCCTCGGCGACCCTGCCGCGGCCGTGGATGAGTACCGCCGCGCCCGTGACATCCAGATCGAGCGCGGCCTTGGGCACCAGGCCGGGGCGCCCTGGAGGAACCTCGCCCAGGCGCTGAAGGATCTCGGACATCTCGACGATGCGGACCGGGAGCTGACAGCGGCCCTGGCATTCAGCCGCGATCACGGTTATCCGGAAGAGGAGGCGCTCGCCCTCGTCAGGCTCGCATCGCTCGACCTTGCTATGGGAGAGCACAACTCCGCCCTCGAGCGAAGCCGCGAGGCGATTGCCCTGCGCGATGCCATCTCCCCTGCCACCCGTCTGGAGGCCCACCTGCGCGCAGTCGACGCCTTGTTAAAGCTGGACCGCATCGATGAGATCTGGACCGGGCTGGAGAGCGCCGAAGCGGAGTTGGCAGGCCGCGAGGACTACACGCTCTCGATGCTGCTGGCGCAGAGCAAGGGCCGCGCTCTGCGGGCGGCAGGGAGGCACGTTGAGGCTCTGTCAGCCCTGCGTGGTGCCATCAGCCGCTCCACTGCAGCCGGGACCCCGCGCCACAGCATGCCTCTCCTGGTCACGGCAGCCGCCTCATGGTACGAGCTCGGCGAGGCAGACTCCGCCCTCGCATACCTCGATGCAGCCGAGAGTGTCTGGAAACAGGATCGCGTGCTGCCGACCGACCCGGCCTGGCGGGAGCGGCGCGGCATCGAGGCACAGCAGCTCTTCGCGCTGCGCGTGGCGCTGGCAATGCGGGAAGGGGATCTGGAGCAGGGATTTGCCGCACTCCAGCGGTTCAAGGCCCGCACTCTGCTCGAGCGCATCCTCGGCCCCGGCATACTTCCGGAACAGGAGATGGTGCCCGAGCCGGTGACCCTCGTGATGCTGCAACGCAAAGTCCTCCGGCCGGGCGAGCTGTTCCTGGACATGATGTCCGGTCCTGGCGGAGGCTGGCTCTTCGCTGTCACGCCTGAAGCATGCCTGGCCTGGCCCCTGGCAGGCGATGACGAATGGAGCACGGTGCTGGACCCTCTCCTCGGCCAGGTTGCGCATCCATTCGGGGATTTCGATGAGCGTACGGCAGAGGCAGTGTTCGAGGCTCTTCTGGGCGCCACCCCCGGTGACTCCGCGGCGTTCCCGGTGCAGGCAGCGCAAGGCCGGGGGCTGATTGCAGCTGTCCGCACGATCCTCGTGAGTCCCGACGGCGTGCTGCACCGCATCCCCTTCTCGGTAGTGCTGCCTGCGCAGGACATCCGGCGGGTTCCCTCGGCCACAATCCTTGCGCACCTGCGCGGACAGCAGGCACATGATGGCGAGACAGCCGGGCGGATCCTCGCGGTCGCCGGCCTGGAGAACGCCTCGCACGCCAGGCTGGCGGGAGCCACAGCCGAGGTCCGTCGTCTGCAGCGGCGCTTCCGGCACGTCACCGTGGCCGGCGGGAGTGGCACCCGTGGCACACGCGCCGACCGTACGGATGAGGGCGGCTCAGGCGCCGGTGGCGAAGGCAAGGCCAGCCGGGGATTCGCGGGGATCGATCCGGCGGGGTACGGCCTCCTCCACCTTGCATGTCATGGGGAGGTCGATGCACAGCGCCCCTGGAACTCGGCAATCTACCTGGGTGGGCCACGTGGGGTCGCGCCGATCCGCGCAGGCGATGTGGCCGGGATGGAGCTGAACGCGCGCCTGGCGGTGCTGTCGAGCTGCGGCAGCGCGGATGGCCGCATCCTTGCGGGAGAGGGCGTGCAGGGCCTTGCAGCCGCCTTCCTTACGGCCGGTGTTCCGGCTGTCGTGGCAACTCTCTGGGCTGTGGACGATGGCACGACAGCCCGGTTTATGGACCACTTCTACGACGGGCTGGCCGCCGGTGCCTCGCCTGCATGGGCCATTGCCGACGCGCGCACCATGCTTGCTTCAGACGTGGAGACTTCCCACCCATTCTTCTGGGCTGGACTCGTTCTGATCGGCGACGGGGAGTCCCAGCCGGATCTTTATACCCTCCGTCCACACGGTGGGCGGATAGCCGCCTGGTTGGCCGGGATTGTCGCGATTCTGGCCGTGGCTGTGCTGGCCTGGCGCAGATCGCGTCCGGATCGGAAGAAACTTAACTCACGGCAAGATCCGTCTTCTCTTCAGGCAGTTTGACCCACCACAGGAGGTCTCTTTCATGAAGCGGTTGATACTACTTCTGGCCATCGCAACATCCGCCTTAGGCATTGCCACACCGGCTCTCGCCAGAGTGGAATCGAACCCCATCCGCGCGCGCATGGAACGGCCTGAGCGCCTGCCTGAGGCAGGGGGCTCATTTGAGGCCGTGATCAGGATCGAGGCGGCCGCTGCGGCCGACCTGCGCGACCTCGACCTCTCCGGCGACGGCTGGACCGTCACGCGCTTCACCGCCCCGCGCGATCTGGCCGTGTACGCGAACGACCAGCTGCGTTACGAACTCACGGCGACGCCCGGCTCCGGCTTCGGCCCCCTGGTGCTGACGGCCGAGGTCGACGGCCGCCGCTGGCGGCAGTCCTTCAACCTCTCGCGCGAGGCCTACGGCGGGCTCCTGCCCACCGACAGCGACCGCTTGCCGTCGCGGCGGATCCTGCCGGCCGGCGGCGACCGCATGGCGGCGCATCCCGAATACACCCTGGCCGAACTCGAGGCGATGGCGAAGGCGCCCGAGGATCCGGCTTTGATCCAGGCCTGGGAGAAGGACCGCTCATCCTGCACGCTCAACGGCAATGTGGTGTACTGGCATCAAGACGACAATCACTGGGCGCACGCCGCCGAGGTGTTCGTCGTCGCGTATGGCGAGGGATTTCCGTTCGGTACCATGTACGACATCACCACGACCGACGAAGTGGGGGTGTTCTCACTCAGTGTGCCGCAAGGCGTGAAGGTCCGCCTGCAGATCCGGGCCTCCAGCACCGCCGCCGTTGTCCAGAGAACCGACGTGTGGGAGAACAACTACGAGTGGTGGACCACGTTCTACGAGATCCCTCAGGGCGCGGGAACCTACGACATCGGCCCGATCTACCCCAACAACTACCACGGCGCCCTGCACATCTGCACGGTCATCACTCACAGCCGGAACCACTTCCGCGACGTCGGGAATGCGGCGGGGTTCCACTGGAACGTGCAGCAGGTCGACGTGCAGTGGCCCGAGGAGGAGGGCAGCAGCTACTACAACTCCATCTTTGAAGAGTTGCACATCCGCGACCGCAGCACCTGGACGGACTGGGTCCTCGCTCATGAGTGGGGCCACTACTGGCATCACCAGCACGCCTATTTCCCCGGATTCACCTACTGCAACGGGGTCTGCGATGATGATCCTCCCGACGACTGCGGCCACTGCGAGTGGTGTCCCGAGTATGAGGAGGTCGCTTGGATCGAGGGCTTGGCGCAGGTCATCAGCCGACTCTGCACGGCATACCTGGAGCCACGCGTGGTCTTCGACGTCCGGCACGTAGGCCTCGAGGTTCCGCAGAACGATCCGAACTGCGATTGGTGGTCCTGGCGCATCGAGAACGTGGTCGCGGGCGCGATCTGGGACATCGCCAACGACAGCCGCGGCACCGACACCTACGGGCTGAACA
>CAZWSC010000018.1:0-11487 GCA_964636385.1 uncultured bacterium
TGGGTTTAGAACGTCGTGAGACAGTTCGGTCCCTATCCATCGTGGGCGGAGGAGATTTGAGGGGAGCTGTCCCTAGTACGAGAGGACTGGGACGGACGAACCTCTAGTGTACCAGTTGTCGCGCCACCGGCACCGCTGGGGGGGTATGTTCGGACCGGATAAGCGCTGAAAGCATATAAGCGCGAAGCCGACCTCAAGATGAGATCTCCCGTAGGGTATCCTACCTGAAGGCCCCTTCTAGACCAGGAGGTTGATAGGCCGGAGGTGTAAGCGTGGTAACACGTTCAGCCGACCGGTACTAATAGGCCGTGAGGCTTGATCGAGTTTTTTCGTGCAAGTTCTCAGTTCGGTATCACGTGCAGTTGTCATTGTTTTGCCGCGCCTTCGAGTTGATTCAGGGCACGGCTTCCGGCTTCCGGTGGTTATGGCGGAGGGGGCACACCCGTTCCCATTCCGAACACGGTAGTTAAGCCCTCCAGCGCCGATGGTACTGCAAGGGAGACCTTGTGGGAGAGTAGGACGCCGCCGGATTTATTCTTCAAGAGGCGGTCGGATGTTATCCGGCCGCCTTTTTGCGTTGTGTGCACGACCACCGAAGCCGGTCGACTCAGGCATGCCATGTGGAGTAAGTTGAGCAGGCTGCGGGGGAACAGTTTCAGGCCCCGCCGGAGGAAGAGCCTGGCCAGGCGGTTGACGCAAGTCCAGGCGGTCTGGCGCTTACCGCTCCCGGAAGGAACATGACTGATGGCACTGAGGAATCTGCTCCGCAATCATCTTCGCGAGTTCAAACCATACGTGGTCGGCAAGCCCATTGAAGAGGTCCGCAGGGATTTCGGCCTTACGGGCAGAGTTGCCAAACTCGCATCCAACGAGAACCCCCTGGGCCCGTCACCCATGGCCATGGAGGCTCTGAAAGCCTGCCTCGCCGACACGTGGCTCTATCCGGACGACAACTCCTATTATCTGCGCGAGAAGCTTGCCGGGTTGTACGGCGTGAGCATGGAGAACACCTTTGCAGCGTCGGGCTCCGTGGAGGTGATTGAACTATGCGCGTGGGCGTGCCTTGACCCGGGTGACTCGGTGGTCAGTTCGGAAAAGACCTTCCCGATCTACTCCCTGGCAGCCGCAAAGGCGAATGCGGTCTTCAAGGCAGCACCGATGACGGACGGGGGATACAGGTACGATCTTGAAGCCATGGCCGATCTGATAGACGAACGCACCAAGATCATTTACCTGGCAAATCCCACCAATCCGACCGGCACCTGGTTCACGGGGGATGAGTTCGATGCCTTCATGAAGAAGGTGCCTGATCATATTCTTGTTGTCTACGATGCGGCCTACGAGGAGTACATCACCGTCCGGAACATGCCGGATCCAATGGCCCACTTCCGTGCGGGCCGCAGGATTGCCATCCTCAGGACACTGAGCAAGGCCTTCGGCCTGGCCGGGATAAGGGCCGGCTATGCCATTGCTCCGAAGGATGTCATCCACTGGCTGATGGTGTGCCGGATACCCTTCAACGTTAATGTCCCCGCGCAGGCCGCGGCAATCGCCGCCCTCGATGACGTGGGGCATGTCGCCAGGTCACGTGAACACAACAGTACGGAGCTGGACTTCCTGCGGAGCGGGCTGGAGGGGCTTCCCGTTACCATCCCTCCGAGTCAGACGAACTTTCTCTTCATCGATACCCGGATAAGCTCGCAGTGGATCTTTCGGGAGCTGCAGAAGGTGGGGGTGATCGTCCGCCCGATAGGGGCCACTGCGCTTCGCGTGAGCACCGGGCTGAGAGAGGACAATGCGACGTTCATAGATCACTTCCGGAGGCTCATCCTGAGCGGGGAGGGACCAGCCGCCTGACAAACCGCCGTCTCCGTGGGGGGGGGCGATGAGCCCGGCTGAATCTCTCCTTGAAGATGCCGGCCCGGGGGTGCTAGCCTCCCAAGGTTGCCCGTTGTGGAAGCCTCGCTTGTCCGGGCCCCTGGGCTGTTTCCCGGATCATAATCTGATAATGCTGAGTAGGGGGGTATTGCTACGTGAAGACCTACGAGACCGCCGAAATCAGGAACTTCGTCCTGGCGGGGCACGGTGGAGCCGGCAAGACCAGTCTTGCGGAAGCCATGCTTTTCAGCGCCGGTGCCATTTCCAGGCTTGGAAAGGTTACCGAGAGTACAAGTACCCTGGATTTCACTCCGGAGGAGCACAAGCGTAAGACGGGTGTCTCGCTCGCACTCGCCCAGTTCGAGTTCGAAGGGAGGAAGCTCAACCTGCTCGATGCCCCCGGCTTCGCCGACTTTGTGGGCGAGGTGTTGGCCGGCATCCGGGCCGCCGACTTCGGGATTGTTGTCACGAGTGCCGTCGCCGGCGTGGAGCCCGAGACTGAGCACGTCTTCGAGATGCTGGAGGAGGAAGAGAGTCCGCGGATCTTTGCCGTGAACGGGATGGACAAGGAGCAGGCCGATTTCGACAAGGTGCTCGGCCAGATTCAGAGCGTCATTTCCGACCGGGCGATCCCCCTGCTGTACCCGATCGGCGCCGGACCGGAGTTCAGGGGGCTCGTGGATGTAGTCGGCGGCAAGGCCTTCATGTTCGGCGATGGCGGGGATCTGACCGAGGCGCCGATCCCCGGTGATCTCGAGCCGATGATCGATGATGTGAGGGGCAAGCTGGTCGAACTCGCCGCCGAGAGCGACGATGCCTATCTCGAGAAGTTCCTCGAGACTCTTGAGCTTGATCCGGACGAGGTTCTCCGGGGTCTTCGTATGGGCATTGCGCAGGGGAAGATCTACCCCGTGGTTCCGGTGAGCGCCGAGAAGAACCTTGGCGTGCTCAGTCTGCTGCGCTTCATCAAGGACTTCGGACCGAGCCCGGCCGATGTGGCAGGTGTGCCGGTCACGAAGCCCGGTAGCGACAAGGTTGAGCCGATCCCCGCAGATCCGGCCGGTCCGCTCGCCGTGCAGGTCTTCAAGATCTCATCCGAGTTCATTGCCCAGGAGATTGCGCTGTTGCGCGTCTTCTCCGGTTCGCTCGGCAGCGGGAGCGAGGTGTACAACTCCAGTCGCGAGTCGGCGGAGCGCGTGGGCCAGCTGTACTGCTTCAAGGGCAAGGAGCGGAGCGAGATCGACAAGCTCCCGGCCGGTGATATCGGGGCAGTTGCCAAGCTCAAGACAACAGGCACCAACGAGACACTGACCGTGAAGGGGCAGCGTCTGGTCATCGAGCCGATCAGGTTCCCGGAAACGGTTCACGAGGTGGCGGTTCGCCCTGTCCGCAAGGGGGACGAGGAGAAGGTGGGTATCGCCCTGAGCAAGCTCAAGGACGAGGACCCTACGTTCCAGCTGGTTGTACAGGGAGATCTTCACCAGACTGTGCTGCGCACAATGGGCGAACAGCACACCGATGTCCTTACGGACCGCGTGAAGCGGAAATTCGGTGTGGAGGTGGAGGTTGCCAGACCACGCCTTCCGTACCGCGAGACGATTACCGGCAGCGCGGACGTGTCGTACAGGCACAAGAAGCAGACAGGTGGCCGCGGGCAGTTCGCCGATGTGTCGATAAAGGTTGAGGCGACGGAGCGCGGCTTTGGTTACGAGTTCGTCAACGAGATCGTGGGTGGCGTCATCCCGACCAAGTTCATCCCGGCAGTGGAGAAGGGGATTCTGGAGCAGAAGGAGGATGGGATACTGGCCGGCTATCCAATGGTCGACTTCCGGGTCCGTCTGCACTTCGGCGGGTACCACGAGGTTGACTCATCGGAAATGGCTTTCAAGCTGGCTGCGTCCCAGGCGCTCAAGAAAGGGATGCAGGAGGCCAGGCCTGTTCTGCTGGAACCGATTCTGCTGGTGGAGATCCTGGTTCCGGAAGATTATACCGGCGGGGTGATGGGCGATCTCTCATCCCGCCGTGGAAGGATCCAGGGTATGGAGCCCGGAGCCAGGGCACAGACGATCAAGGCCACGGTGCCCCAGGGCGAGATGTACCGGTATTCCACCACTCTAAGGACGCTCACTCAGGGCAGGGCCCGATTCCGGGCGGAGTTCTCCCATTATGAAGAGGTCCCCAGGGAGGTCGCAGACAAGCTGATCGAGGAGTTGCGGAAGCAGCGCGAGGCTGAGTAACTGGCCGCGGAGCCCTGGCCGGCGCCTCACTGCAGAGGCGCCTGATGAGGAAGACCCATGAGCGGACATTCGAAGTGGGCGACCATCAAGCGGAAGAAGGGGAAGCTCGACGCCGAACGGGGCAAGATCTTCACGAAGCACATCAAGGAGATTACGATCGCTGCGCGCGACGGCGGAGCGGAGCCGGACAACAACCCCAGGCTGCGCACAGCCGTTCTGGCCGCCAAGGCGGTCAACATGCCCGCCGACAATATCAAGAGGGCGATACTCAAGGGATCGGGTCAGCTTCCGGGCATCAGCTATGATGACTACACCTACGAGGGATACGGGCCGGGCGGCATCGCGCTCTTCATCGAGGTCCTGACCGACAACAAGAACAGGACTACTGCGGAAGTGCGCCACCTGCTCTCCAAACATGGCGGAAGCATGGGTGAGTCCGGCTGTGTCGCCTGGATGTTCGATCAGAAGGGGCTGATCACAGTCGAGAAGGACAAGGTTGAAGAGGACAGGCTTATGGAGCTTGCCCTGGATGCGGGCGCCGATGACATCAACGCCGAGGAGCCCGATGTCTACGAGGTGTACACGCCAACATCCTTCTTCTATGCGGTGCAGCAGGCCCTGGAGAAGGCCGGGGTCCCGATGCTCTCAGCGGAACTCTCCCGCATACCGCAGACCACGGTCGATGTAACCGAAGAGAAGCAGGCCGAGCAGATCCTCCGCATCATGGATATTCTCGAGGATCACGATGATGTGCAGAAGGTCTGGGCCAATTTCGACATTCCGACCGAGCTGCTCGAGAAACTGAGCGGCTGACAGGGCCGTGACGGCGCAGTCCGGATCGGCACGGCTGCAGTGAGCCGGGCTCCGACAAGGATCCTGGGGATCGATCCGGGGAGCCGGCGGCTGGGCTACGGTGTCGTGGAGAGGGCCGGGTCGGGATGGCGGCACATCTCCAGCGGAACCCTCAACCTTGACACGCGCCTGCCCTTGGCCGACCGGCTTGTGCTGGCTCACGAGC
Organism: uncultured bacterium; assembly: GCA_964636385.1. Classification (GTDB taxonomy): domain Bacteria; phylum Eisenbacteria; class RBG-16-71-46; order CAIMUX01; family CAIMUX01; genus CAZWSC01. The sequence goes on from CAZWSC010000018.1 coordinate 5,134, forward strand.
GCCTGGTCCGAATCCTGGATGAGGCGCGCCCCGATCTGGTCGTCATCGAGGAATGTTTCGTATCGCATAGCGCCCGCGCCGCCCTGGTCCTGGGTGAGTTTCGCGGTGTGCTGATCCTGGGTGTAAGGCAGGCGGGGCTTGAGCTGGCTGAATACTCCCCCCGGGCCGTCAAGCTGGCATCTGTCGGCAATGGCGGGGCCTCCAAGGAACAGGTCCAGTACATGATGCCGAGGTTGCTGGCAGGGTGCCCGGAGGTGCTCAAGCCGGATCAGGCCGATGCGCTTGCCGTCGCTTGGTGTGGCGCCACCCGCATGGACGTCCCTGGTGCCCACCCACCGGCGTGACCAGGCATCTTCAGGCAGATCCGGCCGGACAATGGACCTGCCGGTGAAGGACGATTCCGATGATCGACTTCCTGCAAGGCTGGGTCGCGGGCAAATCGCCCACCAGGGTTCTGCTGCAGACCGGGCCTGTCCGTATCGAGGTTTCGGTCCCGCTGTCCACGTCGCAACAGCTTCCTCCCGAGGGAGGGGAAGCCGGCCTCTGGGTTCACCTCATCTGGAAGGAAGAGGGCCCGTTCCTCTACGGGTTTTCCGATGCCGGTGAGCGGGATCTCTTCCGGCTGCTTATACAGGTGCAGGGCGTGGGGCCGCGTGCGGGGCTGAGTCTGTTGTCCCACCTTCCACCAGCCAGACTGGTCCGCGAGATAAGGGAGAGATCGGTCGAGGGGCTGACCCAGGTCCCGGGGATTGGGCCCAAGACAGCCGGACGGATCCTGGTGGATCTCGGACCAAGGATCGACAGGCTGCGTATCGAGGGGGCGTCTGAGCCGGGCGAAGATGCCCCGGCCGGTCCGCCGGGGAACGAGGATGCAGTCCACGCCCTGACCGCACTCGGATATCAGCACCGGGAGGCGCGAAAGGCCGTGGAGCGGATCGGGAGGGAGAACCCGGGGCTGGATCTGGACGAGGTGATTCGCCTTGCGCTTCGCGCGGTTTCCCGCGGTGGACGGAAGTTGTGACCTGCCCATCATGCATCCGGTGTCAGAACGGTTCCGGACGAAGGACTGCATCCGGCTCCGGGGCGGATGCAATCTGCGGCCCAGAGCTTACTCGAGACTCTGGATCAGCGCTTCATACAATCGCTCGGTATCTTCCCTGCGGCACAGCTCCGTTCCCGGGGTCATGACCGCCGCGGTGCCGGCTGCAACTCCGAACAGGGTGGACTCCCTGATGGACCTGCCCCGCGCCAGGCTGATGACGATGCCAGCCACCATGCTGTCCCCGGCCCCGACCTTGCTGATGATGGGCACAGTCGGCGGTATGATGTGTCGGCTGAACTCCTCCGAAACCACCATGGCACCGGCAGCGCCGAGCGAGATCACCAGGACCTCGCACCGGCCGCCTCTGACCAGTTCCTGCGCCGCTGCCCTGATCTGCGATTCCTCCCCCATCTCCTGTCCGACCAGCTCCCTGAACTCACGGACATTGGGTTTGACCAGGAACACCCCTTCCTGAATGGCCTGCTCGAGGGCTTCGCCCGAAACGTCGATGATCACTCTTGCTCCCCGCCTCTTTGCCACGCGTCCGATCTGTGCGTAGAAGTCACCGGGCACGCCTGAAGGAAGGCTTCCGCTTGCCACCACATAATCCGGTGCCGGCTCCATTGCGGAAAGCTTCTGGAGAAAGGACTCCCACTCCTCTTTCCTCAACTCCGGCCCGGGCATGCCGAACCGATACTGCTGGCCGGTGGACTCGTCCAGAACAACAAGATTCTCCCGCGTGAATCCCTTTGTGGGGTGTTCCTGGTGTTTCAGTCCCTCCTCGTCAATGAGCTCCTTCAGCCTCTCCCCGGCGAGACCGCCCGCGGGATGAAGGAGCAGGGATTCACCACCCAGCTTCTTCACGGCTCTGGAGACGTTCACCCCGCCTCCTCCTGGTTCAAATCGCGGGGGTTTGCAGTAGATCTTCCGTTCGGCAACAACATGGTCGGCTCTCGAGCTCTTGTCGATCGCCGGATTCATTGCGATGGTCACAATCCTCTTCAATCCTGGCCTCCTTGCCGATCCTTCCTGCCCAATGCAAACGTCAGCGTGTCCCCCGGCCTGAGCGCGTATACCCTGGACTGAAACGAGATCCTTGTTGCTTCCCGTTCGCACCGGTCGCAGGTTACGGCCATGGTTTCGGAGGTTAAGGCGATGTCGAACCAGTTGCCGCGGTACTTGGCTCTCATGGTCAGTCCCGGCAGATCATCCGGAAGGAGCGGGTTCAGCAGTAGAGTGTCATCGTGAAACTCCATTCCAGTGTAGCAGCGCTGCAGGATGTCCACGGTTCCCGCCATTGCACCGAGATGAATGCCTTCATGGGTCGTGCCGCCCTGGATGTCCAGGAGGTCGCTTTCCAGAGCCTTGTGGAAGAGCTCAAGGGAACGCCGCCGGTCCGACCGGGAGAGGACCCAGGAGTGCACGATGTTGCTCAATGTGGAGCCGTGGGAGCTTCGCTTCAGATAATGGTCGATGTTCCCGGGGATGCTCTCGGGCCTGAAGTCATACCCCATCTGTCTGAAGAGCTCCACAATCTCCTCCGCCGAGAAGAGGTAGAAGAGCATGAGCACATCGGCCTGCTTGGAAACCTTGTACCGGTTGGGAGTGTCGCCTTCGGCCTCGAGAATCCGGTCCAGCCGCTGGATGTCCCCGTGCTTCTTCCGGTACCCCACCCAGTCAAACTCCTCCAGCTGGTCGTAGCCTTCGAACTGACTGATGATCTGATTGCCGTGGAACACGATGCGCATCCTGCTGATGATATCCAGCCAGCGGTCGATTTCCTCCTGATCAAGGCCCAGGGTCTCAAGCAGGTCATCCCGTCTGTCGGGGTCGAGTGATTCGATCGCCTGCAAGGCGGTGCGCAGTACATGGACGGTCATCACATTCGTGTAGGAGTTGTTGTTCAGCCCTGGTTCCTCCGAATCCGGGTACCTGTCGTGATACTCGTCGGGCCCCATGACCCCGAGGATCTCGTAGCGGTCGAGTGCTTTGTTGAAGGTCGTGATGCATGAAAGAAAGCGGGCGATCTCCAGAATCATTTCCGCACCGTAGGTAGACAGGAACTCTCTGTCTCCCGTGGCCTTGTAGTATTGCCACACGTTGTACGCGATGGCGTGGTTTACGTGGCGCTGCAGGTGTGTGTTGTCCGGCAGCCACCGCCCCGATTTCGGGTTAAGATGAAGGTGTTGAGTCTCCTCCCGTCCGTTGCTGCCGCTCTGCCAGGGATAGAGGGCGCCGCGTAGTCCTTCGGCCTGGGCCGCCTGGCGGGCCTGGTGCAGGCGCCGGTATCGGTACAGGAGCAGGGACCGGGTCAGATCCGGGATTCTCAGGTTGAGATAGGGAAAGACGAAGAGTTCGTCCCAGAAGATGTGTCCCCGGTAAGCCTCACCATGCCATCCTCTGGCCGGAACACCCACGTCCAGATCGATGGTGTTTCTCGAAACCGTCTGGAGCAGATGGAAGATGTGCAGCCTCAGGATCATCTGGGGGCGGCCGTTGTCCTCAAGCCGGATGTCGCACCGCTTCCACAGATGCTCCCATTGCAGCACATGGCTGTGGAAGAGCTCGTCGAAGCCTCCTGCACGGTCTGCAGCCGCCGCTGCATCGAGGGCCGGTTCTGAGATGGCGGAGTCCCTGGAGGTGTGGACCGAGACTGTCTTCTCGATCTTCACCGGTTTCTTCTCCTCCACCTCGATGAGGAGTTCCTGACCTATGAATCCGGGGTGGTTGACCAGCTTCCGTGCCACCTCCATTGGCAGCTCCTCGGAATAGACACGGATTCTGGCAGCCTCGGCGACACGCAGACCGGACTGGCTGGTCTGCGCCAGCAGGCGGATGGTCTGGTCATCGACCTGCTCCCCCCGAACGGGCGAGAGGTGTCTGCTGTTGAGCTGCTTGTATCGCTCGACACCGGCATTGGTCACCGTACCGTCGATGCCGGAAATGACGTCCATCCGGCCGGACCAGTTCTCCGGGATGATCGTGGTCTCCAGCGCGGCCAGATGCATCTGTTCAATATGGACGAACCGCCGTTGAATCAGGGTGGTCTCCCGGTTCAGCCTGTCCCTGAACTTCACAGTCCGGGACAGGAGTCCCCTCTTCAGGTCCAGTTCCTGGCGGTAGAAGAGGATATCGACAGAAAGCAGGTTCACCCAGTCGCCTGCCTCGGGTCGGAGCCTTGTGACCAGCCAGTTGGGCATGTTCACCAGGTCTTCGTTCTCGATCACACGCCCGGCGATTTCGGTTCTCAGCCGGTTGTATCCCCCGGCAAGATAGGTGCCCGGGTAATGGATCTCGCCGGCTTCGGATTCGGGTGCGGCTCCGCGGGTGGCGAAATAGCCGTTTCCGAGAGTGCAGAGGGCCTCGCGCAGGCTTTCTTCTCCCGGATCGAATCCTTCATAGACCAGGGCCCAGGACTTCATCAAGACCTCCTGCACAACGGGACGAGTTGAAGGAGAAGGCGGCGGACTTCATCGGGATCTCTCAGGCTGTAGTCAGCGGCTGTCTCATATGGATCGTTCCTGACCACGACTCCGATTCCCCGCCCCTTCAGTGAGCGGAAGGCATCCTCGTCGGTCACGTCATCCCCGATGTAGAAGGGGAGCACATCGTTCCGGTCGAGCCCCATGGCGCCCAGCAGCGAGAGGAGAGCCTTTCCCTTATGCCAGTCCGTCTTTGGCTGGAGTTCGAAGATTTTCTTTCCGAAAGCCTTGCGCAGTTCCGGGTGCCTGGCCGCCACTTCGTCCACAGCCGCTTCGACCCCTTCCACGTCTCCCGGGTCAACGCGACGGTAGTGGATGGCGACAGCGAATTTCTTCCGCTCAACAAGTACACCGGAGACGGAGCCAAGTCGGCATGCCAGCAGCTCCTCCGCTTCTTCGAGGGCGGGGAGGAACTTCTCCCCGAGCGTGTCGTCTATCTGCAGGCCGTTTGGCCCTGTGATGTCGAAACCGTGGCTTCCCGCATAGACAATGCCGTCTATCTGCAGCTTGTCACGAACATCCTCGAGATCCCGGCCGCTGATGATTCCCAGCGGGCAATGCCTGGCCAGCGCGATGACCGCGTCCCGGATCTCTTCGGGGATGACCGCAAGCTCAGGAGTCTCCACGATAGGACACAGCGTGCCGTCATAGTCGAGAAAGACCGCAATCTGTTTGCCGTCAGCCCGGTCGGAAATCCTGTCCAGGTTGTCGAGGGCCGAGGGGAGCGGTTCCCCCTTCTCCGTCACACTCGTGATCCGGATTCCGGAAAGGTCGGCAACCACGATGTCGGCGCCGTTTGTCTCAAGGGCTTCCCTGCTGCCGTGCCTGGCGATTCCGATGACCCGTCCGAACGCTCCGGCCCGGCCCGCCTGGACTCCGGAAACAGCATCTTCGATCACTACTGCCCGCTCCGGTCTGACCCGCAGTTGGTTTGCCGCCTCAAGGAAGATATCCGGGGCAGGCTTGCCCGGAATCCCCAGTTTCTCCGAAGCCACACCATCCACTCTGACGTCAAAGAGCTCCGAAAGACCGGCGGCATCCAGAATCATTGCACAGCTTCTGCTCGATGAGATGATCGCTGTTTTCAAGCCGTGTTTCCTTGCGCTGTGAACCAGCGCCACGGAGTGCTCGTAGGCTTTGACGCCCTTCTCCCGGATCCGTTGCAGGAAAAACTCATTCTTGCGCCTGCCAAGGCCGTGAATCGTTTCTGCGCCGGGCGGGTCGTCCGGGCCACCCTCGGGCAGCGAGATCCCCCGGGACTCCAGAAAGCTTCTCAGCCCGTCGCGCCGCGGCTTTCCATCCACATGGGAAAGGTAATCCGTTTTGATCTCGAAGGGCTGAAAGGGGAGATCGTTCCGGGAGGCGTGCAGGGTGAGAAAATCGTCGAGCATCTGTTTCCAGGCTGCCGCGTGTACGGATGCAGTGTCTGTGATCACCCCGTCGAGATCGAAGATGAGCGCATCGAAATCGGCTGTCGATACGGACCAGGCTGCATTGCTGTCAACCATTTGCCACCTCCGGGAATGGATGCTTCGCGCCCGAACTGCAGACGTCTGCCCGCGTTCATGGAACGCCTCTTCGTTGTCACAGTAGATGATCAGCGAATCGCCCTGATCTCAAACCGTATACCATGACTACTCCCGTCCCGCCACCGCCTGGTAACGTAGGGGTTCTGGATTGACAAGTGCATCCCGATTGAAGCGTCATAGAATCCAAGGAGGTGCTGAGCGTTCGTCAGACAAGCCGCTCAACCGGTAGCTGCCACTATTCATCTCACCCGATCAAGGCGGACTGCCCGGTGCTGATCTCCTCTTACTCAGGCCGGCATGT
>CAZWSC010000019.1:0-6582 GCA_964636385.1 uncultured bacterium
GGTGAACTCGCCGGGGATGCCGGCGATCCTGACACACGCTACGAGGCGCAGTTCCAGGTGGGAGAACTCCTGTTCTACCAGGGGCGCCTGCAGGAGGCCGAGGATGCCTGGTACAGCCTGATTGACGACGAGCCGAAACAGGCGTGGGCCAATGACGCCCTGGCCAGAATCCTCCTTATAGGGGAGAACTCCGATGAAGGCGGGGTTCCCCTCACCGCTTTTGCGCAGGCGCAGTATCATCTGCGGCTCGGCAAAGTGGACCGGGCGCTTCTGCTGATAGAGGAGGCTCTGAGCGAGTACCCGGCTTCGAGGGCGGCCGACATCCTTCTCTTCGAGCGCGCCGGGATCCTGCTGAGGCTCGGCCGCATCGAGGAAGCCAGGGTGTCCGCCGACACCCTGACTGCGCGCTTTCCGGATAGCCCGCTCGGGCCCGCAGCGCTGCTGGAGACCGCCGTGCGGATGGCGCTTCTTCCCGACATGCAGACCGAGGCGCAGGCACTCTACATGGAGGTGATATTGCGGGCACCAGATTCCCTCGAGGCGATTCGCGCAAGGGATGCTCTGCGCGCGCTGCGTGAGAAGGCTGCGCAGACCTCCGGCCTTGCCGAACCGTCTCAGCGGCCTCCTGACGGGCCGCACTGCACAAGGCCCATCAAGGGGAGGTATGCGTGAAGAAGGCCCTTTGGATTGCCGTCTCCATCTGGGTCGCCGCGGCAGTCGCCGGCGGTGCGCAGGCAGCCAGGATTCTCATCCCGATGGACCTGGTCCAGACGGATCACCTGAAGGCCTACGGCGTCGCGTACCACGCCCTGCAGAGGGGAGAACGCGTCGAGTGGCTGCTGAACTACAGGGGTGGGTCGTTCTTCCTCGAGAACACCCGCGCCGCTACCCAGAGCTGCCTTGTGGCCGGCGTATTCTACGAGCCGGTGTCGGGATCCCAGGCAAGCCAGATCTACGACACGATCGAGCGGTCCAATATGGAGGTTGTCCTGCTGGAGAAGGCCCCGAAGGTGGCTGTGTACGCGCCTCCCTGGAGGGAGGGCATTCCCTGGGACGACGCCGTGGACCTGGCGCTGACATACGCCGAGATCCCTTTCGACGTCATCTATGATACGGAGATCCTGACTGGCCGGGCCTTCCAGTACGACTGGTTGCACCTCCACCACGAGGACTTCACCGGTCAGTACGGCAAGTTCTACGCCAGCTACCGGAATGCTCCCTGGTACATCGAGTGGGTCAGATTCGCCGAGCAGGCGGCGGCCGAGGCCGGCTATGCGAAGGTGTGGCAGCACAAGCACGCGGTCGCGAGGCAGATCCGCGAGTTCGTGGCCCGCGGTGGGTTCCTCTTCGCGATGTGCTCGGCGACGGACGCCCTCGATATCGCCCTGGCTGCAAACGGAGTCGATATCGTCGATGTCCCGTTCGACGGGGATCCTCCCGATCCGCGCGCCCAGGAGAAGCTCGACTTCGACCAGACGCTCGCCTTCGAGAACTTCAAGCTCATCATAAGCCCGATGATCTACGAGTTCTCGGATATCGACATGACCGAGCAGGCCGTTCTCCGCGGCCAGTTCATGGACTACTTCACGCTGTTCGACTTCTCCGCAAAGGAGGACCCTGTCCCGACCATGCTGACCCAGTGTCATGTGAACCTGGTGAAGGGTTTCATGGGGCAGACGACCTCCTTCAGCAGGAGCCTGATCAAGAGGTCGGTGATCATCCTCGGCGAAGTGGAGGGCGCCGACGAAGTCCGCTACCTTCACGGGAACTACGGCAACGGCACCTTCACCTTCTTCGGCGGGCATGATCCGGAGGACTACCAGCACAGGGTGGGGGACCCCCCGACGCGGCTGGATCTCCACAAGAATTCTCCAGGATACAGGCTGATATTGAACAATATCCTCTTCCCTGCTGCCGAAAAGCGTGAACGGAAGACATGATGTGTCCGGATCCCAGGTTCCAGGAAACCCCTTGACACCTGGCTTCTGTATCCGGACGATTGGCAGGCTCTGTCGGCGGCCCGCGCCGTCGGGCTGAGGATACCTCGGGTGGGGTGGTGACGGCCGGCTGTGGCCCGGCACCGGGGGTTATTGGGAGGGGCGGATGGACGCGCGTGATCGGTATCCGGAGTGCAGGAAGTGCGGAGACGGGGTGCTGATTCCCCTGTCCGATTACGGCAGGGACGGGGCACCCATCGAGTTCAAGGCCTGGGTCTGCACCAATCCCACCTGCGGTTTCAACATCCGCATAGACAACGGGGAGATCTCCTACGGGAGATCGGTCAGTCATTCCACGAAGTAGCTTCCCTCCCTGCGGGGCTGGAGCTGCGGTTGGAGAGGGGTCGCGTGAAATGATACGAGCGCTCCTCTTCGATCTCGACAATACCCTCACCGACTTCATGAAGATGAAGGAGGCCTCGATCACGGCCGCTGTCGAGGGGATGATCGACATGGGCCTCCCGCTCCCGCAGGAAGAGGCCGTGCGCCTGATCTACGAGATCTACGACCGTGAGGGAATAGAGTACCAGCGGGTATTCGACACCTTCCTGAATGAGTCGGTCGGCCGGGTGCCTCCCGAGATCCTTGCCGCGGGAATCGTCCACTACCGCCGGATGCGCGACACCTATCTTGTGCTCTACCCGCACGTCCGGTCCACGCTGATGGAGCTGCTGCGTCGCGGGCTGCGGCTGGCCGTACTGTCCGACGCACCGGCGCTGCAGGCCTGGCAGAGGCTCCATCACCTCGGGCTTGAACACGCGTTCCGGCCTGTGATCACCTTCGACGATACCCGGGAACGGAAGCCGAGTCCCCTCCCGTTCCTGAGGGCACTGGATCTGCTGGAGAGGAGGCCCGACGAGGTGCTGATGATCGGCGACTGGCCGGAGCGTGACATGCTTGGGGCACAGGGTGTGGGGATCCGGACCGTCTTTGCACGCTACGGTGACACGAAGCACACGGTCGCTTCCGGCGCCGATTACGAGATCGACGACATCCAGGAGATCCTGGGGATCGTCGAAACCCTGAACTGCACCACTTCCTGAGGTGGTAATGGACCTGGTAACGGGAGACAGGATGCGGGAGATGGACCGCCGCACGATCGAGGGCGGTTTCGTGTCCGGGCTGGAACTCATGGAGCGTGCCGGTCGCGGCATCCTCAGATCGATCCTCGGCCACGTTCCGCTTCTGCATCGCCGCCGGATCGTGATTATCTGCGGCACGGGGAACAATGGCGGGGACGGCCTGGTCCTGGCGCGGCTTCTGCGCCGGCGCGGGCTATGGCCCGAGGTCTGGATGACTGCTCCCCCCGGCTCACTCCGGGGTGACGCCGCGGTCAATGCCACCAGGGCCCTGGATTCCCGCCTCCTGCTTCGGCAGGCCGGGGAACGCGAGATGCGACGCCTGGCCCGCCTGGCCCCTGAGGATCTCGTCGTGGATGCGCTCCTGGGTACCGGGATTACCGGGCCGGCGAAAGGCCGGGCATCGGAGTGGATATCGGCTCTCGGCGCATGCCCGGCACGCATCGCGGCCGTGGACATTCCTTCCGGGCTCTCGGCTGACAGCGGCGTGCCTCCGGGAGAAGCCGTGAGGGCGGAGTGGACCGTAACCATGGCTTTCCCGAAGCCCGGATTCCTCTTCCCTCCCGGCCGCGGCCTTGCCGGATCTGTGGATGTTGTGGACATCGGAATACCCGAGACAGTGCGGGATGAGGTTGGGGTGGAGGCGCATCTGCCTGAACCACCCCACATCGCCGCACAGTTGCCTGATGCGGGTCGCGCGTCGCACAAGGGGGACTGGGGGAAGATCGTGATAGTCGGAGGGTCTCCCGGGCTCACAGGCGCAATGGACCTGGCTGCCCGCGGAGCGCTTCGGACGGGCGCAGGCCTGGTCCGTGCCGCGCTTCCCGCATCGCTGGCGGCGGAGTTCAAGGCCCGCCTGAGCGAGGCTATGGCGCTGCCTCTGCCGGAGGGGGAGGACGGGCAGGCACTGTCGTCCGGGGCGGATGAGATTCTCAGGCGATACGGAGAATGGGATGCCCTTGTCCTTGGACCCGGCCTGGGCCGCTCGCCCGAGAGCAGCCGGCTTGTCATGCGCCTCTTCGGCCGCTGGCGCGGGCCGGTTCTGGTGGATGCAGACGGTCTGAACGCAATGGCTGAATGGGGGCCTGACTCATGGGTCCCGCGGGCACGCGACGTACGCGCGGCGGGCGAACCGGGAGGCTGCGTTCTCACTCCCCACCCAGGAGAGATGTCACGCCTCACCGGGCGGCCGGTTCCGGATCTGCTGAAGGATCCGGTTGGAACGGCCCGGGAGTGGGCAGAGCGGTGGGGAGTCACCCTTGTGCTCAAGGGCGCGCCGAGCGTGATCGGCGCTCCAGATGGCCGCGTCTGGGTCAATCCGACCGGACACTCGGGCCTGGCGACCGGCGGATCGGGTGACGTGCTCTCCGGGATGATCGGAGCTCTGCTCGGACAGGGGCTGAGCGGGCCGGCGGCGGCGACAGTCGGCTGCTACCTGCACGGTCTTTCCGCGGAACTTGCCACACGCAACTCAGCCCGGCGCTCACTGCTCCCGACCGATCTGGCGGAGGGCCTCGGCGCGGCTCTGCTCCATGCCGGCAATGCCTGTCTGCCACCCGGATACCGCTGGAGGGCCGTGTGATGCCCCGCTATCTTCGCACGCCCCGCTTCGATCAGATAAGGCTCTTCACAGAAATCGGCCGGCGTCTCGATGCACGCGGGATGATCGCCTCCAACGACGGCAACCTGAGCCTCCGCGACGGGGACGGATCGATCCTGATAACCGCCTCCGGCTCGCGTAAGGGATACCTGCGCCCCGGGGAGGTCGTGCGCGTGGATGAGGCCGGGCGGGTTATCCATGGTTCCGGGAACCCAAGCTCGGAAATCGCGATGCACCTGGCTGTCTACAGGGAACGGCCGGATGCCGGCGCCGTCGTGCATGCCCACCCGCCCGTCGCGACCGGGTTCGCAGTGGCGCGTCAGCCCATGGATGAGTGCGTCCTCCCAGAGGTGGTGATGACCCTGGGCAGCATTCCGATAGCGCCGTACTCGACCCCGGGGACCAGTGACGTGGGACGAAACCTGTTCCCGGCCCTCCTTGATCACGACGTGCTGCTCCTGGCCAACCACGGCGCCATTGCCGTCGGGCCTGATCTTGAGGAGGCGTACTTCCGGATGGAGCGCCTGGAGCACGCCGCGAAAATCCTCCTGTCCGCCCGGCTGTTGGGCAGGGTAACCGGGCTGCAGCGGCACGAAGTCGAAACCCTCCTCGGCACGCACGCTCCGGGCTCTCCACTGCCCTGCAGGCCCTCCGGGCCGGGGCAGTCTCGCGACTGATCCCCCGCGACGTCCAAGCTCAAATCCCCTGCAGTCCCTGCCGATACTGATGGAAGGGAAATGTTGGGCGGCAGGCGGAGAAGCCCGGCCGGTCCCGACGCACTGCTGGCCCGGGTTGTGCATGAAACTCGTGACGAGACATCAGAAAGGCGCGTGAGACAAGGCGCGCGCGGCTCTCGCGACGCAGGCATACTCACTGCAGTATGTCGGGGAGCGAGGGCACGCAACGCTGTATTCGCGCGCATTTCCGATGTCGCAGTAGAGGGATCATGAGTCATCCGGGCTGGGGAGCCGGCCATGAACCGGAGCGGCATCAGCTTATGGACCACGCTGGTTTTCACAGACACTTCAGGAGGGTTCTGCGCTCGTTCCAGCTCTATCCACCGGGGAGTCCGGTCCGTGACGAGGCGATCCACGCGCTTCACACCGCCCTGTCCGGGGAATGTGCGAGCTCGAATCACGGGGTCTCGCTGGCCTTCCTCGAAGAGGGGGCGTATCTCGACGGAGTGCGCCTTGACGCAGGTCCGGAGGGTGGCCGGCTGGACCGGCAGCTCTTCGAGCTTGGTGTGCTGGAGATCCGCTTCCTCCCTGGCATGGACTGCGACGAGTTGACCCGGTTCTTCGAGCCCCTTGCGAAGGCCCTGCTCGGCCTCCTTAATCCAGTCGACGAGGACCTGTCGGTTCTCCTGTGGGAGGCGGATCTCAGCCACATCGCCTGCTTCCTCTACGAGGATGCGAACGATGATGCGCAGGAGGTCACGGAGGGGGAACAGCCTGCTCCCCCGGTTTCTCCGGACCTGGGCGAGTATGTCGATCCCGACGTATTCATCGGCGAACCCGGCATGCCCGGAAAAGGGATGATCCTCAATGAAGCCGAACGCATGGAGATCCTGACCTCCTATCGCATCGAGGAGAGGGAGGAGCATCCGCTGAAGTACGGGCTGATTCTCCTGGAACTCCTGCGAGGCGAGGCTGACACCGAAGAGGCAGGCAGGCTTCTCGGGAACCTGGAGCAGTACCTTGAGGCTGCGGCGGAGTCGGGCAGGTTCCAGCTTCTCCGGGCGCTCCGCGATGCTGTTGAGCCACAGCTCAGCACGTCACAGGTCGCGAGGTCGGCGCTCTCGCAGGTCGATGCATGGTTCAGGAAGCCCGCCCTGTATCTTGGCGTTGTCCGGCAGACTCCGACAGCAGGTGGCGACCAGGAGGCTGCATTATCGTTCCTCTCTGCC
>CAZWSC010000020.1:0-12552 GCA_964636385.1 uncultured bacterium
CCTCCTCGTTGTCCGCCCCGACCAGCGCGATGGTGGGGAGCGTATCGCCCGCTGCGGCCAGCTCGATCAGCATGTCAAACGAGGCCACAGGCGCCTGAACACCTGCGGGTCTCCCTGTGGTGAAAACCGTCGTCCGTATCAGCGCCTCCTCCTGCCTGCGGCGCTCGGCAAGCTCGTCCCGGGCGTCGGCGTACGATTTCGGGACCTCAACGCCCGCAAGCACGCGGATCAGTCCGGCAGCCAGGGCGCCGGCCTCGAGCGAACCCGGCACCCGGGCAAGCGGCACAGGCAGCGGGTAGCGCCCCGAAACGGCCGTCAGCAGAGGCTCGGAGCGCGCGAGGCCTCCGGTGAGGAGGACTGCATCCGGCAGGCGCTCACCGGAGGATAGCTCGGCCAGACCCGCGGCGATCCGCTCGGCGATGAAGCGAAGGAGGAGGTCGATCTTGACCGCCTGCTCCGGTGTGGCTCCATCCTCCCTGAAGGCGAGGAGAGCACGCAGGTCGTCGGTGCCGGTGAGGGCCGCCATGCCGCCACCGGAGCGAAGCACCTCCCGCTCGAGTGCGTCAATGCTGTAGCGCCCTGCCTTCAGCTCTATGACAAGCTCCTTCAGCGGAAGGCGGCCCGCTCGATTGGCGGACGGCAGATCTCCAAAAGCCCGGAGCACCCGGACTACCTTGCCGCCACTGACCCTTCCGGCGGAAGTCCCGCCCCCCATGTGGCAGACGACGACGTCGATGTCCGAAAACGGGCGATCCAGCCCCAGCGCGGCGAACCGGGCAACTGCCCTCAGGTTCAGATAGTGCGCTCCGGCTCCGTCTACGATGAACGACGGGCTGCCGGTCAGGCGGGCGCCGAGTTCGACGTCATCGCTGTTGACCGGATCGGTGGTCGTGATCACAACACTGCCGGCTCCCCGGCTGGAAAGCTCCACGGCCATGGGGATCGCCATGTTGGAGGCGTGGTGGTAGGCGGCCCGCCCGAGATCCTTCACCATCTCAGGACTGTAGCGGTAGGTGCCGGCCGGCACCGGTCCCAGGAACCCGCCCCTGGCAGCGATCCCGGACAGCTCCTCCAGGCGCAGGCCGGAATCGATCAGCCAGCGCTCGACATACGCAGCTCTCTCCGCAATACCGTCCGGAGTCCCCGGCGCCAGGTGAACCTCGTCCTCCGCGACAAGGCGGAGCCCGGCGAAGACAGCCACCTTCGTCGAGGTCGAACCCGGGTTGAGCACGAGGATGCTCCACTCGGTGCGCCTGGCGATGGCGGCCGCCTCCTCTCCGACGAGAGCGTACAGCACGGGATCCTCGGGACTGGCAGGCTCGCGTTTCCGGGCCAGGATCTCCGTGAGCTCCTCCCCCACCCGATGCGCCTCCAGTTTCAGATCCCCTCTCCGGCCGGCGAGGGTTTCGAATGCTCCTTTCAGATCCACTCCCACCTCCATGACCGCCTGACTCTGTGTGTATTCAGATCCGTACTCCTACGCGTACTCAACTGGCTCCGGCATCTGCCGATCAGCAGGCATGTCAGTGCAGTATGTCGGGGTCGACCGGCAAAGGCAATAATGTGGATGCCGACTCGGGTGCGTTGCCGGAGATACGAGGGGGATGCGTCGAGGGCCCGCGGTCTCGCCGCAGGCCCTCTCAGGATTATGTGGAGCTGATCAGGATCGAACTGACGACCTCATGACTGCCAGTCATGCGCTCTCCCAACTGAGCTACAGCCCCGTCACGTTCCAGAATCCTAATCGGCAGGAGGTGAAGCGTCAATGCGCTATTTCTGTGGTGTTCTGCATGCGCCCCCGGCTCCTGCAGACAGGGCGCAGACTGCCCGAATGCCCCACCCTGCGGCGCGGGTCCACAGGCGCTTGACCGCCACGCCGCGAACACGCAGAATCCCGCTTCCGGGCCGGAGTGGTGGAACTGGCAGACACGCTGGACTCAAAATCCAGTGAGAGTTGATCTCGTGTGGGTTCGAGTCCCACCTCCGGCACCAGTTTCACGGGTGACACGATCAAGCGAGCATGAAGGGTTCCACCGGGAGGGCGCACGCTCCCGGGAAGCGTGAAGCTCTCCGCGATACGATGAGGCTTCGTACCGCCCCATGACACGAACCGCCACAGATATGATCCGCGAGCATGTTCCGATCGCGCCACTGACAACCTGGCAGGTCGGCGGGCCTGCGGCGTTCTATGCAGAACCTCAGAGCCCCGATGAGCTGGCCCTCTGCCTGCAGTTCGCAGCCGACCGGAAGGTCCCTTTTCTGGCCATCGGCGGGGCGAGCAATCTTCTGATCTCCGACGCGGGATTCCCAGGCCTCGTACTCCGATACGCAGACCGGCGAACGGAGCTGGAGGATCTCGGCGATCATGGGCGATTGCATGTGGCCTCGGGGTTGCTGCTTTCACCCACGGCCATGCGTCTCGCCACCAGCGGATGGGCCGGCCTCGAGTGGGCGGCCGGAATCCCCGGCGCCTTCGGCGGCGCGATCGCCGGAAATGCAGGCGCCCACGGGGGCGACATGGCGCAGTCTACGGAGAGCGTCGAAATCTTCTCACTCGACAGCGGAGTGCGCAGGATCCCATGCGCCGAATGCGGATTCGGGTATCGCGAGAGCAGGTTCAAAAGGCACGACAGTTCGGACCTTGTAATCCTGGGTACATCCTTCCTCCTTCGGCGCGAAGACCCGGAGACACTGGCCGCCAGGATCCGCGGGATCATCGAGCAGCGCGGAAGCCGCATCCCGCCCGGGTGCTCTGCCGGCTCGGTCTTCAGGAATCCGCCCGGCGACTCAGCAGGCCGGCTCATCGAAGCGGCCGGCCTCAAGGGCGAAGGCCGCGGCGGTGCGCGGATCTCGGAGATGCACGCCAACTTCATCCTGAATGACGGAGGGACTTCTGCGGATCAGATCCTCGGCCTGATCCGCCTGGCCCGCAGGCGTGTGATGGAGGATACCGGGATCCTGCTGGAACCGGAGATCCGGCTCATCGGCTTTGGTCCCCATGTTCAGGCCGAGTTCTGTCCAGAGCTCCAGGACAGAGTGTGACGCGCGGAGATCTGCGGGTTCCGCACCCCCCGGTCGTGCTTGGCACGGCATCCCGCATCCCTTAGGCTGTCCATTCGGTCGGGATCGCATCTGATCCGGCCCCCTTCGGAAAGGAGGAAGGACCCTCATGGACCCCATCGACTTTGGTGACCAGTTACGGATCCCGAAGTTTCGGCCGCCCCAGATCCGGGGAGGACTGATCCGCATCGTCGTAATCGCCGTATTGGCGCTGATCGTCATCGCCACAGGCCTCTTCACGGTCGAGCCGGAGGAGATCGGCATCGTCCTGCGCTTCGGCCGCTTCACGCGCGAGGCTTATCCCGGGCTCAACCTCCGCATCCCGTTCGGAGTCGAACGGGTCGTCAAAGTCCCGATCCAGCGCCAGCTCAAGGAGGAGTTCGGGTTCCGGACCATCGATGTCGGCGGACGCTCCGCGTACCAGACCCGGGGCATAGAAGGCGAGTCGAACATGCTGACAGGCGACCTGAACGCCGCCACCGTGGAGTGGGTAGTGCAGTACAGGATCGTCGATCCCTACAGGTACCTCTTCCGGGTACGCAACGTGACCCCGACATTCAGGGCGATGAGCGAGGCCGTGACGCGATCCGTGGTGGGTGACAGGACCGTCAACGAGGTCCTCACCGTCGGAAGGCAGGAGATCGCGACCCTGGTAGAAGAGAACCTCCAGGAGTTGTGTGACCAGTACGAGACCGGCATCAGGATCGACCAGATGGTACTCCAGGACGTGAACCCGCCCGAGCAGGTCCGCCCGTCGTTCAACGAGGTGAACCAGGCGCAGCAGCAGCGTGAGAAGCTGATCAACGAGGCCCAGTCCGCGTACAACAAGGTCATACCAAGGGCGAGGGGAGAAGCCCTTCAAACCGTCCAGCAGGCCGAGGGATACGCGCTCGACAGGATCAACCGCGCCCGGGGCGACTCGGCCCGCTTCGTTGCCCTGTTCGAGGCCTACGAGAAGGCACCGGAGGTCACGCGCCGGAGGCTTTACCTGGAGACGATGACCAACGTACTGCCCCGCGCCTCGCGAATGGTTGTGGTCGACGAGGATCTTCGGGGAGTGCTGCCCCTGCTCAACCTCGACGAGGCAGGCAAGTAGCCTCCGGGCGGCCCGCAAGAAAGGAAGCCAGTTATGCGGTACTCATACATCATCCTTGCAGTGGTGCTTCTTGTTGTGCTCAACTCCATCTTCTACGTCGTTCAGGAACCCGAACAGGTCATCATCACGCAGTTCGGAAAGCCGGTGGGGGAGCCCCTGAGCACCCCGGGGTTGAAGGCCAAGCTCCCCTTCATCCAGACAGTACACCGATTTGACAGGCGGTTCCTGGAGTGGGACGGGGATGCCAACGAACTCCCCACCCGGGACAAGCGCTTCATCTGGGTCGACACCTACGCCCGCTGGAGGATCACAGACCCCCTGCGCTTCTTCCAGCGCCTTCGCGACGAGCGCGGCGCCCGCACCCGGCTGGACGACATACTTGACGGCGAGACCAGGAATGCAGTCGCCAATCACGATCTCGTCGAACTGATCCGCACATCCAACAGGACGCCGATACCGAGCGAAGCCGAGATCGAGGACGAGTCGGTTCTCGAGGATATCCAGATCGGGCGCGAGGCGATCCGCAGGATAGTCCTGGAGAAGGCGCAGACCCGCACCCAGGACCTGGGGATCGAGATCCTGGATCTGCAGTTCAAGCGGATCAATTATGTGGAGGAGGTCCGGCGCGAAGTCTACGTCAGGATGATCGCGGAACGGAAACGGATCGCGGACCGATACCGTTCGGAAGGTGAGGGAGAGGCGTTCCGCATTGATGGTAACAGGGAGCGCGACCTCAAGGAGATCCAGTCCGAGGCGTACAGACTGGCGCAGGAGATCGTCGGCAAGGCGGACGGACGCGCCACGGAGATATACGCACAGGCGTACAACCGCTCGGCTGCCTCGAGGAGCTTCTACAGTTTCATCCGCACTCTCGAGGCTTACGACGCCACATTAAACGAGAAGAGCGTCCTGGTGCTGTCGACGGACGGAGACTTCTACAAGTGGCTGAAGCAGGCGGAGGGCAGGTAGCCACGTCCCGCGCCGGACGGACACCGTTTGGGGGGGGGGGGGGGGGGGGGGGCGGGCCGGCGGGGGCCGGCCTCACGGCATCGACAGGTAAGGCTCAGGCCCTCCCGGGCCGGGCACCGCCATCTCGAAAACGACAACCGGGTTCTGAAGGCCAAGCTTTTCCAGGACCCGCGGATGCACCTCGCCCAGGACACCCGCCCCGTTTCCGCCGGGAGCGCGCAGCATGGCGCCCCGGCCGTCGATGAAGAATCCAGGCTGAGCCGGATCCAACACGAGGTCCCATCCGAACTCGCGCACGACAGCCTGCGCAAGCGCCCGGATCTCCGCGAACCCCGCCTTCGGCGAGATCCAGCCCAGCGCCAGGTGTCGCCGTTCCAGGGCGCCGGTCTCGGCCCCCGGATCGACGAAGCTCACATCCCCCACCTCGAAGATCCCCTGCGGCAGGGGATTGCTCCGGTTGCGGCCGAATGTCGCGAGCAGTCCAGGGATCAGGCTCGTGCGCAGATGCGTCTGCTCGCTGCTGATCGGATTCTCCAGCTCCACCGTGTCCGGATGATCCGGCCGGTCCAGCAGGCGGTCCGACTGCCCGGCGCAGGTGAGCACAAGCCCCATCGTTTCGATGAGGCCGAGCCCGATCAGCACGTCCCGGCATCGGTCGGTCAGCACCTCCAGGTCCCGCGGCTTCCCCACCGTCATAGTGGGCACCAGGGTCGGCGGGATGCGGGAGTATCCATGGGCGATGGCGGCGTCCTCCATCAGGTCCCGCTGATGCAGGATATCGTTCCTGTAGGGCGGAACGAGCACACGCAGGCGGCCGGGGGCCTCGATCTCCACGGCGTGCCGCATCCGGCGAAGCAGGCCGGCCAGCTCCTCCTGCGGGAGTTCGATCCCGAGGAGGCGCGAGGTCTCCCCCACGTCACAGACTGTCTGCTGCGGGGCAAGGTCGGGAGTGCGGAGCGGCCCTCCCCCGGGAGCATCAGTCGCCCCCGGGATCTCCACCGAGCCGATCCTGATCTGCGGGTCCAGCTCCACCATCGATGTGACCAGGATGTTCAGAGCCCGCTGTACGATCCTTCGGCCCGTGCCGGTGACGTCCACGAAGAGGCGCGTACTGCCGAGGTGGACCTTGGTCTCCTCGCTGTTGATCACAGGAGGCATCGAGAGAACGCGCCCTCCCGAAACGCGCAGGATCGGATAGCGGTCGAACCCCTTCAGGAGGTGGGCGTAGGCGATCCCCTTCGGATGCGTCCCGAGGATCTCCGCGAGACTGCGCTCGTGCTCCGGCCCTGTTCCCTCCGCGCCGAGCGGGACGAAGCGGTAATCCGGGGTCTCGGCGGTGTACTCAAGCTGAAGCGGGCCGGCGGAAGCCAGCGCATCGAGATCGTAGACCCCGATTGAGGCGTGCCTGCGGTCGCGCCCGAGGGCCCAGTGCAGGTTCTCCTGCATCTTCATCAGGATCTTGATCCTGTCGTCGTCCAGCCGCACGCCCTCGAGGACAGCGCAGGCTATGTGCGGGCGCAGGCTGGACGGGCGACGCACCGCATCGTCGACGCGCACCGACACCCCGGACTCGCCCAGGGGATATGACGGCAGTCCCGTCTCGATCTCAAGGACCCCGCGAAGCGCGCGCCCGAGACCGCCCGGGTCGAAAAGGTCCGGCCTGACGGCCAGAAGCTCCATGCGCACCACCTCTATCCCGGAAAGCGCCCTCAGCGCAGAGTCCGATGCCCGCAGGTCGGCGTCGCAGCGGTCGCACCGGGGCGGGGGCTCCTCCTTCCCTGCAAGCTCCATGACGTATCCGCAGCGGGAGCACTGAACGCGGCCAAGGGTCTCGTACCCATCGACATCGCAGCCGATCTGCTCGAGGATGCGCAGAAGGCGGTCGCGTTCGATCTCCTGCCCGATCAGGCGGCTCAATTCGGCAACGGGGATTCCGATCACCGGCATTGGGGCACCCCCTTCAGCCACTCGAGGTCCACGAGGTAGAGGCTTCTGATGTCGTTCAGCCCGTGCCGCAGCATCGCCAGGCGCTCCAGTCCCAGGCCCCATGCGAGCACGGGCTCTGTACAACCCAGAGGCTCGGTCACCTCGGGCCTGAAGATCCCGGCGCCTCCCATCTCGAACCAGTCCCTGCGCTCCGCGTGCCAGATGAAGACCTCGACCGAAGGCTCTGTATAAGGGAAGAATGCGGGGCGGAACTCGAACTTCTCGAACCCCATCGCCCTGTAGAAGGCGGCCAGGGTGCCGAGCAGGGACGAGAAGCTGGCCTGGCTGTCGATGATGATCCCGTCCACCTGGTGGAAGATCGGCAGGTGCTTGTAGTCGATCGTCTCCCTGCGGAAGACGCGGCCAACCGAGAAGACCTTCCTCGGGCCCTTCCCGAGTTCCGCAAGAGCGCGCACGGTTGTTGCGGTGTTGTGCGTGCGCAGAACGTTGCGTTCGGCCTTCTCGCGGCTCCAGCTGTACTGCCATCCATCCGACCCGGTATCGCCGCCATCCTCGTGGACAGCCGCGACCGCATCCACCATCGCGCTGTCGGCAGGCAGTGGCGTGCGTCCGGGACGCCCGACGTAGAAGGTGTCCTGCATCTCCCGCGCGGGATGATCCTGCGGCTGGAAGAGCGCGTCGAAGTCCCAGAAGGAGGATTCGACCCACGGGGAGTGCCATTCCTCGAACCCCATCTCCAGGAAGACCCGCCTCGTGTCGCCTATCACAAGCTCCAGGGGATGACGCTTGCCTGGATGGCGGGGCTCCGTATCGAGGGTCACATCGTACGGCTTGAAGCGCACGTTGCGCCACTCCCCCGAAGCCAGAAGATCCGGGGTGAGAAGGCTGACCTCGGGCTTCACATCCAGGCCGGCGGCCCGCAGCGCCTCGCCTTCCGGAGTGAGCGAGACACTCCGGTGCACCCTGTCCCGCACCTCGCAGAACAGACCGCGGCGGCCGAGGAGCTTCTCCGCGGCATCCAGATCGCATCCCTGTTCCCTCAGGGCCGTCTCCGTCATACGCCCTTCGGCGGAGAGCAGCTGAAGGAGTACCTCGTCAGGCTGCGGAGGGATCTCCCCCCTTGTCGGATCCGCCGCCTGCAGGGCCGGGCCCTGCTTCACCGCCCAACCGCGCGTCTGCAGCCCCTTGAGTGCGGCGCCCACTTCCCTCGGCTCCATGCCGCACCAGCCCGGCACTTCCTGCATCGATCCGGATCCGCCATGTTCCAACAGGGCGGCCAGGATCCGTCTCTCCGGGATCCCCTTCTCAAGCGCTGCGCGGCCCTCATCCTTCAGCATCCACTCCCGGTACGGCTCCTCGCGGATCGATACCAGCCCTCTCTGCGACAGCAGCACTGCTGCGGCCGCAACCTTGGCCTGGTCCATGCCCAGGCGGACAGCAAGATCAGGGACGAGAGTCGCCTCGCCGGATGCGAGGGCCGTCAGCACCCCGGCCTGTTCAGTGGTCAACTCAGCGTTCTGTTCCGACACCGGTCCCCCTGTTTCTCCTCACTCATGCTCCAAAGGATTCCCTCACCCGCTCGAAAAAACCCTTCTGAAGCTTCGGCGGCTCCGTGCCGGCAGCCCTGGCCAGTTCCTCCCAGGCCTTTCGCTCCTTCGATCCCAGTCTGGAGGGAAAGATGACCTGGACCTGTACAAGCTGATCGCCGCCCGCTCGCCCGCCGAGGCCGGGCAGGCCCTTTCCGCGCAGCCGCAGGATCTTCCCGGACTGAAGGCCCTCGGGAATCTCCATGCGGACCTTCCCGGACAGCGTGGGAACCTCAACTGAGTCACCCAGGGCAGCCTGGTGGGGATGGATAGGCAGGATGAAGATCACGTCATTGCCGTGGCGTGTGAAAAGATCGTGCTTCTTCTCGGTGAACACGACCACGAGGTCGCCTGGAGGGCCCCCGCGAATCCCGGCGTCTCCTTCCCCGGCCATGGTCATGTAGTTCCCTTCCATGACACCGGGAGGGATCTTCACCGTGACCGTGCCTGTTCCATCCACACGACCGTCTCCTCCGCATGTGCCGCATGGGTCGCGAACAAGCTCGCCTTCGCCGCGGCACTGGGGGCAGGCGCTGACATTGACCATCTGGCCGAAGATCGACCTCTGGATCCTGCGGACCTGTCCGGTTCCACGGCACATCTCGCAGGTCTCGGTGGCGCCGCTGCGGCTGCCCCGTCCTTTGCAGGCGGTACATGCGACCTGTTTGTGCACACGCATCTTCTTCGTCGCGCCGGTGAAGATCTCCTCCAGCGTGAGAGCGAGCCGTATCTGGCGGTTCCCGCCGCGGCGGTCCCTGCCTGGTGCAGGTCCGGTCTCCCCGCCGAAGAAGTCGAATCCGCCGAACTCGCGCATGAAGGAACGCAGGGCGTCGCCGAGATCGAAGCCGCCGAACCCGCCGTACGCGCCTCCTCCGGCAGCATGGGCGGGATCCACGCCGGCATGTCCGAACTGGTCGTAGGCAGACCGCTTCTCGGGGTTCTTGAGAACCTCGTAGGCCTCGTTGACCTCCTTGAAGCGCTCTTCGGCCCCGGCATCCCCCGGGTTCTTGTCCGGGTGATACTGCACGGCCAGCTTGCGGTAGGCCTTCTTGATGGCTTCGAGATCGGCCGATCGCTCGATCCCGAGAACTTCGTAGTAGTCTCGTTTGCTCATAACCCCCAACCAGATGGATTCAAGCAGAGTATCGGCCCGGGTAACCGCAGGTCAAGGCGCCATCCTGCACCTGCCGCCTACAATGGCGGCGCAGCCGGCCGCCTCCGAGCCCCTTCAGAACATGGTCTACCTGATCGCCTCCATGAGAATCCGGAACACCGCATCCGAGACGAAGTAGCCCCGTGGCCTCAGGCGCAGGCGAAGCGGTGTCCGTTCCATGTATCCGGACTCGGCCATCCGGTCCACCGCGGCCGACAGCGCTGCCAGCCGGCCGGTATCCAGGAGTTCCCCCAGGCAGTTCCACTCGATCCCCTCGCGCAACCGCAACCCCAGGAAGATCCACTCCTCGGCCGCACTGACTTCGTCGATGCCCTCGAACCGCGTCCATGCGGGGGCGCCTGCGCGGATCGCATCGCTCCACAAGCTGAGCGATTGGGGATTAGACCAGCGGCGGCCGCCCGCGTGGGAGTGCGCAGACGGGCCGAACCCGATGTACTCGCCCCGCATCCAGTAGTTGCGGTTGTGCCGGCTCTCGTGCCCCGGACGACAGAAGTTCGAGATCTCGTACTGACGCAGCCCCGCCTGCGCGGTCAGTCTGCGCAGGATCCGGTACTCGTATTCGGTCTCCTCATCCAGTGGCAGCGGGGGGACCTGGCCGAGGATCTGCTGTCTCGAGAGCGGAGCGTTCAGCTCCATGGTCAGCAGATAGGCGGAGAGGTGGTCCGGCCCGCACTCCAGCGCCTGCTCCAGGGTCTCTCCCCACAGCGTTGGGCTGGATCCGGGCAGTCCGTAGATCAGGTCCAGCCCAACGGAGTCGAAGCCGGCCTGCCTCAGCTCGCGCATTCGGGCTTCTGCCAGCTGTGGAGTGTGCGCCCGGCCCAGCAGCCTCAGCTCCCGGGCGTGGAAGGATTGAACGCCAAGACTCACCCGGTTGATGCCGGCCTTCAGGAATGCGTCAATGCGGGCGGGGGTCATGGACTCGGGATTCGCTTCGGCGGTTATCTCGGCCCCGGGATGGAGCGCGAAGTTCTCCCGGATTCCGGAGATGATCCGGGAGATCTCGCCTCCGGTCAGCAACGACGGTGTTCCACCCCCCAGGAATATGGTCCTGACGACCGATTCCCCAAGCGGCCTGCGCTCCGCCGCGAGCCGGATCTCCCCCATCAGATCCCTGACGAACTCCCTTCGAGCCGCAGAGTCGCCGGTCACGGAGTAGAAGTCGCAGTACCCGCAGCGCCGTTTGCAGAATGGCACATGGACGTAGATTCCCGGACCCTGCGGCCGACGGGCGGACCGGTTTCTGCCGCGGTTCTTCACCTCAGCGGATAAGGCCGAACATCCGGCCGAATCTCGGGAAGATCTTCTCGGCATCCCAGGAAAAGTAGATGAACCAGGCCTTGCCGTGAACCAGGGACTCGTCGACGAAACCCCAGTAGCGGCTGTCGAGACTGTTGTTCCTGTTATCCCCCAGCATGAACAGCTTCCCTTCCGGCACCACGGTGGGACCAAAGTTCTCGTGCATCATGTCCGGCCCCGAGCGGGAGGGCCGGTAGATCGCGAACGGCTCTTCGACAGGGCGGTCGTTCACATAGAGGCGGCGGTTCCGCATCTCGACCTTGTCCCCCCCCACTGCGACGCATCGTTTGATGTAGTCCTGGCGGGGATCCTGGGGAAATCTGAACACGATGATGTCACCACGCTTCGGTTCGGTATACCCGGGCAGGCGGTGGTTCACCAGCGGGACCATTGCGCCGTAGGCAAACTTGTTGATGAAGAGGAAGTCGCCGACCAGCAGGGTGTCCTCCATCGATCCGGTGGGAATCCGGAACGCCTGAAACGCGAAGGTCCGGATAATGAGGAAGAGCACGAGCGCGACGAGAATCGACTCGCCCGTGTCCCGGAGGAACCCCTTCTTCCGGGGCTGGTCCCCACGGCCGTTCGCTCCACGCAACTTGACCACACAACCTCCTTTCAACCGGCTGCATCCGGGGCCAGGGCAGCACGATGCCCGGGTGGAATCCCTCTACCCCGCAGGCTATTCCTCCTGCGTCCGCAGAAGCGCAAGGAAGGCCTCCTGCGGGACGTGAACCGAACCGATCTGCTTCATCTTACGCTTCCCCTCCCGCTGCTTCTCCAGAAGCTTCCGCTTCCTGCTGATGTCCCCACCATAGCACTTCGCGGTGACATCCTTGCGCATCGCGCTGACAGTCGAGCGGGCGACAATCCTGCCTCCTATGGCGGCCTGGATGGCGATGACGAACATCTGCCGCGGGATCAGGTTCTTCAACCGGTCAACAAGGTCCCGCCCGCGCTCGTACGCCTTCTCCCGGTGGACAATAAGGGAGAGCGCGTCGACCGACTCCCCGTTAAGCATGACGTTGAGCTTGACCAGGTCCGACTCCATGTAGTCGAAGAACTCGTAGTCGAGCGTGGCGTACCCGCGGCTGCCGGACTTCAGGCGATCGTAGAAGTCGTAGATGATCTCGGACAGCGGCATCAGGTACGTCAGCAGGGTCCTGCCGGCGTCCAGGTACTCCATCCCCTGGAAGTCCCCGCGCCTCTCCTGAACCAGCTTCATCACGTTGCCTACGTAGTCGGGCGGCGTCATGATCCGCGCCTCGATGAAAGGCTCCGCCATCAGGGCGATGTGGGCAGGATCGGGCAGTTCAGCGGGGCTGTCGCCCCGCAGCATCCCGCCGTCCTCCATGGTGACATTGAGCTGGACATTCGGAATCGTGGCGATGATGTCGAGCCCGTATTCGCGCTTCAGCCGCTCCTGC
>CAZWSC010000021.1:0-46909 GCA_964636385.1 uncultured bacterium
TCCGCCTCCGCCACCTCCGTCGCCTCCCACACCTCCACCTCCGCCGCGAGATCCAACCTGGGTCCGGCCGCAGACAGGGGGCGAGACCGTATACATCCCGGCCGGTGAACTTCGAAGTCTCACGAAGTCGGGCAGGGCGGGAAAGACCCCGTTGTGGGTCTGGATCCTGGGAGCAGCCGTGCTGACCGCGATAGTCACGCTGCTGATCCTGCGGCCCTGGATGACGGAGAAGTCGACGGACACGGCGCCTGCGCCGGAGGCGATTGGAGGCAGGGGGGTCTTCGAGGAGGAGAGGGAGGCTGTGCGTCCCCCGGTTGCTCAGCCTTTCGTGAAAGACCCGGTGGAGAACCCACCTGTGCCCGCCTCTCCTCCCGGAGAACATGCGACACCATCGAGGGCTGATGCCGGGAGCAACACAGGAGAA
This sequence comes from uncultured bacterium, assembly GCA_964636385.1. Classification (GTDB taxonomy): domain Bacteria; phylum Eisenbacteria; class RBG-16-71-46; order CAIMUX01; family CAIMUX01; genus CAZWSC01. Next base: position 425 of record CAZWSC010000021.1, read on the forward strand.
GAAGCGGCGCCCCCTGCGACATACCACTGGACCGCACCGGCTGCGGTCCTTCTTGTTTCCGCAAGCGGAGAGGACAGTCAGCCGGTGGCGGCCTCCATACACGTTGATGGCCGGGCCATGGGCAGGCAGACTGCGTGCGAGTTGATGGTTGGTCCGGGTCAGCGTACCGTCACCGCCGTCCGTTCCGGAATGCGTGTCGTCGGTGCATACTTTGAAGGCCGGGAGGTTCCGGTCAGGGACGGATCTGCAGAGGTGCATCTCAGACCAGGCGAGACGCAACGGCTGCGATTCGTCATGCAGCGGTCTTGAGCGGAGAGGAGGGTTCTGAAATGGGAAGGCTGAATATCGGAATCAGGGGCCCGCACACCCCGGTTCTACCGGCACTCGCCATCGCCTGCCTGGGATGCGCGATGTGGGCCGGGCCGGCTTCGGGCGAGGATCTTCTGGAGAAGGGGCTCAGGCAGTTCCTTGACCTGAAGCTCCCTGAGGCCCTGGCCACCTTCGAGGCGGTTGCATCGGACGAGAGGGAGTCCGATGCGGACCGCGCCCGCGCCAGCCAGTATGCGGCGCGTGTAATGTTCGTGAAGAGCGCGCCGCCCCACGGGGAGGTGAGGGCGGCCATACGGCGCATGTACGAGTTCGACCCCGCCATCAGCGTCGATGTCGAGTCGGCGCCGACTCCGTTTCTACGGCTGTGCTATGAGGTGAGCAGGGAGATGGACATCCTCGCGGTTGAGGCGGCTGCCAGAAGAGAGACGGTTCTTGCGATCTTCGATTTCGACAACGCCTCCTTCGACGACAAGGAGAGGTGGGATGCCATGGGTGTGGGATTCGCCCAGATGCTGGTCACTGATCTTCTCGGTGTGAAGGATCTGCAGATCGTGGAGAGGCAGAAGCTGCAGTTCGTCCTGAGCGAACTTGATCTGCATCACGGGGATCGTGTAGATCCGCAGACTGCGGCCGAGGCCGGAAAGCTCCTCGGTGCGGGGACGCTCATGTTCGGCTCCTTCAGCGCCGTAGGAAGGGACATGCGAATCGACGTCCGGCTTGTTCGAACCGAGACAGGCGAAGTGATCAAGGCCGGGAAGATCACCGGACGTACGGACAGGTTCTTCGAACTGCAGGGGAATCTTGCGAGACTCGTTGTGGATGAGATCATACCCGGAAGCCGGCGCACAGAAGAACTGCCGCCGGACTTCGGCAGCGCGCAGACGAAATCCCTCGAGGCGGCACTGGCCTACTCCGAGGGGATCCGGTTGATGGATGAAGGCATGCTCTCGGACGCGTATGAAAGGTTTGCGGCGGCTGTGGATCTGAGCCCGGACTTTCAGGCTGCGAGGCGACGCATGCAGGGTCTGAGGCCTTTCCTGGAAGGTTGATCCGGGTGTACAGTTCCCTCTGGTTGTACTGTACGGCGGTTGCACTACAGTGCATGGAGCGTATCTGAAGCAGGGAGGATCCAATGGAAGACGTCAGCCGGAATGTGGTCAACTTCGCCACTACCTACGGTATCAGGATAATCGGCGCGATACTGATCCTGGTCATCGGTCGGATCATTGCGGGATGGGCACGAAAGCTGGTCACGAAGGTGATGACCAGCAGGGACGCAGATCGTGCCCTGATGAGCTTCATCAGAAGCCTGGTCTTCTATCTGATCATCGTATTCACGTGGATTGCGGTGTTGAGCAAGTTTGGTGTGGAGACCACCTCCCTTGTCGCCGTACTCGGCGCCGCCGGTTTCGCCATCGGGTTCGCGCTCCAGGGAAGCCTTGGCAACCTCGCTGCGGGGGTCATGCTCCTGATCTTCCGTCCCTTCAAGATCGGCGACTACGTTGACATTGCCGGTACCGCGGGAACGGTGAAGGATCTTGAGCTCTTCGTGACCACACTGACCACCCCCGACAACGTGCGTGTCATAGTTCCCAACGGCGGCGTGTTCGGCAGTGTTATCAGGAACTTCTCGGCCGAGGATGTCCGCCGCGTGGATATGGTCTTCGGCATCAGCTACGGCTCGAGCATAGACAAGGCGGTCCAGGTGATGAAGGGGGTCATCGAGGCCGATGACCGGGTGCTCAAGGAGCCGCAACTGCTGATCGCTGTATCGGAACTCGCGGACAGCAGTGTGAACTTCACGGTCCGCCCCTGGGTGAAGAAGGAGGACTACTGGGCGGTGAAGTTCGAGCTGACCGAGAGGATCAAGAAGGCGTTCGACGCGGAGGGGATCGAGATTCCCTTCCCGCAGGTCACGGTGCACAAGGCCTGACCCGCCCTTCTCAACGGCACCCTGCCGCAACGTCGCATCCGGAGGCGCTTCCCGGGCATTTCGATCCAGCTGCGGGAGGATCCTCCGGGTGCCGGTCCCGAATGCCGTGCCTGGCACGGGACCCGGCGGGGTCTACCGTGCGTCCTGGATCCTGTTCTGCGCCTTGCGGTCTCCGGCTGCCCCTATCCCCATGATTCCCCGGTACTTGGTGACCGTCCTGCGGCTGATGGGGAAGCCCCGCTGCTTGAGATGGACCGAGATGTCCTTGTCCGACCAGGGATTCTGGGGGTCTTCCTCTTCGCTGAGAAGCTTCACAAGGGCATCCATTATCGCCTTGTTGGCGATCTTCTCGCCGCTCTTGTTCAAGACGGCGCGGGAGAAGAAGGCGGAGAGGGGAATCAGGCCTCGCGGTGTGAGCATGTGCTTGTCCTTGAGGATCCGCGATACGGTGGCCTCGTTCAACCCGAGGCGCTCCGCCAGTTCCTTCTGTAGAAGCGGCTTCAAAGCCTCCTCGCCCTTCTCCAGGAACTCGGTCTGCTGGCGAACCAGTTCCATCCCGATCTCGTACAGGGTACGGTCGCGGTACTCGGTGGCCCTCACAAGCATCCTGGCGTTGCTGCGCATCTCACGCAGACGCATGAGAATCTGCGCCGGATCCTCGTTGCCCCCATCTCGCGCCGACTCCGCTTCCAGCGCCTTCTTCCGGGGAATCCGGTTCTCTCGGTAGCGGTAACGGCCGGAGAGCGGATGGCTGAGGCTGACGACCCAGTCGTCATCCACCTTCTCTGCGATGAGATCCGGATAGCGTGTCGGTTCGACGGTGTGGTCGATGAGGGCGAACGGCTTGCCGTGGAGTCTGTGCAGGACCTCCAGCGCCTTTCTCAGCTCAGTGCCGGATACCCCGAGCTTCTTCGCCACGGAATCCAGATTCCTCGGCTTGATGTTGCTCAGTTCCCCGTCGCGTATAAGCTGCGCCGCAAGTGAGTCGCCCTTTCCATGGCGCTCCAGCTGGATCAGGTAACAGTGACTCTGGTTCCTTGCACCAACGCCGGGAGGTTCCAGCTGGTAGCGGATGACCTGCAGTGCCTCCTCGAGCAGCGGCCTTTCTTCGACCTGCAGCCCGAGGACCTCGGGGAGCCATGCGTCCGGATCCCTGTTCAGGGTTTCCCGCCACTCCTCAACCGGTGTCAGCCCCTGAAGTGTGAGCTCCTCATCGGATTCCGGGGGAGTGAGAAAGCCGCGTCCATCGAGACCCTGGAGAATGCGAATGACGAGTTCCATGACAGGCCGGGAGATGTCCAGTTCCCTTGCCTGTGTTTCGAGCTGCTCATAAGGGCTTGGAGTGGCAATCGCCACGGCGCCAGTGGTCTCATCGGCCGGGAACACCTCATTGGTCCACGGAGTGGCCGCAACGGGGTTGAACCAGACCTCGCCGTCCTGGATGTCCACTTCCTGTTTGGGTGTGCGATCGACTGTCCTGGTCTGATCGGCATCGCGGATGAAGCGCGGGTCGGTTACCTCCTCGTTTCGTTCCAGCCAGGGATTCGACATCACCTGCTGTTCCATGTTCTGCACAGCCTCCAGAATCGGCGCCTGGATCAACTCCAGGTTCATCCTCATCTGGGGGGTGAGGGTCTGGGTCAGCCTCATGCTCTGACTGATGTGAAGGCCCTGTCGCATCCGCTTCCCTCTTGGTGATGCAGTCCGTGCTCCCCCGCGGATACTACGCGTCCGCGGGAACCGGCTCAAGAGATGTGCCGGGGTGGGAGGTCCACCTGTTGTCATTTGCGGCCGTTTTCGGGGTCTCCTGAAGGCCGATTTCGAGGCGGGGCCTGTCAGATCTTCCGAATTGCGGCGGGTTGCGGCGAACAGGGCTCATCTCAGCCGGGGCAGAACGGCCCTCGAGGCTCCTGACAGGCCGTGGACCCGTCACCCAGCCATTGTTGTCCGCCGGACGCCTCGTGGCCGGGATTGCCGGTCAACCCGTACCCTGCTATTGTGCTGAAACCCCGTCAACCATGGAAGGAGGGGAGGTAGATGAAGTCAATCCATGCTCATGAACGCAGGGTAATCGCCCCTGTGCGGAAGATCCTGCCCTTGCTTCTGGTCATCGTCGTCTGTGCTGCCGGCTGCGGCGAGCCTGGGGCTTCGCCGGACGGTATTGCGGTGTCCGACACCACTGCGTATCAGGCCGCCATGTCGGCGGGAGATACGACAAGTGTGATCCAGGCGCTCGGGCGCTTCCTGGACGACTACCCGCAGAGCCCGTTCCGGCCCGGCGTGTACTCCAGGCTCTTCAGCCTGAAGGACGCCCGGGATCCCGCGGAGGCCGGCGCATTCGTGCGCACCCGCCTGGAGACCGAGGTGGATCCCGCCTCGCGGGGGAGGCTGTACTACGCCCTCTATCTGAACACCCGCGACCACGATCCCGACAGGGAGGGCGAGGTCATAGAGGCTCTCATATCCGACTCTCCCCTGACGCCGGATGTGTACAACATGGTTGCGTGGAACCTGGTCGAGCGCGAGACGATGCTCGAGGAGGCCGTGCGCCTGGCCGTGATAGGCGTTTCCCTGGCTGACGACAGCGTATCCAGGGGTAACATCCTGGATACCCAGGGAAGGGCGAAGTACAAGATGGGGAGCCTGGCCGAGGCGGTGTTCCTGCTGGAGGAGGCGGTGAGCCTGAACCCGGATCCGGAGATCCGCAGGCATCTGGCGGAGGCATATGACAGGTCGGGGCGCAGGGAGGAAGCCCTGGAGATGTTCACGGAGCTAATGATCTCCCAGGAGAACCCGGATATGCGATCGTCCATAGAGCGGCTGGCTGCAGAGACCGGCCGCAGCGCCCCTGATATCTTCCGCCGGATCGACACCGCGAGGCACGAGGCGGCCTGGCCCGCACCGGAGTTCACCCTGATCGACTACGACGGCCAGCCGGTGAGCCTGGGCGACTTCCGTGGCAAGGTCGTCCTGCTCAACTTCTGGCACCCGACCTGAGGACCATGCCGTGCGGAGTATCCGCACCTGGAGGCCCTCTACCAGGAACACGGTCAGAGGGGTTTCACAGTGCTCTCAGTCGAGACAACCGGCAGGCCCGAGCTTGCCCTGGAGTTCGCGGAGAGCGTCGGCGTGACATTCCCCATCGTCAGCGACGACTCGCGTACTGTCGGTTCGCTGTTCGGCATACGTTTCACGCCAACGAACCTCCTCATCGACAGGGACGGAATGGTGTTCTTCACCAACTACGGCTACTCCCCCGGCAAGGAGGAGGTTTACGCCGCACAGATCGGCTACCTGCTGGGTATGCGGGGAAGAAGCTCGTGAAAGTCTACATGTCCGTGGACATGGAAGGGATCAGCGGTGTCTCCTCACTGAAGCAGATCCGTGCGGACACCCCCGAGTATGCCATGGCGAGGATCTGGATGACCGAGGACGTTAACGCCGCGGTCGAGGGGGCGGTATCCGCAGGCGCGTCGGAGATCCTGGTTCGGGACGCCCATGGGAGGGCCACCAACATCCCGCCGGACAGGCTGCATCCAAAGGCGAGACTGATGGCGGGATGGATGCCGAACATGGACATGCTCCAGGGGCTGGACTCCACCTGGGATGTGGTATTCATGATCGGCTACCATCCCGGCCCGCCGTCCAAGGGGGGAGTGCTGTCGCACACATATCACATGTCGGCCATTCGTGAGGTTGTCATCAACGGCATCTCCGCCGGTGAGACGCTCCTCAACGCGATACAGGCAGGCATGCTTGGCGTTCCGGTGGGGCTTGTTACGGGAGAGAGGGCGCTCCACGACGAGATTGCAGGGCCGCTGGGCTCGGCCGAGTTCGTGCCCACCAAGACAGGATTCGGCTACCAGTCGGCGCTGCTCGAACCGGTTGCCGTGTGCAGGGAGGAGATCCGCCGGTGCGCGGCCAGGGCGGTTGAGAGGGCCGGCGCCGGCAGGGACCTGACCCCATACATTCCCGAGGCGCCCATCTCCCTCAGGGTGGATTTCCAGTCGGCGGAGGCGTGTGAAACGGCGCGGCTCATCCCGGGCTTCCGGGCCGCGTCGACACGGACGATGGAGATGCAGGCGGCATCGGCGGATGAACTACTCCGGAGTTTCCAGCTTCTCATGCAGGTCCTGTATGGCATGAACGGCTGAGAGCGGACGAGTGCGCCGTGCAGTCATCTCCGGCTGCGGTCAGATGCGGCGGCGCCCGGGCTCGGATCGGCCGGCACAGGACAGTGTCGGAGAAGGGCAGATGATTGGCATTCGCGACATACAGGCGATAGGCGGCCTTCTCCGCAGGATCAGGCGCCGCATTCTCCCCCGGCGTTTTCACGGTTCACAGAGATACTGGGAGGAGCGCTATGCCTCGGGCGGCAACTCGGGCGGCGGTTCGTATGATGAGCTGGCCTCGTTCAAGGCCGGGGTCCTGAACGAGTTCGTGCGCGCGAACGGAATCCGCAGCGTGATCGAGTTCGGTTGCGGGGACGGCAACCAGCTCGCACTTGCAGACTATCCGTCCTACATCGGATTCGATGTTAGCGAAACCGCCCTGGAAGTCTGCCGTGACAGATTCGCCGGCCGCAGCAACCGGGTCTTTCGCCTTCTTGAGGATTACCGCGGGGAGCGGGCCGACCTTGTCCTGTCGCTTGATGTGATATACCACCTTGTCGAAGACCCGGTGTTCGTGAAGCACATGGAGCTTCTCTTCGCGGCCTCGGAGCGGTACGTGGCCATCTACTCCTCGAACACTGAGGAGAACCCGCCGGAACTGGAGCCGCACGTCCGCCAGCGGCGCTTCACGGACTGGATCGGGGCGAACAGGCCGGACTGGCGCCTGGTGCACAGGATCCCCAACCGGTTCCCCTTCGATCCGCAGACCGGACGCGGGTCCCTTGCAGACTTCTACATCTTCGGCAAGGCCAAACCTGACCAGTCGTGAGCCCCATACGGAGGCGATGCATGGGCGCGCGAATGCCGCGTTGCTCAGTGGCCGGCTCTCAGGCCCCACCGCCCTTCCCGATCAGGAACCTGCCGTTCCTGTGTATCGGCTTGCCGTCTCCGTATATCACGAAGCCACGACGGGTGTCGCAGATCATGTCCCAGTGAAGGGATGACCGATTCTTCCCGCCTGTGCCCGGGAGGGAGTCGCCCAGCGCGATGTGGACTGTTCCGCCGATCTTCTCGTCGAAAAGGATGCTTCTTGTGAAGGTAGTTATGGCCGGGTTCGTGCCGAATGCGAGCTCGCCGATGCGGCGCGCCCCTGCATCGGAATCCAGCATTGCGTTCAGGAAGTCTTCTCCCTTGTCCGCCCTCGCCTCTACGGCCCTGCCCTTCCTGAAGACGAGCCGCACGTTGGTGACCTCGCGGCCCCTGTAGACGGCCGGGAATGCGTAGCGGATGGTCCCCTCGGCGGAGTTCTCGACAGGGCTGGTGAACACCTCGCCATCCGGGAAGTTCAGCCTCCCGTCGCAGTTGACCCAGGTCCGCCCCTTCACGCTCAGCGTCAGGTCGGTCTCGTCGCCCACGATCCTGACATTGCTGATCCTGCCCAGGGCAGCCGCGATCTTCGCCTGCCGCGCCGACAGCTTCTTCCACTCGGCAACGGGATCCCTGCTGTCCACCAGCCCGGCGCTGAACACGAAGTCCCTGTACTCGGGCAGCGACATCTCGGCATCCTGGGCGGCCGACTGTGTCGGGAAGGCGGTCCCGCACCAGCTTGCTTCGCCGGAGGCGGTCCGCTTCATTAGCGTCTTCATCAGCGGGCGCCTGGCGTTCTGCACCAGGACCATGCGGACCGGGTCGATCCGTGTCAGCTCTTTGGTGTTCCAGCCACCCATTACGAAAAGGTGCTTGTCCGCCTTCTCGAAGATCAGCTTCTCGGCCGGATCAAGGAACTTCAGCTGGTCGTCGCTTGCGTTCCGCAGCATGCGGTACTGCATCTCCGGAAGGCCGGTGTTTACCGAGGGGTGTGCTCCCGCGGCGAGTATCTCGTCGTGGGCTGCGAGGATCAGTTCCTCGGCGAGATACGATCCGTTGACCCGCACCCACTCGCCCTCCTTTACACCGAGGCTGTAGTGAACCAGCACCCTGGCCAGCTTCTGTACCCTTGGATCCGGCATCTCGTCCCCCATGGTGGTGGCATGTATGAAGACATCCTGTTGTTCAGGCGGGGAGACTATGCTGCATCACACGCATCGCTACAAGGAAGGACTGCGCCGGCGCCAGGGGTAATGTTGACTGTCATGTGTCGGTACCAGCCGGTGGTAGCCGGCCTGTCTGCAACTGTGTTACAATGGACACGCTCACTTTGAGAACAGCAGACCGGCCAGTATCCCGGAGGGATCCATGAACCACCGCAGCAGGAAATCAAAGACTGTGATGTTCGTCCTTCTTCAGGTTCTGATCGCACTGTCGCTTCCTGCGGTTCCATGCAGGGCGAATCCTGTCAATGGCCGCATCGTGGCCCAGGATCTGTCCTCAGGGCAGGGTTACACGGTACTCCACGTCTGGGGATCGCACTACGAGATGGGATACGCCCACGGCTGTCTGATGGCCGAGTGGATCGACCTGGCCCATCAGGAGTTTCTGGACGCATTCGGTTATGCCTGGCCTCATGTCCGGGCCAAGGTTGCTGCATGGAGCTGGGAGCCTCCCGAGTCCGAAGAGGAACTGCAGGGGCTGGTTGACGGCGTACATGCGGTCATCCCTGGATCTGGCCTGGATGTTCTGGATCTGAAGGCAGCCGGGACATTCGGGGACTGGGCCTACAGCGCAGCCTGCCGCTCCACCTCGTGCTGGGGGCAGTGGGTGGCAGATCCCTACCAGACCCTCTCGATCCGCAAGCTCCAGTTCATGACGCTGCCGGGAAACATGTCGCAGCAGTGGCATCACGTCATCTGCGCCTGGGAGCCAGACAGCGGCAAGCCCCGCTGGGTGAACTTCGGCTTCCCGGCCTATGTGACCGCGGTTACTGCAGTGAACGAGTTCGGAACGGTGGCCTCCCTCCATGACTGGAATTCCTCATCCGGGCCAAACTACCCCACTGCGCTCCCAAGAACGATGGCATGCCGCTGGGTCCTGACAATGGATCTGGATCCGGATCCGGCACTGCATCTTGTACAGGCCTTCAACGCGCTGTATCCCCATCACGTCGCAACGGGCGGATTCCTGAACTACTACGTTCCCAACGGTGGAGCGGGGGTGATCAAGTCCTCGAAGAGCGCGGGCTTCTATGACTACCGCCTTCCCCAGATCAGCTGGATGGGGGGAGAGGTCATATCGACGAACAACAGCGACATCAACGGCACCTACGGCATCTCGCCGTGGGCAGGCTATTACAACACCCTTGATCCGGGTTCGGGGATCCTTGCCACGCCACATGGGTTGTGGCAGACCGGATACGAATCGACCGACATGCACATCGTGCAGTCAGGGTACAGGGGGCCGGAAGACATGACCTTCTGGTTCACCGGCCGTCTGCAGAGCAGCGTACTGGATTGCCTGGAGCTGGAGTGGCACGCGCTCTTCACGGATCATTCAGCATCTGCTCCGTCCGCCGATCCCCGCCTTGATGCAATGGCATCTGTTCGCACGCTCCCGGCATATCCGAATCCTGCCGGCGGGGGCGGTGGCAGTCCCGTTGTACGCATCCCTGTTGAGCTGGCCTCACCTGAGATTGCGCCCGGTCTTCGCCTCGAGCTGTTCTCCCTGGACGGCAGACTGGTTCGCACCCTGACCGTGACGCCTGCCGTGCAGATGGAACGGTCGGGCGGTTGCGCCCGCGTTGTGTTCAACTGGGATGGATCACGCCAGGACGGAACGTACGCATCACAGGGAATCTACTTCTACAAAGCGGTCACAGGCCCGGGCCCGGCCACGGCTTCAGGACGACTGGTGTGGCTGGGCCGGTAGCTGCCCCGGTCATTGCCGGCTCAACCTGACGACCCCGGGGGAGCGTGCATGACGACGGACAAACACCTCGACTCGAACCGTGACATGTGGGACCTGTGGACGGAACTGCACCGCGACTCCGATTTCTACGATCTGGATGGCTTCAGGAACGGGCGAAACACGGTTGAAGCGGTCGACCTGGAAGAACTCGGCGATGTCAGCGGCCGGACCCTGCTGCACCTGCAGTGCCACTTCGGGCTGGACACACTCTCGCTGGCGAGGATGGGGGCGGTAGTCACCGGGCTGGACTTCTCACCCCGGGCGATCGAGCTGGCCCGCTCGTTGGCCGCCGACCTGGGGATTCCAGCCACCTTCGTGCAGGCCAGGGTGGACGAGGCGCCGCATGTCCTGTCGGGGGAGTTCGACATCGTCTATACCTCGGGAGGCGTACTCTGCTGGCTGCGCGACATGAAGGAGTGGGCGAGGATCGCCGCAGGATTAGTTAAGCCCGGCGGGATCTTCTACATACGCGACTTCCATCCGATCATGAACATATTCGATGATCAGGTGAAGGACAGGCCTGCCGTTCGTCTGCGCTACTTCCATCGCCCGGAACCGGACCGATTCGAGGGCGAGGGCTCATATGCCGCATCCGGATCCAGGGTGAAGACGGCATCGTACGAGTGGACGCATTCCATGGGGGACATTGTTACGTCCCTGGCGGAGGCCGGACTGCGGATCGAGTACCTTCACGAGTTTCCGCACATCTCCTTCGAGTCCCACCCGTGGCTGACCCGGGGAGATGACGGCATGTGGAGGTACGACGCGCATCCGGAGAGCCTGCCGATGATGTTCTCGATTCTGGCGAGGAAGGATATGGGGGGATGATCCCGACCGCTGCCCCGGCGCATCTGCCGATGGCTGCCCCAGTCAGGCCTGCTCTGCGGTGACAGCGGCGACGGCCTCATCCTCCGTTTCGAGAATCCTTATCACGGAATCCAGGCGCATGATGGACAGCACCTGGTGGATGTGCCGGTTGACCCTCATGAAGACCATCCGCCCGCCGGCATCCGAAAGCAGGCTGTAGACCCGCAGAATCGCCCCAATCCCGGTGCTGTCCGCGTAGGTTGCGTCCCGGAAGTCAAAAATGATGAGGCGCCTGCCCTCGTCGATGAAGGGCTTCACATCGCGCGGAATCGCTTCCGCGCCGGATCCGCCGATCAGCTTCCCTGACAGCGACACGACGATGATTCCGCTGTCCAACTCGCGGAAAGAATGGCTCATGTAGACTCCCTGGCGGGCCCGCAGGCGCCTGCCGGACGTTACGTCTCGCGCAGCCAGCGCCAGACCTCGCGCAGACCAGGTTCCTTGCCCGTCATCAGCATGCTGATCCCGAACACGCGGCCGGCCGCCCAGCGCAGCACCACGGCGCTCGCAGCCAGAAGGACCAGTGAGACGGCGATCTCCCATCCGGCGGGGTCTCCACGCAGGATGCGCACAGGCATTGCAGACGGGCTGCATCCCGGCAGGAACGATAGTACCCGCATCCAGACAGCGTCGGGTGAGTCGAGGCCGGCAAAGACGATGCCCAGCGGAAGGAACGGCAGGAGCATCAGGCTGCTGCGGCTGCTGCTTGTCGGGTCGTCGATCGTCGCGGCGACAAGGCCGAAGACGGTGAACCAGAAGGCGAAGCCTACGGCTGCGAAGAGAATGCACAGGGCGAACTGAGGGCCGCCCAGTCCTTCGGGGAGCGCCATCGAACCGCCGAAGAACCTCCACGACACGGCCTGCCACAGGAACCAGGCCGCCAGGATGCCGAGCAGGTCGATGAGGATGACGCCCGTAAGGCCCATGATCTTGCCGTCGATCCACTGCTGCGGGCTGATGGCCGACAACAGCGACTCGGTTGTACGCTGGGCCTTCTCCGCAGTGATCGCCGTGAACACATAGCCAAAGCCCTGGAACAGGCCCAGCATCATGGCGCCTACCACGATGATCACAACCAGGGTGCCTGCGCGCCTGTCCTGCCTGTCGTCTTCCGTGCCGATCAGGACGGTAGTGACTCCGACCGGTGTGCCGAGAGCGGCGAGCACCTCGGCGGGGACCTCCAGGTCCAGCAGTTCACGCTGCCTGGCAAGGACGCCGATCTGTACACGGAGCAGGTTCTGCCACCCGCGGTCGTGCTTCACGCGCAGTTGCCACGAGCCGCCCCCGTCGGATGCCACCACCGCGTCGAACTCCCCGGCCAGTACGAGGGAGTCGACCATTGTGTGGCTGCGCTCTTCCGGAACCAGCAGGAATCCTTCGAGCTGCACCGGCTCTTCCATGCCGAGCTCCCCGGCGGACAGGACTGCGACCGTGCGCTCCCTGGTGACGCGTCCCTGCACGAAGGTGCTGCCGAGGTCGAAGGCACCGAAGAGGACCACCATCACCCCGATGCTGATGAGCTGGCCCTTTGCCTTGGCGAAGCGCAGGAACTCCCAGCGCGCCACGAGTATCGTGCGGCGAGCCGTCATGGCGCCTCCCTGGCAGTGTCGTCACCACCGGGAGCCAGCTCTTCAGGTGCGAGGTCGCGACCCACGGTGCGCAGGAAGATCTCATGCAGCCGTTCGGGTGCCGAGTGAACAGACTGGACGCGGACCAGGCCGGTTACCTGGTGAAGGACTTCGCCTACGACGGCTCCGGGAGCAAGACCAAGGACGATACGCCCGGGGGCGACGAAGTATGCGCGCTCGACACCGGACACGTTGAGGAGCGCAGCCGGCTGAGTTGTGTCCGACCGCCCACGAAGCGCCTCGGGCGGCATGTCAGCTGCGGGATTCCGTATCGAGTCGGGTAATATCTCCTCCGCCAGCTCCAGCTCGATTCGCTGGCCGCTTGTGGTCTCCCCGCGGATCTCGGCCAGTGTACCTGCCAGAACAGCCCGGCCACGATCCATGAGAATCAGGCTGTCGGCAAGCTGCTCGACCAGGTCCATCTGGTGCGCGCTCAGGAGGACCGTGCACCCGCCATCGCGCAGGCGGCGGATCTCCTCCACGAAGCGCTGCTGGTTTATGGGGTCGAATCCGCTGAAAGGCTCGTCCAGCACGGCCAGGCGCGGACGGTGCAGGATCGCCGCAAGGAACTGCACCTTCTGCTGGTTCCCCTTGCTGAGCCGGTCGAGGCGCCCGGCGGCCCTGTCGCCCAGTCCGAACCGCTCCAGCTCTTCACGGGCACGCCTGCGGGCCGTTGCGCGGTCCAGACCGCGCAGGGTGGCCAAGAACTCCAGCGTTCTCAGAACCGGCACGTCGCGCACGAGGCCGCGGTCCTCTGGCAGGTAAGCGAGGAGGGACGGGTCGGGCCGGTTCCGGGTGGTGGCAGCACCAGCGCCCGCGAGGCGATAGGTGATACTCCCGCTGTCGGGACGCAGGATCCCGACCAGCATCCGCACGGTTGTCGTCTTGCCAGCTCCGTTGGGGCCAAGGAGGGCCAGGATCTGGCCCGGAGCGATCCGGAAGTCGAGATTGTCGACCGCCAGGGCTGTGGAGAACTGCTTGCGCAACCCGGCAGCTTCCACGACCGGCAAGGCTTCGTTCATGTCGGTTCAGGCTCCCCGGGCGGACAGTGTCGACTCAATTCAACAGCCGGAAGCCTACTTCAAGGCCGGCTCCATGTCGACCAGCTCGATCTCGACCAGCCCTGCAGCGCCTCCGGAGTTCCCGGCCGCCATCCCCGACCGGGCACGGCACCGTCAGAGCCACAATGCCGCCCGAGTCAAGTTGACTGCGCGAAACCGCCGGACTAGACTCCCGGGATGCAAACCGCCCAGAAGGCGAACTCGTTGCGCTTTTCCCCGGAGGAAACCCGTGAAGAAACTATCACCAGCTGAGATTGAACAGCTCAAAGCCAAGGCGCAGAAGCCGTTTGCCGATGCGCTCGTCCTGCACGACTTTTACAAGGGCAAGTACCAGACAGTCCCCAAGTGCTGCATCCGCGACTTCGATGATTTTGCCCTGTGGTACACGCCCGGCGTCGCTGCACCCTGCAAGGAGATCCACGCCAACCCCGAGAAGTCCTTCATCCACACGAACCGGGCGAACACGATCTGCGTGCTGACCGACGGCACCCGTGTCCTCGGTCTGGGAGACATCGGCCCCGAGGCCTCCATGCCGGTCATGGAGGGGAAGGGCCTGCTCTTCAAGTACCTGGGCGGCGTCGATGCCGTGCCGATCGCGCTGCGCACGAAGGATCCGGACGAGTTCATCCGCACCGCGAAGCTGCTCGAGCCGTCCTTCGGCGGATTCAACCTCGAGGACATCTCGCAGCCCAAGTGCTTCCGCATCCTGGACACCCTCCGGGAGGAGATGTCGGTTCCCGTCTGGCACGATGACCAGCAGGGAACTGCGGCCGTGACCTATGCCGGTCTCGTGAACGCCCTGAAGTTTGTCGGCAAGCCGATCGACAAGGTGAAGGTCGCCATGGTCGGCGCAGGCGCCTCGAACATCGCCATCTCCCGCGTCTGTATAAAGGGCGGCGTGACTGCCGAGAACATCATCATGTGCGACTCGAAGGGTACGCTGCACGAGGGCCGCACCGAGTTGAAGGACTCGTTCAAGGAGAAGTGGCACATGTGCCAGATCTCCAACAAGGACAATGTCCAGGGGGACATTCCCGACGCGATGAAGGGCGCCGATGTGCTCATCGCCCTGTCCAGGCCAGGTCCCGATACGATAAAGCCGGCGTGGGTTGAGTCGATGGCCAAGGGTGCTGTGGTCTTCGTCTGCGCCAACCCGATCCCCGAAATGTGGCCATGGGAGGCCGTTGAGGCCGGAGCCCGTGTCGTCGCGACCGGCCGCAGCGACTTCCCCAACCAGGTCAACAACTCGCTCGGTTTCCCCGGTATCTTCCGTGGCGCCCTGGATGTCCAGGCGAAGACCATCACCGACGAGATGTGCATCGCCGCGGCTCTCGAGCTGGCCAAGGTGGCGGAGGACCGCGGGCTGCGCGAGGACTACCTGATTCCGACCATGGATGACTGGGAGGTCTTCCCGCGCGAGGCGGTTGCTGTCGGGATGAAGGCGATCGAGCAGGGCGTGGCGCGTCTCACCCCGTCAAAGGATGAGCTGATGAAGACCGCCACTGACATCATCAAGCAATCCCGCGAGCTGGTTCAGTGCATGATGAAGGAGGGGTTCATCCCCAAGGCGCCGACTACCTGAGAGGCTGGCCGGCAGTCGGCCGGTTGTACGGGTGTCACCCATGCGGAGTGGTGACCTGACGGCAACCGCCATGGATTACGGCCCGGTCTTCCTGCGCGGCTTCGCCACAGGGTGGCGGAGAGAGCTGGAAGGCCGGGCCGGCTTCTGTTCCCGAACCTGCTCGCGGGCGATCGTTCGCCCGGTCTGCCCTACCCGCAGCCGACCTCTCCGGAGCCCATGCGGCCGCAGGACGCTTCCGCACAGGGCGAGCCCTCCTGCAGCCTGTAGTCAGAGTCGCTGCAGAACAGTGGGTCTTCCGAGATGTTGCCCCTCAGGCCATTCTGTCCGGCCAGGCACTCCTCGTAGTCGCCCTGGGCATGTCCGTGAACATTGCAGCAGCTCAGAAGGACCTGTGCTTCGCCGAAGCAGCGGGCGGCAAGGCCGTTCTGGTTGTACGCGAGTATGGATCTCTCAAGGACGGCCTGTGAATCGCCTGACAGAACAATCGCCCCCCCTTCGGAAGGGCCTGTGTTGTCGGCTATGGTGCAGGACTCGACGAGAAGGAAACCGGAGGCCTGCCGCAGGGCTCCCTGGTCCCGGACAACGTTCGCAACGACCCTGCATTCCTTGAGAACCAGGCTGCAGGCCGAATACGTCGCAGAACCCGCCAGGGCCTGATTCGCCGATAGGACGGATTCGACTATGACGGCGCTTTCGGCGTCCTCGACGAACACTGCGCCGCCATACTGCCCCGCGGAGTTTCCCGTGAACCGCGAGTTGGAGGCGCGAAGCGATCCCAGGGAGACGTGGATGGCCGCACCTGAACCGGAAACTGTGTTGCCCGAGAACGTGCAGCCCCGGATCGACAGATCGGCCGCTGATGATACGATGCCGCCGCCGCCGGCACCCGCTTCATTGTCCCTGAATGTGCAGCCACGCAGGCGAAGCTCGCCTCCCTGCACCCGGATCCCTGCGCCAACATCTCCGGAGTTCGACTCGAACAGGCAGTCTTCCAGGAGCACGTCCGAGTCGACTGCAGCGATCGCGCCGCCGGTCTCCGCCTCGTTCCCGATGAAGGCGCAGTTGATCAGGCGGAGCAGGCTTCCTCGCACGAAAATCGCCCCGCCCGTGCTCGAGCGCGCATTGCGGAAACCGACTCCATCGATCCACAGGCCTTCGCCATTGCCGGCCATCCTCAGCGCCCTGATACCATCCCCCCCGGCGTCTCCGCAGTCGATGTAGCATGCGGCGGGGTTCCCGGAGCTCGACAGGATTACCAGCCCCTTCTCCCCCACCTCAAGGTCGTAGTTGCCGGGCCCCCTGTACACGCCGTCCTCCAGCATGATCACATCCCCGCGCTGCGCATCGTCGATGGCTGCCTGTATGCTGGCCAGATCTCCTGTGCCGTCGGGCCGGATGACGAATGTGCGGTATCCCTCCTCGGGACAGGCCGGGCAGGTATCGCAGTCCTCGCCGCATCCCGCAAGTGCGAGAAGGAGTGCCAGGCATGCGGGCAGGATCGGAAATCGGGGTGTGCTGCATCCGGTCATGGGGAGGTCCTCCCGGTCAGAGTGCCTGCTCAACTCCCGCCGGATGACGGGGGAGTGTGCCTGTTATCCGTGTGCCGAGGGTGTTCCAGGGCGCAACGCCTGTAGTATGTCGGTTTGCGCGCACGATCGCAATGCGCGCCATAGCCGCGTCATGCGCTGGCGCTGCTCCGGGCTCCCGGAAGGCCATCGCGCAGAAGCGACTCGTACACTTCCTCGATGCCGGCGATCATCCCGACTACGTCGAATTCCCTGCAGAGTTGGCGTGCGCGTCCCCCCATCTCCCTCCCGGCCCCGGGATTCCGAAGAAGGCTGATGCAGTGTGATGCCGCCTCATCGAAGCGTCCGGGCTTCACGAGATACCCTGTCGTCCCATGGCGGACCGCCTCGACAGCTCCATCAGTCTCGTAAGCGACCACCGGGATACCCATCGACATCGCCTGTGGGAGAACGCGCGGAAGTCCTTCCCAGAGGGATGTCAGGAGGAAAAGGTCCATGGCAGCCATGAGGCGGGGGATGTCGCGGCGCAACCCTGTCAGGAGAGTGCGATCCCGGATCCCCTCCCGAATCAGGGCGCTCTCGACAACGCCGCGCAGCGGGCCGTCGCCCACCAGGAGAAACCACGCTTCGGGCACCTCGCGGGCAACAAGGCCGGCAGCCTTCACCCAGTCCAGCGGGTTCTTCTGCCTGGAAAACCTCCCGGCGCTCCCAAGGACCGGGGCGCCAGGCGGGATTCCCAGCTCCTCCCGTTCTGCCTGGCTGTTCTGGGAGTCCGGATCGAACGCGGAAAGATCCACGCCGCTTCTTATCAGCACATACTGGTCCGGTCTGCCGACTCCGTGGGTCAGGCCCTTGTGTATGTCCTTTTCCGAGACGGCAACGAGGCGATCCGTGAATCCGGCGGCATACCGTTCCAGGCGTATGTACAACTGCCTCACTGCGCATGGCATCCAGTCGTGAAAGCTCCAGCCATGCACAGTATGGACTATGTGCGGAACCGCCGCCCGGCGCGCCGCAATGCGGCCGAGGATGCCTGCCTTCGAGCTGTGCGTGTGCACAAGGGAGTAGCGCCGGGCCCGCATGCGGTGTACAAGGGCCGAGCACGCCCGCAGGTCGTGGACCGGAGACACCTCCCGCACCAGGGAGTCCAGGATCGCAAGGTCGATTCCTCGGCAGCGGGCTTCCCCGATCAGGCTGCCCTCACTGCCGGTCTGTCCTCCGGACAGAACCTCCACGCGGTACCGGGCAGGGTTCAGCCTTGCGGCGGTGTCCAGGGTGTTCTCCTGGGCGCCGCCGACGATCAGGCGGGTGATCAGGTGCAGGATCGGGATCGCTTCCACGGGAGGACTCTACCCGCATCGTGGGGCGCGGGCCAGCGTGCGGTGACCACCTGCCGGCGGCACGCGCTCTCCCGGGCACCATAACGCATTGCCAGGCAATCAAGTAGAAGCCCCCGCTTCCCATTGTGGCGATCTGTGCTAAACTGCCGATTCCTGATGCAGCAGATGCGGGTAACAGAGGTTCAGATACCAATGAGCCCCGGCCGCGCCGGACAGGCGAGGTGAAGGGGCGGCCTTATGGAGGTTCGTAATGGCTGGTCCAGGTCGGGAGAAGATCAAGATGGTTTCCACGGCCGGCACCGGGTACTTCTTCACGACGAAGAAGAACCGGCGCAAGCATCCGGACAAGATGGAGGTCAAGAGCTACGACCCCAAGGTCCGCAAGCACGTCGTATTCAAGGAACACAAGGTATAGTCCGGACGGGGCCCGCATCACCGGTGAACCACCGGTCGCATCATGCGACCTGGGTGGGGTTTCGAGGGGGCTGCGGGCTGTGTCCGGTTCGCTGATCCTGCCATGAGATCCCGTCACCCCTCCGGCGATGGCCCGCGCTCTCTGATCCCTCCGCAGTGCCTGACCATAGCAGGCTCCGACTCCGGAGGAGGCGCCGGCATACAGGCCGATCTGAAGGCGTTTCACGCCAACGGCGTGTTCGGCATGTCGGTCGTGACCTCGGTCACCGCGCAGAACACACAGAGGGTGACCAAGGCCTTTGACCTCCCTCCCGACATCATCCGCGCCCAGCTCGAGGCGGTCTTCGGCGACTTCGACATCGCGGCAGTCAAGACGGGGATGCTCTCGTCGCGCACGATCGCAGCTGTCGTGGCGGAGTTCTGGCAGATGCTCCACTCTCCTCCACCGCTGGTCATGGACCCTGTCATGGTGTCCAAGAGCGGGTTTTCGCTTCTTGCTGAGGATGCCGTGGAGATGATCCGGGACCGCATGCTCCCGCTTGCGGAACTCGTGACACCCAACAGGCACGAGGCGGAACTCCTCGCAGGGATTCCCATAGAGGACCGGGCGTCGCTGGAGGAGGCCGGACGCCGCATCCTCGGGCTCGGGCCCCGTGCTGTGCTGATAAAGGGGGGACACCTGGAAGGCCGCGGTCTGGATCCTGATCATGCGGTGGACTATCTGTTCCAGGAGGGCGCCCTGGACACGTTCCGCTCCGACCGGTACGATAACGCCTCCACGCACGGCACAGGTTGTACATACTCGGCAGCGATTGCCGCCTGGCTGGGCCGGGGGGAGAGCCTGGCAGAGGCGGTGCAAAGGGCCAAGACCTATATCACAGGGGCGGTGCGATACGGGTTGCGCATCGGCAGGGGTCACGGCCCTACGAACCATTTCTACTTCCTCGACGACCCGGCCCGGCTGCACTAGCCTGAATCCGGCATGTCACAGGACCAATCCAATCCGACCATAGGTGAGATCGGCGAGTTTCCGCTGATCGCCAGGATAGACAGGGTCCTCGCAGGCCCGACTGGTGGAGCAGAGTCGGCAGGCGTGACAGAGCCGGCAGATCGCCAGGATGATGCGGTGATCCTCGGCATGGGCGACGACGCCGCAATAGTCCGACCAATGCCGGGGATGGACCTTGTGCTCACCTGCGACGTCCTAGTGGCGGGTCGGCATTTCGTACCCCACTGGATGAGCCCGCGGGCCATAGGGCGCCGCGCCATGACGGTCGACCTCAGCGACATCGCAGCGATGGGGGCGTGCCCTGCGCATGTCCTGATCTCGCTCGGCCTGCCGAAATCCATGCCGGTTGCCGGGGTTGAGGAGTTGTACAGGGGATTCCTGGAAGCCCTCGAAGGCACGGGCGCCTCTGTCATCGGCGGAAACATCTCCGGCAGCGGACTGGACTGGTTCTGCGACATCACGATGACCGGCTGGGTCCGGCCCGGCTGTGCACTTACCCGCGGGGGCGCAGGGCCGGGGGACGCAATCCTCGTCACCGGGTCGCCCGGACGCAGCCTGGCCGGTCTCGAATGCCTGCGGTGGATGCTCGGGAAGGAGGCTTCTGATCTCTCCGATCCTGATCCCATACGCTTCGGCAGCCATGCCGGGATCGAGGATGCCAGGCGAAGGTTCATGGAAGCGCTGGACAGGTTCTCGCGCTCCCACCCCTGGATTGCCGGGCTCGTGGATGCATACTTCGCTCCAACGGCCCGTCTCGATGCCGGCAGCAGGCTTTCGTCCTGGAATGCCGAGGCGATCGGGGAAGGCTCGGTCGCGCCTGTCACGGCAATGCTCGACATCAGCGACGGGCTTCCCGGCGACCTGCTTCACATATGCGAGCAGAGCGGCCTGCGCGCCGAACTCGACACAGCACTGTTTCCAGAAGACCGCTCTCTTGACCAGGCATCCCGGGCTCTGGGCAGGGCGAGGCGCGACTGGAGCCTTCTGCCCAGCGACGATTATGAGCTTATCTTCACATGCCGGGCAGAGCAGGCCCATTCGGTGAGGCGGCGGCTCGGGGAGGAGACGGGCCTGGCGGTCATAGAGATTGGACGCATGTTGCCCGGCGAAGGCGGGAGGGCTGACCTCATCTCGGTACGCGGGATACCTCCCGGATCAGCCCCCCCCTCCGGCTGGGATCACTTCCGGTAGCCGGGCGGGTCTACTGGATCTTCACTACCCGGCGTACCGACTCCTGCCCGCGCGCCTGCAGATGCAGGAAGTAGATGCCGGCTGCGGCGCGTTCGCCGGACAAGGTCAGCCCGTTCCAATGCGCGCTGTGGCCGCCTGCGGACAGCCGGCCATCGACAAGGTTGGCCACACGGCGACCCTGTACATCCACCACATCCAGACGCGTCTCTCCGGCAGACGGCAGGGCGAAGTTGAATGATATCGATTCCTGGAACGGGTTCGGCCAGACATCGCTGAGTGCCGGCGTACGGTCCGAACCAGGGCCGTCAACCGAGGCAGGATCGCCTGCGACCACGAACGAGTAGAACCCCTCGGGAGCCGGATACGGCCTTGCGCTGCGCCTGCCGGAGTTGTCCGCGGCGAAAACGTAGTACTCCACGGTAGTCCCGACCGGCTGGTGAGGGATGTAGGCGTAGAAGGAATCGACCCCGGCCGAAGCCGTCATCTGCACTGCACTGAACTCCGGATCCCCCCCGGTCCGCCAGTAGACCAGCAGCGAGTCGGACTTCAGCCCCATTCCGCTGCGGGCATCGATCAATGCATCCACCAGAAAGCCCGCGTCGACGGTTACCGAGTCCGGCATGGGGGCGTGATCCACGTATAGCATCCGCTTGTCGTGAATGCCCATGGTCCTGCAGTGAATGGCATCGTCGGAGTACCAGCTTCCCGTGAATCCATAGACCTCATACCCGGGCATTGCGTCGCGGTACACCTGAAGCGCCGCAGCGTCCGTGCTGATGTTGAAGGTGGGCACGAAGACCTTGTTGTTCAGTATGACCGAGTTGGTATAGGCGGCAACCTGGCTTCCCCCGATGCTTCCGCAGTAGACGCGTATGACGTTGTACGGCCGTCCGTAGGCGTTGGTCCACGTCTGCATCGTGGCCACGTTCTGCTCCAGGGCATTGTAGTCGGGATGACCAGGCCAGACCTCCTTTACGAGGATCGTCTCCTCGTCGAGAAGTTTGGCCCAGCAGTCTATGTGATGGATGCCGTAAGGCGAGATGTCGGGCACGACGTAGTATGGGTCTATCCCCTGGTAGCTGTACATGTAGGCGTCGACCTGGTGGTTGGGAAAGGAGTTCTCATCGTAGACCAGATCGGTGGAGTATCCGGCACCGTGGCCATTGCACATGTAGTTGCCGCCGGTGTGCACCAGGGGAGATCCGTACACCGGGATGTCCCACTCCACTCCAAGGGCGTAATTGACCTGGTCGTCGAGCGGGCGCGGCCGGTTGTATATGTGATCCACGATTCCCATCTGCCCGTTGGCGTCGAAAATGAACTGCGGGCCGTAGTCGCGGGTCCAGATGCTGTTGGTGGGGCAGATCAGGAACCGCACGTTGGCCATGTTCACCCCCGCGTTGTTCAGGATGTTGAAGGCCGTGTTCTGCTGCGAGGAGCTGCCCACCAGTACCCAGAGCTCGATCTCCGTGGCGTACTCCCTCATCAGGCCGTTCGGCAGGCCGAAGGGGTACCGCACCAGTGCGCCTGTTACGGGTTCCCACTCGGCACACTGCCGGATCCCCGGGCCAGGTGGAGGTGCAGTCTGCCTGCTGAAGGCACCAATGAGATGGCGCAGGCCTTCCTCTTCGGGAGTCATCCCCTTGGGAAGCGGATTCTCCTCCGGGGGGTTCGTCACCGGAATCGGGCTTGTGCGCGGGACGTCAACTGCCCAGGCCGGGAGGGCAACAAGGAAAGCCACGGCCAACCACAGGAAAAGCAATGAGTTGCGGATATGATTGCTGCGAGGGAGGCCAGCATTCGACATGGTTGCGATCCTTTCGATGATGCGCGCCCGAGCCCGATACGGGCCACCTGCCGGGGTCTGGCTGCCAGCTGCGGCAGATTTCGGACGGAATCCAGCCAGCGTGACGGCAATGTCTCCGTGATTTTACTACATTTATGGGCTTCTGGGGAGGGGTTCTGTGAGACTGCGGGGATCGGAGAAGCCCCCTGCGAGTTTCGGGCTCGCAGGGGGCTCTTGTGAAACCAGTGCCGGTTTCAGTCGTCAGATCTGCTTGGTGTGCCTTGGGCAGCTCTTACTGCAGGCTGCCGCAGCCTGACAGGCGGCTCCTTCGGCAGCACCACATGTGCAGCCCTCGGCGCAGGGCTTGCCGGTCTCGGCGCGGGCACAGGTGCCAGGGGCGCAGGTGCAATTCTCGCCGCAGCAAGCCGTTTCGGCCCCCGCGGCCTTCGCGGCCGAGCAGCAGGCGGCGTCCGCACCGGCGGCATGCGCAGCCCCTCCGCAGCAGCCTTCGGCAGTCTCGGCGGCCTTGGCGGAACTGCAGCATCCCTCGAAATCGGTCAGAAGGGCCTGGTGGGGGAACTCGCCGGCCGAGCCGCAGGCCTGGGCAGCGGCATGACCGCATGCCGCCTGCTTCTCGGCGCACTTGGCGGCGGAAGCGCATGCAGCAGGGCACTCGGGTGGGCAATCGGAGCTCTTGCCGGCAGCCACCTGGGCCTCGGTTGCCTGCTGTGTCCCGGATACGTCAGACGATTCGCTGCATCCCGACATCAGGGCCAGCGGTACTATAAGCAGAAGCGCGAACATCGCTCTCATTATCGAATCCTCCTGTGAACTCCTTCGAGTGGTCTGTTGGCTGTGCATCGTAATCAGTCAGGGCGGGGCCTAATTCAGCAGGACTCCCAGGAGGAGGTGTCTGCGAACCCGGGGGGGATGCCCCGTGCAGTCCGGCTGCGGGGACAATGCAGGCCCAGGGCCGCGGAAATGGACCGTTCCCGGGAGAGCGAACTCCATCGGGGAGACGCCCGCACGCGGTGATGCCGCTACCGGGTTCGTCGGAGCGGAGTCTCTCTCTGCTGAGGCAGCCTGGGGACACTTCGAACGGCAGGGGAACGCCGGCGCGGCGCGCCGCATGCTGCAGCACTGCTTCGCGATCGGGCAGACGATGCCCGTTTCGCACTCGGACGCGGTCGCGACCGATGGCAGAATGGCAGGCCCGATCGCCACAATTCCAGCTATTGCGGCTGAGGCCAGGGCTTGTGCATGGCGTCCTGACCCGCAGCCCATTCTCCAGGAGGGGTGCAGCATCAATCCCGATTGTCGTCGTTTTGCCGCCGATATTCCAGCGAAGAATGCGTACGGGGGTGCCGGGACTGTGATGGCACCCCCATCCACATGCTGAACTAGGCGTTTGGCAGCCGGGGCGGTCTGCGCGATGGGCGCTTCTTCATCGGCGGAACCCTCGGCTTCGTCCTGTTGATCAGCTTCTCCACCTCGGCCAGGCCCCGCTCCAGCTGCGGATCCTTACCGGCTGCATGATCCTGAGGCCTGAACAGCACCTCGATGTCCGGGTCGGTCCCGTAGTTCTCCACTGCGTACTCGACATCCTCGAACCAGAAGGCGAACTCGGGCTGGGTGGTGATGGTGCCGTCCACGAGTGAGTGCCGGGGCCATATGCCGACGACGCCCCCCCAGGTGCGGGTTCCGATCAACGGCCCGAGGCCGAGCATCTTGAAGCAGTGGCTGAAGATGTCGCCGTCGGAGCCGGCCCACTCATCGGTGAGCGCGGCCATCGGCCCCATGGGCGCGTCCATGGGATACGACTCCGGGGTGCCCCAGCGGTTGACGTCGTACGCGATCCTCCTGCGCATCAGCTTCTGCAGGAGGAGCTGCGAGACGTGTCCGCCGCCGTTGTGCCTGACGTCGATGATCAGGCCCTGGTGATTCACCTCCTGCAGGTAGTGGCGATGGAACTCGGAGTAGCCCTCCGGCCCCATGTCGGGAATGTGCACGTATCCCACGCGGCCGCGGGACCTGGCGTGCACCCACGCGCGGTTGCGCTCCACCCAGTCGCGATAGCGCAGGCCCATCTCCTGCCTCAGTGTCGTCACCACCACACTGCGTGCAGCTGCAGGACGCGATCCCCTGCCCGGTGATCGCACGGTGAGTTCCACATCGCGTGCCGCGCAGTGGACCAGGAGTTGATGCGGCGATGTGTCCCTGCCCACCGGCCGGCCCTCCACTTCGAGGATCTCGTCGCCCTCGGCCACATTCACGCCCGGGGCAGCCAGCGGGGATGCCTTCTCGCCGAGCCAGCTGTCCCCTGCCGGGATCCTCGCCACGTGCCAGGCCCCCGTCTTTGGATCCTGTTCGAGGTCGGCCCCCAGGAACCCCTGGTGCCAGCTGGAGACACTGCGGTAGTCGCCGCCCAGTTCGTAGCAGTGCGAGGTTCCCAGTTCGCCCTGCATCTCCCACAGCAGATCCGAGAACTCGGTGCGCGCGGCGACCCGGTCGACCAGCGGAAGATAGCGGTTGTGCACATCCTCCCAGTCGACCCCCGACATGTCGGGTGTCCAGAACTGGTCCCGCTGCAGCCGCCAGGCTTCGCGGAACATCTGCTTCCACTCCTCGCCCGGGATGACCTCGACTCGTATGCGGTTCAGGTCAACCCAGCCGCTTTCACGCCCCGGTTCGTCCTTGGGCGGCTTGCCTTCCGCCTTGAACGACACCGGCACGGCGCGGATTCGGTTGCCGCACCTGATCCCGAGGACCTTGGAGTCGCCTGACAGTGCGAAGGAGGTTACTCCATCGCTGACTGTCTCGGTCTTCTGCTCGTTCAGGAGGTAGGCCTGCAGAAGCGACTTTGCCTCCGGCTCTGCGGACGCCCAGGTCCTGTTCAGGCTTCCCTCCGGCTGTACGGATGTGAAGAAGACACGATCGGCTGTGCCCATGATCTGTGTATAAATCCCCTCGGGGACCGGGAATGCCGTGACGCGGCTCTCGATGCCGTCCAGGTCGATGCGGACAGGCTCCGGCCCTTCGCTCTTCCTCCCCTTCTTCGGCTTGTCCTCCCCTTCGGGCGCGCCTGGCGGGGGTGCGCCTGGAGCCCGCGGAAGCCGTGTGCCCGCGGCGAAGGGGGAGAAGGTGTCCTTCTGCAGAGGTATCAGATACGGCCGCATCCCCTTCGGAAAACCGAGGTCGAAGAAGATGTTGTCATAGACCGGGTCGTATGTGCGCCGCGACAGGAAGTATAGATAGCGGCCGGACGGATCGAAGTGCGGTTCACTGTCCGAGAACTCAGACCTGGTCACCTGCGTTACCTTGCCCGTGGATGGCTGATACAGGTGTATGGACGAGGTGCGGCTGGTGTCGGCGAACCCGTAGGCCAGCCACTTTCCGTCCGGTGACCAGGCGATACCCTGTATGAGGAAGTGCCTGCTGTGTTCGACGAGTTTGCTCCTCCCGGTTGCCAGGTTCACGAGGTGGAGTTCCTGGCGCTGGTTGGCAAGTGCGAGGAGGTCGCCGCCCGCAGGAGCGGGGACGAGGCTGACGGCGCGGCCGAAGTCTCCCCGGATTCGCTTAATGCGGCTGCTGCTGCGCGGCCTGCCCTTCTCGCCTGCCGGGAAGATGATCAGGCTCTCCTCGCCGCCCTCGTCGGTGATCGCGGCGATTCGCTTGCCGTCGGAAAGCCACACTGCCAGCCTGTAGCGGGATGAACTCACGGCCCCGTGCCGGACCGGTGCCCCCTCCCACAGACCCATCGTGTACAACCCGCCGCGGTTCACGGTGGCCAGGGAGTGGCCCTGGGGGTGCAGGGAGAATCCCTCCAGGTGCTTCGCTGCCGGAGCGAACTTGCGCGACCTCTGGGCCTGCGGGCTGGCGAGGTGTATCTCGAGCTTTCTGGACTCGTCCGTCGCGGTATCCAGCAGGTACAGATCCCCGCCGGCGTGGTATGCGATCCGGCCGCCCTGGGCGGACGGGAACCTGGCGTAGAACCCCTCGTGGTGCGTGTGACGCTTCAGTCCGCGCCCCGTTGGAGTGCAGGAGTAGATGTTCCCGTGTCCCTCATGGTCCGAGAGGAAGAAGATCCGCCCGTTCATCCACATGGGACTCGCGAGGTTTCCCTCCAGGCGGATGAGGGGACGGAAGCCGCCGTCTCCGGTGCGGTCGATCCAGAGGGTGCCGGCCGTACCTCCGCGGTATCGCTTCCAGCGCGCAGGGTCGAACATGCCCCGCGCCAGCACACGGCCCTTGCCGCCGGGTTCGTGCGCAAGCATTCTGCCCGGTCCCAGGTTCAGCGGCCTGGGATGGCCGCCCTGCACGGGAATCGAGTAGAACCGCATTTCGCCGCGGAGTGCAGCCTGGTAGTCGGTGGACAGGATCAGGGAACGCCCGTCGGGCGACCATCCTGCCGGGAAGGTCATGCCGCCCAGCCAGGTCTGCCTTGCGGGAGGTCCGCCCTGCGAATCGACCATGTATATCTCCAGGGGGCCGTCCTCCATCGCGGAGAAGGCGATCCGCGAGCCGTCCGGGGAGAATGCCGGGAACAGGGCCGTTCCTGCGTGGGCGGTCAACCTGCGCGCATTTCCCCCTTCCGTTGAGACGCACCACAGGTCGTCTTCGCAGACGAAGACTATGCTGTCGCCGTGAAGCGCCGGGTGGCGGTAGTAGCCGTTCTGTGTCTTCATCGAGGATCCTCTCTTTCGTCTGTTCCGTCAGGCTGTACGGCCCGGTCCAGTTCGGACTCGAATGCCCTGCGGCTCTTGTCCGGCGCAGGGCCGAAAACGGGCAGTTCGGGCGGATTCGCCGCGTGCAGCTTCATCACCTCTTCTATTCCCCTTTCCAGCTGCCTGTCAATCCCTGCGCCGAGTTCCTGCGGGAGATTGTCCACCTCGATGTCAGGGATGACACCCTTCCCCTCGAGGCCCCAGCCCGCGGCCTTGTCCCACCAGGCGAACTCCGGGTTTGTCACCATTCCGCCGTCCACAAGGGGCCTGCCGCCGCGGATCCCTATCACTCCGCCCCACGAGCGTGTTCCAATGACAGGCGCCAGTTCCGCCAGTTGCACCGCGTATGGGAAGATGTCCCCGTCCGAGCCTGCGAACTCGTTGGTCAGAACAACGAAAGGACCGTTCAGAACCCGGCTCGGATAGGTGGAGACCGATCCCCACCGCATGCGGTCCCAGCTGAGTATCTCCCTCTGGAACCGGGCGAGCAGCAGTTGCGACACGAAACCGCCGCCGTTCCACCGCATGTCGACGATCATCCCTTCCCTGTAGAGCTGGGGATAGAACCACCTGTCGAACTCCACGAGCCCGCGAATCCCCATGTCCGGGACATGTATGTAGCCGATCCTGCCGCCGGTCTGTTCGGCGACATGCTCGCGGTTGCGGCGCACCCAGTCGGCGTACACAAGCGCATGGTCGCTCCCAAGCGGTTTTGCAATGACCTGCCGGGCCCCCTCCGACGAGGGGCGGGTGTTGACAGTCAGAAGCACCGGCACCTCCGCCATGTTCTCGAAGTGCCCCTCGAACGGCCTGTCCTGTGCAAAGGGGCGCTGGTTCACCCCGAGGATGTAGTCCCCCTCGTTGACACCCACTCCGGGTTCGAGCAGGGGCGAGCGCAGGTTGTCGTTCGGATCTCCACGGAAGATCCTCTCCACCCGGAAGAAGGCCCCTTCGCGGCGGAACATCGCTCCGAGGAGCCCCGTCGGCCTGCGTGGCACCGCCCGGTCGGGGTCTCCTCCCCAGATGTACGTGTGCGATGTGGAGAGTTCGCCGATCAGCTCCGCCAGAATGTCCCGCAGATCCCCGCGGGTGGTAATGGTCGGAAGCAGTGATGCGTACTGATCGCGCACCTTCTCCCAGTCCACACCGTGCATGGAGGCGTCCCAGTAGAAGTCGCGCATGTTGCGCCAGGCCTCGAAGAACATCTGCCGCCACTCCTCGCGCGGGTCGAGGGTGATCCTGATGCCGCCCAGATCTACCGCCGAGTCCGAGAGGTCATCCCCCGGGGGCGACCCGGCTCCGATCACGAACAGGCTGCCGCCGCCCTTGTTTACACAGATCTTGTCCGCCTTCGGCTGAAGGTGATAGGAGGCCACGCCGGCCATAAACGGCTTGCTCTCCCTGTCCTCGAGTGAGTAGCTCATCAGGACCGACTGCGGCCCTGTCTCGCCGTTCTCCTTCTCCTCGTTCGATCCGCGTGTGGGGTAGGCCAGGTGGAAGAGCCTGCCGGATGCCGCGCCGAGTCCGTAGTAGTTGCCCGGCTCCACGGGCAGCTCGATGATCCGTGACGAGAGGCCCTCGAACTCGATCTCCACCGGCTTCGGCGGCTCGTCATCCTTCTTCTCCTTGGCCGCGTCCTTCTTCCCCTCCTTCTTCCGTGCAGCGTCGTCCCTGGAGGGTGGCAGGCCCGCTTTGTCCTGCAGCGGGTTTTCCACGTCGGGGCGCAACAGGGCTGTGTATATCCTGGTCGGTTTGATGTTGACGCTTTCGAAGTCCCTGGATCCGAAGAGCGGATTGACCGCCCGGTTGCTCAGGAAGTGGAGGTAGCGGCCGTCGGGATCCCAGACCGGGTCAAGGTCATCGGTCGTCCAGGAAGTGACCTGGTGCGCCCTCTTCTCCTTCGTGTCGTAGATGAAGATCGATCCCCACCCGATCGAGTTGTTCTTCGCATAGGCGAGCCAGCGTCCATCGGGGCTCCACGTGTAGTTGCGGATCTCGGAGTGCTCGTCGCGGTCGGCCACGCGCCGTTCGCCACCCTTGGCGGGTGCGACGTACAGGGTGTAGGTCATGTCTGCATATGCGATCCACTTCCCGTCCGGTGACCAAACCGGGTCGAAGTGGTATCCGGTGAGATCGGGCGCCTTGATCTCCTTCACACCTCCGCGGCCCCAGGAGTCGGCGGTGACGATAGCCTCCTCGCCGGATTCATCCGTGATGTATACGATGCGCTCTCCGGCCGGGTCGATGCCGATCCCCCTCTCGCGGGCGCCGCTGCCGCCGGTCAGCCCCAGGGTCACGCCCTTCTCGACCGGAACGGAGTAGATCTCCCCGCGGGTCACCACCAGTACGCGCTCGCCGTCCGGGGTGAGCGCATACTCGGTGAGACGGCTCGCGGGGTCAGGATAGGTTACACGAGTCAGCATCTGCTCGCTCGGGAGGTCGATCCCGATCGGGATGTCGCTTCCGTCGGCAGGGTTGAACAGGCGGATGCCTCCGGCGTGCATGTACACGATCCGGCCGTCGGGGCCCATTCCCGGAAGCCTGGCGTCCCACTCTGCGTGATCCGTGTGGCGGCGGCGGTCGGAGCCGTCCGGCAGAATGGACCATATGTTCGCCGTGCCGCCCTTGTCGCTGAGGAAGTAGATCCGTCCGCCGTGCCACATCGGCGCAGCGTCCATTCCGTCGAACGAGGTCACCGGCCGGAAGTCCGCCTTCTCCGAATCGCCCACCCAGATGTCCGGCGCCGTTCCGCCCCGGTAGCGCTTCCATGTGCCTCCTCCGGATGTGCGCGTGAAGGCCCACATGCCGGTCTGCGGGTCGATGTCCAGATCGGTGCACCAGCCGAGCGGAAGCTGCGTGATCTCCCCGCCGTCTGCGGGCACCCTGAAGACCTGGCTGTTGTGATGGGGCTCATGACGGCTGCTCCTGAAGATGACGCTCCCGCCGTCAGGGGTCCAGCCCAGGACATGATCCCATCCGGGATGCCAGGTAAGGCGCCTGGCGATTCCGCCCGGCAGGTCCATCACGTAGACATCCTGGTTGCCGTCGTACTCGCCTGAGAACGCGATCTTCGATCCGTCGGGTGAGAAGCGGGCGCCCGTTTCGAAACCGGGGTGGGAGGTGATCCTGTGGACATCGACCGCGCCCGCGCCCTCCAGGCCGGCCATCCAGATGTCGCCCTCGGCTGTGAAGATGACACGATCTCCATGGATGTCGGGGGATCGAAGGTAGCCGACCCTGGCCACGGCGCTTCCCGCACCAGGCAGGCCTGCACAGAGCAGGGCCGTAATTGTTACAAGAACCGTGCATGGCCCGTGTTTGCACAGGGCTGATGGACGGCGGCCCGAATGGCCCTGCGCCGTGCGACGGGACCTTCCGGAAGGGTGTTCATCTGTCCGCATCTTTCCTCCTGGGTGGATCGGACGCTGTCCTCCCGGGTCCGGCCCGGGAACGGTGGCCATTCTGACACCAGGCCAGCGTGCACACCAGCGCCCCGATACGACGGGACCCAGGCCTGGAGTTTCCGGAGATTGGCGAATCGCATGGCGTGCAGACGGCCGATCCGGCATAGTCCCGGTGGCCGGACTCTGCCCGCAGTATCCGCGGGTGTATCCGGTGTCGCAGTGAAGGATTCGCGGGCACTGCCGGTCCAGGAACAGGAACAGCCGGAGAGGAGTCAGTGACACCATGCAGCCGGAGATCGGGCCGCGAAGCGAGGTATCGCTTCGCGAGATCACAGAGGAAACCGTGAGGGAGATCTGCGAGCTTGCCGTGACCAGGGAGCAGGAGGAGTTCGTCGCACCCAACGCGGTTTCACTGGCGCAGGCCCTGTTCAGCTCCACCGCCTGGTATCGCGCCATCTACGCCGGCGAGACGCCCGTCGGCTTCGTCATGCTGGACGAAGACCTGGAGGACGGCGAAGTCTTCATCTGGCGGATGATGATCGCCGCCGGATACCAGAGAATGGGATTCGGGGGGCGCGCCATCGAGGAGGTGATCAGGCATGCACGCAGCCGGAACGGCGTGGAGTGTGTGCTCACCAGCGTCGTCCAGGCAGACGGCGGGCCGCAGGAGTTCTACGAGAAGTTCGGGTTCAGGCTGACCGGCGAGTACGAGGATGACGAGGCTGTGATGGAGTTGAGGCTTTAGCGTCACCCCGCCTAGCGCCCCGGCGGATCTGCAGCGCTCAGCAGCGCGGCTGCGAGGCTTCCCGCGCAGGCCTCCCTGATCCCCTTCCACGCGGGTGACCCGATGTGGCGCTGGTTGACCTCGAGTTCGAGCCCCAGGTACACCGATGCCGGAAAGACCCACCGCAGATGGGTGGGAAGGCTGTCGGCGGCTCCCCTGTACGGATAGTTCCTGCGGATCGCGAGGGACGGCGCCTCCCTGCGCCAGGCATCGAGCCAGTGCAGGCAGAATGCGCGTTCCTCCACCCTGCCCGGATCATAGAGGAGTCCTGCGTCGGCCCGTCGCACTTCGCCGTCAAGCACCGGGGTGAAGGTGTGTACTCCGACGTGAACAACAAGGCGCGGGGCCTCGGGCGCGGGGGAGTGAGGCATGCGATCCCGGCTGCGTCCTCTGCGCATCCGGCTGCATCTGCCGCGCATCCGTCCGCGGGTCTTCGCCGCACATGACTCCGGCGGCGCAATGGCCCCCCGCACGGAGTCCTCAACGGCATTCCGGTGCGGATGGTACCATCGCCTCATGATCTTCGCCTTTTCCTCCAGATGCAGCCCTGAGGTGATCTCCGAGAATAGGCCCGGATGCCCAGGCGACCTGTTTGCCTCGACAAGCAGGCGGGTCACATGACATGCGAAAAGGGGCGCGCCCAGTTTCGAGGACAGAAACCGCGCGAGACCGAGTGCGCCGGGGTCCCATCCCCGGTGGCTTGCGAGGATCCTGGTGCGGCCGCGAAAGAGCTTCCGGTACTCCGCGGGAACCCGGTTCCCCGCGTGTTCGCAGGTGAGGATCAGGCACACGTCCCGCTTCATGGCAGTGAAGCCGGGTCCGTACCGTCGAAGACGATGCCGGATGCGAGGCAGGTCTGCAGCCGCCGGTAGACCCTGCGCATTGCCTTGCTGTCAGGCCCGGGCCCGAGCGCCCTCAGGATCCGGGTGGAGAGTGTTCCCTGCCGGAAAATGGTGTCCAGTGCGCCATCCCATCCCTCCCTGTCTGCTGTGCCGGGGGGAAGGAGTTCGCGCGCGAGACGTCGCCAGACTTCGCCCGCGGGAACGGGCCTGTGCGGGCCGTGTTCCGGCAGGCCGAGGGCTGACAGAAGGGCGGGGTCTTCGATCACGGCGCGCTCGCCGTGCCGGATTCCCCCGGAAAGGGCCTCCACGAGCGGCTCATCAGGGATCGCGAGCAGCGCCTTCAGCGGCGCCCACCGCTCCTCGCAGAGGGCCTGTACAACCGCCGACACCAGCGCCGCCACCGCGATGTCGGCGGCGGGGCACTCCTGGATGTCGATCAGGCGGATCTCGATTGCGCCGCGGTCGAAGCGCGCGATCGCCCCCCGGGAGTTGAGCCATTCGTACTGCAGGATTCCATCGGGGTCATGCGGCGCCATCGCCCTGTATATGCGGCTGAGAATCCTGTCGTGGTACTCCTGGATGGATCTGACCGACTCGGGGATGACCTGGCCTGCGATCTCGGGCACTGCGCCCTGGTTCCTGCGGTAGTACTCGAGCCGGGTGTCGGCGAACCCCGTAACCTGCCCGCCGGCCACAGGAGTGGATGCGGCGATGGCAGGGATGAGCGGCAGTACGGCCCGGATGGCGGCGTGCAGCCTTGCGAACTCGCGGTCGCCCGAGAACGGGAGGTTGATGTGCGTGGACTGAAGATTCGACCACCCGTGTCCGCGGCAGCCGAAGATCCGGTCATAGGCGCGGTAGACCTCCGTGTATTCGTGAGGCCAGATCCTCGTCTCGGTGGCCGGGTCCATCCATGGGTGCATTCCGCCTGGAAGCAGCGCCGCGCCCAGTGGGCGCAGCAGACCGTTCGCGCGGGACACGTCGGCCTGGAAGAGGGCGGCAAGGCCCTGCAGGGAGGGTGCCGGTCCGTTCGTCTTCATCTCGAGCACGTGCAGGACTAGCTCGTTCGACCAGGAAAGGGGCCCCAGATCGACCTCGGAGGCCGACTCTCCTGCGACGGCTTCAAGGACCCTGTCTGCGGCTGGAACGATGTCGAGTGTCGCGGAGTCGACGATCATGTACTCGAGTTCGATCCCGTATCCCTCAAAGAGGCAAAGGGTTGGGAGAGGGATTCCGGCAGCCCCCGGTTTCGGGACCCGTGCGTCGCCAGATGCAGTTTCCGGTCCACCGGATCGTGACGGGATCCCGCGGCTGTCCGGCGGACTGCCGGTCACCGTGAAGTCCTCCCTTCCTTCCGCTCCTCAATCCGGCGGAGGAAGGTCGCGATCACACGGCGGTAGAGCTCTTCCTTCAGGTACCTGTCCTCGATCCGGTGCTCCAGGCTGGGGTTGTCATTCACCTCGATCACATACCACTGGTCGCCCAGCTGCTTCAGGTCGACACCGTACATCCCGTCGCCGACCAGGTTCGCGGCCTTCAGCGCCGCCTTCAGCCCTTCGGGCGGGACCTCCTCGACGGGAAGTATGTCGGAGGTGCCGAAACGCATCTGTCCCGTCCCCTCGTCGTGCTTGACGATCTGCCAGTGATTGGGCGCCATGTGGTACCGCGCGGCGTAGAGGGGGCGTCTGTCCAGGATCCCGATCCGCCAGTCGAACGGGGTGGGGAGGTACTCCTGCGCGATCAGGAGTTCGGACTTCTCGAACAGCAGCGCGCTCCTCTCACGGAACTCTGAGGGATCCGAGACCTTCACGACACCCAGGGAGGATGAGCTGTCGGGCCGCTTGAGGATACAGGGATAGCCGAGCAGGCCCTCAACCTTGTTCACCTCGCGCTTCTGGAAGATGAGGGTCCTGGGGCATGCGATGTTGTTGCGGGTGAAGAGCTCCGCAAGGAAGACCTTGTTTGTGCAGCGAAGTATCGATATCGGGTCGTCGATGACAACCAGTCCCTCGGCCGCCGCACGGCGGGAGAAGCGGTATGTGTAGTGGTTCACGGCGGTGGTGGCCCGGATGAAGAGCGCGTCGAACTCCGCCAGCCGGCCATAGTCGCTCCTGTCGATGACCTCCACTGCGATCCTCATGTCCTCCGCGGCGCGGACGAAGCGCTCCACTGCGCGTTCGTCCGAGGGGGCGGTCGGATCATCCGGATCCCAGAGTATTGCCATGTCATACCGGGCGTGGTCGCGCCAGCCGTCGGGCCGCGTGCGATGCTTGAAGTAGGAGGTGGTTGCCTCGAGCGCAAACTCCCGGTGCTCCTCAGGAATCGCATCCGCCGGGATTGCGGCCACACCCTGCAGTTCCCACTGCCCCGACCGGACGAATGTCGCCCGAAGGAATGGAGCCGGGAAGAGCTTGAACAGGGCCATCGCAAGCCTGTCGTGCCTCTTCGCAACGTTGTGACCGAAGTAGATGCTCAGGACGAACCGGTCGGACTGGATCGAGTGGAGGCTCTTCTGAATGGTCTCCTCGAGTTCCTCCGAGGCAAGGCGGACCAGTGCGGGAAAGCGAAGGTCCTCCATCGTCAGCACCGTCGGAATCGACTTGTGCCCGCGGGCCTCGGCAAGAAGCGAGACATAGTAGCCCACCGACTGATAGCGGTAGTGCCGGCAGAGGTTGAACACCTTGTACCGCCCGGCTCCGCTGAACTCGGGATCCGTCAGGTACGAGTGGGCCGTGATGATCCGGACCCCGTTCGACTCGAGGGGCCAGTCCTTCCTCTGCGTCACGACGATTATGGATTCCAAGGCGCCATCCTTCGGCGCGGCCTGCGCGTCACCCGCAGCCTGCCGGGCGTGTTGCGGAACCGGGCCTGAGTACGAGAAGGTTCGCATCGTATGTAAGCACTCCCAGCAGTATCGCGTTTATCAACCGGTTCACAGGAACATCATAGATACCATCCTTCGATGCCTGTTCGGGATGGAGGGGATCCGCCACCTGCACGTGCCGCCGCTCGCGGTCGTATCCGGCCAGAACCACGAAGTGTCCCTGCGGGCTCCCGTGGATGTCGTCCCACTCGTTGTCCCAGCCCCGCTCACGCCTGGTGTGGTAGAGATACGTCGCGCTGAGGCCGGTCAGCACCGGTGTCGAGCCGGCCATCAGGCGCGCCAGGAGATCGGGCTCCAGGTCCTCGAAGTGCACACGCCCGCCAAGTTCGAGATACTCGAGATAGGCGCGGGTCGCCATGTGGAGACGTGTACTGGTGGAGGCGCGTGCCTGCGACCGGAGCCTGCCCGGCAGATCGGCCTGTCCCTCCCCGAACCAGCTCGGGTCGAACACCTGCAGGTTGTACGTGTGGAGGTCGGCTTCATATCCCCGCCTGAGCGCGTGGATCGCCAGCAGCACGGCAAGGGTTCCGCCGCTCTCCATCCTCGGGATCTCCGCGTTCACGCGGGAGATGGAAATGCGATCGCGGTAGTACCTGTATACGGCGTGCAGGGCGGTGGGGCCGCACGTCGTATCGTCCGGCTGCTTAAGTATCTGGAGTTTGAACCTGCGTGCCATGGCTGGGGTCAGGCGCCGTCTTCGTCCGCTCCCTTTCGTCCGAGAAAGAGGATTCTGGCTGCCGACTGATACCCGACGTCGTGCAGGCGCCGCAGGATCTCCCGGCCCCTCTCGGCAAGGAGATCTGCGTCTTCAAGGTCTCCGGACTTCTTCAGGTAGCCGTCGATGACTCCCTCGAGTTCGGCTATGCGCCCGGGGTCCGTGGGATCGGAGTGAATATCCGCATAATCATAGGTGCCAGGCCGTACAAGACCCAGGCCGTTGACCAGGTCGAGTATCTCGCTGCGCGTAAAAGTGAGGTTGTGGGGCACCTGCAGCGCCGTGTCGATCCGGCTCATCCAGTCGTGCATGAGAACATGCGTCATCTGCGGTTCGTTAAGGCCGTCGCGGTACATCTCGCTGATTATCAGGCAACCCCCGGGCCGCAGAACGCGCAGCATCTCGTCGAATGACTGGCCGATGTCGCGGAGGTGGTGGAGTGCCTGGCCGATGGCCACTGTGTCGAAACTCGAATCCGGGAAGTCGAGCCGGGAAGCGTCCATGCTCCTGTACAAGAGCCTGTTCCTGCCGAAGACCTCCTCGGCCTGGGGAGATGGGGCTTCACGAAGATCCACCCCGATGATCTCCTCGTAGTCCCTGAGGGATGAGGCAAGTGTCAGCGCAAAGCGGCCGTCGCCTGTCGCGACATCCAGTACCCTTCCACCTGCGATCTCACCCAAT
This sequence comes from uncultured bacterium, assembly GCA_964636385.1. GTDB lineage: Bacteria > Eisenbacteria > RBG-16-71-46 > CAIMUX01 > CAIMUX01 > CAZWSC01. Next base: position 37,078 of record CAZWSC010000021.1, read on the forward strand.
GCCTGTTGGACTATGTCCATGATTCCCTTCCGTGGTGCGAAACCATCGTGACGGCTGGATCCGACGAACGCAACTATAGCAGATCACCAGGGAGTAACGTCGCAGGATAAGGCGGCTTGGCGGATTCGTGGGCCGTGCCCAGAGGAATCTCCCGACTAATTTTATTGAAACTTTACATTGACTATATTCATATTATCGCCTAGTATCTGCCGAAAAGGAGAATGCACAATGGATATTTCAAGGGCCAAGTGTCTGGAGTGTGGGCAACCGATGCGGATCCGTGAAATGAGATGCGACTCATGCGGCCTGATCCTTCACGGGGAGTTCGAGATCTCTGCGCTGGCCAGGCTCGATCTCGAGGATCAGGCCTTCGTGATCGCCTTTCTGCGTAACCACGGATCCATCAAGAAGATGGAGGAGTTGTTCGGCATCAGCTATCCCACGGTGAAGAATCGGCTGAATGCCGTCAGCGCTCGCCTTGGGGAGAGTTTCCAGGCGCCTGTTCCGAACTCGGCGATCCTGGATCAGCTTGCCCAGGGCGAGATTACGGTGGAGGAGGCGCTTGAGCGGCTCTCGTGAGGCGGTGAGCGCGAAAGCGCGGAGATGACTGCCGGTCCGCGAGGACCGTGCCGGAGGAGGAACCATGAGCGAGGAGACCAGGAAGATTCTGGAGATGCTGGCAGACGGCAGGATCAGCGTGGAGGATGCCGACCGGCTCCTGGAACGGCTGAAAGCGCCCGGCACATCAGAGGCTGGAAACGAGCCGGATATGGGCGGCTCTTCGGAGACGGCGGGAACCGGCAAGGTCGACGTGGGCAAGCTCAAGTACCTGCGCGTTACCGTGCTCAGCGCCGACGGGGACAAGGTCAACATCCGGGTTCCGCTGGCGCTGGTAAGGGCGGGGGTCAAGCTGAGTACGGTTCTTCCCAGGGAAGTCCAGGAGAAGCTGGACCGCAAGGGTGTGGATCTGTCGGCTTTGAGCACTCTTTCGGGGGAAGAGTTGATCGAAGGGCTCCGGGAGCTCAATGTAGACGTGGACTCGAAGGACGGAGACAAGGTCCGTATCTTCTGCGATTGAGGCGGCTGACGGGCAATCCGGCCGCATCTGCGGCAGGACCAGGACGGGACGATGATACCATCGCTGTTGATAGCAGGAGTGGGGCGCCGGCGGCGGGTGCCGATACCGCTGCCGCTCTTCCTCCTCTGGCCTTTTGTGATCCTGGCGTTCGTCATTGTCTGGGTCCTGCGCCTCTTCGCACCTCGTGGCAGCGGTTCGGAGTGGACGCTCAGCCTGGCCCTCTACGGGCTCTGTCTTCTATTCCACCTGTCCGGAATCGTGATCGATGTCCGCTCGCAGGATGGATCAGGCGTCCTTCTGCGTCTGATCTGACGGTGGGCGCTGCGGGGTACGGCGTCTGGTTATGCCGGGCCGAGGGGAGCGGGTGTATGAGCATGGTTTCGGAGTTCTACCTTGCCGATCCCAATCCGCTTGCGGCCGATTACACACGGTTCCGCGTCTGCGAGCGGATGCTGATGACAGGGCATTCCCATCAGGCCTGGCCCGACTGCGCGTTCTCCGGGCAGATGCAGGCGTACGAGGATGCGGCTGCCCATGTTGACGCGAAGTGGGAGAGGGCCTTCTCCAGGGCACAGGCGGTGCGCGAGGGATACCGGCGGATTATGGAGGATCCGGAAGGCGGGATTGCGCTGGCTCCAAGCACGCACGACCTGCTGCTCCGCTTCCTCTCCGCACTGCCGCTGGACCGCCGGAGACGGCTTGTGACAACGGACGGGGAGTTTCACACCATCCGCCGCCAGCTCGACAGGCTGGGCGAGGGATGGATGGAGATCTGCAGGATCCCCGCCGATCCCGTTGACACGCTCTGTGAAAGGCTTGCCGCCGCGATCGACGATTCGACGGCCGCGGTTCTCGTTTCGGCCGTCTTCTACCGCACGGGGCGAATACTGCGGGGACTGGATCGCCTGATGCAGGCCTGCGGGCAGCGGGGGGCGGAGCTTCTGGTCGATGCGTATCACGCCCTCAATGTGGTTCCCTTCCCGATCCGCGGACTGGGGCTGGAGAACGCCTTCGTTCTCGGCGGCGGTTACAAGTACTGCCAGCTGGGCGAAGGGAACTGCATGATGCGCTATCCCGCGGGGCGGCGGATGCGTCCCGTTCTGACCGGCTGGTTTGCCGAGTTCGGCCTTCTGTCCGGCTCTCAGCGGGCGGATCGTGTCGAGTACGGCCCGGCGGACGATCAGTTCGCAGGATCCACCTACGATCCCACCAGCCACTACCGTGCCGCAGAGGTGTTTTCGTTCTTCCGTGAGCGCGGCCTTACGCCGGATCTTCTGCGCAGAGTGAGCAGGCACCAGATCGGGCTTCTGGCCCGCGCGTTCGACAGCCTGGACCTGGACCCGGATGTCATAAGCAGGGATTGTGACACGAGCCTGGAAGATGTTGGCGGGTTCCTGGTCCTGCAAGCCCCCCGTGCCGGGCAGATCTGCCGGAGCCTGGCGAAGAGGGGCGTGCTCACCGACTCCAGGGGGGATGCACTGCGCTTCGGGCCCGCCCCGTACCTGTCGGACCGGCAGATCGCAGACGCCATGGGCGCGCTGCGCGAGGCTGCCGCAGATCTGTGAGCATGCTTCGCGAGGCTGTCGAAGATCCGCAAGTATGCTGCGCGGGGCCCTGGTCCCGGCGGGTGCGGGACAGCCGGGCACTCAGTTCATGTACCGCGACTCGAAGCGGAGCAGCCGGTTTCCCCCGGCATCGAACAGCTCCAGGTGCTCGCCCCTGATCCGGAATGTCCGGACCGAGTCGAGTGCGGCCAGGAACAACCGCTCCTGATCCATCCCGTCCGGGCAGGCTCTGCGGGTGGAGATCAGGCCCTTGAACTCCAGGTTCTCTTCGTCCAGCAGGTAGCTCCCCGTGATCTGATTGCACCCGCCGTGTCCTTTGACCCTGCAATCTCCGTGCACCAGGCGGATGTGCGGCTCGCGCCCGGAGGAGGGTATCGAGACCGGAGAGTCGCCCAGCCGTACGAGAGCCCAGAATGTATTGTCCAGCATGGCCGTGGAGAACCTGGGGCCGCAGGTCTCGCCCGGCCAGACGCCCTCGAAGCGCTCCACCACGATCATCTCACGCATGCCGTCGCCCTCCATCGGAGGGCGCAGGGCTATCCTGCCGGTCAGCGTGGCCAGGAGGGACCGGCCGGGCTCCATGCGGTGTTCAGTGTAGGCCTGCTCCAGGGCTGCGTTGTCTGCCTCCTGTGAAACCGGATATCTGCGCCCTGTGGCGCATTCCTCGAAGACGCCGGCATCCGCCATGTATGCATACATCCCTCGCATGTCGAGCCGGGGCTCCATAACAGGCAGGCTGTCCGCCAGGGAGAGATCGTAATTCAGCGACGATTCGATCCGCCTTCCCTGCATGTCGAGCATGCGCAGCCTCCTGCCCTGGATAAGGGCGAACATCCTGTCCTCGCCGTATCCGTGAAGGGTAAGGATCTCCCGCGACGGAGACAGCATCCAGCGCCCGATGTCATAGAAGGCCGCGCCCTCGTCCGGATGACCATTGCCGGGTCTGCCCAGGTACACGGTTCTCAGGTAGTAGACATTGTCCGGGAAGAGGAGGAGATCGTGGCGGATCCCCTCGCAGTCGGCACAAGGAAGGACCCCGGTGTAGGCGGCCGGGGGCGCCTCAGTAAAGGACGCGGCAATCGCCTCGATCCCGGCATCCGGATGCGGGACGGGGGCGCTGCCCTCAACTGTGCGGTCTGCGTCCGGATCGGACGGCCGGCGGGCGGACTCGTGATCGTGGCCGGCTTCCCCCCCGCATCCTGCGAGGGCGAACAAGATCGCAATGCCGAACAGGACTGCCTGGCGTGTCATCCAGCACCTCCTTCGGATTGTCCGGGCGCCAGCGACAGAATGCCGTCGATGAACGCCGACTTTCCTTCCGTGTATGCCCCGACGTCGCTGCGGTGGATCCGGACGAGGGACTCCTTCAGCGCCGCGTAATCAAGGGCGGATGAGGGATTGGCGATGAGGAAGTCTCGGAATGCCAGGTGTCTCCACACCTGAGGACTCCCGACGGCAAAGATGTGAACGTGGTGTGAGTGCTTCAGTCGGGTGCCCTTGAAGAAGTAACGCCTGCCCGGTATGCCGTACTCACCCCGCGGCGTGTATCCCAGGTCGCCCATCCGGTCGTTGAAGCTGTCGATCCGCACCAGGTCGACCGCTTCACCCATGATGTCGATGATCGGCTTGGACGCAAGCCCCGGCACCGATGTGCTTCCGATGTGATGGATGGCTGCGAGCGCATCACCGAACAGGCTCCGCAGGACAGCAGCCTCCTTCTCGTACATGGCCGGCCAGTCCGGGTCGTACGGTACGATCGCTATGCGCCTTCCTTGCTCCATGTTGCCTCCACTCTCCAAGGGCTCCGGGTAAGGATGCACCAATGAGCGGTTCCAGTATATGGGCAGCAGATCGATCAGGCGGAGTACCGGAACCTCTGCCCCCGGCGATAAGGGAGGCTTCAGGCCACTGCACTCGTGGGCGTCGGGGGGCTCTGTGTCACGATTCCGCAATTCTGTCGCCTTGACCCGGCACCACCACTGTGCTTGAATCTTCGCCAGTGGACAGGAATCCACCCGACCCTGGCGGTGAACCGCATTTGAGCTCAGGCTCACTGGTGAAAGAGAAGCGGTATCCCCTCCCCGGAAGCAGCAGGACCATCGAGACGGCGTATGGGCCGGGTTTGCCGGCGTGAAATCCGGAGTCTCGGAGCAGAAAGCATGTTCTTCAACATTCACGGGCACTTCTATCAGCCCCCCAGGGAAAACCCCTGGACGGGCGAGATACCCATGCAGGAGAGCGCATCCCCGTTCCGCGACTGGAACGACAGGATCACCAACGAGTGCTACGAACCCAACGGACGCAGCCGGGTGCTGAACGACCGGGGGCAGATCACGGCAATCGTCAATAACTTCGCGCACATCTCCTGGGACTTCGGGCCGACTCTCCTGTCGGACCTGGAGCGCCGCTTCCCGATGGTCTACCGCCGTATACAGGAGGCCGACCGGCTGAGCGCGGCCAACCATGGCGGGCACGGAAACGGAATGGCACAGGCGTACAACCACATGATCCTCCCCCTCGCAACACTGCGCGACAAGTGGACACAGGTGCGCTGGGGGTTGAGGGACTTCGAGCATCGCTTCGGGCGCAGGAGCGAAGGGCTGTGGCTGGCCGAGACCGCCATAGACGAGGAGACCCTGAAGGTGGTCGCCGAGGCGGGCGTGCGCTTCCTGATTCTGGCGCCGCACCAGGCTTTGCGTGTCAGGCCCCTTGGCGGGGGAAGCTGGACCGATGTCCGGCCCGATCGCCCCGTGGACACCACGCGCCCGTACCGCTGCTTCGCCGGCCCGAAGAAGCGGCACCGGAAGATCTGGGTGGATGTCTACTTCTACGACGGTCCGATGTCGGTCGCGGCGTCGTTCGAGCATCTTCTGCGCGGTGCAGGCCAGTTCGCCGACCGACTTGAGGAGGCATCCAGACATGCGGGGGACGGGGGCATGGTGCACATGGCCACGGATGGCGAAATCTACGGTCACCACGAACCGTTCGCCGACATGTGTCTCGCCTACCTGTTCCAGAAGGAGGCTGCCCGCCGTCGAATGCGCTTTGTCAACTACGGTGAGTATCTCGACCTCTACCCTCCGGTGGATGAGGCTGAGCTGAACTTCACCGACACGGGCGAGGGAACGGCGTGGTCGTGTGCGCACGGAATCGGCCGGTGGGTCCGCGACTGCGGGTGTCACGCAGGTGCCCCGGACGGGTGGAATCAGCGCTGGCGCACCCCGCTGAGGGAAGGGCTGGACGCAGTAAGAGACAAGGTGCTGGCAGCATTCCACGACCAGCTCTCCCCCCTGCTGAAGGATGTCTGGGCTGCCCGGGACGACTACATCGAGGTCATCCTGGATCCGTCACGCGAGTCCAGGGAGGCGTTCCTGAGGCGTCACTCTCTCGGGGACCTGGATGAGCAGTCCCGCAGGGATGTCTGGACCCTCATGGCGGCAGCGCACCAGGCGATGCTCATGTACACAAGCTGCGCCTGGTTCTTCAACGACATCAGCGGCCTCGAGGTGCAGCAGAACCTAGGTTATGCATCCAGGGCCTGCGAGCTTGCACAGCCCTACGTGTCCGGGGATCTGGAGGCGCTTCTTCTCGGCCACCTTGCCCGGGCCGAATCGAATGTTCCGGAGTGGGAGAACGGGGCCAGGGTGTACAGGGAGCTGGTCCTCCCGCGTCGCTTCGGGCCGGAGCATGCCGCAGGCCAGGCCGCGTTCGAGGCCGCGGTTCTGCAGCGGCCGCTGGATCAGGGCATCCACCGCTACGCCCTGGAAGGCTCTGCGGATCCGGGATGCGGCGGGGATGACGGAGGATGCAGGGGCCGGATACGCGTGTCCGATCCTCATCTCGAACAGGCATGGTCGTGGGTTTTTGAGGTCACTCCTGGCCGGCCGGGGCACAGGCAGGTGACCCTGGAGCCTGCGGTGGATGCCAGGGCCAGCGTGCCGCTGGAGTCGGCACAGTTCACTCTGCGCGATTTCCGAAGGGAGGTCCGCGAGGAGATCGCGCGCCACCTCCTTGGGGATCTGCTCGAGCAGGATGCGGACAGGTTGCAGGAGATCTTCGAGGAGGCGCGCCACCACATGGCCCAGCTCAGGGAGCTTGGGCTCGCAGCTCCGCAGATACACAGGTCACTGGGCCGCTACATCCAGAACCACCGCCTGCGCCGGCTTGGCCAGGGGGTCGAGCACGGGCTGGCCGGACCGCCCGACTCCTGGTGGGATCAGCTCGGCAGGATTCTGCGGGAGTCCGGGGAGCTGGACCTGGATGCCGACCCGTCACCGGTTGCCGACCGCATCGAGCGGCGCCTGAACACCCTCCTGGACCAGGCGCTTCAGGACGAGAAGGGAGAGGCCGCGCGGCGGAGCATAGAGGCGGCGTTCGCCACGCTGTCCCGTGCCGACAACGCCGGGCTCCCGATGAACAGGACCGGTCTGGAGCTTCGCACATATGAGCTGGCCCTTCAGTACCGCGACGAGTTGATCAACCTCGAACCCGGGATGATAGAGCACACAGGGGAACCCGACACACTCGGGATCATGGCCCTGTACAACATGACACACCACGCCAATCTCGATCTGCCTGCTGTGCTCCGGGAAGGACCGGCGCTGGGCGCGAGAAGGCCGCTGACTGCAGATGCCGGAAGGAGTGTGTAGAATGCGCAGGGATGATCTGCACCAGAAGACAAGGCAGGACCTGCTGGAGATAGCCCGCGCCCTTGGAGTAAAGGGCCGGAATGCCATGAACAAGGACTCGCTTGTGAATGCCATATGCTCGGCGGCTCCACAGGAGGATGCTCCGGACAGGCCGGCTGCAGCCGGCCGGAAGCCACGGGTAGATGAGCCCGCGAGGCGGCGTCCACTGCCGCCTGAAGATCCGCAGGATGATGGGGACATCTGGAACTCCGTCGAGCTGGGGAGGGATCCGAACTACGGGAGATTCCTCCATCCGGGCAGCATGGCGTCGAGGCGAGATTCCGGAAGACCCGTTGCCAACCGGGGCAGGTCCCTTGGTCCTACGCGCAGCGAGACACTGGCGGAGCGCTCAGAGCGCGGGAGAATGCGTGCTTCCGGGGGCCCTCAGGGCGCACCGAGAGAGGAGACGCGGCGGGGCCAGTACAGGGACTTCTCCCGGGAGCAGGGATCGGGCAGGTACACAGAACGGGCCGATCGCGGACCACGCAGGGGATACAGGGAATCGGCCGGTTCCACGAGGCCAGACCGTGGGAGGCGTGACTATCGTGGATTCGATCCCGACAATCAGCGAGGACGAAGGGACCGCGGCGCACCGGCGGAGAGAGGTGGCGAGAGGAGGACCTATGGCGGATCGCCACAGCCGGACCGGCCCACGCATCGCCCGCCTCAACCGGCCGCTCCGGATCCCCTGAGGACAAGCCTTGGCCGGCCCGAGTCCATCGGGAGGGACACCCTGAACGAAGCTCCGCGCTCCTCCCTGGTCAACGAAGCGGCGGCGTCGCCGGGCGTTCTGCCCAGCTCCTACGGAGTGGATCGCTGCCGGCTGATGGTCCGGGATCCCAGGACCCTGCATGTCTACTGGGAGATTGGTGAGGAGGCAGAGGCCCGCGGTCACCGCGAGCTGGGCGAGGCATGGGATGACCACCGCCGCATCCTGCGTGTACACGGTTTTCCTGTGCACGGCAGCCCCAGCGAGAAGCCGGCAGGCTTCTTCGATGTGGAGGTCCAGCCCGACAGCACCAGCGCATACGTAGAGGTTCCGGAGTCGGATCGCGGCTACCGGGTCGACATCGGCCTTTTGACCCCGGACAGCCTGTTCTTCCCGATGGCGTCGAGCAATGCCGTGATCGCCCCGAGGAACGGGGAGAGCCGGGTTTCGGAAGAGCGATGGATGAAGGCCCCCGTGGACGGAGCAGTTGTGCAGTATGGCGAAGGTCCGTCAGCCGACGAGGTTGCCCTGGATGACAACGGACACACCCGTCTGGCGCCGCCTCCGGTTGTACAGAAAGACGCATCTGGTGAGTCAGATGCTTCACAGGGGTCGGCATCCGGCAGCGGCGAGATCCCCAATGCGCCCGCCTCTCCGGTCAGCGCTGAAGACTGGGCCGCGCCGTCGGGGCGGCCTGTACAATCAGGACACGGCAAGGCTGCGCAGGAAGAGGCGCCCGGGTCGGCACAGGCTGCGGGAGCAGGCCGCCGTGTGAAGGCGGCGGACGGGAAGGAGAAGCGGGACTTCCGGCTCGATCTGAACACGGAACTCGTCGTATACGGCTCCACCGAACCTGACGCCAGGGTGACCATACAGGGCGAGCCTGTTGAGGTTCGCGCCGACGGCACCTTTACGGCGCGGTTCCAGCTTCCCGACGGAACCCAGATTCTCGAGGTCGCCGCGCGATCGGCTGACGGCAAGGTGCGCCGGGCGATTACCCCGATCGTTTCCAGGGCGACACGGAGGGAGAAGGAGTAGGCGAGGCCGCACCGCGGGAAGATCTCACCACGAAGGGCACGAAGGGCACGAAGGGGTTCTGTTGTTACCCGAGCCCGGGGCGCTCCTGGGCAGGCGGTCGCGCAAACCACCCTCGTCGGGGGCATCCCTCCGCGCGTACGGTGCAGGGCAAGCCGCCTGTCGTCGGGTGCATTCCTACGCGCGTACGGTGGAGGGCAAGCCGCCTGTCGTCGGGTGCATTCCTACGCGCGAATGGCGCGCGTTCTCGCCCCCGCACGCTGATACGCGCGCCTCGTATTCGCTTTGCGCGAACATGAGCTGTGCCGAACGAACGCACATACCCGCGCAGCTCATACGTCGCGCTCCGGAATGCATCCACTCCTCAGGCAGCTTGCGCAGTCACAGTGCCAGCGGCCAGAGCAGGGGGGCGTAGTTCCAGGCCCTGCGCGTCATTCGCTTTGCACACGGGGAAGCTGACGACTCTCTGCTGCAACGACGCATCATGCAGGAAGACCGGGCATGGCGCGACGTGTCTGCCGCACCTCCCATGCCGACGCCGCGGCCACGCAAACGCCCGAGGAGTCGGGGGGAGATCTAACCACGAAGGGCACGAAGAGCACGAAGGGGTTCTTGTGACACGACGTGTTCCCCGCCCCACCCCATGCCGACGCCGCGGCCACGCAAACGCCCGAGGAGCGGGGGGAGATCTCACCACGAAGGGCACGAAGAGCACGAAGGGGTTCTTGTGACACGACGTGTTCCCCGCCCCACCCCA
>CAZWSC010000022.1:0-11455 GCA_964636385.1 uncultured bacterium
CCCTTGCGCCTCAACGGGCTGCCCTGCCTATGTGCCGCATGACTGTCGAATGGGAGACACCGAGGGTGCGTGCTATCTGCCTGAGCCCTGCTCCTGAGACTGCCAGCACTCGCAAGTTCCGGGCCCACTAGAGACGCAGTCTTGGGTCCAGAATGGACGGATTGGGGTGCTTGTGCCGCGCCGTAGCTAGACGCCCACCAGCTCCATCGACATCCCTCCACACGGCGCATAAGATATATTATGTAACGTGGCATAGCAGAACGCAGGACCTGTACCTGGGCTGGTGTGCAGACTGCATCCCCCCTCAGCGCTGAAGCTTACCCCCTTGCTCACGACTTCATCTTCTTGGGACACAAACTCGGTGTAAGAGTGCAACCCTTGCTTCAAAGGGCGCCTGTAATGTGTGGGCTAGCCACATGATGCATTGATGCAAACACAGACCGCACATTCCCAGTGGTCTGCTGAAGTCTTTGCATCAGCCAGTAAGCGTGGCGAGGAGATCCGGCACGTCAGTTGCGGGACATGGATCGAAGGCGCGAGGTTCAGTCCTCGAGAGTTTGCATCAGGTCGCCTTCAGGCATGGGAGAAACTCTGGGGTGTCCGCGAGCGTTCTCTGAGTGCGCGGGCCATCATGTTGAGGGAGTTCCGAACGTCTACTCTGAGCGCGGCACTCTGGAGCCTCCCTGATTCATTCTCCGGTAAGCACCGGCCAGCCAGGTCCCCGGCTACGTGCCCTTGGGACCTGGCTGCTTTAACTACCTCTCGGCCAGCCTTGCAAGGCCCGCTGTCGATTCCTGGGCGAGCCAGGAATCCGGGGGGCAGCTGCGATCACCTTGTGGTAGAGCCGCCTTGGCGTCCCTGATTCTGCCAAGACGCTCATTCAGTTCGGCGAGGAGGAGCATTCCCTCAGCCCACCGCTCATGCTCCTCACTCTTCCTGACCCAGCGATCCAGGTCCCTGCGGATGCGGTTGAGGTTTCCTGCAGCAATCAGAAAGCGATTCCTGTCGAGTTCGAGGGAAGCCTGGACCTCCCTGCTCCCCCATCCGGAGCGCAGCAGTGTATCCAGATGGGCAGCGGCCCGGTCATGCTCATTTCGCAACGCCAGTGCCTCAACCAGTCGCCTGCGGGCTTCAGCGTGATCGGGATGGAAACGAACACACCCTCACCGCAACCACACGAGAGACCCTGTCTGCGACCTCGGAATTCGGGTAGGTGTGGGTGACAAGCCGCCTGCACCATCCGCACCAGGAGGTGAAGGGGTCAACCATGACGAACCTGCGCTCCGACCTCGCCTGCTCCAAAGCCCTCTCGAAGGTTGGCGCCCACTCGATCCCCCTGGCTCCCCTGCCGGCACCACACTGCGGATCAGCACCCGGACTGGTCTGAACGGGGTGCAGGAGGATGCCTATCACGCAGACCAGTGCTGCGCGTCTACAGGGCGGGCCCAAGGGACGCGCATCAGTCACAGGCCGCATACTCCATGCTGATCGGCTGCGTAATCCATGGACCCACCTCCGGGACTACTGTCCAACCCCCACGGCCCGCTGGATCTCCTCGAGCAGATCCTCCTTGCTGCGAACGCCGACGATCTGCGTGACCGGCTGCCCGCCGGCGAAGAGGATCATGGTGGGGATTCCCTGAATCCCAAACTGCGAAGCAACCTTAGGGTTGTTGGTCACATCCATCTTCAGAACCTTCAGCTTCCCGTCGAGCTCCTCCGCAATCTCGTCGATTGTGGGTGCAAGCATGCGACATGGGGCGCACCAGTCGGCCCAGAAGTCGACAAGCACCGGAAGTTCACTGCGCAGTACCTCCGCTTCGAACGCGGTATCGCTCGTGGCCATAGCCTTGGACATACCATCCTCCCAGTTTGAGTTTCTACCGACTCCCGGACTGCGAACCGGAAAGCCCGGTTGCGGCCGAGGCAACTGCGATCTCCAGGGCCGTTCCATCCCGTCCGGAGGGAACACGCCCCTGCTTGATGGATCGCTCCAGTTCGTGCATCAGTTGAAGCAACTGCCCGAGTCTGATGTCGTCAGACTTGTGGGTCCGGGTGGACAGGCAGTCCCGGCAGCGGCGCTGGATCAACCACTGCAACCGAAGAACAGGCTCGGTCCGGCCCAGATTCCCGAGCAGACGCAGCGCATCAAAGGTACGCGAAGCAAGAACGGCATTGACGAACTCCACGCCGGTTCCAATCCTCCCCTTTCCGGCGAGATCCTGCAGGAGCTCCCTGCCTATCGGTTCACCAGGCTTCGTGCAGGTCTCAAGCTTCTCAAGCTCCCTGGAGAGCTCCTGGAGATACGGCCCGGTCCTGGTGACCAGGTACTCCCCCGCATCGGCGTCCAGAAGGATCCCACGCCTGCGTGACTCTCCAAGGAGCCATCGCATCGACTCGGCGGGGGTCGGATGGGCCAGTTCCACGACCTTGCATGCGGCCATGAGCCTGCGTGTGAACTCGTTCTTCCTTTCCAGTTCCCAGGGGGTGAGGTCTGAAGAGGCCACGAAGACCGACCCCGGCATCCCGGACTCCAGGACGCGTAGAAGCTCCTCGCGCTCGGCCGCACCGGTCCGCCCGAACCGCTCCGTGTCGCTCAGGGTCACAAGCCGCGTGCCGGAGAAGAGCCCCACACTGACCAGCGCTGATGTGATCGCGGCAACGGATCCCTCTCCTCCGTAGAACCGGTCCTGGCCATGGCGAGCCAGTTCCTCGCCACCGAACACGGATTCTCTGATCTGGGCCAGGATCCTGTCGCGAAGGAGGCTTTCGGGGCCACACAGGAACCACGCACCTTCGGGAGGCTCCCCCGCCTCGCACCGTCGCACCCAGTCCGAATAACGAAGATGCCGGGCCATCTACCATTGCTCCAGCGTGCGCGACACGAGATCCGAGGCCAGCTCTTCGATCGCCTGCGTCCTTGCCTCCAGCTCCGTTGTGAACTCCGATCCACCGCCGGGAGCGTACGAGCTGGTTCGGACCAGTCTGTCGTCCTCCCACAGCTGACGGTTCTTCACCTGGTCCCACAGAACCACGGACACACCGACCACCACGATGTAGTCCAGCGGAGTCTCGTCCGCAGCGTAGTTGCGGACCTTGTTCTCGTAGGACAGAACCCTCGCATCAAGCCTCGCGTCGGCTTGGGCTTCCGGCGCGATCTTCAGGCGTCCGTCCTGCAGGAATCGTCCGAGCATCCCATCCGTGACCTGCTGATCCAGGCCCGGTTCCAGTGTCTCGTTGGCTGCGTTTGGAATCGCGATACTTCGTATATGGCCGGGGAGACTGGTGCCGGTGAAGGAGTATGTGCAGCCGGACAGGACGACCGCGGCACACAGCATCCCGGCCATGCCCGTGACGCGCGCGCAGAAACACCCTGATACTGATGCGCTGATCCGTGAAGCCTGTCCCGCCGCTGCCTGCATACGCTCTCCCCTTCGGGCACCCGGGTCTCTAGACAAGAGCCGCCGGGATTATAGGAAGCGCGACGACGGTCCGCAAGCGCAGGCCGTCGGGCTGGAGCACAGCTGGACCTCAGCCCACGGTATGAGCCTCGCTGAGGTTGTGGATCTTCATCCGGTAACGGAGCTTGTCGCGCTTCACCCCGAGAGCCTCCGCGGCACGGCTCTGATTCCAGGATGTAGCCTCGCATGCCCGAAGGATCAACCCCTTCTCGACTCGCTCCATCAGCTCTTCGAAGGGAATCCCCTCTTCACCTATCTCGCCGTCCACAAGAACCCGCTTCAGGTTCTCCAGAAGCGACTCGCTTTGGCGCCCCTCCCCCGTCCTCTCCATGTGCAGCTGTTCGGCCTCGATGATGCGGCCGTTCTCCAGGAGCACTGTCCTCTCGATCACGTTGCGGAGTTCGCGGATGTTTCCCGGCCAGTGATAACCGCTGAGCTTCCGCTGCGCTTCAGGCGACAGACGCCGGAAATCCTTCTTGAACGCCCGCGCGAAGAGAAGCATGTAATGCTTCGCCAGGAGCGGGATATCTTCACGCCGCTCGCGAAGCGCGGGCATGTGGATCGGCACAACCATGAGTCGGTAGTACAGGTCCTCCCGGAAGGTCCCGAGACGCACCATGTTCTCCAGATTCTGATTGGTGGCGCTGATCACCCGGACGCTGACCTTGATGTCCCGCGTTCCCCCAACCCTGCGGAATGTTGTGTTCTCGAGAACCTTCAGAACCTTGACCTGAAGGTTCGGAGGCATCTCGCCAACCTCGTCCAGGAAGAGGCTTCCCCCGTCGGCCAGCTCCAGCAGCCCCTGCTTCTGCGTTCTTGCATCGGTGAAGGCGCCCTTCTCATGCCCGAACAGCTCGCTTTCGAGGAGTTCCTTCGGTATCGCGGCACAATTGATCTCCAGAAACGGTCTGTCGGTCCTGGGGCTCTGCGAATGGATCAGGGACGCCACTATCTGCTTGCCCGTCCCGCTCTCGCCGGTAATGAGGACGCTCGTACTGTCGCTCGCCGCCACCTTCTCGGCGATTTCGTAGACCTCGAGGATTCGCGGCGAGATCCCGGGCACGAAGGTCTGCGCGAAACGTTCCCGCTCCTTCCTCCTGTACTGCTCGAGCTCGCGCCAGATCTGGACCGATTCCAGGGCCTTGCCGCACTGGACGCGCAGGTGCTCGATACTCACAGGCTTCGTGAGGTAGTCGTATGCGCCCTGCTTCATCGCCTCCACCGCCGTCTCCACCTCGGCGAAGGCGGTCATCATGAGGACGGGGACCTCCGTCTGCCGCTTCTTGAACTCCTCGAGGAGATCCAGTCCGGTTGTGTCTGGCAGCCGCAGGTCAAGCAGGACCAGATCCGGAAGCTGCTCCTCGAACATCTGCATCGCCGTACGGCCGTCAGGGGCAGTACGAATCTCGTATCCATCCTCCATGAGAGCCTTCTCCAGGAAGTACCGGATCGAGTCCTGATCATCGACTATCAGAATTGACGACTGCATCGTACTCCTCTCCATCCTTCCGGCGCACCGGGAGCTCCAGAACGGCAGTCGTTCCGGCACCCGGCTTGCTCTCCAGCAGAAGGCGTCCGCCGTGCTGCTCGACGATTGAATGCGATACCGAAAGCCCCAGGCCGGTACCCCCTGCAGATTTGGTGGTGAAGAACGGTTCCAGGGCCCTGCCGTGCTCCTCCGTTCCCATACCCTCTCCCTGGTCGATCACCCGGAGCCGGTAGACAGCTCCACCGTTCCCTCCTGCTTCCCCGGCCGAAGCAGGCAGCGAGACCTCCCAGGAGATCCGTATGTCTCCACCATCGCGGCTGGCTTCAGCGGCGTTCTTCACGAGATTCAGCAGCACCTGTTCCATACGCTCCGGGTCGGCCTCGAAAGGCAATCGTTCAGTCCCCACCCGGATCAGCCTGATCCGCCTTCGTTCCAGCATCGGCGCAAGGAGCTGTTCCACGCGGTCGACAAGGAGATTCGGATCGCACGGCACGATCTCCAGCGAGCGGGGTCTCGCGTAATCCAGCAGTTCCGTAATGATCCGGTTCAGCCTGCGGATCTCGGAGCGCAGGAACCGGAAATCCTCCTGTTCGGACGCCTCAGGAGGGAACCGGCTGCTCAGATAGGTGACACCGGCCTCGATCCCTGCCAGTGGATTCCTGATCTCGTGAGCGACCCCGGCCGAGAACCTGCCGAGCGCTGCCAACCTGTCGAGGCGGCGTATCTCGGCCTCCATTGAACGGACGGCCGACAGGTCTGTGAGATTGACAACCAGCCCGGCGAAACGTCCCTCGTCATCCCGTAATCGGGAGACAGCCACATTCAGCGGCACGGCACCCTTCTCCGAGGAAACCTGTATCTCCGTCGAGTCAGGATCCCCCGACCCCCCAAGGCTCTTCTCCAGGCAGGCAGCGAGTGCGGGCGCCACGCGGGCGAGACGGGCGATCGAGCGGCCCGCCAGATCCGGGGGATCCACGGCCAGCAGCCTGGACGCGGCGCCGTTTATCTCGACGATCCTGCCATCCCTGTCCAGGGCGATCAGACCGTCGCGCATCCCCTGCAGGAGTTGGCGCCTGTAATCAGCCTCGTGCTGGAGATCCTCCCGGTGGCGCAGATTCTCGAGAACCGCCTCCACCCGCCGGGCGATCTCAGCCGGTCGCCACTCCTCATCAGATGAGTCTCTCGGGGTCGGCGTGAGGCACAGCAGACCCAGACGCCCCTGCGGCTCAGACCGGCTGTTCGGCAGAATCGAATCTCCGGTGCATCCCAACGGCAGTATCATGTGGTATGTCGAGGGGCTCCATGGATCGCGCGCGCTGTCACCGGGCATCGTTCCCTGATTCCCGTCCGGCCTGCGGCCCAGCAGGATCGGATCAGACCACTCGACCAGCCACGGGATCCCAAGGCGATGCTCCACAGATCCGGTCTCCACGCCCACGCGATAGCCCGCACACTCATCCACTCCGGAAAGGCGCCTGAGGAGCAGGATCTCGCGGAGATCGAATACTCTGCGCAGATACTGAACAAGCGTTTCCAGGATCTTCCGGGGATCCTGGAAGCGGGAAAGAGACTCGGCAATCTCCTGCATCCCGGCCGCCTGGATCTGATCCCGAATGCCCCTCCTTTGCAGCTGCTCCAGTGCTCCGGCAAGACGACTTAGCAGAATGACTGCATTGTCCGGACAGACAGGAGGAAGGTTGGCGAGCGTGGGAAGGACCCCCTTGAGTTCCTCCAGCCGGAGCGCGATCGGCTCCCACTGGTCTCTGGGATGGACCTCTCTGGGGGGCATGAGCAACCTCCGAACAGGCCGGCCCGGCCTTCATTCCGCCTATCTGACCAGCGGCCCATCGGAGCCGCGTGGGGGTTCCCCGGTAACCGGAAGGACGCCTGGTACTGGGGAATTTCGCCCAGTACTTCTTTCGTGTGCCCGGGGGCCAGACTTGAGGGATGCATGCGATGAGTTTCAGCTTCCGGCCGGCAGGAGGTTCCCTTCGTCAGCGGCCAAGGTAGCTGAACAGGGAGTCGTTGTCCGCCACCCATCGGGCAAGGCGGTCCACGCCCTCGGCAGGTGTCACTGTTGGCTGCCACCCGAGCTCTGAAGAGGCCTTTCGGATGTCGCTGACGTAGACCTTCTGATCGCTGGGCCTCCAGGGTCCGACGGAATGGTCGATCCTGCGGCCATGGATCGCCTCCAGTTGCGCCAGAAGCTGCCTCAAAGAGAGAACGAACTCGGGCCCACCGCCCATGTTGTAGACTCCGATGCGCGGCCCGCGCTCCAGGAAGGCCTCGTACGCCGCAACTAGATCATCCACCCAGAGAACGTCACGAACCTGCCTGCCGTCGCCGAAGACTGTCAGCGGCGCACCGCGTTGTGCAGCGATGACGAACCATGCCACCCACCCCTGGTCCTCCATCCCGAACTGGTGCGTGCCGTAGATGCAGGACATGCGGAACACCCCGACCCGGATCCCATAGAGGTGGGCAAAGTCCTGCGCGTACAGATCGCCGGTCAGTTTGGAGCAGCCGTAGGGAGTGTGCTCGCAGAGATCCAGGCCGAAGTCCTCGGGGATCCCCGGCGCATGGCCCTCCGCGAAGCAGTAGTGATCCCTCTCCTCCACGAGGGGGACCTGGTTGACCCGGTCGCCGTAGACCTTGTTCGTGGAGCAGAAGAGGACTGTGGCCCTGCCCCCGGTGCGGCGGACCGCTTCCAGCACATGCAGCGTGCCGAGCGCGTTGGTCAGGAAGTCGGTGGCCGGGTCGTCGGTGGAAACGGTCACGGCCGTCTGGGCCGCAGCGTGAATAACCGCGTCGCATCCATCAACCGCAGCAAGCACTTCATTGAGCCTCCGCACGTCACCGTGAACCCGCTCGATCCCGCCGATCTCGCCGAGGCGGTCCCAGTTGTGTCTGGCGTTCGGGTCCTCCCTGCGCAGAAGCAGACCCCTTGACAGGTTGTCGAGGATACGGATCTGCCAGCCCTGCCGTGCGAAGTGGAGAGCAGCGTGGGAGCCTATGAATCCGGCTCCGCCGGTGATCAGCATTCGGGACATGAGCACCTCTCTTCCTGAGTCAACACCGTATCCGCCAGCTGCCCGGCCCCGTCAGGGATGCCCGGCACGACACATCCCGCAGCATACGTGATATGAGGGGAAAACCCGGCTTCAGAACTGTTCCAGAATGGAGAGGCGGAAGGATCAGGTCAACGACCTGAGTGTGCCGTACTACGAGTCGGATCCCTTCTGTTCGAGATATCCGGCCGCTTCTCCGAAGCTCAGGCACACTCCGAGATGATGGGTTGGCTCGAGCTTCCCGCCAGGAAGGAATGCGTATGACAACTCGATCGCCCCGTGCCTGAAGCGTCCGCCGGCGGACCAGTGCCCGAGGGGATCTGTACCACCCCCCGTTTCGGATGCCACACCAGCGAGGAGTTCCAGCCCGGCAACAGGGCGTGCAACCATGCCGGCGACGAACCTTCGGGATCCGTCACGACCACCTTCCATGAGGCCGGCCAGTGTCCAGGTTCCAGACTCAATATCCTGCTCGAATCCCGCCCGCCATCTCGTGGGAAGTGATGCAGGGGTGTCTCCACCCGAGGTCCCCGGGCCTGCATCGGTGAGCGCCACGCCGAGACGCCTCTCTGATCCCGCCCAGTGAAGGCCGACCGATCCGCTGAAGCCACTCATGGGCGATGAATCATCCTCGAGACGAAATGATCTGGCCCCCAGGCCCGCACTGAAGGTGCGTCCCACCGGGAAGCGGACCGCGAAACCGGCTGACCATTCCATGGGCCTGAAGGATCCGGTTTCCCGCCCATCATCGTCGAACCCCTCGAGCGGGGGTGTTCTCAGGAGTCCCGCATCTGCGGTCAGGTCCCACCCGTTCGGAAGCCGCCAGGCGGCTGCCATCCATTCGCGCGACAGGTCACCGGCCCAGGCTAGGTGTGTGAATGTCAGGCGGCAGGAGCCGCTTCCTGCGCCCGCTGCGGGGTTGCCGATGCCGGATGCCGCCTCCGGGCTGGTGGCGGCCTGTGCGCCCCGGGTAGCCAGCCAGGGCGGATGTGGAGGCAGAAGGTGGGAGGAAAAGGCCGGTTCCAGTCCGGATGATCCGGACGGGACAGGCAATGACAGGAGGAGCAGAAGGAGTGTGGGACAAATCCAGAGTCGGGACATGATTCACCCGCAGCCAGATTCGTGCCTTCGGGGAGATGGCGCACAGTCGCGGACTCGCTGCGTGCCCTCTGCGCGCCAATCTGTTGCGGATTCCCGGTGCCGGGACTGACGGAGTCTGCGGCACCCCGGGTCTGCTCACGTGCACGGTGCCCTGCCGGCGTTGCGCGATGCACTGCGGCTGGAGTAATGCAACGCAGGCCTGCAGGTCACACCTATCCCGCCCACTCCCGGATCGCATTGATCACATGTCCCTGCTGCTCCTCACTCAACTCCGGGTAGACGGGAATCGACAGGGTCTCGCGGGCCGCAGCCTCGCTGACCGGCATATCCCCCTCGCGGTGGCCAAGGGAGGAGAAACATGGCTGCAGGTGGAGCGGCCTCGGATAGTAGATCGCGCTTCCGATCCCCCTTTCAGAGAGGAAGGCCTGCAGACCGTCCCGGGACCTGCGCCGGATCTGGATCACATACTGGTTCCACACATGCCGGCCCCGCCTTGCATCCACCGGTGTGGATACACCGTCCAGATCCGCGAGGGCTTCGCCGTATACGGCTGCGTGCGCGGCACGGGCGTCGCTCCAGCGGTCGAGATGCGCGAGTTTTACCTGCAGGACTGCCGCCTGAAGGGAGTCGAGCCTGCTGTTGAAGCCGACGCTTTCGTGCAGATACTTCGCCGACTCTCCGTGAACCCGGAGGGAGCGGACCCGGGCAGCGAGATCATCGCGCCTGGATGTGATCAGACCCCCGTCTCCTGCGCCTCCCAGGTTCTTTGACGGGTAGAAGGAGAAGCATCCGACGTCGCCCGCCCCCCCAAGCGGAGTGGTGCCCCACGTGCCACCGATGCTCTGGGCTGCATCCTCGATGACCGCGATTCCCCTCTTGGAGCACAGTGCCAGGATTTCGTCCATCTGCGCCGCCTGGCCGAAGATGTGCACCGGCATCACAGCCCTGGTGCGGGGAGTGAGCGCGGCCTCGAGGGCATTGGTGTCGATGGTGTACGTCCCTTCCTCGACATCCACGAGGACAGGTCGGGCCCCGGCGTTCCACACTGCTCCGGCGCTGGCGAAGAATGTGTACGTGGGCACCACGACCTCGTCACCGGGGCCGATCCCCAGTGCCCTGAGCGCCACCAGGAGCGCGTCGGTGCCGGATGCGACACCGACTGCGTGCGGAACGTCGAGATAGGCCGCCAGGGAGGCCTCCAGCTTCTTCACGGCTGGTCCGAGGATCCACTGCCCGCCTGTCAGGGTTTCTTCCACCGCCTGCAGCAGCGGTGCCCTGATCGTTTCCATCTGCGCCTTCAGATCCAGCAGCGGAACGCGCATCTCCGACACGCAGTGCTCCTTTCACATCGTCCTGGTGTAATTGCCTGCTACTCCGGCCAACCCTGATTATCCAGCAACTGCTCCTCCGGAACATCCCGCAAGTGGCGTGCGGGGCTTCCAAGAAAGATCCGGCGGGGCGGGACATCCCTTGTGAGGATCGAGCCGGCGGCGACCACTCCGTCCTCCCCCACGGTCAGGCCGGGAAGGATGACGGCAGCCACTCCGATCCTGCCGCCGCGGCGGACCGTCACTCCCTTGAACCGTGTGAGCCTGGCCTCGGTCCGGCCGATGAAGGCATCGTTGGAGGTGCTCACATTCGGTGCGATGAAGACACGGTCCTCAAGGACCGAGTAGGCAGTGATGTAGCACCCTGTCTCAAGCTTGCAGTAGCGCCCGATGGTTGTGTCGTTCTCCACAACCACGCCGCGACCTACGATCGTGAACGAGGCGATCGACACACGCTCCCGCACTGTAGCCTGGTCGGCTACGAGAATACCGCTGCCCAGAACGGCCCCGCGGTAGACAACAGCCGCCGTGCCGATGAGGCAGCCGTTGCCGATCGAGGCCGGATCGAGTGCCTGCGAAGGCTTCAGCACGCTGTTGACGGCCCTGAGGGGATCCTTCCCGATGACCGCACCGTCATCGATGCGGACATCGTCGCCGATTCTGCTCTCCCGACGGATAACGACGTGATGCCCTATCCGGCAGCCTCTGCCGACTACTGCGTCTTCTTCGATTACCGTGCCGTGTCCTATCAGCGTGCCTTCGCCGACAGCCGCTGCACCGCTGATCCAGTGTTCCGCCATCAGGCGCCCCCGTCCCCCTGCATCCAGTCGGCCGTACGCCTGAGGCCTTCCTCAAGGGGGATGTCGGGGAGATAACCCAGACACTCGCGCGCGTCGTCCACCGCGGCTAGAGAGTCTTTGATGTCCCCAGGCCTGGGGTCCATGAAGATCGGATCGGACTTCTTCCCGGTGATCGACGAGATCATCCCCAGGAGTTCAAGGAGGGAGGT
>CAZWSC010000023.1:0-10721 GCA_964636385.1 uncultured bacterium
TGGCCGATTCTGAAGAAGGCGTTCGCCGCCCGCGGGCTGCGCTCCACCCCTCTGCTTGCACACAGTTTCGAGCGGGTGATGCCCGGACGGGACTACGTCTCCAGCATCCGCGACTTCTGGCGCGTGTGTGCCGGCTGCAATTCCCAGGCGCGGCGTCGCGTGGAGAAGTTCCTGCGCGAGGTACTGAACACGGCCGACTTCCCCCTCACTGTCATGGACAGACCGATCGAGTCGGAGACTACCAAGATAGTCGAGAACTCCTATCGCGCAACAACCCTGGCCTTCCTGAATGAATGGAGCCTCTTTGCGGAACGGAACGGGGTGGATCTGATCAAGGTGATCGAGGCAATCCGGGTCCGGCCGACCCACACCAACATCATCTTCCCCGGCCCGGGAATCGGCGGCTACTGCCTTCCCAAGGACGGCGGCCTCGGGTACTGGGCCTACCGCCACATCCTGGGGTTCGAGGACGGGGAGCGGGTCTTCCGGATCACACCGGCTGCGATCGACATCAACGACACCCGCGCGCTGCACGTAGCCGAGCTCACCCGCGACGCGCTCCGTAACATGGACCGCTACATCGCGGGTGCCGATGTCCTGCTGTGCGGCGCCAGCTACCGCCAGGACGTCGGTGACACGCGCTACAGCGGCAGCGAGCTGGTTGTGCGCAAGCTGGCCGAGATGGGCGCCGACATGCGTGTCCACGACCCGTACGTCGATCACTGGTACGAGCTGGAGTCGCAGGACACCTATCCGGCGGTCGGGCTCTCGTGGAAGCGCTTCTTTCACAACCAGGATGGGCTCTCGGAGACTCGCGTCCTGAAGGATATGCGCGATGCGCTGCGCGGGGTCGAGGCTGTGATCCTCGCCGTGCCGCACTCGCCCTATCTCGGCCTGGATCCGGACACGGTGGTCAAGCAGGCGGGCGGGCCGATCGCCGTGATCGACTGTTTCGGCATCCTGTCGGACACGCAGATCCGCCGCTACTTCGAGCTGGGCTGCGAGGTCAAGGCCCTCGGCCGCGGCCACATCCAGCGGATCAAGAAGGGGGTGCGGCGGCAGGCCGTGGTGAAGAGGAAGCCTGCGAGGAAGCGCTGAGGGTGAGCGGGCGGGGCTCTGTGCGAGGCGCGGTGCTCGCGCGCCTGCGGTGCGCGGAGTGCCGCTGGATCCCGTTTGATCCGCCGCCAGCCCGCACAGCCCGAGACAGGCGGAGCGTAGCCCCGGCGCTACGTGAGCATTGGCGAGGGCGAGCACGTGGCCAGATGGCGTGCTATCGCGCGAGGTTACGCCGGTTTGCGCCGTGGAGTTATGTCGCATTGAGGTTAGGGTACGTGAGTGCAAACCGGCAGCAGCCAAGACGGGAGGTTCTGGTCGTGAGAAGACTTTCATCCGGTCGTGAGCCCCGCATGATGGATCTGCCTCAGAAGACTTCTGTGAGCACCAGTTGTATAGACAGGCGTCTACCTAAGGCCCGTCAGATGTCGCGCTTCTGCACCAACGCAGTAATGCTGTTTGCCCTCCTCATCCTTGCTTCCTGCGGGTAGGAGTCGACCCGCCCATGCCCTGTCTATCAAGTGGGGGCCGTGGAAGGCTATGTGATCGCGGGAGGCGAGGGTTGTGCAACCACCGTGGGCGCCAGGGCGTTCGAAGGTCCTGACCGCGGGCGGTTGGTAGCCAGTGTCCGGACCGATTCGACAGGCAGGTATGGATTGGAACTCCCCACCGGTGTGTACCGCCTGGAGACGAATCCGCGACCCAGCGTTGTGATGGGTTCAGATGCGCGCGATACCATAACTGTCGCTCCACGTGTGCATCGCCGCGATCTTCTCCGCGGCCGGGTCAGGTTGCTTGTCCGGCTGCCGGTCGATCTCGACAGCGAGAGATACGATCTGACGCTCCGTTCCTCCTATACGAGCGACACGCAGAACCAGTATAGGCATCTGGAGGAAGGTCTTCTCACCTTTGACTTTCCTGCGGTCCAACCAGGTTCCTACGTGATGCAGTTGAGATGCAGATCGAACGATGCATTCCTGTTCCTGCCGGGAGTTCGAGATCGGGAGGAAGCCGATGTCCTCGAGGTCCATGCCGAGTACCCGACGGAGCATGAGATCTCCTTCGAACACAGCTATGGCTCCATTTCGGGCAGCGTGACAGGGAACTGGCAGCTCGCATCACAAAGCCGGCCCTTTGTGTTTGCATGGTCCGCGGACTCCACACTGATCTCTAAGACTACCTGCGGAGTTGATGGAGCCTTTACCGTTTCCATGTTTCGAGCCGAGCATGTCCGGCTGGAGTTATGGATCGGCAATTCGAGGCGGTGGGTGGGGGGCGATACTTTCGAGGAGGCCCAGGTCTTTGCCGTTCAGCCCGGGGATCGTCTCACCGAGGTCAGTATCCTGGAATCAGGAATACTTCTGTGGTTGGAGGGTCCGGGCGCCTTCTCCAGTCACAGAGCCACTGTACGCCTGATCAGCTCGTCACGACAGACATGGGAGTTCTCATCCTCGTTGCGGAATCCGATCGTGATCTCCAACCTGCCGGCAGACGATTACCTGCTGTATGTGTATGGACACTGCCACAGGCAATCATGGGCGGGCCAATGGTACGACGGAGCGGAGTCGATGGACGAAGCCACGGCTATCCGCTTGGAACCCGGTGAACTCCGTGAACTGAACATGCAGCTTGTAGAGGGCGGGAGTATCCATGGATGCGTGCTGGATCCAAACGGCGAACCGCCGAGATATGTCCACATTCAGGTCTACGGCGCCGACGGGGAGCCTCTCTGCGAAAGATCGGAGTCATTTGGCGAAGGCGCGTTCTCGTGGCTTGGGCTCGCCAACGGAGAGTACTACCTTGCGGCCCGGATCCCCGGGGATCGTGAGACCTGGTGGTATCCCGGCACGATCGAGTTCGAGCACGCTTCCTCGATCCTGATCTCCGACCATGAGGCTGTAACCGGTGTGGACTGGGCCGTCGGCCTGACAAAGGAGGTGGCGCAGTGATCCCGCGATGTCTTCGTTCGGAACAAGGTGGCAGTGGTTCCCCGTTCCGGAGATTCCGGATGTGCGGTCTTGTCCTTATCACAAGTGCGATCCCTGCTCTCCTCCTCTCTGGATGCAACAGAGATGATGGGGTTTGCCGTCCTGAGGTGCCTGCCGGACGCATAGAAGGCAGAGTACAGTGCGGCGGGCTTCCTGTGTCTGCTGAGATCGTCGCGACGAGGGTCCCGGATGCTACGCGCCTCCAGGCCGTGTTCAACACGTATGCCGATGACACAGGACAATACTCACTGGATCTGCCTGAAGGACCCTACACGCTGTCTCTGATCATCAGAGGGCCGCGCTATACCCGTTATCACTACAAGGCGTCCGGCCTCACTTTCTACGGTGGGGCCCCTCCCGATACGCTTGTGATCCGCCCCGGAACCAGCCCGTTACTCATTGACTTCGCTCTGGGCGGGCTCTCTGTGAATGTCGATCTGTCCCGAGCCTTGGACGGCGAACCGGGAGAGGTGCGTCTCCATGCAAGGACGCTTGATCCCGCAGGATCCTGGCTACCCTACATCGACCGGGGAAGTGCCGAGATCGAAGGCGGGCGCCTGTCGGTCCGGATCCCGGGAATTCTCCCGGACCAGTATCGCGTGGAGGTGATACTCGGGTACTACCGGTACACGTGTTCCGGCCGGCAGGAAGGCGAGCATGTCTGGTACCCAGGCCTACGGGCTTCCAACGAGTCACCGTGGATCACCATCTCTGCTGACTCGCTTTCGCACTTGTCCATGAGCCTGCCCGTGGAGACTGCTCGCATCGAGGGAAGAATCATCGGGGCGTGGCTGGAAATGGGACACCGGGAAAGACCTGAGCTCGCCCTCATCGATGCGGATCGGCAGACGGTGATTAGGAGGCGCCTGGTCGATGCAGACGGCAGCTTCGCTGCGGATCTCCATCTGTCGGGTCCGGTCAAGCTGCGAGTCAAGCAGAGCGGAATCGAGCAGTGGATCGGAGGGGAGACATTCGAGGAAGCGACGGTCTTCCAGCTCGAGGCGGGCCGGACGGTCTCCGGAGTGGAGATGGTTCAGTGTGGACTACGCTGCCGTCTTGTTGTTCCCGGTCTGAGCCCTCGGGGCATTACCATACAGTTCCATGATCCGGGAGACTTGCGTCTTCTGGCGACTCTATCGTCACAGCATGTGTCTGGCTCGGTCGTGAGCGTTCCCAATCTATGGCCAAGGGATTATCTGATAATGCTGTCGCCCTGGCGGAGAGGTGAGGAGGCGTGGCGACCACAGTGGTACGACCGCGCCGCGATGCCGCAAGACGCTCAGATAATCACACTGGATTCTCCGGGAGAGGTCAAGAATCTGCACGTCACGCTTGAGAGAGGCGGCGTTTTGCGGGGGACGGTTCTCATGAACCCTGATGGGCCTGCATGCTACGTGATCGTCACTCCGGCGGATAGAATGGAAATCTGGGGGTACGTCTATACGTCACACTTGAGTCCCAGCTTCGAGATACAGGGCTTTCCCGACGGGGACTTCAAGATCGGGGTCTGCCCGGTTCCCGCAGGAGTCTCCAGGGGAAGCCCTGCTCCCCCGGCGGAGACGCGCTGGCATCCCGGCGCTGTGGAGTGGGGGGCAGCCGACATCGTCACGGTCGCAAATGGCGGGGACGTGGAAGGGCTCGTTCTGGTCGCCAGTCCCTGATCCCGGGAACCGAGTCAGTCGACAGGTTACGCCAACTCACTGCGTGATGTCGTATGAGGTGCTGGATCCTGGCGTCGCGCTCCCCTTGACCTAAGCTTCTGCCTGCGCCATCCGTGGCTCTGTGCCGGCCGGCGCCCCCTCTCTTCACTCCACCTCGTCGTGAGACGCCGGAGACGGCCGCAGCAGAGCATCGAGAGCTACGCGTGGAGCCTCATCTGGTATCGACCCCGGTGTAACCTGTAAACACCTCTTGACACCTGCGCTAAAAGACTTGTTGGCAGCGAGCTATCACCGGCACCATCATCGTGTGTCACCTTCAGTTGAAACCGCTTCGGCTGCGGGAAGCGTGTTGACTCCTTCATGGCACGTTTTCGGAGTTCGCTAACCCACTGGCCTGAGATACGTTGCAGGGTATCGTGACCGAGCTTGTCGTTATGGCACAGAGGTTTCCCCTGTATGGGGGTGCCTTCCGTCAGAAGGGCACGCACAGAGGCAGTCGGAAGGAGGACCAGATGTCCCCGTCTCTCTCATGCTGCCGACCAGCGACGCGCACTCGCCACCAACCCCATTTTCGATTGCGGCACGCGCCCCGCCTCGACCGGCATGGTTGCACAACGCGCTCTCTCAGACTCGCGGCCATTGTGGCGCCCGCTCCCGGCAGGCGTGCAGTGTGAGGGGGGGGGTGGGTCAGCTTCGGCAGACCCCTCGCAGTGAAGAGGAACTGCTGCCTTCGCGCTTTCGGCATGAAGCGAGAGAGGAGTTAGCGAGAGTTGTACGGGAGGTTTGGGCGAAGTGGCCTTATTGCCGCTATACGGGAACGGGAGGACCCGCGTTAGCGACCGGCCTCAGCGCTTGGATTCTGATCACGATCCGTAGTCCAGAAACGTATCGGAAGGAGGAAGTGTTATGAGGCGAATCAGAATCTTGCTCGCAATCATGCTCCTCTCGGTCTCCTGGCTGCCGTCCCTGGCCAGGCAGGGCGAACGCCCCCTGGAGGGCCGCTACACCAACGAGGTGCTCATCATCGGTCTGGCGGCGCGATCTGTCGAGCTGGGAGTGCTCGGCAATGCAGCATCAAACTGCGGAGTGCAACCGATCGTAGAGACTCTTGAGGAGATCCGCGCCTGGTGGCCTGGGCAGACAGATGAGGAGGCGATCAGGCTGGAGGTGGAGTGGTGGTTTTCCGGAACGGACCTGCTCCGCAAGAGCGTCCTGCTGTTCGGTGGGTGGACTCGACAGGAGGAGTTCCCGCAGTACCGGGAGATTCCCACCTGGTTCGTGGATGTCGGCAATCTTGCCTCTCCCGACGGGCTAACTGCCTCCGACCAGCCCTACGGCGACATCAACGGCGACGGGAAGTGGGACGTGCCTGTGTTCCGCCTGATCACGCGCAACATCGACGAAACCAACTCCTACGCGGCAAAGGTAACTTCCTATCACCTGCAGTCTGCGAACCAGGAGTGGCAGCGACGAGTGGCCATCCACTGTGACGACCGGTTCATCCAGGGTGCAGCATGGAACCAGCGGGCTCGGGAGCTGAGCCTGCAGCTGCCTGAATCCGTGGCAGGAGATTTCGTTGCTGATGCGGTCATCTTGGCTGATGACCATTCAACTGACCACCTCCGAACCGTTCTTCCCACTGCCCTCGAGGAGGGGAAAGGGATCATCATCGCCGGCCCGAGTGTTGTTGCAACTCCCGAGTGGCTGGATGACTTCAGGCCGTTCCATTTCCGTTTCAACCACGCACCGGCGAACTCCCGATGGCCACTGATGCTCGGGTACTCCTGTGAGCTGGCCCGATTCCAGGAGTACTGGGATCAGTCGGACGACTGGTCACCGTATTGCCGGGATTTCACCCACGTGGATGACTACCGGAAGGGTCCGATCGCGTGGATGGGTCCCACCTCCGGGAGCCATCAGTACGTCAACTTCTGGCTTGCCCAGGCGCAGCTTCAGGGGCTGATGGTACATGGGATGAACTTCGGGCAGAGTCTGCTTCATGCAACGAACACTGTTCGTCACTGGCATCCTGAGGCGACTGAGGCTCTGCGGGCATACGCCGGGATCGGGGCTCCCTGGCTCAAGCTTCATCGAAGCTCGGGAGACCCGGCAGGTGTGTCCGGGGAGACGGTGGATGCTCGGATCAGGCTTCTGGTTCACCCCAACCCGGTTCGCGCCGGTCAGGAGATCAGGTTGAGTTTCAGCAGTCCGCCCGGGTTGCTTGACGGTTTCATGGTCTTCGGCCCGGACGGCCGGCTGGTTCGGAGCTTCACAACTCAGCACCCCGGGACGGTAGTCTGGGATCTCAGGGACAACGACGGAAGAGCGGTTTCGAGCGGAGTCTACTTCCTGAAGGTCCCCGGATTGTCCGGGTCCGAGGCCAGGAAGCCCATCGTCATAATCAGGTAGGTCTTGCATACAGGCGCATCACTGCGCCACGGGAGGACCCTGCGATGATTCCCAAGCTGTTTCTTATGTGCGCCATCCTCGTGCTGTCTGTTCCGGCGTTTGCAGGAGTGACGCCGTACGAGGTGGTTCTCCGCATTCCGTACGGAACGGAAGCGGGTGAGCTGGACACGCTGAAGGTGCGCAGCGACGACCCATTCCGCTCGCTTGTAGTCTCCTTCTCCGTGGAACCTGAAGGAAGAATCTGGCTGCTTCCGCGGGTTGGTGTAGCCGGGCGGACGGTGCTCTTCTGCTACGAGGATGGAGTTTTCTCACACGAGCTTCCGTTTACGGGCTACCCCATGGGGTTTCTACTCACCGAAGAAGGAGTCTACTCATGGACGTCTGTGGGACGAAGGCGCGAGATCGCGGCGCTCATGGCCTTCGATCCGGGCCCAGGCAAGGGTGAGGTGCGCCGTGCAGAGCTTCTGGCAGGTGACGAGAGCGGTCCGGTGCACTTCGGGGGCTGGATGGGCCTCGTCGACGGTTCTCCGTGTCTGTTTGGCAGCAGGGAGGGGCGCCTCTTCACGGTCGCGCTGGAGGAGGGGCTTCCCAACCTTCACCTCTCCGATTCCGACGTTGTCTGGGGCCTGCGCTCTTCACGTGGTTTCCCGGATCCGATCTGGCAGGACACAAAGCTGATCAGGCGTGGAGATGAGGTGTTGTACGACATCGGCCTCGTCGACGGCAGTCTTGTGGTCACGCTCCCGGGCGGAGGGTTCGTGATCAGCCGGCCCGGTGATAAGGACGGGGAGAAGTTCAACAACAGATTCCAGATCCACGACTCCTCGGGAAGCCTTGTGCGAACAGTCGTGACCCTTCCGCACAGGGACAAGTTCGGCGTCAGTAGATCGCCCTGGTTCTTCGATGACGACCACTGCTACCAGCTTCTGCTGGGAGAGGCCGAGGGACGCCTGTTGCGCTACTAAGAGGAGAGACCACAATGAAGACGATGATCTTGACCCTTGCATTGCTGGCGGCTCTGACCCTGGCGGCAGGAGAAGCCGGCGCTCTCACACGTCCCGAAATCATCAACCGGGCCCGGGAGTACAGGGACATCTCGTGGTCCATTGCCGATACCGCTGCTGCGCTCCACGACTCTCCGCTTCACCGTTACCGGGAGACCGGTCAGTGCGACTCCCAATCACCGCTCGCAAAGTGGATCCAGGACTATCAGGGCGGGAACTGGCATGGCACGTACTTCGGCGCCCCGTATGCCTATGGCGGCAGGCAGACTCCGTCACAGGCCGCAGATTGGGTGTCAGGCGGTGTACCGCACGCAATAGGCCTCTGCGATGCCCAGTGGTATTGGCGGTACGAACGCAGCAAGACTCCCTACTGCTTCGCTGGAAGCGTCGACTGCGTGGCAGTTGCCGGCTTCGCCACGCAGTGGCGGGACTGGAGGATGTTCGGCACAAGGGCGATGCTCAATGATGCGCAGTCATCCAACGGCTACTATGTGCAACTGTGCCGAGGGGCCTGCCAGGGCACGATGCACGGATACGAGCAGCCCGTGCAGGGCGATCTCCTTGTAAGACCTGACCAGAATGCGCATGTGGTGGTCTGGGTGAGTGGGAACTGGGACGGCACATCAACTATCATACATGCTACCGGTGACCCCGAACACGAGGGTACTGTCGAGCTCGAGATTCCTGGCAGGGGCTATCAGCATTGGGTGAGCGACGGCTACTACGCGATCGCGGTTCGGGCCCTTCATGAGGATCCGAAGTGCGGCTTCCGGCACGTTCACTCCCCTGCGCCGGGAGTGGTGGAGTGGTTGACCGGCTGGATGCACAACACATGGGGCTTCGCCATCGCAGTTTCCGAGGATGGCGAGACGTGGGAAAAGGTTGGCGACTACCTTCTTGCAGAAGAGGCTGATTCGACCGAGCCCCGGGCCTGGACCTGGCGCGGCACCCTTCCTGCGTCTGGACTCCTCCGAGTTGTGGAGATCGAGCGGGGCACAGGAAAACAGCAGCACTCTCTGCAGACTCTGGACCTGGGAAGGCTTGCCGGCCGTTGAGGAGATAGCTCCATGACATGGCCGGGGGTTCCACGATGGTGCGTCAGCGCGAAGCAGGCGTTTCGCCGACTACGACGAACGGCAGGCTGACAACGAAGGTCCGCTCCAGGCAGTCCAGGAGCAGGACGACGTGCACCGTCCAGTCGCCGATGTCTATGCCGTAGCCGAAGAAGTACTGCGGTATAGAGAACACGCCATCCTGGTCTGTCCCTGTCCAGAAGAACGTGGGCTCGAGCGTTTCCGGACCTTCCCAGTGGGCGCTCGAGCCCGGTTCCATGACAGCGCTGCGGGGTATGGTGATGGTCAGCGTCTGCGTGATCTTGCCGCCTGATGGGAGCACCGCGCTTTGCCAGGCGAGTCTGTAGTTCGCCCAGCATGGCGGGCAATCACCGTCGGCCACGTTGAACATGCCCCCTGACAGAATCGGATCGCAGGTGCTGCAACTGAGCTCGGCATCATAACGCCAGGTGCCCGGTTCATCCGGAGCGAACTGCAGACTGGTTGTGCCGGTCGGGAACACCAACGTGGTGTCGGTTCCGGAAGGTGCGAAGAACGTCACGGCGGCGTGATCCTGTGAGGTGAGCCCGGAACCCCGGAATCCGAATACGAGGGGCTGATGCAGCCGCAGCGCAGGTCCCGGGTCCGACAGCGCGATCTCACTCTCGGGGCACTCGGGCTCCGGCGCGACGGGATTGCCGTTGGATGACTTGCCGGAGCATCCCGCCATCAGCACAAAGGCCACAAGCCCGGCCGCCAGGATGTGGTGCAGCTTCATTGTCGCAACCTCCACGTATGCGCGTCATCGACTGTGGTGCAGATGATAGCAGGCGAGGATGAGTCGGGGAACCAGTTTGGCGTTTGCCGGAATCCTGTCATGGATGGGAACCCCCAGACTTCGGCGACGGCATACACGATCCGGTCAGTGACAACGCGCCGCTTCAGAGCGTCGGGCGCAGCAAAGCATCCAGAGCTACACGTGGAGCCTCCGTCAGGGCACGTTTTCGGAGCTCAGTAATCCACTGGCCTGAGACACCTTGCAGGGTATCGTGACTGAGCCTAACCTGCTATCACGTTTGTTTCCCCAACGTGAGAGGTGCTATCCCCCAAGGGGCACCAGCAGAGGCAGTCGGAAGGAGGACCAGATGTCCCCTGCCTCGCTCACGCTGCCGACCAGCGACGCGCTGTCGCCTGCAGGAGGCGCCGGAGGCTGGATGCTTTCCCTCGCGAGCCTTCCGCATGCAGGGCCACTCCCATCGACAGCCCGTGTGCGGGCGAATCGAGTCGCGCTCGCCACCAACCTCATCCTCGATTACGGCACGCGCCCCGCCTCGACCGGCATGGTTGCACAACGCGCTCTCTCAGACTCGCGGCCACTGTGGCGCCCGCGAGGGGCAGGCGTGCAGTGTGAGGGGGGATCTGCAGACCCGTGGTTTGAGGTGGTGGATTCTCCGCCGCGACTGCTGATGCCGTTCTCGGTTGCTTCGCTGTGATCTGAGGATTCCACTGGACGGAAGGCGGGATGGATACCTGGTAGTCGGGTATCATGAACAT
>CAZWSC010000024.1:0-28020 GCA_964636385.1 uncultured bacterium
TGGAGAGGGTGTAAGGGCAGCCAGGGTTGTAAGCGGGGCCGGCGCGTTGCATGGCTGGCCCCGCGCTCGCGGATCAGGACTGGGCCATCTTCGTCTTCCAGACCTCCCAGACCTTGCCCACCAGATCCGGGCCGGGCTTGAGGACGGGCTTCCCGGGCTGCCAGCCGGAAGGAGTCGCCTCCGAGCCCTTGCTTGCGCGCACGAGCTGGAACGCCTGGATCTGCCGGAGGGTCTCCGAGACGTTCCGGCCCACGGGGGGCGTCAGCACCTCGAACCCCTGCACAATCCCGTCGGGGTCTATCAGGAAGCGGCCGCGATTCTCGACACCGGCATCGTCGTCGTAGACGCCGTACGCGGCACCGACCTTTCCTCCTCCGTCGGAGAGCATCGGGAAGGGGACTCCGCCCTTCACCATCTTCGACAGCTCGTGATCGTTCCACATCTTGTGGACGAAGACGCTGTCGACGCTCATCGAAAACACCTCGACCCCCAGCTTTGCGAACTCATCGTGCCTGTCGGCGACCGCCGAAATCTCGGTCGCTCAGACGAAGGTGAAGTCGCCGGGGTAGAAGCACAGGACCACCCACTTGCCGATGTAGTCCGAGAGCTTCACGGAGGTGAACTCCCCCTTGTGGTACGCAGGGGCAACGAAATCCGGAGCGGGTTTGCCAACTTGAATCATGCGTCTTCCCTCCTTCGGAGCCGGCTTTGGCTGTTCGTCCCCAGCTGGTTGTGGCTGTCCGACCAGTCCCCCGGTCGGACGCGCGCATCCAGCCTTTGGCTTGTCGGCCATGTCTGACCTCCTTTCGGTAACGATGCCGGGTCTTCCCGGCGCAGGCATACGAAGGTCAGTATGCAGGGGGACAACTGCCGGGGCAATGTCCGGGAGGAGATGTGTGGGATGCGTCGTTCAGGAAAGGGCGGCCGATCTGATACAATCCCACCGCGCTCATTGCGTCTGCGATCACCCCTTGCAGCGAAGCGAAACTGCGACCGGTCGTCTCCAAAGGAGGTCCGAGATGCGCATCATCACTTCAGGATCTTCCTCGGTTCTCGCCGCATGCGTTGCAGCGGCGCTCCTCGTGACGGCGGGTATGGCCTCTGCCCAGCCACCTGACACCCTGTGGACCAGGACATACGGCGGGGCTAACATCGACATCGGGCACGATGTCAAACAGACAGCCGATGGCGGCTTCATTGTTGCGGGGTACACCCGTTCCTACGGCCCGTCCGGACGCAACGTATGGCTTCTGAAGACGGATGCCGACGGAAACATGGAGTGGAGCGAAGCCTACGGCGGGGGCAACGACGACGAGGGCCACGCCGTCTGGCAGGCGTCGGACGGGGGGTACATCGTGGCCGGCCACACCAAGTCCTTCGGGGCGGGCGGAACGGATGTGTACCTGGTGAGAACCGACGCGTCAGGGAACGAGCTCTGGACCCGCACCTTCGGCGGCCCTCATGACGACGAGGCCTACTCGGTGCTCGAGACCGGCGATGGCGGCATTGTCATCGCCGGGGTCACGTCCTCCTACGGGGCCGGGTCCAGGGACATGTGGCTTATCAAGACCGATGCCGACGGTGTTCCCCTCTGGACCAGGACGCACGGCGGAACCGGATCGGACGGCGCATGGTCGGTCTCCCGGACATCCGACGACGGGTTCATCCTGGCCGGCTGGACATTCTCCTACGGCGGCGGCTTCCTCGGGAATGCGTGGCTTGTGAAGACCGACTCCCTCGGCCTGCTCGAGTGGCAGCGCCCCTTCGGAGGGTCAGGCGTGGACCGGGGCTACTGCGCGCAGGAGACATCCGACGGCCGGTACATTATGGCAGGTTATACAGACTCGTTCGGCTCCGGCCTCTACGACATGCTGATGGTCAGGACCGACAGCGAGGGAACGGCGGAGTGGATCGAGGCCTACGGAGGCTCCGGCAGGGACTATGGCCACTCAGTTGTACAGACCGTGGACGGAGGGTTCCTGGCCGCTGGGTACACCCTTTCATACGGCGCCGGCGGAGATGACATTTGGCTGGTCAGAACGGATCCGGACGGCGCCATGGAGTGGCATACGACATACGGGGGTTCCGCCTCCGATGTGGCCTACTCGATCGCCAATACCTCGGACGGCGGGTACATCGTCGCAGGGCACACCCTCTCCTACGGCGCAGGGCTGCACGACGTGTGGCTTATGCGCCTGGCGCCCGATGATCCGGCAGGAGCGGAACTGCCCGTTGCCGGGATGTCGGCGCTGAAGCTCTGCATCCAGCCCAATCCGTTCTCGCGGGCCGTGGCGATAACCTGCTCGATCCCCATGGCGTCGGGGGTGAGGCTGACCATCCACGACGCCGGCGGACGGCTGGTGAGAACCATGCATGATGCGGACGCGCGGCCCGGGAAGCGCACGATCGTCTGGGACGGCCTCTGCAATGCCGGACGCGCCGTGTCGCCCGGCGTATACTTCTGTCGTCTCGAGGCCGGCGGCTCCAGCTCCGTGACCAGGATGGCTCGGGTGGAGTGAGCGGGTTGCGCGCCGTCTGTGTGTTCTTAGGGCTGGTTGTCCGGCACGAGGTGAGTTAATGGAAAGAATCATGCTGACCCTGCTGCTGGTGGAGAGGAGTGAGGCGGGGCTGACGTAGCAGGTACACGACCCTCTTGACTCCCGGTCCTCACCTGCGCCAGACTGCCCTGGGCACGATCACAACATAATCGATTCTCCGAGTCCTTCTCCCTAAGGGCGTCAGCCTAGACCAGGTTGCTCGCGGGTTCCGTGAGCAATCCGGGCATCGGGACTGGACCGACAGGGTCGCGCTGGAAACGGCACGGCCTCCCACTTGGAAAGGAGAAATTGTCATGAGCGGTTCCCGCTTGCGTACCGGTATCCCCCTTCTTCTGCTCCTCCTCGGCATCGGCCTTCTCGGCGCCTGCAGTTCCGACGGCAATCCGACCGCACCGCCTCCGTCGAACGGTGACCAGGACTGCATGGAGGACTTCATCCGGGTGCACTTCATGGGTGACTCGCTGAAGGCCTGTCTTGAAGGCCTTCCTTCGATCGACGTCGACGGCCTGGCCGTTGTGCACCTCAATCACCTCGTGAGCCAGGACCTGATCCCCCCCTTCATAGACCGGAACGAGGTCAGCCACGACACGCGCGTTCTCTACAGCTACCAGATCTTCGGAGAGGATGGATACTCAGCCCACGGGACCCGGGGTTATCCGAACAACACCTGGGACCAGATGGAGCTGGGATACATCGTCAGGTCGACCATGCGCGTGAGATTTCCCGAGTCCATCGGACTTCC
The DNA here is from genome assembly GCA_964636385.1 of uncultured bacterium. Lineage (GTDB taxonomy): Bacteria > Eisenbacteria > RBG-16-71-46 > CAIMUX01 > CAIMUX01 > CAZWSC01. Next base: position 3,301 of record CAZWSC010000024.1, read on the forward strand.
CGGTGCGTACAACGTTCGCGATGCGCGGCAGATGCAGGTGTGGCGCAAGATCGACATACACCTGACCGAGGCGGACTCCACCGCCTTCGTCGAGTTGCGTTACGTCGGGGATCAGCTAGAGGATGTCGTCTTCCCGCCGATTGGTGACGAGATCGGGAACCAGACCATGCCAGCCATCCCCCTTGCTGCCCTGATCCTGCAATTGGTTGAGGAGGATCACATTGAGGACCCTTCGGGATACGTCTACCACATGGCCGCCATCGACGGGTACGGGACGAGGGACCCGCTTACATGGGACCAGCTCCTTACGGGCTACTGGCTGCCGGAAACCATGCGGACGCGTTTCAGCCATCCGGATCTGCAGGATGGCCGGTACAGACTGGCGAACCTCGAGAGGATCACGGTCCAGGCAGCGACACCATGAGGCACAGGCTGTCCAGGCTGGTTCCATCTGCGGCCGTGGCTGCCCTGGTGTTGTGCGGTGCTGCGGAGGGGCGCACTCCCGGGATGACGGAAGTGGCGCGGCCGGATTCGGCGATGAAGCTGTACCGTCTCGAGGAGGTGATCACATACGCCGAGTCTCCGCAGGCTCTGGGGATGGTCGTGGACCTGCGCGGCGAGGCGCTGCTTGACCGCGGCGGCAGCGATGTGTCGGACCTGCTGCGCACAGACCCCGGCCTCCGCGTCACCGCGGGCGGCAAGGCGGAGACCGAAACCCGGATGCGGGGAATGCCGGGCCGCGCCACGCTGGTCCTTGTGGACGGCCGTCCAGTCAACCCCGGCTACTATGGCAAGACTGATCTCTCGATGATCACCTCCTCCGGTGTCGCCGCAGTCCAGGTGGTAAAGGGGCCGGCGTCGGCGGCGTACGGCCCGAACGCGATGGGCGGGGTGATCAACATCATCACCCGGAGCGCTTTCGATGACCCCGGCACGAGGCTGGGAATCCGCGGCGGGCGGGACGGCATGAGGCAGCTGTCGCTGGGGCACTCCGTGAGGACAAGGATACTTGGTCTTTCCGTGCACGGTTACGAGCAGCACAGGGACGGCATCCGGCTCAGCAGGGAATTCCGGCCTACCGCATTCGAGGACGGCGGGCTTCGCACAAGCAGCGGCTATCGCAAAGCCGGCGGCGGCGTGAAGGCCGGGTACGTTCGCGACTACGAGGATGTCTACACGATCACACTCGACTATCACTGGTCGCGCCGTGACATCCCCCCGACGATCTACGCCTGGGAGTCGCCGACCTGGCGCCGGTTCCCGATGTGGATGAGATATGGCGCCTCGTTGAGCAACCAGCGGAAGATTGGATCCGGCCTCGAGCTCGTCACGGTTCTGAATGCCGATGGCCAGCATGACCGGCTGGTCGACTACCTGGACCCATCCCTGAGCGAGGACTCGATCAACTTCGACTCCCTCCTGAGGAACCGCTCCTACGGAGGCTCGGTGCACCTCTCCGGCACGATCCGCAACCGCCATCGCGTCCGGGCGGGTCTGACTTACAGACACGACCTGATGAACAAGCGACCCGACAGGGGAGAGGACTGGGATCGTCGAAAGCTCGGGACAGGGTCGCTCTTCCTGGAGAACCGCTTCTCCGTCGTCAGGAACGTATCGGTAACGGGAGGTCTGCAGACATCATTGCACCTGGCGGAGAAGCAGGAGGACAGGCGCCTGGCGCTGTGCCCGCTGCTTTCCCTGCGCTGGAGAGCGATGGAAGAGACTGCGCTCAAGGCCACCTACACCAGGGCCGTGCGATTTCCCACGCTGCACCGGCTGTACAGCGTGAGTTCGGGCAACCCGGATCTGCGCCCAGAGAAGGCGGACAAGTACGAGTTGGGGATCGAACGCAGCCTGACAGCCCGCGGGCTGAGTGCGGAGGTGACGTGGTTCCGCAGCGACCTGACCGACATGATCGACCGCCCCGCCAGGAGCTGGCAGTACGAGAACGTGGAGTCGGCCACGATCAGCGGCGTCGAGACTGCGGTGCGGACCCCGGTGACAGACTTCCTGGAGATCGAGGCAGGGTACACATGGATTTCCCGAAGCGTATCGACGCGCGAGATCATGCGGGAGCAACCTGAGCACTTCCTCGGACTGGGTTTGACCGCCGTGACGCCCCTCGGGACGCGGTTCCGATACGACCTGACCGCACAGGATGAGCGGACAAGCTACGTTTCGGACTGGATGCATCCGGGTATCCAGCTGCACAACATGATTATACGGCAACCCCTCCCCAGGGGCGTGACTCTACGCATCGAGGTGTCCAACCTGACGGATGTGAGCTACCAGGAGGAGCTCGGCTACCCGGCCCCGGGCCGCACGATCACCGCAGGGTTTGACTGGAAGCTTGGGGGCCCGACAGAACGGTGACGGATCGGGCGGCAGCATGCGCCATACGGGAATTAGTGCGGGATAGTGCCCCCAAGCTCCTTCAAAGAAAGAGGTTAGGATTGACTCGCCCGTCTCCAGGGTGTAGAATACTCTCGCTTCCGTGGAAGTAAGCCTTCCGGTCAATCAGATGTGTCGAGCGCAGTCCGGCTCGCGGCAAGGCTGGGGATGTTTGGAGGAGCTGACCAAACCATCGGTACAACCGGTGGCTGTCTGGCCGAAGGACATCGAGCTGTCTGCCGAAGGGCGGACGGCAGTGAATGATCGGGAAGCTGGTCATCTGCAGAAAGGAGTTCAAGAATGAAGGGTTTTGTAACGCTCGTAGCGATCTTGGCAATCGCTGTTGGGGCCCAGGCGGCTGAGTTTGTCAGCCTCGGACCCAGCACCGATACCGAGACCATTGGTTGCCAGGATTGCCGGGACTGCACCGGCGATCTCATCTATTACCACAACGACACCTTCGAGAACGGCTACTGCTGGCAGTTCGGTGGCATTGCGCCTCCGTACGGCGGTGCTTTCGGCGAGGGGTTCTGGCTCGGCGAGGGCCAGGTGGTTTGTGGTGCCTACTGGCTGACTCAGCTCGGCAATTACTTTGGCCAGTCCGTTGACATCTACATCTGGGAAGGCGGCTGGGACAGCTTCCCGGGCGAGGTTCTCTACCTTGGCACCGGTGTCATGGACAACGTCCCTACCTGGCCGTCAGTCGGTCAGAGCAATGTCGAGATCGGCTTCGAAGTGAATGACGAGTTCACACTCGGTTACTGGATCGATGCCACCGACGGTTGCTTCTTCTACATCGGCGCCGATCAGGACGGTCCCGGCGGCTTCCCCTGGACCTACGTCGTAGCCGATGGACAGCCGCAGGGCTGGCAGGATCCGAGTGTCGTCTGGGGTGCCACAGCCAGCCTCGGCTTCGGTGTGTACTTCAGCGATGAGCCGACTCCGGTCGAGTCGAGCACCTGGGGCGCGATCAAGCAGCTGTTCTAAGAACTGCTTGTCCTGATTGCTGTCTTGCGTGTGCGATCTCCCTGGAGCTGCTTCGGCAGTCCGGGGAGAGAGCAGCCCCCGAAGTACAGGGGAACTGAATCCTCCCGCCGTCCCGATGCCTCGTGCATCGGGACGGTTGTTTAAGCGCCGTACTGCTGCCGGCCCGCGGTTGCCGCGACTGGCCGGAGCCGGTAAACTCACGCGGTGTGATTGACGGTCAGGCCGGGCAGGCTGCGAGGGGCACTGGCCAGACCCTCGGTAGAGAAGGGAGATAGTCCGATGCTGAGAACGGCACTGTTGCTTGCGGGCTCGCTGGTCGGCGGCGCCCTGGGATTGGCGCTCATCCCGGCGGGTGATGCCGTGGCCGGGCAGGATCCGGTGGTGATCTCGATGGAGGGCCGCTCGGTCCCACTCTCGGAGATCGTTGCCCTTCACGAGCGGGTACAGGGCCCGGGCCGCTGGGCCGGCGAGAGCTTCGCCAGGCGCAGGGAGTTCGCTGATCTCGTCGGCAAGAAGGAGCTGCTCGTGCGCCATGCGCGGGAGTATCTGAACCACGAGCTTCCCGAGCGCGAGTCGATGATCAGGACCCGCTGGTTCGAGAAGTGGGTCATGCACCACTACCTGCCCGAACTGCAACTGCGGGTCGAGGTGCCTGCCGGTGTCACCGACTCGATCCGGCTCGAGCTGAGCTCCGAGCGCCATCTGCAGCACGTGATCTCCGGGAATCGCTCGCTGATCGAGGATGTGCTTCGGCGGGTTCGTGCGGGCGAGGAGATGGAGGCCGTAGTCGCTGCACACAGTTCCGAAGGCGGCGATGCCCTGATCTACTCCGATGTCTCCTGGGTGACCCGGCCTCATATTGCCCCAGAGATCGCCGCGGTTCTCTTCGATGAGCTGGAGACCGTCGGCCAGGTTGGGGGGCCTGTGCAATCCCAGTATGGCTGGCACGCAGTCCGACTGGCAGGGATCCGCCAGGTGCCGCCCGACGACGTTTCCCCCGAGGCGCTGGCAATGGCCGAAAGCAGCTACCGCGGTGGTGTGATACAGGAGCGAATCGACGGCTGGGTGGAACAGTATGCCTTCAAGGTGCTGGAGGAAAACCTCGGGCCTGTGGTTCGTATCTTCAACGCAATGCACGATTCCCTCAACACTATGAAGGCGCAGGGCGACACCCCCGACTACCGTGCACTTAAGCCGCCTCTTCACAGGCTTGCTCCACAGGAGCGCTCAATGCCTCTCGTCATGTGGTCGGGTGGGCTGATGACCATCGGGGACTACATCGACGTGCTGCGGACCCTGGATCTCGACTTCTGGCCCACAACCGGGGAGGCAGACCGCATCCGCACCCACGTGGACCGCGGCCTCAACCGCTGGATGGTCGGGCAGGAGGCGAGGAAGGACGGCTTCTTCGATGATCCTGATCTCCGCGCCGGACTCCGCCGTAAGGAGGACGAACTCTTCGCCGAGGCCTTCTACCGGGACAACCTGGCGGTCTACCGCGACTCCGTGAGCAGTGAGGATGTACGGGCCTGGTGGTCGTCCAACAGGGAGCATTACCTTTCGCAGGATCTTGTTGGCTACGGCTTCATCCGCTTTCCCGCCGATCTGCGCGACCTTGCACTCGGCGCACATGAGCAGCTCTCCGCAGGCGCCCAGTGGAGAAACATAGCCGGCGACGCCAGGAAGGCGGATCGCAGGGTGGAGTTCGAGGCAAGGCTGGATCCAACTGCGGACGGAATGTACCCGGGGATTACCGCCGCGGCGATGAAGTTCGCCCCGAAGCCGGACGGCACTCCGACGCTAACCGAGCCGATCGAGATCGACGGCGAGTGGGTGATCCTCATGGTCTACTACCGCGCCCATCCCAACACGCTGAGCTTCGAGGAGGCGGCGCCCTTCGTGAAGCGTGATCTGCAGCGCCGGATTCTGGACGAGAGATTGGACGCCACGCTGGAGGACCTGACGCAGCGCTACAACCTGCGGATCAACGAGGCCGCGCTGCGCGGGTCGTGACGGCATGTACAAGCTGAGGAAGCCCGGCCTGGGACTGCCGGGCGGCAGGAAGGCCGGCCTCCCGCCTGGGAGCCTCGTGCATGTCGGGGAGCAGAAGACCCCGCATGTCCACATCCACGTGATCGACTATGACGAGCGCGGCTTTCAGGAACACCCTGACGTACCGGTCGCCTCGTGCGCGGGGTTCAGGCACAGCCCTTCGGTCAGCTGGATCGACGTCGTTGGATTGCACGACCCCGGCGTGATCGGGGAGATGGGCGCGATCTTCGGCCTGCATCCCCTGGTGCAGGAGGACATCCTCAACACGAACCAGCGCCCGAAGGTCGAGGTCTACGACGACTACGTATACGTCGTGATCAAGATGCTCATGCCGGATACCGTGAATGGCTCGATGATGGCCGAGCAGGTGAGTCTGATCATCGGGAAGGGGTTCCTGATCTCGTTCCAGGAGGCGCCGGGGGATGTGTTCGAGGGTGTCCGCACCCGGATACGCACAGGCAAGGCCCGCATCCGCCGGAGCGGTCCCGACTACCTCGCGTACACGCTCATGGATGCGGTGGTCGACCGCTATTTTGTGATCCTGGATGACCTGGGGCAGAGGGTCGCGGAACTCGAGGACGAAGTCCTCACCGATCCGAACGAGACCGCGCAGCACAGGATCTACCTCTTCAAGCGCGAACTGCTGACCCTGAGGAAGATGGTCTGGCCACTGCGGGAGATGACCTCCGTCCTGCAGAGAACTGAGAGCGCAGTCTTGGAGTCGGGAACAGCCGTCTACCTGCGCGACCTGTACGATCACAGCGTACAGGTTCTGGACGCCCTGGAGACGATGCGCGAGATCACGCTCAGCCTCATGGATATCTACCTGAGCAGCATCTCCAACCGCATGAACGCGATCATGAAGGTGCTCACGATGATCGCGACGATATTCATACCGCTGACGTTCATCGCGGGGATCTACGGGATGAACTTCGAGTTCATGCCTGAGCTCGGCTGGAAGTGGGCCTACCCCGCGGTGCTGCTGATCATGGCTCTGCTGACCCTGGGGATGGTCATCTACTTCCGCAGGAAGAGGTGGTTCTGACGATGGGTTCAGGGATGGTAGCCCAAGATGCCTTCGATCGATCAGCGGCCATTCCTGCTGAGGAGGGGAAGATGTCCTGTCAGCTCAACACTCGCTGGGGCGTATGCCGGGTAGCTGTTGTGCTTGTCCCGATGATCTGGATCCTGACTCTGTTCACTGCTGATGCCGGCGAGCCCGTGGGACCGGAAGGCGTTCTGCCGGGTGGACCGGAGGTTCATGAGCAGGCCAGTACGGAGAAACTGAGGCAGCTCGGAATCGAGGCTTTCGAAGCGGCGGACTATGTCTCCGCGGTCGAGTTCATTACACAGGCACTGGAGCACGCACCCCGGGACGCAGAACCGCATTACCTGCTCGGATACTACCTGCACTACCTATGCTATGACTCCGTCCCGCTCCCCGGCTTCAGCAGGGAGACATCCGACGAGGTACTCGCACATCTCAGCCGTGCAGTCGAGCTCGATCCGGGGATGGGGGATGCCCGGTACTTCATGTCGGCTGAGTATGGAGGGCGCGCAAGGGAGGAACTGCGCCACGGTGATGTTAAAGCTGCCAGGAAGCAGCTGGTGGCGGCTCGGGATGCCGGCGGGTTCCCGGACTGGCTGCTGGAGTACGGCCGTAACACACTCGAATCCTGCGGGGAGGACGGCATCCTGATCCTTGGGGGCGACGCCGAGACCAACTCCGTCCACTATCTGCAACTGATCGAAGGTGTGCGCGCCGACGTGACGGCCATTCCCGCGGCGCTTCTGGAGCGCCCATGGTTCATCGAGATCCTGACCCAAGGCGTCGAAGATGCCGTGAAGCCGGTGAAGATGGAGTGGAGCCTGGATCAGATCCGCGACATGCGCCCGTACAAGTGGAAGACGAACGTCGTCCGATTGCCGGTCTTGGGGGAGGATCCGGAGCGGTTCATCGAGTGGAAGATTCACCCGGACTTGACACGCGGCGATGGACGGCAACTGCTCGGCGCCGGGCGCGCAGCGTTCGCGGAGATCCTGAGGGCGAACAGGTTCGTGCGGCCCGTGCACTTCTCGCCTGGCAGCCCCGTTCAACTTCGCGAAGGGCTGGAGGATCATGTCCGACTGTCAGGGTTCGCGTTCCGACTCGATCCCGGACCCGGCGCCGGCGAGATCGGGGTTGACCTGGAGCGCACGCGGGAGCTTCTTCTCGACGTGGCGCGCTATCGCGATCTCCCCACCGCAGTGGATACCGACATGCCCAGGGTCTCCGGGATCCTGCAGAACTACCGCGCCTGCTTTCTGAGGCTGGCGTCCGCGGAGCTGCAGCATGGGCGCAGGGAACAGGCGCAGGAGGTGCTGGAAGCGATGGAGAAGCACGTGCACGAGTCGGTGCTCCCGATGCCTGCCGGGATGGCGGAGGCGGTGAGGAGGCTGGAAGCGGCGGCCCGGTAGCCGCACCGCCCCGGCGCAGCAGGCGGCCGTCACGCCAAGGGGGCCGGGGGAGCCAGGCGGGGAACCGGGGCGATCCGGGCATCCGGCTCAGGATCGGCCAGGCCCTCGAGCACGGGGTTGACGGATGTGTCATCTCCGGTCGTCAGCGACAGACCGAAGTCCTCCAGAGGTGGATCGAGTTCCTTGGCGACATAGTCGCTGTTCATGAGGCGCAGGAGGGCCGCGTAGCTCGGACGGAAGCGGACGATATCGCCCAGCTTGAGCCCGGCCCTGTCCTCGCCTATGTTGAGCACGGTGATATCGCTGCTGGCGCCGGCTATGCGGAAGTCGGGGGACAGGGGGGTGAGACCCGCCACATCGGTGTCGAGCTGCCCGACCGTGACGAGGGCGCGATAGCCGCGCTGCCCGGGCTGATAGTCATCCTCCTGGGTACTCTCAAACGGGGATATGCCGGCTGTCTCCCCTGAGGGCACGAGGCTCTTCTCCTTGATCTCGGCGATCTCGGCTTCCAGGACGAAGACGTCGTCCCGCAGTCCATCCAGCGTGCCACCGTTCACCAGGTCGCTGCCGAGGAAGAGCGATTCTCCGATCCGGAAGTGGTTGATCGATCTGGGCAGCTTGCCGCTGAGCAGGAGCGGAAGGACCGCACTGGATCCTGCGGATATCAGCGGCAGGGGTCTGCCGAACTTCAGCTCCAGCAGTTCCCGGTAGAGAACGAGCTGCATGAACTGGTCGACGTTCGGGACCGCACCGGCCAGGCAGCCCAGGTTCGCGCCGATGCCCAGCACTTCTACGTTCTGCAGATGGAAGACCCTCTCGTAGAAGGAGACCAGCGTTCCGGGGAGGATGCCCTCCCGCAGATCACCCAGCTCGATCATGATGATGATCATGTGGCGGCGGTCCTGGCGGCGCGCCTCCTCATCGATCGCCTCGATGATGCGCATCTCGCTGTTCAGGCTCACGTCGGAGAGGGCGACAACATCGCCGACCGCGGACGGATGCGGCGGCCTGAGGTACCAGGACTCGAAGTCCGGTGAGATCCGTTCGATGGCCCGAAGATTGCGCAGGCGGGCGTCCGCCATCGACCTCACCCCGAGGTGCTGAAGGACCTTCAGGCCAGGGGCGTATCCGCACAGCATCTTGACGACCACGGTCCAGGACGCACCGTGTTCGCGCATCCATCCGGCGACCGTAGACATGTTGTGCTGCAGGGCATCAAGATGTATGACAACTCGTGTCATCGAATCCACCTCATCTCAGCGTACTTCGATGTGAATCCCAACCGTTCGTACAGGCGTTTCGCCGGATTGTCATACTCCACATGGAGCTTGACCGAGCCGGGACACTGATCCAGTGCATGTCTGATTATCTCCGCGCCGAGTCCCTGCCCTCGCATTTCCGGCTTAACCCCCACGAAGAGCAGGATGTGTTCGGGGACGTATCCCTGCATCCCTGTCTTCAGCATGAGCACGGTGGCGATCAGCTTCCCGTCATCCTCTCCGAGTACCACGAAGCCGCCCATTCCGTCTGCATCGGAGAATGCGTAGTCGAGGGCCTTCCCGATGTCGGGAATGGTGTCCTCATAAGGCTTCAGGTTCTCGTGAAGAAATGTAGTCAGTTCGCGGCGGGTCAACCACCCGGGCAGATCGGGCTCCTTGCTGACAATGTGGATATGCATGAGCAGGTCTGTTCTTCCTTCGTTCGTGTGTGTTACCCGGACGGCGGCATGTCGGCATCCGCGGGTAGCGTGGTCCTTCCGACGCGCGATCAGTATCCAGGCAGGCGTTCGCGGTGAGATGTCGCGGGGCGAAGACCCATCTGAGTGTTGCCGCTGTCCGCCGACGCGGTCGGCATCAATGTCGTACTTATCTGGTTTAGCACATTTCGTCCCTGATGACAAGGGATGGGGCGGCATCGGCAGATCACCGGGCTGGAGAAAGCGCGCAGGCGCCTGCGCTCGGCGCGGCTACCACGCCTGAGGGCATGGAGTTGCAGTGGGCCTATGAGCGGGGATCAGGCATGGCAGGATCAGGTGGCGTATCACGGCGTCTGAGGAATCGCGCCTCCGCCCACGCAAGGACCCTGCCCTGCAGTGAGATCTCGGCTCTCAATCTGTGGATTCTCGACCTGCTTTCGAGAAGCCATGCCCGAAGATCCAGTTCCTCCATGCAGGGAACCGGACTCGCGAAACGTATGTACAGGTCGCCGGTCACACCCTGCACGCCATGATGGAACAGACAGTTCGTCATCGCCGCATCCAGCACTGCCGATACCACGCCGCCATGCAGGATCCCCTCGTATCCCTGCAATCTGGGATGTGCAGTGAACGAAGAGGCAACGGACAGATCATCCTCCCTGTGGAATCGCAGCCCGAGAGACCATGGGTTCATCTGTCCGCACAGGAGGCAGCGTTCGTGTCCGTTCATTGTGCTCAGGCTGACGGCCTGTTCAGTGGTCGCAGACATTGCCGCCAAGGGCCAGAGCTCCCGCCAGATACTGCTCCACGATGAGATTCGGGAACTCGCCCGAGACTCCGACAACGACGTCGATGCCCTCCGATCTGAAGAGCTCGAGCGCACGCTGCCCCATTCCTCCGGCCAGAACGACTGTGGCTCCATGCTGGGCCATCCACCGGGGAAGGAGGCCGGGCTGGTGTGGTGGTGCCGCAAGCTCTTCGCTTCCGACGACACGACGTGCTTCGGGGTCCACGTCGACCATCAGCACAGTGTCACAGCGGCCGAAGTGTCCTGAGAGTCGTCCATCCGATACGGGCACTGCAATCCTCATGTCAGTCCTCCAGTTTTCGGTTCTGATGAGATGTCTGAACACGGCGCATAAGCGTGTTCCACAGGCAGCGGATGTCAGCGGCTGCGGGTGTGTCGGTTTCCACAACCGCGCGTCCCTGCATCTGTGCGGCGGTGACCCCGGGGTCAAGGCGTATCCTTCCGACCGGATGAGCGCCCAGGTCCCAGGCGAGCGATTCGATTCTGTCCGTGACGTCCGGGTTAATGTCCCAGCGGTTGACGCACACCGATGTCGGGATGCGGAAGTGGGCGGCGAGTTCGATCGCCCGGCGCAGGTCGTGTTCTCCGGAGAGGCTCGGCTCCGTAACGAGCAGGAGATGGGACGCGCCTGTCACGGAGGCGATCACCGGGCAGCCGATTCCGGGTGGTCCGTCGATGATGACCAGCGGGACATTGGCCGCCGCAGCAAGGTCCCTTGCCTTTGCCCGCAGCAGTGAGACCAGCTTGCCGGAGTTCTCTCCGGGGATATCGAGCGATGCGTGTGCCATCATGCCCGCCCTCGTCCGCGAGATCCTCCACTCGCCGCAGCGGCGCATCGGGAAACTGATCGCATCGGAGGGGCAGAACCGTACGCATACTCCGCATCCCTCGCAGTCTGCCTCCCCGACCCTGCAGGCGGAACTGCCGTTTGATCCGGGTTCACAACTGATCGCGTGGAATCTGCACAGATCGCTGCAGAGCCCGCATCGGTTGCATTTGTCCTTATCGATGACGGCAAGGTGGCCGGCCGTGAAGTCGCCCTTCTCTTCAGTGCGTGGGGACAGCACGATGTGCATGTCCGGGGCGTCCGTGTCGCAATCGGCCAGTACGACCTGGTCGGCCAGGATCGCCAGCGATGCGGCCAGGCTGGTCTTCCCGGTGCCGCCCTTTCCGCTGAGTACTGCCAGTTCCTGTGTCATCGCGACGCAGCCTCCCGCCGGATAATCGATCATCCCCTGCCGGGATGAGTGTCGCTTGTCTCCTCGGACCGGTGAGGGCACAGCCACGGGATCCGCCTGATGAGCCCATTGATCCGCTCAGCGAAACCCGGGCAGGTCTCTGCCGGAAGCCTGCCCGCCGAGCATGCCTCGGCGATCCTCCGCTCCTCCGGGATCTCGGCCAGTATCGGGATCTGCTGCTCGGTGCAGAACCGGCCAACCCCGGCATCCCCGGTGGCTGCACGGTTGATCACTGCTCCGAAGGGGATGCGGAAGTGCCGCACAAGCTCGACGGCGAGCCTGAAGTCGTGCAGTCCGAAGGGGGTGGGCTCCGCGACCAGGACAACGTAGTCGGTGTTCCTGACGGCGGCAGCGGCGGAACAGGATGTACCTGGCGGCGCGTCGATGATCACCGTGCAGGAACCGTCGTCAAAGCCGCGTACCGCCCGTATAAGCGGAACTGCCATCGGCATCCCCACATCCAGCCTGCCGTGAACCAGGCGGATCCTGTCGTGCCGTGTCTCCTCGATTACGCCGATTCTCCACGCGATCTCGGTGATGGCGCTGCGGGGACAGACCCGTGCGCATCCCCCACAGCCATGACAGATTTCCGGAAAGACCCTCGCGCCGCCCGGCATCGACAGGATCGCGCCGTACTGGCAGAACTCCGCACATCGGCCGCATGCATCGCACAGATCCTGATCGACCTGCGGAACCGGAATCGAAACCGTGCGCAAATGCTCCATCTTCCCGGGAAGGAACAGGTGCGCGTTGGGCTCCTCAACATCACAGTCGAGTAGAAGCGTCCCGCCGCCCAGGGCGCCTGCCATGCCCAGGGCGATGGTGGTCTTGCCCGTTCCGCCCTTTCCGGAGGCCACGGCCAGGATCATCGGTTCTCCTGTTCAGACCGGTCCTGATCGCTCAGGCACCAGGTCGGGAGTCGTGGCTTGACGGGCCGCCGCCCGGCAACTGCCGCAGTTCGCCGCGGCGGAACTGCGCAAGAGCCTCGCCCACGGTGGACGCGGTGGTTGTGTAGACAGCGATGCCTGCGGAAGCGAGGACCTCCATCGCTTTCGGACCGCAGTGGCCTGTGACCAGTCCGGCGGCTCCTGCGCGCGCTATCGTCTGTGCCGTCCGCCTTCCCGCGCCATGTGCGGAATCGGCATTCTCCGAGTTGTCGATTGCCTGGCCGGAGTCCGTGTCGAGATCGTATATGAGAAGGCGCGGACTGCGGCCGAAACGCATCTCGAAAGGCGAGTCGACCGAGTCACCCGTTGTTGTGAATGCCAGCTTCACTGTCTACTCCTTCCCATCCCCGACGCCGTTGTGCTTCTCGAGCGCCGCCACCCGGGCGTGCAACTCCTCGATCTCGTCCCGCAATGCATCTCCGGTGTCGCCGGTCCGGTCGGGACCCGGGCCGCTTTCGGGGCCGAACCCGACCTGCCATCCCGCCCCCCAGCCTCCTCCACGACCTCCGGCCCTGCGGCCTCCCCATCCACCTCCGCGGCCACGTCCCATGCCGCGTCCGGGTCGGGGGTTCGAGTATCCCGGCATCCCATACCCCGCGCAGAAACCGGCTGCGCGCCCGGTCCTGGGCCCCATTCCGAGAGGTCCGCTTCTGTCTCCTCCAGGCATCCTACGCCTCCTCTGATCTGATCCCATTTCCCCGGCGGTTGCCGCCGACCCGGCCTGCCCCGCGCCCTGTGCACCGGGTGCGTGATCGTGCAGCCCGCCGCCTGTGTCTGCCTCTTCCACTGCATCCGGGCATGCTGTACCTGTCGCTTTCCAGGGATCCGGTCAACCAGGCATGCAACAGGTCCTCTGTTCTTCCCGCCACAAAGGGAATGACCCGGACTCCGTTCGCCTCGAGGGTTTCCCGCAGCGGACGCGATATCGCCCCACAGACCAGCAGCCGTACTCCCATCTCTTCCAGCTCGAGGGCCCTTCGCAAAGGAAGCTCGCCCGAAAGCAGCCGAGCACGATCTTCCACGACACGGCCTCGCAGCATCTCGACGAGCCGTATCTCGTGTGACTCGTCAAAGAGTGGTGCGATGGATCCGCGCCATGTTGAGAATGCTGCTTTCATGACTCATCACCCGCCTCCAGTGCCGTTCAGCTGATCCCGTGCAGGAGTCGTGCCTGGATCGGGCCTGGTCTGCCGCGGGCTGCAACTGATCTGATAAGGAGCGGTTGCGGTGGTGTAGGTGTGAGTGGGGGAGCGTATGGGGTTGCGCCGACGCTACCGTAACGCGGAATGGAGTAGCCCGTGCGCTACTGTCCCGGCGCCTTCCGCATCCTGCCGTCGCGCGCGGGAAGGTGGATGCCCAGCTTTCGCATCCTTCGGAAGAGGGTGGTCTTGTGTATGCCGAGCTCCCCGGCTGCACGGAGACGGTTGTAGTTGTTCCTTTCGAGGGCTCCGCGGATCGCCTGGGCGTCCATCAGGTCCCTGACAGGCCTTGTGCCGGGGATGGATCCGGACGGAGCACCGGTCAGCTCCTCCGGCAGGTGCTCCAACCCGATCCACTCGTCCCCGCAGAGGACGAATGAGCGCTCGATGACGTTCTCGAGTTCGCGCACGTTGCCGGGCCAGTCGTGGGCCATCAGCAGCGACAGGGCCTGGGAGGTGACGCCGGGTACCGATCGCTCCTGGAGCCGGTTGAACCTGTCCACGAACTGCCCGACCAGGAGCGGGATATCCTCCTTGCGGCGGCGAAGCGGGGGGAGTTCGACGCGGATAACGTTGATCCTGTAATAGAGATCCTCGCGGAACAGTCCCTGCTGTGTAAGCTCCTTGAGATCCCTGTTGGTGGCCGCGATGATCCGCGCGTCGGTGACCTCGGTCCGCGTTGAACCCAGCGGATCGAACGCCCGCTCCTGCAGTACCCTCAGGAGGCGGATCTGGACGGCCGGGCTGACCTCGCCGATCTCGTCCAGGAAGAGGGTCCCGCCACGGGCCAGCGCAAACCTGCCCGCCTTGTCCCTGATTGCTCCTGTGAAAGCGCCCGTCTTGTACCCGAAGAGCTCCGACTCCAGGAGGGAGTCGGGCAGGGCGCCGCAGTTGACCGCGATGAACGGCCCGCCGGCCCTGGGGCTGAGATCGTGAATCGTCCGGGCCAGGAGTTCCTTGCCGGTTCCCGTCTCTCCCTGGATCAGAACCGTGCTCGGGCTCGCGGCGATCGGCGGCAGGACCTCGAAGACCCGCTGCATGAGACGGCTCCGGCTGACAAGGTCACCCACCCTGGAGCGCCCCTCGAGCTCCCTTCGAAGCGCCTCTATCTCGCTCATGTCACGGAATGTCTCAGCCCCGCCGATGACGCGTCCCGCCGAATCCCGTAGAACGGCGGTGGAGACGCTTATCGGTATGCGCTCGCCGTCTGCGTTTATGATGTATCCGGATTCGCCGATGATGGGGCGGCCTTCCGAGAGCGTGCGGCGGAGGGGACAGGTTGCCTCGCACATGCTGGAGCGGAAGACATCGCAGCAGCGCCTTCCCATAGCCTCTTCCCGGGGGGTGCCGGTTATGGCCTCAGCCGCGCGGTTGAAGGATGTGATCCGCCAGTCGGAGTCTACCGTGAACACGCCGTCGGAAATGCTCTCGAGGATCGACGCCGTGGGGTCCGCCGCCGGCCTGCCTCTGCTGGAGGGGCTCTCCTTCATGCAACTTCCGATCTCTCTTCGTGACTCTGCAGGATGTCGTAACCATGGCTCCGGATGGCACGGCAGAGCTTCCTGCCACCATGGAGGATCAGAACGCATGGGGCATGCCTTTGTCAAATGCCCACTGGATGAAGGACCGGCCTCACGCCGACGCACCCAGGGAAGGATCATCGCCGGCCCAGGGATTCCACGCCCGTATCGGTGGAAGCAGCCGGTTTCCTGGTCCCCTGCTTGCGGCCGGCAGCTATACTTGCCCCCTGGAATCGGTTTGCCCGTCTGTAGGGACGGCAGCAGGCGATCTCGCGCAGGAGACATTCGATGATCCGACGTCCTCCAACACTGGCCCGAAACGGCATGGTCGTGTCGTCGCATCCCCTGGCATCGGAGGCCGGCACCCTGATGCTTCGGGAAGGCGGGCACGCCGTCGACGCGGCTGTTGCCGCCGCAGCTGTCCTGGCCGTCGTGGAGCCGTGGTCGGGAGGGATCGGCGGAGACGCCTTCCTTCTGATACACGACACAGCCGACGGCGGGGTGACGGCGATCAACGGCAACGGGGCGGCGCCGTCAGGACTCGACGCCGCTGTGTTCTCCGGTCACTCCCGCATACCCGCGGACGGCTTGGCCTCGGCTACTGTGCCCGGGTGCGTCGATGCATGGTACGAAGCGTGGTACGGATGGGGCCGTCTCGGGTGGAGTCAAATCCTCGGGCCGGCTGTCATGCTCGCCCGCGAAGGTTATCCGGTCTCCTGGAACATGGCGCGCATCCTGCGTAGAGAGCGGCAGCGCCTGGCGAAGGATCCCGGACTTCGCAGCCTGTTTCTGCATCCCGACCTCTCCCCGCTGAGCGCGGGGGAGATCTGCCGGCCGAACGCTCTTGGTTCGGTTCTGGAGGGTATTGCCGCGAAGGGATCTGAGTGGTTCTACAGTGGTCCGGCTGTGCGCCGCCTGTGCAGGGCAGTCCGGGATGCCGGCGGTGTCCTGAACGCAGATGACTTCAGCCGGCACGAGAGCCGCCTGCTTCCGGCGTACGAGCATACTGCCGGTGACTGCGTGTGTTACCAGCAGCCGCTGCCCAGCCAGGGGATACTGCTCCTGCTGATGCTCTCGCTCATGGAGGACGGGGACTTCGGCGGGCTTTCGGTGTCCCGCTCTGCGCACGAGCTGCATATGCAGATCCAGGCCTGCTGCGTCGCGCGGGCCATCCGCGACCTCCTCCTGGGGGATCCGTCCAGGCTCCCTGTGGAGGAGCAGGCGCTCGTCGGTGCGCTGCTGGATCCCCTTACCGTCAGGCGGCTGGCAGGTCTCATCATGCAGGAGCCAATCGATCCGGGATTGTGGAGGCAGGTTGTACAGGAAGCCCTGTGGGAGCCTGAGTGTCCCCTTGCCCCGATCATGACTGCCTGCGGTGTCGATCAGGACCGTGGCCCGACAGGCGGCGACACAACGTACCTGTGCGCAGCCGACCGCTTTGGAAACGTCGTTGGCCTCATCCAGAGCATCTTCAGCCCGTTCGGTTGCGGATTCCTGGATCCCAGGACCGGCATCGTGCTTAACAACCGCGCATCCGCCTTCTCGCTCGATCCACTGCATCCGAACCGGCTGGAACCCGGCAAGCGCCCCTTTCACACGCTGAACTCCACCATCGTGATGCGCGACGGGAGGCCGGTGCTGGTCTGTGGCACCCCGGGCGCCGACCGGCAGATCCAGACGAGCCTGCAGGTATTGCGCCACATCCGGGCAGGAAGGATCCTGTGGACCGGCCCGATGCCGATGAAGCCCGGCAACTGGAACCAGAGGAGGGAGCCGGAGGAATCGCGTGCGGCTTTGGGCAGAGCCGAGCTTCTTGCCGCTGCGCTCGAGGCGCCGAGGTGGGGATTGCTGCAGGATGGGCGGGTGGAGTTCGAGGCCCGGATGCCGTCGGTGATCCGCGAGCGTTTGCGGAGAATGGGCCACGGCCAGGTGCGCACAGGACCGTGGAGCGGGAGCGGGCGGATGCAGGCCATCGGGCTTCTCGATGACGGCGTGCTCTGTGGCGCCACTGATCCGAGGGCCGAAGGGGCCGCCATCGGGTTCTGATGAGGGCCAGAGGACCAGTCCTCCCGCGGTTGAAGGCGTGGAGCCGGGTTTGACATGATTGACGTGCTCTTCCTCCTTGTCTGTTTCACGGCGGGATGTCTGCTTCTCCTGCGCGATGACCTTCGATCCTTCCGGGGATCGACCCTGCTGGGTTTCCTGCTCCTGACCCTGGGGATGACCTCTCCACTGGCCCTGTACCCGGCGCGCATGATGCTTGACGCGGGCGCAGGTACCGACGCCTACATCGGGGTCTGGAACCTGTGGTGGACCCGTACGGCGCTGGAACAGGGCTGGAACCCCTACGAGACGCGGATGATCTTCGCCCCGCACGGGACGAGCCTGGCGCTGCACTCATACTCATTCCTGTACGGGCTCGCCTCCCTGCCGCTGCAGTATCTGCTGGGCGCCGTCGCACCGGCGCTTTCTCCCAGGGAGCAGCTGTTCGTGGTGTACAATCTTCTACTTGTCGTATCCTTCACGCTGTCAGGTTACTTCACATACAGGCTGGCGATGGAGGAGACCGGGAACCGCGCGGCTGCCGTCATTGCAGGGCTGGTCTTCGCGTACGGCAACTTCCGCTTCGCCAATACCGTCCGTTCGCATGTCATGCCGGGGGAATTGGTTGTCCTGGCCGCCTGGGCCTGGGTGCGCCTTCTGAAGGTTCCATCAGCCCGGCGCCTGGTCCTGTGGGCCGGGGCGATGATCCTTCTGGTCTACGGATCCCTGGAGCTGGCAGCTTATACAACGGTGCTGATTCTCATCCTTGGGATCGGGGCAGTACGAAACGTCAGGTTCCCCGCTCTTTGGCGCCTGGTTCCGGCCGTGGCTGCGGCCTGCGCCGGCTCAGTATTGCTGCTCCTGCCGCTCATCACAGCGCTCATCCGCCGTTTGAGTGAGGGCGGGGCAGGCTTCCCCTCCGGGATGGCGCTCTTCTTCTCGGCGGATGTGCTGGACTTCGTTCTGCCGAATCCCCGCCATCCGATCTGGGGAGAACCCTTCAGGCGTCTGACCGGGGTGTTTCACCTGGGGGATGACGGCTTCGGTCTGTCCATCGGCCTGACTGCGGTCGTGCTCTTCACACTGTCAGCGGGGATCATGCTGAGAAGGAGGGTTGACCGCCGGTGGTTCTGGGCTGCGATCGTTCTTCTGGTTCTATCCCTTGGTCCGGGGTTGCACATTGCCGGCTATGTCGTGCCCCTGCTGCCACTCCCTTATGACCTGGTGTCGCGCCTGCTCCCCTTCCTCGGGATGTCGCACACTCCGATCCGGTACATGGCCGTCGCCTCACTCTGCATCTCCATGACAATCGCGTGCGGATGGGCGCTGCGCAGCCGGCTGTCGGGGATGCGCCGCCTGGAGATCGCGCTTCCGGTCCTGATCCTGCTCGAGTCGCTGGCTGCTCCCATGGCGATGGTGGAGGTGCCCGCGCCCACTCTGCAGTCCGCGATCGCGGAACGCGCTGGAGATGCGCCGGGGGAGTATGCGCTGGTACACATCCCCGGGCTGGATCACAGGACCGAGCTTCTGTATCAGACGACTCACCGGCAGGCACTTGTGGCTGACGTCCGGAACGCAGTGCCTCTGCGCAGCGAACGGGGGCCTCATCCGTTCGATTCGCCCGCATGGAGGGCGCTGACGCGCGGCATTGGCGATGCCGCCTGGTGGGCCACGATCCCGGAGACCCGGCATGAAGAGGTCCGCGCTGCGATGCACGAGATGCTGAGTGATCTGCGCGTGCGGTGGATCGTCCTGGCTCGGTCCCAGCCGCGACTCCTGCCGGGCGGGCGTGGCTTTGATGTCCACCACGCGCTCACCGAAGCGGAGTTCGAGCTCTTCCGCGACCGGCTGCGCTGGCTTGGGCTGGAGGTTGTTAAAGAGACCGAGGACGCGGCCCTCTTCGAGAATCTCCCGTAGCGTGGGCTGTTCGCACATCCTCCACTGCGACACCGTGACTGCGGGCGAATGCTACAGCCGCGATGACTGTGCTCTGTTCTCGAGGGTCCCCTCGCGGCCTCATGCCGAAGAGTACGGCAGGCCAGGCTCCTTCTCACATCCTATAGGCCAGTCGCTTGCGTCATCATGAGACTTCGAGATTGCATCCTGGTATGCATTCCGGGATAACACTGGTGTTGTCGTTCATGTGGTTCTTCTTCG
This sequence comes from uncultured bacterium, assembly GCA_964636385.1. Classification (GTDB taxonomy): domain Bacteria; phylum Eisenbacteria; class RBG-16-71-46; order CAIMUX01; family CAIMUX01; genus CAZWSC01. The sequence continues at coordinate 22,796 of CAZWSC010000024.1, forward strand.
ATGCTTCTGTTCTTGCCCGGAGCAGCTGGGAGAATGCGATGATCGCGTCCGCCCAACAGGCTCAGGAGTCAGGTAGCCCTGTCTTCTGTCCACCCCCCCCCCCACCGCGGCTGAGGTGCCGGTTCGACGGGATCAAGTATCACGCTGTGAGCTGTCACCTCAAGTCCGGCAGCGTATGTCGCCCAATCCGGATGGCCGGCGCCCCCGTGATCCCACCCGAGCCTTCTCGGTTCGGTAGGGACAAGAGAGAAGGAGGCTTGACATGAAGATCTCAACCTGTAACTCGGCAATGTGCCCCGGCATTGTGCTGTGTCTGATGCTGCTTGTTGCGGCTTGCACTGTGGCGGGTGCGGAAGAGTGGTTCGGACCGCCGATATCTTCTTCCATTCAATGGACGCCAAACGGCTTCGCTATTGGCGACCTGAACGGCAACGGCCTAGATGACGTGATCTGTTTCGTTGATGGCTTGCCTAGTCATCTTGTGGTTCTCCTCAACGACGGCTACGGGAGACTGGAGCAGTCGTGGTCGGGGACGAGCATGTACTATGTTGCACTGGGAGATATCTGCGGATACGGCTTCATGGACATTGTGGTTAACGATTACTCAGGAGTTGGATCGCGCCTGAGTGTACTGTGTAATGAGGGGGACGGCACATTTGCACTTGGTCAGCAGTTACCAACCAGCGCCGATGGCGGTATTGGAGTAGGCGACCTGGACGGCAACTACTGGCCAGATATCGTGGTTGCCCGCACGGATCGTATACTCATCTTCTGGAACGGCCCGGGCGGGATCGACATGACGCCGGATACGTACTTCTCATGGCTCGGAGAATGCGGTCCTTGGTGGACCACGCAAATGGTGATAACCGATGCAACGGGGAATGGGCTTCCTGACATTGTGTTCACAGCATTCAACGGCGACGGGTTTTGCGAGTTCCAGCGCGTCCAGGGTGTCGGGCTTCTTGAGAACCTGGGCAACCGTCAGTTCGAGTTTAGCTGGCCGATCGTGAACCCTATCCAGGGGGAGTGGAACAGCCTGGCCGTTGCCGACTTCGACGGGGATGGGCTTCCGGATATCTCAGTCAGCTATCCCATGAGAGCTTTCCTTCGGCAACCGGACGGCACGTATCTCGAAGGGACCGGTATCCCGGGATTCACGACGATTTCGCATACGGTGGGCGACGTCAACGAAGACGGCGCTGTTGATCTGATCCGCACCGGCCTCTCTGAGTCCCGAGCCTACAGAGGGCTCGGTGACGGTACGTTCGAACTGGTGCAGGCCGGGATGACACTTGTCAAAAGCCCTCAGCTCGGTCAGTTCTACCCCACGCCTGGTCTGGATCTTATCGGGTTTGACGGTGCGACCTTCAAGGTGCTGCCGAACATCCTGTTCTACCCCACGGACGTTGTGGGTCCTGCGGTCAGACCCATTGATGCCGTGCAGGTTCATCCGACTGTCTTCAGCGGTGGAACGTGCAGGATCGTGGCTCCTTCCGGTGATGGCCGCGGGACAGAGGCGATAGTCACGGACGTCATGGGACGTCAGGCTGCGCGTATTCCTTGCACCCCATCCGGGGACGGGACTGTGCATGGCGTTTGGGACGGCCGGGATGCCGCCGGCGCGCCGGTTCCCGCAGGCTGGTACTGGGTCAATCTGGCAGGCGAGAGAAGCGCGGGTGCAGGGAGGGTTCTGGTGATCCGGTGAGTCGGGGCGGGATCCGAACGCAGGGAACAGCGCGGTGAGAGATGCTGGCGAGCACGTGGCCGGATGGCGTGCTATCGCGCGAGGTTACGCCGGTTTGTACCGTGGAGCTATGTCGCATTGAGGCTGGACAGCTGAGACCTCCACAGCCCTTCCGGCGACAGGGAAGACCAGCCATGAGCCGGAGAGCGGCCCCCACAGGCTCTCCACCGCGCGGGAGTAGAGACGCATCTGATCGCTGTACAAGGCAACCCGTTCATCCAGGCCTGGGCCTTTGACCCTGTCGGTCTTCCAGTCGATCAGTGTCCATCTCCCGTTCTCCCGGAACACGCAGTCAATGCGCCCCTGGACCAGGATCCAGGTTTCATCCAGCGCTTCGGCCCAGGGGCCGTCGGACCAGCGCTGATCGGATGCGATCGAAGAGGCCAGTTCGGGGCGAAGCAGCGCCAGGTCCCGGACCGGGAATCGCAGTGAAAATGCGGCCTCGCGCTCCACAGCTTCCCGGTTCTCCTCCCAGGCGTTGCGAAGACGGATGCCCAGACTGGTGGCGAAGAATCGCGCGATTCCATCTTCTATGACAGGCTCCCTCGCGACTTCCTCCCACCATGGCTCTCTGCACATGCTGTCGAACTGGGCTTCCAGCTGCCGCGGTGAAACAGCCGAGAGGTCGAGGCGTGAAAGCGCGGTGTGGTATACGGTGCCCCGCCTGCCAGCCGCGGCCTGATCCTCTCTGCTGCCGGATCCGGCAGGTGCCGGGATGAAGGGCCCCGATGCCCGCTCCTGAATCCACAATCCGCCGCCTTCCTCGCCGAGGTCATCCCTGCGGATGCGATCCATGGGGTTTTTGAGTTCGGTGACCCAGTACTTGCCCTTGAGGTCGTCCAGATCCGCCAGCGGAGCATGCGGCGTCTCGCGCGACACCTTCTCCAGCAGCCCCGCCAGCTCTTGGGTGGTCCCGGCACTCAGGGGGTGCTCCTCCGGCGACTCCGGATCCTCGTCTGCCGGTCCTGCTGCGATGTCTATGCCGGCGGACCGGACTCCGAGCAATCGCCGCTTCCACTCCACGAGGCTCTTCTGATCCTCTTCCTCCGGCTGTGGCTTCTGCGACTGTGGATACGCCGGGTGACTCCAGATCAGGAGCGGGAGCGACCGGAATGTGAAGCCCTGGGCCTCCGGGAAGAGCGCGACATGTCTTTCGGGGGAGACGAGTCTGTCCTGCCATGGTATCGATGCCAGTATCCAGTCCAGCGCTGAGGATGCAGTGAGGCGCCTTTCCCGGGCCAGGAAAGCCTGTACATGAGCCGGAGGGAGATCTTCGGGCGGGGTGAAGCTCCTGGACGGAGTGGCCACGAGTATCAGCCTCTCCCTCGCGCGGGTCAGGGCGACATAGAGAATGCGCGCTTCCTCTTCCCGTTTGCGGCGCTCCTGTATAAGCTCCAGTGTCAGGCGGGGCCAGGTGTCGCGTCTCCCCCATGACTCGAAGTCCAGCTCGCGCAGGCCGATCCACCGCTCTCCCACCCGTATCCGGTCGCCGATGCCGTCCCTGCGAAACCTCCAGTGGAGCTGCGGCAGGATGACGATCGGAAACTCGAGACCCTTTGCCTTGTGCACGGTAAGCAGGGCAACGGCGTTCTGTCCTTCCTGGCTGCGCGAGACCCCGTCCAGGGTCCCGGCCGTTTCCTGCAGCGAGATGCGGGCAAGGAAGCCGTGCAGGGAAGGCCAACGCTCGGCCTCGTACTGGCGGGCGATCGAGATGAACCGCTCCACCGCCACTCTCTGAAGCGAAGGATCCGGCCGGCCCGGAAGGACCGAATCGAGCCCGGACTCCGCGCAGACCTTCCCGATGAAACGACAGAGCTCCATCCCGCCCTGTTCACGCCGCCACACGGCAAGGCTATCCATGAACCCGCGAAGCTTCACGCGGAGAGAGTCGGCGATCCAGTCGTCCGGCACGTCGCCGGGCGGGCCGGTCCAGAACTGCGACTCGCGGGTGGAGGGATCTCCGGCCGCCTGGTCATCTGCATGGAAGGCATCATCCGGTCTCGGAGCCGGAGGTGTGAAGACGCCTGTGGCTGCATCGGGATCATCCGCATAGGCAACAGCTGTCACGGCGTCCAGGAATGTGCGTGATCTCGGCCACGCCAGGCGTATGCGGACGAGATCCTCGTCGGAGATCCCGACCAGGGGGGACCGCAGGACCGCCGCCAGCGCCACGTCGTCTCTGGGATTGTCGATCACCGACAGGAGAGCGCGCAGATCGCGCACTCCTTCCTCCTGTACAAGCGACCCGCCCTCCTGCCGGTATGCGGGAACCCCTGCCTCTTCAAGCGCCTGGAGGAAGAGGTCCGCCTTTCCGCGGCCGCGCAGCAGGATTGCGACATCCGAATAGCAGGCCCTGCGCGTTCGGCCGTCGGACTCGGGGATCTCGACATGCTCATCCTCGATGAGGCGGCGAATACGCTGCGCAGTGAAGACCGCCTCCCGGCGGTCCGGCCTGTCGAACTCAACCGCCGCATCCGATGGCGGGCTGTCGGCAGGGGCCGACCCGCCGTCCGCACTGCCAGCCTGGTCCGTGGCTTGCTCATCCTTGACCCTGGGTTCCCTGACGGCCAGCAGATGCAGTTCCACCGGAGCTGTTGTTTGATCATCCTTCCGCCCCGGCCTGAGGGCCTGCTCTTCATAGCCTGATCCGATGACGGCGTCGTCGAAGATGCCGGCGAAGAGGTGGTTGACGAATCCCAGGATCTCAGGCCTGCTGCGGTAGTTGTCCCCAAGGAAGAGGACTGCCGGTTCGCCCGAACCCGGCTTGTCGTCGGCAGACTTCACCTGCCTGCAGGAACGGGCCCGGTTGATGAATATCGTGGGGTCTGCCAGGCGGAACTGGTAGATCGACTGCTTCACATCGCCTACACGGAATCCGGCGTCGGGCCTGCAGAAGGCGGAGAGGATGCCGTCCTGGAGCGGGTTCACATCCTGGAACTCGTCGACGAGGACCTCGCTGAACCTGTCCGGCCAGCCCAGCCGGGCGCCATGATCGCGGATGAGGCGGGCCGCGTGGATCTCGAGGTCTGAGAAGTCGAGGTATCCATGGCGGGACTTGTACTGAGCGTACAAGCGGTCGACCTCCCTGACGATCCGGACGAGCACATGGAGGAACTCCCGCTGCTTTCCGTCCTCCCTCAGCAGCGCCTCTTCGCTCCACGGCAGGCGTGCCAGCGCCGTGTCCCTGAAGAGCGACCTGGCAGCCTCATGCAGGTCCTTGAACCCTGGTATCGTTTTGGCGCCCCTTGCAGCCGTGGGAAAGCCACTGCCGAGCGAGCCGCCCTCGCTGATGATGTCAGCCCCGGACAGGGCGTCAAGGAGACTGGCCTGCCCTTCTGGTGTGCGCAGATCGCGCGGATCTGCGGCCTCGAGAACTCCCAGGAACCGGCGCATCTTCTCAGGATTCTTCGGCGCGGCAAGATCGACTGCAGCGCGGTAGAGGCTCAAGGCCCTCGGCCAGAGGGCATCCGATGCCTGTCCC
>CAZWSC010000025.1:0-13446 GCA_964636385.1 uncultured bacterium
TGCTCGTCATCGCGCCTGCGAAGAGCCCGGCCGCCACGTCGTCCGACACGCCAACGAGCCCTCGAACGGCAATGATGTAGAGAAAAGAGGTCAGGGGTACGGAGCAGGCGAGGAGGATGACCTTCTTGCCGTCTGAGCGCAGCGAGGAGAAGAACGAGGGGCCGGCCTGCTGACCGATCGCGAGCAGGAAGAAGACGAGTCCGACGTTCTTCAGGATGGGAGCAGTGCTGTAGCCGAGCATCCCGAAGATCAGCGCCACGACCAGGACCCCCGAGTCCCCGAGGGAGAAGCCGAAAAGGCGCAGGCGCCCGAGGATGAGCCCCATGGCGATGGCCAGGAAGAATACGAAGAGATCGATATTGGCAATTGTGAACATGTATGTCCCTGGCCACCGGGCCCGGCAACCCGTCCGGGCAACCTACCGCGTACCGTCCGCCTGCCGCACCTGCGACTCCTGCTGCCTGATCGCCTGCTGCCGCCGGTTGCCGTGGATGATCCCGACAGGCAGCAGGATACTGTACGGAATCCACATGAACCAGCGGTAGGGGCTGGGCAGAATGATGACCAGCGCAAGGAAGACCAGGATCGCGATCCAGCAGACCGTAACCGCCCTGATCATGAAGGAGCGCTCGGCCGGCCCGCTGGTGTTCCTGATGCTGAAATAGCTCCCGACAATCCCGCCGGCGAGCCCGAGTACGGTACCGGCGATTCCGCCAATCCATCCCCACATCGCACCTGTATTCATCACGTCATCCCTCACGTAGCCCGACGGCCTGCATCAACGCACCAGGGCTGTTTGCCTGGTTGCACCCGGGATCGGCGCAGACCCGGATTCAGCCTTGTGCCGCAGGATTATACCAGAATCAGCACGGAACGTCGCCGGCAGCGCAAACCCCGTCCGGACTGAGGATTCCATCCCGGGCGGCCGATTGGTATCAGGTGGCCCTCACAATTCCGGCATCCCACCCGGCAGTTCATGCATCAAAAGGCCACGGAGCGATGGTATGGTCGGCATTTGCATCTCATACGGGAAGGAGAACCAATCGCCGTGTCAGCAGCCCAGTTGGTCAGGATCTCTGCCTCCGCAGACGAGGCCCTCATAGCGATGGACTTAGCGTCGCGGGAAGGGCCCAGCGAAATCCGTCTCTACGTCCAGGGCTTCGGCTGAGGCGGGCCGAGTATCGGCATGGCTCTGGATGAGTCAACGAAGCAGGACATCGTGATCGACAGGGAAGGGTACAAGGTGCTCCTGGATCCCCAGATTTCCCGGCTGGTGGAGCAGACGGGAGGGCTCGAGATCGACTACATCAGCCAGGAGGACCGTCGCGGATTCACAATCCGCATGACTGCGGCCGGAGACTGCAGTAGCGAGGGATGCAGCGGCTGCGGATGAGCTGACATGACTGGCCGGATTCCCGCAGGGGAGCCTCGAGCCCGGGCGCGAGTTGTCCGGGCCGGAGAGGCTCCCTTGGCCCACATTATTCGTGAATCCTCTACTGCGACACCGGAAATGCGCGCGAGTACTGCGTTCCGCTTGCTCTCGCTCCTCGACATACTGCAGTGAGTATGCCTGCGTCGCGAGAGCTGCGCGCGCCTTGTCTCCCGCGCCTGTCCGATGTCTCGTCACGAGTTTCACGAATAATGCGGGCTGGTTCGTCACCCCCCATTTCCGCCCTTTCCATTCCCGGGCATCAACCGATAACATGACTGATCTTCGGCCATTCTTCGGCCGGAAGCCATGAGGCCCCCGCAATCGGGGGATGCAGGTGCACTGAAGGAGCGATCATGCAGGACGTAGACATCGCCAAAGCCGCCGGCTCGTTGTCGCCGGAGGAGGCCCGGCTCTACAGGATCCGCCACTCCATGGCCCACGTGATGGCCCAGGCGGTTCTCCACTTCTTTCCGGAGGCGAAGCTGGGATTCGGCCCGCCGGTCGAGAACGGCTTCTACTACGACTTCGATCTGCCCGAGCCGATCACGGCCGAGGATCTGCCGAAGATCGAGAAGCAGATGCGCAGGATTATCCAGGCGAAGCAGCCGTTCACCCGCATCGAGCTGGATCCTCCTGCAGCCGTCGGGAAGGTGCGCGACGCGGGCCAGCCGTACAAGGTCGAGGCGGCTTCGGAGCTGGGGGAGCGGGGCGTGCAGGTCATCTCCTTCTACGAGAACGGCGGGTTCTCGGATATGTGCGAAGGGCCGCACGTGGAGAACACGGCCGAGCTTCCGCAGGACGGGTTCAAGCTCGACTCCATCGCCGGCGCCTACTGGAAGGGGGACGAGAAGAACAGGATGCTGACCCGCATCTACGGGCTGGCATTCGCCACGAAGGAGGAGTTGAAGGACTTCCAGCGCCGCAGGGAGCTGGCCCGCGAACGCGACCACAAAAAGCTGGGCCGGGAGCTGGAGCTCTTCCACATCGACGAGGAGATCGGCAAGGGGCTGATACTGTGGCTGCCCAAGGGTACCGTGCTGAGGGACGAGGTCGAGACCCTGGTAAAGGAGTTTGAGTTCCGCTACGGCTACGACCGGGTCGCCACCCCGCACATAACGAAGCAGGAGCTGTACTACCGCAGCGGCCACCTGCCGTACTACAAGGACAGCATGTTCCCGCCCCTGGTGATCCAGGAGGAGTCCGGGGAAAGCGCGGACGGATCGGCCCACGATGACCGTGAGGTCTTCTACCTCAAGCCGATGAACTGCCCGCATCATCACATGATCTACCGGGTGCGGCCGCGCTCCTACCGCGAGCTGCCCGTGCGCCTGGCCGAGTACGGCACCTGTTACCGCTACGAGAAGTCGGGCGAGCTGTCGGGGTTGCTCCGCGTGCGTTGCATGGCAATGAACGACGCGCACATCTACTGCACCCGGCAGCAGCTGAAGGAGGAGATCTTCTCGCTCCTGCGGATGTACATGGAGCAGTACGCGGTCTTCGACTTCACCTCGTACCAGATGCGCCTCTCGCTTCACGATCCCGCCCGCAAGGACAAGTACCAGGGGGACGAGACGCTGTGGCAGGAGGCGGAGTCGATACTGCGCTCGGCGCTCGACGAATCAGGCCTGCCGTACAAGGTGGGCGAGGACGAGGCGGCCTTCTACGGGCCGAAGATCGACGTCCAGTTCCGCAATCTCCTGGGTCGCGAGGAGACGGTGTCGACGATCCAGGTGGATTTCTCCGCCGCGCAGAAGTTCGACCTGCGCTACGTCGACGAGCACGGCGAGGAGCAGCTTCCAGTGGTGCTGCACCGTGCGCCGCTGTCGACTCACGAGAGGTTCCTGGCCTACATCATCGAGCACTACGGAGGCGCCTTCCCGACCTGGCTCGCGCCGGTGCAGGTGCGGGCGGTCGGCATCACCGACGACGTCGTCCCGTATGCCGGGGAGATCGTGGCCAGGATGCGCGGGCACGGAATCCGGGCGGAGGTGGACCACTCACCTCATTCGTTCAACAAGCGGATCCGGCAGGGGACCCTGGAGAAGATCCCGATCCTGCTGGTAATCGGCCGCAAGGAGGCGGATGAGCGCACGGTAACGGTGCGCAGGTACAAGATCGCGGAGCAGAAGACCATGCCGTTCGAGCAGTTCCTCACAGAGCTGCGCGGGGAGATCGCACAGCGCAGGCATGTGAAGGCGGATGGATAGCCTGTGCTTGCGAGCGCGACGGCTGGAGAACTGGACTTCGCAGAGCAGACTTGTGCTGCAGGAGCATCAGAGGGGAGGAAATCGCATGTCCCGCAGACCGCTTGATATCGGCTCGTTCGTGATCGAGGCCCAGAGTCTGTGGGCGAAGGACTGGCTCCTGCTCACCTCAGGCGACTTCAGTGCCGGCCGCTACAATGCCATGACCGTCGGGTGGGGGAGCTTCGGCGTGATGTGGAGTCTTCCATTCGCCCAGGTGGTCGTTCGGCCGGTGCGGCATACTTACACATTCATGGAGGAGTTCGACACCTTCACGCTCTGCGCCTTCCCGGAGTCATGCCGTGATGCACTGAAGCTCCTGGGCACGGCCTCGGGACGCGACGGCGACAAGATCGCGAAATCCGGCCTGACACCGACAGGATCGGCGAAGATCCAGGCACCCGGCTATGCCGAGGCCTCCCTCATCGTGGAGTGCCGGAAGATCTACCAGGATGACTTCGACCCGTCCCGGTTCCTCGATCCCCGGATCGAGGCCTGCTACCCGCAGAAGGACTACCACCGCGTCTACTTCGGCGAGATCCTGCACGTCGAGGGAGAGGATCGCTTCGCCCGGTGCTGAGCTACGATGCGCGTTTCCGGCCCGGCGCAAAGCGGAGCGCATCCGACGCCAGGCAACGGACAGGTGCTGCCGGCTCCTCCGTCCGTGTTCGGGGATGGGCCCGGCGACCCCGCCTCAATCGAATCCCAGCAGCAGCTTGATGTACTGCGCCCGCTCGAATGCGTGTGGGTCGGACAGCTTGCCGTGGCTCAGCTTTCCGCGGAAGTCCTCGATCCCCTTGTAACCCTTGCCGTCCATCCATTCGGAGATGCCGTCGTTCATCGTCTGCAGGTGGTCGATCCCGTTGCGGTAGAGGGTGGAGACGACCTGCACCGCCTTCGCGCCGGCCAGGATCATCTTGATGGCGTCATCGGCATCGTGCACGCCTGTACCCGCGGCCAGGTCGGCCTTGATTCGCCCGTGCATCAGGCCGGTCCAGCGCAGGGGAAGCAGCGCCTCGCCCGCCTCGCTGAACACGAGCTTCTGGACCACCTTTTCGTTGCGGATGCCGATGTCGGGGAGAGAGAACCGGTTGAAGAGCACGATCCCGGCCGCACCTGCCTCGTCCAGGCGCCGGATCAGGTGCGCCAGACCAGTCACATAGGGGCTGAGTTTGACAGAGACCGGGAGTTTCACTTTGCCGGCCACATCCTTGACGATGGCGACCAGGCTGTCCTCGATGCTGCCCGAGTCCCTGCCGGGGTCGCTGCCCAGGGTGTAGACATTCGCCTCGATTGCGTCGACCCCGGCTCCCTCAAGCTTCTTCGCCCAGTCGGTCCAGGTGCCGGCGTTCGTGGCGTTGAGGCTGGCGATTAGCGGCATCTTGACCGCCTCGCGCGCCTTCTCGACCCAGAAAAGATGCTGGTCAGGGCCTGCGTGCTCGAGGTTCGGGAAGTAGGACTGCGCCTCCTGGAAGAAGTCAGCGCCCGTTTGGAGGGACTTCTCGAGCTCGTCCCGCTCGAGCTGGATCTGCTCTTCGAACAGGGACTTGATGACGAGTGCGCCGGCGCCGGCCTCCTCGGCCGCCTTTATGCGGTCGACATCCTTGGACAGGGAGCTCGCGCCAACCACCAGCGGGCTGGTGAGCTTGAGTCCCATGTATGTGGTCGATAGATCAGCCATTGCTCCTCCTGGTGGTCAGTGTGCCGGCCCGCATTACCCGCGCACATTTCCGATGCCGCAGTGCAGGGTTCGCGAACAGTGCGGACCAGGTCCGGTTGCCGGGCAGCCTGCTGAGTGCCCGCGAACGGAGATGATAATCACAGGACGGGGCGCGCGTAAAGGGCCGGCTGTTCAGCCGGCCGCCCGGGTTGGTCCATCCCGGCCCGGGTGACCCTGGGAGCCGGCGGACAGGCTATGACCCGTCCCTGTCCGGCAGCAACTCACCCAGGTCCTGCACCACCACATCAGCGCCGTTGTGCAGCATCTCACTCTGGTTCCCGTGGCGTGCTACGCCGATCACCAGCCCGAAACCGCCCCGGCGGCCGGCCTGCACTCCGGAGATGGCGTCCTCGATGACTATCGCCCGCCGCGGTTCGACACCCAGCCGTGTCGCCGCCTCAACGAATGTGCCGGGCGCGGGCTTGCCGGCCAGTCCCTCGTCCCTGGCCACATTGCCGTCCACCTGGGCCGCAAAGAGATCCTCGATGCCTGCTGCGGCCAGGGTGGCGCTGCAGTTCGTGCTCGAAGTGACAACCGCAGTCTTGAGGCCGAGCTCGCGCAACCGGTGCAGAACCCGCAGGGTGCCCTCGTAGGCGCGCACGCCCCGGGTGGCGAACAGCTCGTTGACCCGCTCATTCTTGCGATTGCCGATTCCCCAATGGGTTTCGGCTTCGAGCGGATCTTCCGGATCGCCCTCCGGCAGGTGGATGCCGCGCGAGTCGAAGAAGTCCCGCACTCCGTCCTGACGGGGTTTGCCGTCGACATAGAGGAGATAGTCTGTGCCGATCTCGAAGGGCCGGAAGGTCTCGCCCTTGCGTCCCGCCCGGTCTTCAAGGTACTCGTCGAACACCTCCTTCCATGCCTGGGCGTGCAGTTCGGCCGTCGCGGTCAGCACTCCGTCCATGTCGAAGAGGGCCGCGTCGAAGCGTTCCGGATCGATGATGTCGTCGAGGGTGGTCTCGACCCGCGGGGCGGCGCGCTCAATCGGCATGGTCTTCGGGCGTTCGGCGCGAAGGACGACTTCCTTCTGCTGATGGCGGATCATCAGGTCGTCGCCCGACAGGAGTGTATAGGTGGCCTTGTCGTGGTCGAGATCGACGTCGAGGATGCTGCCGCTTATCTGCAGGCGGAAGCTCATCCCCTCCCACTGCACGGGAAGGCGCGGAGAGAACGAAAGCCGGCCGAGGCGGTCGCGCAGGCCGGCGAAGCCGTAGATGAGCGTCATCCACGTGCCGCCGATGGCCGCGATGTGGGCGCCGTCCCTGACGTTGCCGCCGATGTCGGCAAGGTCCATCAGGACGGCGTAGCGGAAGTACTCGTAGGCCTCCTCGTGGTAGCCGATCTCCGAGGCGACAATGCTCTGAATGCAGACGGAGAGGGAGGAGTCGCCGGTGGTCAGGGGGTCGTAGAAGTCGAAGTTGCGCTGCTTCTCCTGGCGGGAGAACTCGTGACCGAGAAGGAACATGGCCATGACGACGTCGGCCTGCTTGATCACCTGGTGGCGGTAGATCACCAGCGGGTGGTAGTTCAGGAGCAGGGGGTAACGGTCCGGGGGAGTGTCGGCGAAGTCCCAGGGCTGCTTGTCCAGGAAGGAGTCGTCCTGCAGGTGGATGCCGTGCCCGCGGTCGTACGGCACGTGGACCAGTTCCGCCGTGCGGAGCCAGAAGTCGCATTCGCCGCTCTGCAGGCCGGTCCTGTCGGCCACGATGGCGTACTGTTCCGGGCTTTCCTCGCGGAGCCTGGACAGAACCTGGCCAGCGTAGCGAAGGTTCTCCCGGGCCATAAGGTTTGTGAAAGTGTTGTTGTTGACCACTGTGTTGTACTCGTCGGGACCTGTCACGCCGTGAATGCAGAACCTGCCGTCCAGCCTTGCCGAGAAGAAGCCCAGGCTGCACCAGAGGCGTGCGGTCTCCACCAGCATCTCGGCGCCGTAGTCGATCAGGAATGCCTCGTCTCCGCTCAGTTCGACATACTTGCGCAGGGCGTAGATGATGTCGGCGTTGATGTGGTACTGGGCGGTTCCGGCGGCGTAGTATGCGCTGGCTTCCTCGCCGTTGATGGTGCGCCAGGGAAACAGGGCGCCCCGCTCGCCGACCTCGACGGCCCGCCTGCGCGCCTTGTCCAGCATGCTGTACCTGAAGCGCAGGAGATTCCTGGCGATCCTGGGTGCTGTGTAATCCAGAAACGGGAGCACATAGATCTCGGTGTCCCAGAAGTAGTGCCCTTCGTATGTCTGGCCGGTGAGGCCGCGGGCCCCTATGCCGGCCCCTTCCGCGCGGGCCGATGCCTGGAGGAGCTGGAAGAGATTCCAGCGCACCGACTGCTGAACACGGGCGTCGCCGCGGATCTTCACATCGCTGCGTTGCCAGAAGTCGTCGACGTACGCGCGCTGTGAGGCGATCAGCGTGTCCCATCCGTCCCGGACTGCCCTGTCGAGGGAGCGTTCGGCCCTGTCGCCGAGTCCGCCGGCAGGGGTGTTGTGCGAGGTGTGGTAGGCCATGTACTTGGTCAGGCGGAAGGTCGATCCGGGGGTGGCGTTCACCTTGAAGACCAGGCGGGCTGTGTCCTCTTCGCAGATCGCTTCGGTCTCGAACTCGCAGTCGGTCTCGATCACGTGGTCGCAGCCGCATGCGATCGTCATGCCGCTGTTGCGCGTTCGGTGGCCCAGGACCAGGCGCATTCCGTGGCAGCGCCTGTCGCGGGGCACGAGGACCCGTTCCTCGAAACCGCGTGAGCGGCGCGGATCATCGGTCTGGGAGCCGGTGTCGAAAGGTACGGCGATTTCCGATTCGAGCACGACAGGCGCCCCCCCGTCGTGGGCGGTCACCTCGTAACGGATCGCGGCAAGGTGGCGGTGTTCGAATGAGACCAGCCGGATCGATCGTACGGTGAACCGCTTGCCGGACGGAGTCTCCCAGACAAGGCTGCGTTCAAGGGTCGCGGATCGCATGTCGAGGATGCGCTCGAACTGATGCAGATTGGCGTGTTCCAGTGCGAAGGGCTCATCGTCCACATACAGCCTGATGAGTTTGGCATCCGCAACATTGAGCATGGTCTGGCCTGTGCGTGCGAAACCGTAGGCAGTCTCTCCATACGGGATGGGCCACGTTTCATGGAAGCCGTTTACGAACGTGCCGCTTCGCAGCACGGGCCGGCCCTCCTCGAACGAACCCCGGATGCCCAGGTATCCGTTCGCCAGGGCGAAGATCGTCTCGGTCTGCTCGAGAAAGCGGGGCGCAAAGCGTCTCTCCACCACACGCCACTCGTCCACAGGGTAGATGTACTCGGGCGGGATTGCGGGTTTGCGGTGCAGCATGGGTCAGGTCCTCGCAGGTGGCTTGCGGCAGCAGATCACCCGGGCAGGGTAACAGATCTGCCGGGTGTGGCTACGCCGGGGGTACCCAGGTGTGGTTGATCCGGTCCGACTGTTCCAGGTCTCGCCCATCCCGGCGAACCGAATGCTGGTCGGCCCGGTGTGCAACGCAGTGTTGTCGCACACGCCCGTGAGCCTGCCACTCTCAGAACTCCGCAGCAGTGATGCTGGCGTGGAAAAATGGCTCCCAGGCGGGCGTGCCGAAGTGGTTGCCGAGTTCCACGCGGGTGGGGATCAGGAAGCCCTGGAAGCTGCCCATCTCCAGCATTCGTCCGCCGAATGGCTGCAGCCGGTATGTCTTCTCCGGGTTTGCGTCGGACCAGCGCTGTGCCGCGACGGAGAGCAGGTTGCCCTGGCCATCAAACACCATCTCCATGGGTTCGATCCCCGGTGCGCCGTCGAAGCGCACCACGGCGCTTTCGGGACCGGTGGCGGTCCAGTGCGCGCCGAACTGAGGCAGCAGGCTGGCCGGCGCCCAGACCGACTCCAGCATGACCCTCGTCGCTGCGGAGCGCGCGTGGTCCTCGTTCGTGCCGATCCGTGCAAGCGGGATCAGGCCGGCCAGCCAGAACCTGGTCCAGCTGTCGACAGCGCCTTCGCCGGGGGCGAAGAACCCATCTGACCCGGCGAAGCGCATCAGTCCGCTGCCGACCTCGGCCTTCCAGACGAAGCCGAGCCCTGGAGGCACGAGGACCTGGCTTGCGCGCATCGGCATCGGCCTTCCGTTCAGCACGAATGTCCCCTCCATCTCGAGCCTGACGACCCTGTGCAGTGGCGTCCCCGGCGAAATGGCGCGGGCGAAGTATCGCTGTGCGACCTCCGGAAGGTCCGCGACCATGGCGGGGTCGTAGCGCAGAGGCTCGGCTTCCCGCGCCTCCTGAAGGCCGGACCAGACAGACTGCGCGTGCGCCCTGTCCCGCGAGTGAAGGAACGCGCCGATCACCGCGGCTGCGAGGAGCGCGATGACGATCGTCAGACCGATAAGTCTGATGGCCATCATGGCGGCCTAATCCTCAACAAGCCGGCAGATGAGAACTCTGGATGACCCCTCCTGTATGGCCAGGATCTCGCCGCGCGGGGATTCGACGAAGCTGTGTGATTCGATCTCCTCCGGAAGAAGGATCGTGTCGCCCGTCTCCCGGAAACCGGCGTCCAGGAGGACAACGGAGCGCGGCCCGTCGTCTGTGTAAGGGATCTTCCAGTACTTCCCGCGGCCGTCCAGATGGGGCATTGAGAATGTCATGCTCAGCGACATCGACACCCCGCCTTCGGTGTCTGCGGTATGGAAACCGCCCGGGCCTTCGGGGATCTTGTATGTCTTCGCGATCGACCCGTCGGAGGCTATCGTCATCACCTCGCCCTGGAATGGGTTGATCAGGGCGCAGAGGTGCTCCGGGTGTGGCAGGATCTGGATCGTTCCGCACTGCTGGAACCTGGCGAAGAAGTCGTCGGTCGGGCACTCGGGGCCAATAGGCAGCTCGATCTCTCCGCGCGGTGTGATCCTGGCGGCAGCATGCGGGCCGGAGCCGAGCCTTGCGTACAGGGAGCCTGCGATCGTCGTGGCGGCCTGTATCTCGTGGCCGGTCTGTATCGTCTCCAGGTAGTTGCCGTCCAGGTCGAACACCACGATCCGAGTGAAGTCGAAGACGAGCAGCCTGGCGTCGTGCAGCGCGAAGGCTGTAGGTTGGGAGAACTCCCCCGGACCTTGCCCCATGCGGCCGAAGGTGCCGAGCGGCTCCCAATCCGCGCTCATGTGCAGGATCGTGCAATCGCCGCGGTTCAGGATGTAGGCCGAGCCGTCGTCTGAGAAGACGACATGGCTGGGGCGGTGGAACAGCAGGTCGCCGTCATCTTCGCCGAGGACTCTGACGATCTCGAGGGAAGCGGCAGAGGTGGGAAGTGCGCACGCGGTCATGGCGAGCAGGGCTGCGAGTATGGCTGTGAGCATGGCTGCGGGCACGGTTGTGGGAACAGTTGCGAGCGTGCTGCGGAGCGCTGCTGACGGCACTGCATCGAGCGTGCCGCGGAGCACTGCTGCGGTTGCCTCACTTGAGGGCCGATTGCGCGGTGTTGGTTTTCTCATCATGTGTCTCCGTTACGGGACGCGATGGTGGGGCGGGTGGCGGCTCCAGTCAAGGGGGGTGCCGGCCTCTGTGGCGGCTCCCCTCACTCCCACCGCTCCAGGCGCCCCGGCAGGTCGATCACATCGGCCAGTGGCACAACGGAGAGCCTGTCGTCCAGCTCGTATGCATCTGTCCCCGGATAGACGACCCAGAGATGCTCCAGTCCCAGATCTGCGAGTGCGACGCGCATTGCTCGTGTGGAGCCCGGCGCATCAGCGACCGTGAACTCGAAGCCGTACCGCCGTCCACGTACCGTGACGAGGAGATCGAGCCCGGCCCCCCCGTGTGTCGCCCAGAAGTAGGCGCTGCGGCTTCCCAGTCGTGACAGCACCTGCTCGAGAGCAAAGCCCTCCCAGGAGGCGCCGAGTTTCGGGTGGGCAGCCAGGTCGTCTAACGAGCCGAGCTCGAGGAGGGCGTGCAGGAGCCCGCTGTCGCGAACCTGGATCTTCGGCGACTTGACCTGCCGCTTGGAGATGTTCTCGAACCAGGGCGGAAGTATGCGCACCATGTAGGCGCCGGCGAGCAGGTCCAGATATCGCCGCGCGGTCGCCTCGCTCGATCCGAGGGAGCGGGCGAACTCTGCCGCGTTCCATACCTGCCCTTGGTAGTGGGCGATCATCGTCCAGAACCGGCGCAGCGTTTCGGCCGGGACCGAGATGCCCAGCTGGGGGATGTCCCTCTCGAGAAAGGTCCGCACGAAGCCCTGACGCCAGTCGATCGAAGCGCCGTCGTCCGCCGCGAGAAAGGATCGGGGGAATCCGCCCCGATTCCACAGCCGGTCCTGACTCTCCGCTCCGGTCTCGCAGAGATCGAAGCCGCCCAGGTCGACGAAGCCGAGGCGGCCGGCCAGGGATTCCGATGCGCCCTTCACGAGGGTGGGGGAGGCGCTGCCAAGCACCAGGAAGCGCGTCCGGGAGTCCGGCCGATCGACCAGCACCCGCAGGATCTCGAACAGCTCCGGGCGTTGCTGTACCTCATCCAGCACCACCAGGCCGTCGAGATGGCTGAGAGCGCGCATCGGTGCGGCAAGCTTGCGCGCATCCAGCGGAGACTCCAGATCGAAGAATGTGCAGACAGATTCGTCGGCCGCGAGGACTCGGGCCAGGGTGGTCTTGCCACACTGCCGGGGCCCCAGAATGGCGACGCATGGATGAATCCTGAAGAGCTCAAGGACCCGGGCGATGGCATCTGGACGCTCGACCATGCCGCGATGGTAATCCTTGAAATACCTCATATCAATGTCCGATTTTCAAGCAACTCAGGCGTGCCGCCCCCGGCACGGATCGTGCGGGAGCATCTGGAGACGTTTCTGTCCCGCGCTGGGGAGACGGGCGGCGACGGCTACCCACGGTTCGTGGAGCACGAGTTCCGCCGTTATGTGCGGCTGAACATAATCCGCCGTTACCTCGACTGTGGCCTGCTCTGTCACGGGTTCGCGCGGCTGCGGTGCGCGGAGTGCGGGTACGAGCGGCTGGTGGCGTTCTCGTGCAAGGGAAAGCTCTGTCCGAGCTGCCTGGCGCGGAGGGCGGGGGACACCGCGGCGTGGCTGGTGGATCACCTGCTTCCCGAAGCGGGATACCGGCAGTGGGTGTTGACCTTTCCGTTCACCATGCGTTTCCGGCTGGCTGCGGACCGCCGGCTTCTGACGGCGCTGCTGGGCATTTTCCTGCGGACCCTCTTCGCCTGGCAGCGGCGGCGTGGAAGGGAGCTGGGGATCGTGGGTGGCCAGACCGGCGCGGTGACCTTTTTGCAGCGGTTCGGCTCGGCGCTGAGCCTGAACCCGCACCTCCACGCGGTGGTGCCCGACGGGCTGTTCGTTCCGGAACGCGTGACCTGCCCAGGCTGCCGGGGATGGAGGGGGAAGGGGGAGAAGAAGGAGAAGGAGGCGGAGAAGGAGAAGCGGGGGGCCTGCGGGGCAAGCCGCTCTGCGCCTCCGTGGCCGGGTTCTCGCTGCACGCTGCGCAGAGCGTCGCGGCCTACGATCGCGAAGCGTTGGAGCGCCTGCTCCGCTATGGATTGCGGGCTCCGTTCTCGAGTGAGCGCCTCTCGCGGCTGCCGGACGGGAAGGTGGTGTACAAGCTGCGCCGTCCGTGGCTGCAGGCCGGGGGGCATACGCACCTGGTCCTTGATCCGCTGGACTTCCTCCGCCGCCTGGCGGCTCTGGTCTCCTACCCTCGCTCGCATAGCGTTCGCCGCCATGGAGTCTTCGCCAATCGCAGCCGGTGGCGAAGCCTGCTGCCGCCGCCTCCGCCGTTGCGATTCCCGGAGACGGAGGAGACAGAGACGCCGCGGCCCGTGATGTCGAGAATGGGAGTGACGCGATCGCCAGGCGCGGAGTCGCAAGCGTCGACAGCAGGCGGTGTCGTGTCTGCGATTGACGCCACTGGGTGCGGCGCGGCAGGTCCGGCGATGGAGAGAAGAGAACCCGATGCCGCTACGCCCCGCCGGCGCGTCTCCTGGGCGAACCTGCTCTGCCGGGTGTTGTCGGTGGACGCGCTTGCCTGCCCTCGCTGCTCTACCCGCGAGCGGCGCGTGCCGATGACGGTGCTGGCGTT
>CAZWSC010000026.1:0-6600 GCA_964636385.1 uncultured bacterium
GGGGCTGAACTACTCCCGCCCCCCCCTGATCGACAAGCTGCCGATGGACCCTGTCGAACCTGACCGGCGCACCCTTGCCCGCCTGACGGTCGTCCTGGGCGATGAGACGAACCGCGCGTACGGCTGGGCTGTGAAGTCCGGCCAGATCGAACCGGACACACTCGGATCGCGGCTTGCTGTCCCCGGGCAGGTGGTCAGTGAGAGACTGACAAGCGCATACAATCTCATCTTCCCCGGCTATGACCGCATCCGGATGTCGCCGCCAAAGGCCCCGAAGCTGCTCGGGCCCGTAATGTCCCGCCTTGGTCTGAGCGGGTTCTACTTCCCGTTCACCGGCGAGCCAAGCATCAACCGGCAGCTCCCCGACGCGGTCATCCCCTCCGTGATGGCTCACGAGATGGCCCACCAGCGGGGCATCGCGCCGGAAGACGAGGCGAACTTCCTGGCCTACGTCGCATGCCGGGAATCCGGGCTCCCCGCAGCCAGGTACAGCGGCGCGCTGCACGCCTTCAGGCTCGCCTCGGGCGCGCTGTACCGCGTCGATCCGGAGCTGCACGCACAGACCGTCCGCGGATTGCTTGATCGCGGCCCGGTGGACGACCTCCGTGCCATCAGCAGATTCTGGAGCCGCCATTCCGGACCGGTTTCCGAAGTCGCACACAGGGCCAATCACGCATACCTGCAGATGAACACGCAGCGAGAGGGTGTGGAGAGCTACGACCAGGCGGTCCTCCTGATCCTGGCATGGGAGGCCTCCGGGGGAATGGAGGAAGACTGAGCCGGCCATGACCTGGTACCACTTCGCAGGAGTCGCGGGCAGCGGGATGAGCGGACTGGCGCAGATGCACGCGTGGAAGGGAGGACGGGCGGGAGGGAGCGACCGCGCCTTCGACAAGGGTGAAAGCGGCGAGATCAGGGCCGCACTGGAGGCTGCCGGTGTGCGCATACATCCGCAGGACGGCACAGGGATCGCGCCTGGATGCGATGCCCTGGTCGTCTCCACTGCGGTGGAGGAGAGTGTGCCGGATGTGCGCGCGGCTCGCGCCGCAGGCGTGCCGATCCTGCACAGGTCGGAACTCCTGGAGTCCTTCACAGCGGGGATGCGCACCCTTGCAGTGACGGGGACAAGCGGCAAGTCCACCGTCACGGCCATGATCTTCGAAATCCTGAGGCACACCGGAGCGGATCCCTCCCTGATAACCGGCGGGGACCTGGTGAGCCTGAGCGATGAGGGCTACCTGGGGAACGCGTGGCTCGGCCGCGGGCCGTGGCTCGTGATGGAAGCCGACGAGAGCGACGGAACACTGGTCCGGTACCGCCCATGGGGCGGAGTGCTGCTGAACCTCCAGCGCGATCACAAGGAGATCGCCGAACTGGAGGAGATCTTCGCACGCTTCCGGGCGAATGTGCGCGAAGCCTTCATCCTGGGTGACGATCCGAACCTGTCCAGGTTCTCGCGCGGTGCGATCCGCTTCGGATTCTCCCCGGAGTCCGATGTGAGGATCGAGGATCCACAGACCGGCCCGCGCAACTCGCGTTTCTCGATCCGGGGGGTCCGGTTCGAACTGCCCTGCCCCGGGCTGCACAACATCCTAAATGCAGCCGCCGCCGTTGCCGCAGCGATGTCGTGCGGGGCGCCGCTGTCCGCGATGCCGCAGGCGCTCGCCTCTTTCCGCGGCGTCGCGCGAAGGTTCCAGCGCATCGGAACCGCAGGAGGGGTGGAGGTCGTGGACGACTTCGCCCACAACCCGGACAAGATCAGGGCTTCCCTTGCCGCGGCGCGCCCGGCCGCCGGAAGGATACTCGCCGTGTACCAGCCGCACGGGTTCGGCCCGACGCGGTTCCTGAGGGATGACCTGATCGATGCGCTGGCATCCGGGCTCGCTCCATCCGACAGGTTGTACATGCCCGAGATATTCTACGCGGGCGGCACGGCTGTTAAAGACATTTCGTCGCGGGACATAGTCGATGCGGTCGCCCGCAGGGGCATCCCCGCGCACTTCGCGGAGCGCCGTGAAGAGCTTGTCGATGTTGTTGCACATGAGGCCGAAGACGGCGACATGGTACTTGTAATGGGCGCCAGGGATCCCTCCCTCACAGGCTTCTGCAGGGAGATCCTGAGGCGCCTGGAGGAGCGGAAGGCCGCTGCCAACCGGAACTGCTCATGAGACCCGTGACGGGACACCGGAAGGCCGCTCATACGGAAGGGTGATGTGAAACATGACGCATGTATGCCAGAAGCCTGAGACAGGTCCGCGCAGAGCCAACCACCTTGCCGACCCGGCCGGGGCTCCCGCGATCCTGACGTCCACCCTGGTGCTGGTCCTGGTGTTCGTCCTGCAATGGACCAGCCCGGCATGGGCATCCTTCCCGACGGAAGCCGGCATTCCGCGGCAGGACGCGGCAGGCCCTTTCGCCATCCACGACTCCCTCCGCACTCGTGCGGCGGAACGGCTTCGGCACCACGTGGACGCAGATGAACTGCGCGCGTGGAGGGACACCTGCGGGGCGGCCGAGGCGGATGCGTTCGATTTCCTCTTCGCCTGGCTCCCGCCATCCGATCTCTCGGCGTGGCGGGCGGATCAGATCCGCGGCGACATCGAACTGGCTCTGCGGACCCGCGGCGAGAGCCCCTGGGCCGCGGAGATACCTGACGGAATCTTCCTGACCTACGTGCTCCCGCATCGTGTCGCCCAGGAACCGATCGAGCCATGGAGGCAGGTGTTGCACGAGCGGCTGTGGGACCGTGTGGCCGGGCTCCCCCTGAACGAAGCGGTCCTCGAGACAAACCGCTTCTGCCGCGAGTACGCCACATTCCGCCCGGGCTGCCCGCGCGACCAGGGCCCCCTTGTCACCGCGGAAAAGGGGATCGGCCGCTGCGAGGAGGAGATGATCTTCTTCATCTGCGCGGCCCGCAGCGTCGGGATCCCGGCCCGCCCCTGTTATACACCCGCCTGGATGGCCAACGACAACAACCATGCATGGGTCGAGGCCTGGACCCCTGCGGGATGGCGCTACCTGGGCGCCTGTGAGCCCGCGCCCGACCTGAACATGGCCTGGTTCACCGGCCCTGCCAGGCGCGCCGGGCTTGTTCTGAGCGTCGCCTACGGCGAGGGAGGCGCCCCGGGGGAGGATGTCTACGGCACAGGCAGGGGCGCTACCCTGATCAACTCGACCGGGGTGTACACCTCTCCCGGAACGGTGAAGATCGAGTGGGCTGATCTCGGGACAGCAGCTTCCGCCATGGAGAGGGCTGCCCGGGACAGCACCTGGGTGACGGTTCATGTCTTCAACTGGGGCAGCCTGAGCCCGCTGGGCCGGTTCAGGGCGGGTGATGGGCTCACACTGGGCCCGGGCGACTACGTGATGACCTGTGGGGTGGATGAGATTCCCATGGCGGCCAGGGTCACCGTGGAACCAGGGGCGGTCACCAGGGTCCCGTTCGACCCGCGCGAGCCGGACATCAGCAGGATGGGATGGCTGGAGATCCCGTTCAGGCTGAACATCCCCGATCCGGATGCAGAGGAGCGGAGGAGCGCGGAGGATTCCGCCCCGCCCGACTCCTCCCGACAGGCGGACGCAGACGCCGCGCCGGAAGAGGATGAACAGCCGGGTCCGGAAGTGGATCCTCTTGTGCAGCAGACCCACGAAGCGAACCTGGCGCGCAGGGACCTTGAGCGTCTCCAGAACGGCGCAGTACCGGCCCCGGTGGTCGCCGCACTCGCGGCGCGTATTGCGGGTCTCGAAGTGCCGCGTGCGGCCCCTGAAGAGACTCCCGAGCAGGACTCCCGGGAGGATCACGACTCACGCCAGGCTCCACAGCAGTCTGACTGTGCCCGGTTCCGGGCCTCCCTGGAGTCTCTCCTGGCACACCTCGAGCGGGCGGGCCCGCGCGCGCCCCGCTGGGCGCGCCTGGCCGCCGGAATTGACGAGCGGCTCTTCCCGATCGCCCTGGATCTGCTCCTCGCCATGGACGAAAAGGACTTCTTCGAATCGGACACACTCGATGCGGCCGAAGCGGTGAAGATCGCGCGCTCGGTGCGAAGCTGGAGGGCGCGGTGGGAGACTCCCGTTCCCGACAGCATCTGGGCCGCGCACGTTCTCTCCCCGAGGATCGACCATCAGCCAGGAGATGCTGCGCTGTGGACTTCGCTTCCCCTGATGACCCTGCGGGAAGGCACTGCCGTTCCGGTGGACGACATGCTCCTCGCCATGGGGGAGATCCCCGCTCCCGCCGATTTCATCCACGCATTCTTCGCCGGCCGGGTTGTACAGGAGCCCGAGTACCGTCTTGGCCACCTCAACAGGCCGTCCGAGGCCTGGCTGCGCATCGGCTCGATGCATGGTTCGCCGCTGCCCGCGCCTCTGACCCCCGCCTCGGCACGGATAGCGCTGATCGGCCTGCTGCGCCGCAACGGGATCCCGGCCCGTGTGGATGCGGAACGAAGGTGGATGGAGGTGTGGGTCGAGGGGGACTGGGTTCCCGCGGACCCGTTCGATCCGGACTCCTGGAATCGCAGGGAAGGCACGGTGGCAGAGGCATACGCCGAACCGTCGATCCTCCAGGTCGACTTCCTCGATCAGGGCGAGGCCATGACACAGGTCGAGGGGTGGAAGCACTTCCGCCTGGCCCGATGGAACGAGGGAAGATTCGAGCCCCTCCGTGCGGCCTACCCCGTTGAAGACGGCCGCCTGGAGATGCCCGTGGAACCGGCTGCACTCTGGCTCTTCGGCGGACAGCGCGATGAGAGCGGCAGCCCATGGGTTCACGCCAGGCGGCTGCATCCAGCTCCGGGCGAGACTCTGCAGATCTCCTTCGACATCGGAACCCCCCGGGAGGAGCCGGATCTGCCACCGGCGAGGCAGATCCCGATGGAGGCCGTGCGCGCGATCTGGTCCGAACTGGGAAGGCGGATGCCGGTTCTGCTGTACGTCTGGGTTCGCGACTCCGAACCCTGCATACGAACTGCGGAGTCCATGCTCTCAGGCTGGTCCTTCATCGAGGATGCGGGCATCCCGGTTGTGTCGTGTGTGCTGGATGCAACGCGCGGTCCGTATCCCAGGGACCTGGTCCCGAGGTCGACCGCACGAATGTCGATCAGCGGAGATGAGATGGGCGGGTGGTTCGGCATTGAAGACGCCTCCGATCTGCCGGTGACGGCGCTGATAGATGCGGACGGCAGGACCCTGCTCCATCTTGAGGGGATGCAGCTTGCCGTTGTGGACTTGATCCGGCGCGCGGCCCGGGAGATGACAAGGCACTAGCCCGTGATCCCTGCGGTTCACTCTGCATAACCGGCACGGATTCGTGGCATCGACATTGGACCGGGAACCTGGAGACCTCGAGATGGGACAGAGCAGGATCGAGAAGATCGCACAGAGACACGCTGTGGACCTGCCGGAAGGGCACGAGGTTCGTTCAGGTGACTTCATACGGGTCCGGCCGCTCCATCTGATGACCCACGACAACACCGGAGAGATCATCTCCAGGTTCCGGGCCATCGGTGCGGAAAGCCTCTTCGATCCCCGCCGGGCGGTGATTGCGCTGGATCGGGACGTGCAGAACAGGACACCCGGGCATCTCGAGCTGTACGCCGGTATCGAGACATTCGCGAGTGAGCAGGGCATCGCCTTCTTCGGCGCTGGATGCGGAACAGGGCATCAGCTGATGATGGAGGAGGGGTTCGTACTGCCCGGCACCCTGGTCGCTGCCACCGATGCGCATGCGAACACCTACGGCGCCCTGGGGGCCCTCGGAACCACGCTCACAAGCACCGATGCCGCGGCCGTGTGGGCCACCGGGCAGACATCGTGGCAGGTGCCGGATGTGGCGCGCGTGACCCTCACCGGCAGGCTCCGGCAGGGCGTCAGCGGCAAGGACCTGATCCTGTCCCTGATCGGCCTGTTCAACCAGGGCGAGGCCCGCAACTGCGCCATCGAGTTCGAGGGAGGGGGCGTCGGATCGCTGTCGATGGATCAGCGGATGACTGTCGCCAACATGACCGCGGAGTGGGGCGCCGTCGCCGGATCCTTTCCCGTCGACGGACTGACAAGGGCCTGGCTGCTCTACCGCGCGGCGGAGATGATGAGGCGCGGTGACAGAACCCCGCGCCTCACGCTGGAGATGGTGGAGCAGTACTGCCTCGAAACCCCGACGGCCGGCCCCGATGCACACTACGCAAAGGAGTTCACCCTGGATCTTGCCAGCGTGACCCCTGTTGTGGCCGGACCAGATGGGCTGTGCACCGTCACCCCAGTCTCCGACATGGAGTCGAAGAGGATCGCCGTGCAGAAGGCATATCTCCTCTCGTGTGCAAACGGGCGTCTCGAGGACTTCGCAGAAGCTGCCGCAGTCCTTCGCGGCCGCAGGGTCGCATCGGGTGTGAAACTTTACCTGGCTGCCGCATCCCGCTCGATCAGGGAGGAGGCAGAGCGACTCGGCTACTGGGACACGCTGCTTGAGGCGGGAGCGACAGAACTTCCCCCCGGATGCGGGCCCTGCAGCGGGTTCGGCGAGGGGCTCCTTGAGGCCGGTGAAGTGGGGATCTCCTCCACCAACGGCAACACCGGGGGCCTGATGGGATCTCCCGACTCCCTGGT
>CAZWSC010000027.1:0-19392 GCA_964636385.1 uncultured bacterium
CGAGGACGGCCTGCGCCTGATGCGCGCAGTCCGCTTCTCGGCCCAGCTCGGCTCCGAGATCGAAGAGGGCACCTACCGAGCCCTCGTCCTCTGCGCGGACCGCCTGGAGCCGATCTCGGCGGAGAGGATCCGCGAGGAGCTGGACCGCCTCCTCCTCGCGCCGCACGCGGCATCGGGCCTTGCGCTGCTGCACGAGACCGGGCTTATGCGCCGCTTCCTGCCGGAGCTCTCGGAAGCCTACGGGGTCTCGCAGAACCGCTATCACGCCTTCGACGTCTTCAACCACACACTCGCAGCGGTGGACGGAGCGCCCGCGGACAACCTGCGCGTGCGGCTCGCCGCGCTCTTCCACGACCTCGGCAAGCCCGAAAGCCGCAGCCTGAGGGGACAGACGAACACCTTCTACAACCACCAGCACACCAGCGAGAGGATAGCGCTGCACCGCATGCGCGAACTCCGCTATTCGAACGCCGAGCGCCGCGCAGTCGCGCACCTCGTGCGGCACCACATGTTCCACTACCGCCCCGAGTGGAACGACTCGGCCGTGCGCCGCTTCCTGCGCGAGGTCGGTGCTGAGAACCTCACCGATCTCTTCGCCCTGCGCACGGCGGATTCACGCGGCAAGGGCGGCCGCAAGGGACGCGCGCCCGAGCTGGCCGAACTCCAGAGGCGGATCGACCGCGAGATCGAACGCGCCAGCGCCCTTAACGTGCGCGATCTCGCGATCGGCGGCGCTGAGGTGATGCAGATTCTAGGCTGCACGCCCGGCCCGGCCGTAGGGCGCATCCTGAAGGCGCTGCTGGAGGAGGTCGTCGAGGAGCCGGAGAGGAATACTGCGGAGTATCTCAGCCGGCGCGCGGCGGAGCTTGGGGCGGGGGATGACGGCGGCGAGGAGGCGAGGCGCGACGACGACGTGCAGGCCGGAGGAGACGAGGCAGACTCCTGAGGATCACTCCCCCGCAGCCTCAGGCCCAGCAGCCTTCGGCCCAGCAGGCCAGCATCTCCGCGATCCGCTCCGCAGTCGTGCCGTCGCCGTAGAGCATCCCGGGATGCGGCGGGAGCGCATCCGGCTCCTCGAGCAGGCGCCTTGCGGCAGACTCCACCGCCATCGCATCAGCGCCGGTCAGGATGTTCCATCCCGAGTCCACAGTCTCCACCCACTCGGTCTCGTCGCGCAGGGTCACGCACGGACGCTTGAGATACAGCGCCTCCTTCTGCAGGCCCCCGGAGTCGGTCAGGACCAGCCGCGAACCCTGCACAAGAGCGAGCATCTCGAGGTATCCCACGGGCGGGATCATGCGAACACCGGAGGGAACCACGATCCCCTCCCTCTCCAGCGCGGCACGCACTCTGGGATGAGCGGGGAAGAGAACGGGGCCGTAGCGAGACGCAGCCTGCGCGCCGGCGATGATCTCCCGCAGCCTCGCAGGATCGTCGGTGTTCTCCGCGCGGTGGCATGTGAGGAGGAGGAAGGAGCCCTCCTCGACGCCGAACCTTGCTGGCAGATCTACCGACTTCCCGGCCTGCGGCGCGAAGACCTGGAGAGCGTCCAGCATGATGTCCCCCACCTCGGCCACGCCACTCGTCACGCCTTCCGCTGCAAGATTGCGCACAGCCGTTGCCGATGCGCAGAGATGCAGAGTGGCCAGGTGATCGGTGACAACGCGGTTCAACTCCTCGGGCATCGCGCGGTTGAAGGAACGCATCCCGGCCTCGACGTGCGCGACCGGGATCTGCAGCTTCGCCGCGGCCAGCGCGCCTGCGAGGGTGGAGTTGGTATCCCCGAAGACCACGACCCAGTCGGGGCGGTCGGCGAGCAGAAGATCCTCGACCCCCTTCAGAATCGCCGCGGTCTGGGCGCCGTGCGTCCCTGAGCCTGCATCGAGGCTGTGATCCGGGCGCGGGATGCGCATCTGCTCGAAGAAGACATCCGACAGTTCGGGGTCGTAGTGCTGCCCGGTGTGGAGGATCGACTCTGCAAGACCGGCCCGGCGGCGCAGAACGAGACTTAGCGGAGCGGCCTTGATGAACTGCGGCCTTGCCCCGACGACGGTCAGGATCCTCTTCCTGTTGGACAACTCCCCTCCCCGGCTGCGCTACACGCCTGCGGCCTTCCAACCCATCTCCCCGGCGACGCACCCCTTCATCAGCCGCGGGGAGTATACCTCACCGCTCGACCCTGTGCGCTCGACGGGCAGGGCAAGCCGCCTGCCGTCGTGTGCATTCCTGCGCGCGACCTTGCCGGGCAAGCCGCCTGCCGACACCGACGACCGCAAGGCAGGGATGCCCCCGACGAGAGTGGTTTGCGCGGCCGCAAGCATCAGAACGAGAGGTCGAACGGCCCGCCCTCTCCCGTGCGCCCGATCGCAGCCACGCGGACGGCGGCGCGGCCCTCCATCGGGCAGACCTTCTCGCAGATCCCGCATCCGACGCACGCGTGCGGATCGACGCGCGGCCGCTGCACCCTTCGCGCAGATCCGTCCGGCGCCAGCACATCGACATCTTCCAGCACTATCGCCTTGGGAGATGTCGGGCAGTGCTCTTCGCATACGATGCAGGGCGTGCCGTATGCGTACGGCAGACAGCGGCCGGTGTCGAAGTATGCGAGGCCGAGTACGGCGCTGGTCTTCTCCTCATCCGTGAGCTGCGGGATCGCTCCCGTGGGGCAGACCTGCCCGCAGAGTGTGCAGTGGTACTCGCAGTATCCGATGCGCGGGTACAGCACCGGTGTCCACAACCCAGCAAGTCCGGCCTCGAACCCCGCCGGCTGCAGCCCTCCGGTCGGGCAGACCTTCATGCACTCGCCGCACCTTACACACCGGTCAAGGAACTCCGCCTCGGATCCTGCCCCGGGAGGGCGGATCAGCGCGGGCCCCGGCCGGTGTCTTGCCGGCGCCATCCGGCCCAGTGGCCCCGAGATCAGCCCCAGGCCCGCTGCAGCGATGAATGCGCGGCGGCCGGGATCGGGTGGGCCGCGCCTGGCTCCGTCTCGATCGCCGGCCGCGCCGCCACCTCTCCTCACACCCCGGCGCAGAACACCGCCCGCGCCCTTCAGAACCCGCGGCACCTCGAATCCGAAGGAGAGCCCGCGCCTGCGGCACGCAGATGTACAGTTGCCGCAGACGAAGCACTCATCCGGACGCCATCCCCCGCGGCGATCCGGATCCGCCGCTCCCTGGCAGTGAAACGCGCAGATCTCGCATTCAGTGCACGCCTCGTCGTCCTGGCGCAGCTTCAGGCTTCCCGCTCTTGCAGCAACGCCCACCAGGGCGCCCAGCGGGCATAGCGAGCGGCACCAGAAGCGCCGCGAGACCCACGAGAGCAGAAGGACGGCGACAAGGATCGAGGCGAGCAGCATCCCCTGCCGGAAGAATGGCTGCTGCGAGGCCATCACCGTGTTCCTGACGAAGCGGTAGACAGGCTCCGTCAGGCCGCCCACGGATGTGTAGGCCAAGTCGGCCGCGGCGCTGCGCACCAGGCTCTCCACCGGCGGGCCGAACCCGAGCGCGAGCCCGCGGACAAGGAGGCTGATCGGATCGAGTATCCCAGACCACAGGCTGCCCGCCGCAGCACCCCCCAGCACGAACAGCAGCACCAGGTACTTCCACCTCTGCCGCGGCCGGTAGCGGTCCGCGCCGCGTTCCCGCTTTCGCGAGCGGCCCGCGCGAAGCGTGATCTGGCTGAGGGTGCCGAGCGGACATACCCAGCCGCAGAAGAAGCGCCCCAGAAGGATACTCAGGCCGAGCGTGATCAGGGAGAGCCACATCAGTCCGTGCAGGGCGCCTGTGCGCAGCCAGGTAGTGATCCCTATGAGCGGGTCGATCTCGAGGAAGATCCGCACCGGGTGGCCAAGCCTGTTGTCGCCGACTCCGATGGTGCGCAGGAGGAGATAGAGGAAGACTCCAAGCAGGATCAGCTGCACCGCGATGCGGAATCTGCGCAGCATCTCAGGTCCCGATGTGCGCTTCTTCAGCCTGTTCCCACCCCAGGCGGCCGAGGCCGCGCCCTCTCGCCATGTCGAGATAGGCATGGTCGGAGGGATCCTGGCCGAACACCCTGACGGCGCGGACATCTGCGGCGAGAGGATCGGCCGAGGCGATCACTGTGTTCATGCGCTTCACGTGATCCAGGCTGCCGCCCTGCGGGCCTCCGCCGGTGAGGATCCGCATGCAGTCGATCACCGTCAGCTGAGGCCTGAAGAATGCGGCCAGGTCCACGATGATCCCGTCGAGATCCTGGTGGAGCCGCCCGCGGCTCCCTCCCAGCGCCCCGAGCCAGTTCTTCATCCCGAGGGTCAGCCGCGTGAGTGCGTGATGCTTGGCGATCGGGATGTTGATCAACACATCGTTCTCCACGAAAGCCGGATGAACCCGCCACTCGGTGAGGCGCGAACCGCCTATCTCCATCATCCGGGTACGCTCCTCCTCGAAGAAGTCGACCCTGGCGCCCGCCTCCCGGGCTGCTTCCTCGACGCCTGAGTTGCGGTAGCAGCGCCTCGCATCCACGCAGGTGTTGTCCATCACGAGCACCGACCTCGCCCCGGCCTCGAGGCACATGCGGACAACGGACGCCACCACTCCGGGATTTGTGGTCGCGGCCTGCTCCGGCGTGCGGTCCCAGGAGATATTCGGCTTCAGGACGACGCGGTCGCCATCGCCGACGAACCGCTCCATCCCGCCGAGCGCGCCAACGGCGGCGCGAGTCACGGCGTCAGGCGACTCGCCCTCCGCCACTGCGAGAAGAGTGACGGAGGATGGGGCGGGATCCTCCGCACGGAAAGGATCGAGAGCCGATGCGATCGACGTAAGCCCGTCGGCGACAGGAAGGGCCGCGCCTGCCGCGATTGTGCGAACTCCGAGATGCAGGAATCTGCGACGCCTCATACGACCTCCCTGCTCGGGGCTCCGATGAAGAGGTTTCCTCCGGACAGGATCCTGAGGCGATCCACGGCCGGAATCGGACACATCGATGAAACTACAGTCCTGACGGGCGGGAATCAACAGGCGCAGGGGCGGGCCGCACCTACCGCGTCAGGCTGGGCGTGCGCAGGACGAAGCCGTGGCGGTCGCGCTCGAGTCTGTGCATGAGATCCAGGGAGGCCCCCCCGGTCACCGAGGCGAACCCGTAGCGGTCGCGGATGCGATCCAGCGCCTCTTCCAGATCCAGAAGCCTCGACCCCGGAGCATCGAACAGGCCGAGCTGCTCCCCCGCATCCGCCTCGAACCTGGAGAGCTCGATCCCAAGGTTGCGCACCGCCATCCTGCGCGTGAAAAGCAGCCGCAGGATCACACGGGCACGCCCGAAGATCTCCTCGTCCAGCATCGTGGGTGCCGGCAGGGTCTGCGACCTCGCATCGCCCTGCATGTCCTCGTATCGAAGATGAACGCGAAGCGTACGGGTGGACAGGCCCAGACGCCTCATCCCGTGCATCGCCCTCGAGCACAGGTAGTGCAGCAACCCCTCCATCTCGGCGGGATCGATGGTCGGGGTGTGAAAGGATGTCTCGCGCCGGATCGACCCCGGAATCTCCCTCTGCGAGATCACGGCCGTGTCCGTCCCCCTGCACCGCAGGTAGAGCTGCGTGCCCGGCGCACCGAAAAGCTCGCGCAGCGCCTCCTCAGGCAGACTGCGCAGCTCCCCGATGGTGCGGATGTTGAGCTGGTGCAGGATCCGCTCCGTGCCGGGACCCACTCCCGGAAGATCCCTGACCGGCCTGCCCCGGATGAAGGCCTCCTCCCCGCCCGGGGGGCACTCCCCGATGCCGGCCGGTTTGACAGTGCGCGTCACCATCTTCGCAACCATGCGGTTCGATCCTATCCCGATCGACACCGGCAGCCCCACGCCGCGCAGAATCCAGGCCTGCAGACGCCGCCCGGCATCCAGGTATCCGCCGGAATGGAGGGATGCCGTGCCGGTCAGGTCGAGGTACGCCTCGTCCAGGAATGTCTCGATCGAGGGCGAGAACCGGAGTGCGATGTCGAACACGGCCTCCGCGAAACAGCGGTAGATCTGCGCGTGGCCATCCAGGACCACCGCCCCGGGGCACAGGCGCCTCGCCTCGCGCAGCGACATGCCTGCGCTAAGGCCGTATCGCCTGGCCTCGTACGAGCAGCTGGCGATACAGCCGGCACCCACGATCACGGGGCGGCCGCGAAGCCTCGGGTTCCGCAACTGCTCGACCGACGCGAAGAAGGCATCCAGATCCAGGTGCAGTATGGCCGTCTCGGGCATGGCAGACCTCCACAGGGATCATACCATACATTCGTTCGGTACAAGCGCCGTTTTCCGCCCGATTGAGGCCCGATTGAGGATGCCGTACCCAACGCCTGCTCCGCGTATCAAGGAGAGCGCCACGGGCGCCGAAACCCGAAGGAGGAGCAGGCCAGTACACTGGCCCGCACTATTCGTGAAACTCGTGACGAGACATCGGAAAGGCGCGGGAGACAAGGCGCGCGCAGCTCTCGCGACGCAGGCATACTCACTGCAGTATGTGAGGAGCGAGAGCAAGCGTAACGCAGTATTCGCGCGCATTTCCGGTGTCGCAGTAGAGGGATCGCGAACAATGCGGGCCAAACCCAGGAGCACCCATGATAGTCCAGAGAACCGTTACCGGGACCCAGATCCATCTCAAGATCTCGGGGGCGATCGACAACACGTCCGCACCTGAGTTCTCAAACACACTGGCGGAACTGACAAGACGCCAGTGCGAGTGCGCAACACTGGACATGAGCGAGGTGCCGAGGATCTGCAGCTCGGCCATCGGCACACTCATACTCTTCTTCCGCAGTCAGGACCGTCTCGGGCGTACCGCGCAGATCGAGGGGATCCACCATAACCTGCTCGATCTCTTCCAGACGATCCGCGTGGAGGATGTTCTGCGCCTCAGGGACGCTTCCTGAGGTGACGCGGGTGGACCCGCTTCGGGGCGCCCCTACGGAGGTTCGGCATGAAGATGCAGATCCGGGATCTTCTGGTCCTGGTGGATGAGTCCGGCGGGGCCGTAGAGGCTCTGCACAACCTGGTTTTCCTTCCTCCCCTTCGCGTGCGCCACTTCACCTCGGCGCCCGATCCGCAGGAGAACACAGAGGAACCGCTTCTGTACCTGGTGGGAGACGTCCCCAACCTGTCCGGCGACGGTGCGCTGCTGGAGTGGATGAACCGCCTGCAGGAAGCGGACTGCGCCCCGGCGGCCCTCCTCCTCCCGAGGGAAGGGAACTCCTGGTGTGAGGCTACCGGGCACCCGGTCTTCTGCGGCGTTCTTCCTTACCTGCCGCAGATACCGACCGGCGCGATGGAGCACCTGCTGCGGGAAGCCAGGAGGATCCTGGCCGGGCACTGGGGACAGCACGCCCTGAGGCGGGCGGACCTTGCATGGTCCTTCAGCACTGCCGAAGCAGCGGATTCAGAGCAGGTGTGGATGCTTCTGGAGTCGTCCCTGTACGGACTGATTGGGGCCCACATGGACTTCTCGTGCCTCGGCATGGCCGTCACGGAGGCCGTTACCAATGCGGTCGAGCACGGCAACCTGGAGATGGACAGCGCGCTCAAGGAGAGGGGTGACGACGGCCTGATGCGCTTCTTCGAGGAGAGGGACCGGCGGCTGCGCGATCCCCGTTACAGCTCCCGCCGCGTACGTGTCACCGCAGAGGTACATGGGAACGTCATCTCCGTCAGAGTCGGAAACGAAGGCCGCGGGTTCGACCCGGGTGAGCTTTTTCGCAGCGTCGAGAGGAAGCCATCCCGGGGGATCTCGTCGGGGTACGGCCTTGCCATGATAGAGAGCCTCGTCGACGAGATCTCGCTCTCCGCTGACGGGAGGAGCATCAGCCTCAGCCGGATCCTGCCCAGCACACACCTCGCAGTCCGCGACATTGAACGGCGTGAGGCCAATGCCGGCAATGCGCCCGGCCGCGGACCCGCAGACTCACCCGGGGTGAATGGAACAGGCCCCGCCCCTGCCATCGTCCAAGCAGAAGAGGACTTCTCCGATTCGGACGGACAGCAGAAGCGGGCGGCATAGCCCGAAGCGCCGGTGAATCGCATGCCAGCAGACCAGAACAGCTTCGCCGGCCGTGTGCTCATCATCGATGACGACCCCATCGCGGCCGGGGCTGCGGCTCATCAGCTCGCATCCAGGGGGTTCGAAGTCGGACGTGCGGGGAGCGCATCCGAAGGGCTCTCAGCCGCGAAGTCCTGCACCCCGGATATCATCCTCATGGACATCGAGATGCCGGGCATGGGCGGGATCGAGGCGTGCGAGACGTTCCGCCGTACTCCCGGGCTCGAGCGCATCCCGATAATGTTCTTCTCCTCGGGGGCGAAGGAGCAGTTCATCGCCCGGGGATTCAGGGCCGGCGCACGGGACTACCTGGAGAAGCCGTTCAGCAGTGCGGAGCTCCTCGCCAGGGTCACCAACCTGGCAGGCATTGCCCGTTACGAGAAGATGCTGCGCGACGTCGCGCACGACCTGCGCCTGCGCAACGAGACCCTCTCCCATGAGCTGGAGGCCGCGAGAAGAATGCAGTGGTCGCTTCTGCCCGCTTCGCTGGCCCCGCACCCATCGCTGCGCTGCGCTGTCTTCTACGAGCCGATGACCGGAGTGGGGGGAGACCTCTACGACGCATCGCAGGGGACGAATGGCTGGGTTCGCCTTCTCGCCGCCGATGTCTCGGGACACGGGGTCTTCGCCGCGCTCCTGGCGGCGTTCTTCCGGATGGGGTACCAGGTCTACTCCGAGCAGGAACACGGGCCGGCCGGGGTTCTGCAGTCCGTGCATCGGGAGTTGTGCCGTTCCCTGGAGAACGGAGCCTACGTCACGGCCATCCTGGCCTGGCTGAACCCGGACACGGGCGTACTCAGGTACGCATCCGCGGGGCATGTGCCGGCCCTAGTCCGGCGTGTGGCCACCGGCGCGATAGAAGAACTGCCCGCCACCGGGCTCATGATCGGCCTGATCGAGGAGTGCGACATCGGGGAGAAGGAGATCATCCTCGCCCCCGGCGATGCGCTGATCATGATCACCGACGGAATCCCCGAAGCCCTCGGACCTGAAGACGAGATGTACGGGATCGGCCGCGTGCAGCGCCTGCTGCAGGGCCACCCGGCGGCCGGTCCGGCTGAACTCCTTCAGCAGCTCCGCATGGATCTGGAGCAGTTTCAGACAGGCGGGTTCCCCGAAGATGACCTGACTGCGCTGGCCGTGGAGTGGCGTGGCCGCACCCCGTGATTCCCGGCGGACGTCAGCCGATGATCCTGTAGCACACAACCGACATCGGCTCGGCATCGGATCCGTCATCCGCGCCTGACCCGATCCCCCCGGTCTGCATGTTGACAGCTGCGTCGACCAGTCCCTTGACGAGGATCACACGATCCCCACCTATGAAAAAGAGACCGTCCTCTGCCCCGCTACCCTCGCATTCGACACTGACCTGACGCCTGAATGTCCCGTCACTGTCGAAGACGTCGTAGGTCGCCATTATCCCGTCCGGCTGCGCAAACGCTCCCGATGAGCTCAGTACCCATATGCCGCCGTCCTCCACCACCCTGATACCGGTGATGTCCGGCTCGGTGTCCTCAAGCTCCATCTTGAACTCGAAGGGGACCTGCCGCGTCTGTGCCGCCGCGATCTCCTCGATCCTGCGCTGCTCCTCCGGCGTGCGCTCGCGCGGTGTGTACTCCCGTTCGATCACCCTCTCGAGCCGGCCGTCCGGGGAGTAGACATTCACCACGTATCGGTTCCTGTGAGGCGCCGCATAGATCCTGCCGCCTGTGCCGATGTCCCAGCGCCGGGGGTACACGAAGTAGTTGTCGCGCTCGATGACCTCGAACCTTGTGAAATCCAGTTCCTGCACCATCTCCAGGTAGCGGATCTTCTCCTGCCCCTCCGGCGAGAAGGAGGCCAGGAAGCTTGTCCTCTTCTGCCCGGTCTGCCCCTGCTGGGCGATCTCCATCCCTGCGAAGAGGATCGACTCCCCCCTGCACTTCGCATCGAAGATCATGGAGAACCCGCCCTTCGTGGGGTCCTGTCCCCCGAGAGTGACGGCCCCTGCCGGATTGCCCTCGAGATCGATCTTGATCACCTTGCCGGGGAAGGCCTGAACGAGTCCCAGGCTTCCACAGGGCAGGAACAGCATGTCGCTGGGATTGCGGCTCTCTCCGGGACCGTCTCCCATTCTGCTCAGCGTCCTGAGATGCTCCCCGTCGGATGAATAGACCTGCACCTCGGAAAGCTGCATGTCCAGGAGGTATATGTCCCCGTTCTCTCCGCCCAGAACGTTCAGTATGACGCCGAAGAGCGCATCCTCATCGTCGTCACCCCCGACACGCCAGAGTTCCTCCAGCTTCATGGTCTGGCGCCCCGATTCCGGCTTCGCGCCATTCCTGACGTGAGGAACGCCGTCGATTACCTCGACTTTCGCCGCGTATGCCTCAGGCACAGCCGAGAGCAGAAGCACCCCCAGGACAATCCAGGCTGACAGGCGACCGGGCAGACATCTCCTGCCACTCACGACCGTCACTCTGGAGCACTTCATCGCATTCTCGTACATGACCCTTCCTCCTGCAGAGACCGCTGCGGCCCCATCCTGTGTGACGCCGGCTCATCCGGGCCCCGGCCGGAAAGGCCATCCGGCTTCGGCTGAACTGCCGGGACTCCGGCGTCTGGTCAGCCCCCGGCAGTACGGTCTGGAACATCCCCTGTTACAGCTGCGGCGAGTCCTGATTCGGGAATGATTCACCCTCAGGAGCACCGGGCATGGAACGCGGGCGCCCTCACCCCTCGAACATAACGTATTCCAGGCGCCAGGTAAGATCCCCCGTATCGAAGCAGAGCTGGTAGATGTCCCCGGTGTCGCCGGTAACGGAGAAGTAGCACAGGCGGTTCCGTGCCCGGCTGTCCTGCCAGCGGGTGTTGACGCACCGCACCGTGATCCGCTCTGATCCACGGCGAAAGAGAACGGGGGAGATCGTCCCTCCCTGGAAGTCCGCCCGGACTTTCACCGCTTCGTCGAGCTTCTCCCACTGCATGGCGCATCAATCCTGCCGGCCCGGGTCAGTATCGGCTAGAACCGCCGGACCATACCCACCACCCGTCCGGCCAGCCTGAAGTGTGGATCCTCGGCCGGAACCCGGATGGAATGATAGTCCGGATTCGCGGGCCTGAGTTCGACGTGGTCCGGCTTCTGATGGAAACGCTTGACTGTGGCCTCCTGCTCGTCGCCGAGGTATGCAACCACGAGGTCGCCTGTCTGCGCCGTTTCGGAAGGCTGCACGATGACCAGGTCGCCGTCCAGGATCCCCTCGCCCTTCATGCTGTCTCCCTGCACCTGCACGGCGAATCTGCCGCGGGAACCCAGCGTGCTCCAGTTCAGGTGCCCCTCCAGATGCTCAATGGCCGAGATCGGCCGGCCTGCGGCCACGCGCCCTACAATGGGCACGCCGCGATCCCGCCTGATACGGGGCGCCGGCTTCAGCTTTCGGCCGTCCCGATGCAGGTAGCCCTTGTCCACAAGGGCATTGAGATGCTGGGCAACGGTTGCGACAGAGCTGAGGCGAAACTCACGGGCGATCTCCCGGAAGGAAGGAAAGCGCCCATGATCGGCGATGGAATCGAGGATGTAGCTGAGAATGGCCTGCTGTCTGGCCGTAAGCCCTTTCACGACTCCTCCACTTTTCAGGCAGTCCAGGCGGAGCGACGGTTCGAAGGGGGCTGGACCCGCCGCTCCACCCGGATGTCGATCCGGGCGTTTCGCGGGCATCCGCCGTGAAGGCGGAACCGCAAGCACAATCCGGACCGTGACTGCCTGCTCGGCTTCGTCACCCCTTCCCTGGGTGGGGGAAGAGGAGGATGCCGCCGGCCTTCCGGCGACATCGAGTACAATGCCGAACGACCGTTCGCGTGTCAACCGAAAAATCGTTCGGCGGCAATTTCTCCGGCGCGAGAAGCTTTCCCGACTCTCCCGCGATGCCTGTCCGCGCTCCTCGCTGCCGCATCAGCGTGATAGGACGAGCGGACCAGTGGCCCGCTCTCGACATGCAGAAACCCCCTGGCACGCCCTGCGTCGGCCAGGCGGTTGAACTCCTCCGGCGGAACGAACCTGTCAACGGACAGGTTGTCCCGGGTCGGCTGCAGATACTGGCCCAGGGCCAGAAGCTCACATCCTGCCGCGCGCAGGTCGTCCATGACGGAGAAAACCTCTGCCTCCTCCTCACCCAGGCCCAGCATCAGGCTCGACTTGGTGACCGCCCCGCATTCACCGGCCCGGCGCAGGAGCTCCAGGCTCCGCCTGTAGTCGGCCTGAGGGCGGGCAGAGGGATAGAGCCTGGGCACCGTCTCCACGTTGTGACCGAGCACGTCGGGACCTGCTGCGATGACCTGATCCAGAGCAGCCGGATCGCCCGTGAAGTCGGGGACGAGCACCTCAACGCAGGTGCCGTATGAGCACTCCCGGACCGCGCGGATCGTCGCGGCCCACAGCGCCGCGCCGCCATCCGGGAGATCGTCCCGAGTCACCGAAGTCAGGACCGCATACGCCAGGCCCATCTCCGCAACGGCGGAGGCGACCCGTCCCGGCTCATCCGGATCTGCCGGACCCGGGCAGCCGCCCTGCACACCGCAGAAACCGCATCCCCGCGTGCAAACGTTCCCCAGAATCATGAAGGTGGCCGTACCGGCCGACCAGCACTCACAGATGTTCGGACAGCCGGCGCTTTCACAGACCGTGTGCAGGCGGTGGCGCTTCACGATCCGGCGAGTGTGCCCGAACTCCTCACGCTGCGGAAGGCGCACGCGCAGCCAATCGGGACGGCGTGTGCGGCGGGAGGAGTCCCCGCCTCCGCCGGCTGCATGTACGCCGGAGCCGGATCGGTCCGGGCCGGACTTGCCCGGGCCGGACTCGCCCGGGCCGGATGCGCCGGACGGGCCGGCGCCCTGCGAAGGAACGCCGCGATCCAGCATGCCCACAATATCCGCCAGCTCGTGTGGATCCAGGCGGTGCGATTCGAGTCCGAAGACACTCTCCATCTCGGGCAGCAGCATCCGCTCCAGCTCGTCGCGCGATATGGGGCGGCCGAGCAGCTGTTCCATCGTTGTTATGCGGCAATCCCTGATACCGCAGGGAACGATCCACTTGAACGGCTCCAGGTCTGTGCTGAAATTGAGGGCGAAGCCGTGTGAACTGACCCATCGGCTGAGATGCAGCCCCATCGCCGCGATCTTCGCATAGGTCGAAGGATGCGTACGGACCCAGACTCCCGTCGCCCCTTCCCTGCGCCCCCCCTCAATGCCGAATCCGCCCAGCGTGCGGATAAGGGTCTCCTCGATCTCCCTCACGAATCTTCGCACGTCCAGGCAAAGGCTCCTCAGGTCGAAGATCCAGTAGCCGACCAGCTGTCCGGGAGCATGGCAGGTCACGTCCCCCCCCCGGTCGGTCTCGACCACCTCCACCCCGCGCTCGTGGAACTGGCGCCGTGACAGAAGGAGGTTCTCCTTGCGGCCGTTGCGCCCCAGCGTGACGACGGGATCGTGTTCGAGCAGGAGGAGCAGGTCGGGGATCCGGCCGGCAATGCGATGCTCCCTCAGCCTGCGCTGCAGATCCCACATCCGCAGGTAGGACTGCGACTCCGGATACGAGACGACCCAGACCGGTGGCCGACTGCCCCCTCCCGACTCAGGGCCCGGCGCGGGGATGGGGCCGGCCCTCATGATTCGCGAATCACGCGGGCTGGATGTGGACAGACTCGCCATAGGCTTCTCCCGCTGCCTCCATCACCGCCTCCGACAGGGTCGGATGAGCGTGGATCGTGTCGAGGATCTGCCGCGCACTGACACCCATGGTCATCCCGAGCCGCGGCTGCGCGCGATCACCTTCGGGAAGTCGAGTTCAAACCCTTCGATGCCGACATCCCACGTGGAGGCGTTCCGAAGGTTGTGTATAACCTCTGCGTTCCTGAGGAGCGCCTTGGTGGGGATGCATCCCCAGTTGAGGCAGATCCCTCCGACTCGCTCCGCCTCGACCACGGCGGCCTTCATCCGGAGCC
This sequence comes from uncultured bacterium, assembly GCA_964636385.1. Taxonomy (GTDB): domain Bacteria; phylum Eisenbacteria; class RBG-16-71-46; order CAIMUX01; family CAIMUX01; genus CAZWSC01. Next base: position 14,038 of record CAZWSC010000027.1, read on the forward strand.
GGCCGGCCCTGATGCCGGCTGCATACCCGCCCGGCCCGCCACCCAGTATCAGGAGATCAAGTCTCTCCGACCCGGCAGCCATCATTCCCCCGGTATGTTCCCATGCTCCCGGCAGCCCGCCCCGGTCTGACCCATGGGATCATGTGCGGACCCGTCCTGGAAGGGGATTTCAGTTGTGATTGCGCGCAACCCGGAACCCGACGAACGGAAACCAGTCTCCGGGGCGTTGGTAGAACCTGGATGCAGCGCGGGACTCCATGGCGTTCGATATCCAGGAGCCCCCGCGGGCCACGCGGCTGTTCCCCTCGGCAGGCCCCCTCGGGTCGACCAGGACATCCTGATCCCCTGCACCGTAGTCGGGCGCGTAGAAATCGAAACACCACTCGTAAACGTTTCCATGCGTGTCGTAGAGACCGAGCGCATTGGGAACCTTCCCGCGCACAGGCCGGGACATCCAGCCCGAGTTCCCGCAGTACCATGCGGCTGGATCCAGGCCCGGATCGAGCGGGGTGCACTCCAGGGCGGTGATGCCGCCCGTATAGAAGGCCTCATCCGAACCGGCGCGGCAGATGTACTCCCACTCAGCCTCTGTCAGAAGCCGGTAACCGTTGCTCCTTCTGTCCCAGAGAACCTCCGCACTCTCGATGCGGTTGTCCCGCCGGGAAATCGAGCTGATCCCGTACGCTGGATCCAGTCCTTCTGCGAGGGACAGCCGGTTGCAGTACTCCACAGCGTCATACCAGGTGATCGACTCGACCGGCCGGTCGGCCCCGACGAACTCCGATTCGTCCCACGGCATCACGGCGCGCCACTCCGCCTGAGTCACTTCATGAGCACAGACCCGGAAGGACTGTGTAAGGGTAACCTGCCGACGTTCCTCGTCTTCAAGGCGGCCAGGCTCGCCCTCAGGGCTGCCCATCAGGAATGTCACGCCTGCACCGACATCCACGAGAACCAGGTCGGGCTCCTGATCGACTCCCGTGCCGGCAACCGTGACCGGCCCGCATCCGGTCCCTGTTTCGACCAGGCAGACCGCGGGTCCGGCGGACCTGGGATGAAAGCTCACAGCGACGGTGTGGGAGCGGCCTGCGAACAGGCCGACCGGCCCGCCTCCCGACACCACGCTAAAATCTCCACAATCGAGGGTGACGTCCGCTTCCAGCGTTCCTCCCCCGGCATTCCGGATGACGAACTCCATTGCGAACTGGCCGCCAACCGCGGTGCTGCCGAAGTTGAGCTCGAGCGGTTCCACGATGCAGACAGGAGCGCCCAGCCGGACCGTCACCTGGTTCGAGGGAAGGGAGGCATTGGCCGCCTTGTCCAGGATGCGGATGGCAAAGTACCACGTCGTGTCGGGGAGGATGCCTCCAATCGTGACCTCCTGCATCTCCCCGGGAAGGCCCACCGGCGGGAGACCTGTTACCGGAGTTGCGAACCCCCACTCCTGGATGATGATCGGGGTATCCTGATACCGGAGATCGTAGCTGTCCGCCTGCCCCACCATTCCATCGTCCCCGGAGTCGGTCCATCTGAGTGTGACTGTGGTATCCGTCACGGCAGCCACCCTCAGGTCTTCCACTCTCGCCGGAGGCGCTGTGTCGGTGAATGGGGTGCCTTCATCCCCGCAGCCGGCATGGAGGGTCACAGCCGCCAACAGCATCAGATACGGGACCCGCATCATATGACGCATTGCTCTTTCCTCCAGCTGGTCCACGCCTTCCGGATCCGGAAGCGGCCGGGCATCAACGATCCACGATGGTCAGGAAGGACAGCGCCGACGCGCCTTGAACCGGTCGCCCCGAGGCGGGCGGCCTGTCATGTGAACTCCTGATTCGCGGTGTCATCCACCAGTTTGACGCCATTCGGATCGGCCTTCAAGACCTCGAGGGAGCGGTTCAGCATCCAGCCCTCGAGCCACGCGGCCAGCTCGTTGCTGCGGGCGCCACGCTCGATCTTCCCGCCGGCCATGGTGCCGTGCCCCCCGGCCTTGCCGCGGCCCCCAACGATCCTGCGGATTATCCTGCCCGCGTTGGCCCTGGGAGCGCTGGTCCGGATCGAGAAGATCAGATCGCTGTTGAAGCGGCCGATCGAAAGAGACCACTGGATGTTCTCGAGGCGAAGCATCAGGTCGGCGAACTCGGCGACCACGTCGGGGTTGCTCACCGGCCCCACGATCGTCACGGCAAGCCTGCCATGGAGCCGGGTGCCGGCTATCGCCTGGTCGATCATGGAGAAGTAGTCCCTGGGAATCGGAGGATGCTCCACCCTGGAGAGGATCTGGTTGTCGACCCGGGGGAAATACTCCAGGAACGTACGCACATCCGCGTTGCTCGTGTCGCGTACCAGGTTCTGGGTTTCGGTCTTGATGGCGTAGAACATCGCCGTGGCAAGATGCCTGTCGATCCGGACACCGGATGCCTGAAGGTACTCGCTCATGATCGTGGCCGAGGCTCCGTAATCCTCCCTGATATCGTAGAACTGGACCTCGCGAGTCAGGCGGCGCAGCGGATGATGATCGATGACGATTGTCGGCAGGAGCCCCGCCGGCAGGGATGAGTTGCCCGTGTGAGGCTGGCAGTCCACCAGGGCGATCGCCTGGTATGAGCCGATGTCGAGGGAATCGAGAGGCACAAGCGGGATGTTCAGAAGCTCGCGAAGGGTCCGGTTCTCGCTCCTGCCGATGATCCCGCCGTATCCCAGATCCACATGCATGCGCCGTATGCGCCGGAGCACCCTCATCAGGGCCCAGCCCGAAGCGATGGAATCGGGATCAGGATTATCGTGGGTCAGGACAAGAACCCGGCGGGCGCCGGCCACCGTGGCGGCCAGTTCCTCCAACCGCTTCTCCGCAGACCCGGGGGATCGAGACACGCCACATCTCCCGTTGAGGGCAACAGGCCGCAAACCGGAGATACTAGTCGGCCGGGTGGGACGCGTCAAGGATCCCCCGGAACCCTGAATCTTCGCGCCCGGCCATCGACCTGCCACCCGCCGTCGCCCTGCACCTCCTCGCTCCATCCGTCGGCGTTCTGGTCGTTGAGGTTGTCGCAGAAGATCACGTTCGGCGTCCGGAAGCAGTCAACACCGTAGCGGCCGATGTCGTAGCCGCCAGATCCGCCTCCGACGCACGGGGAGGTCTCGCATATCCAGTACGCCTTGTCCAGATCGGGGCAGTACTCGGGATCAGCAGAGACATCCGTGGGATCGGGGCTCATGCCGATGTAGTCGCCCCTGGCTTAGTTCGCGTGACTGGACAAGAACCTGTTGTGGAGAATGCTCGGGAAGGAGTGCCCGCAGTAGACGCCTGCTCCACGCACCGCGGATCCATCACGGATCGTGAACCCGGTGAGCACGGTCTCAGGCCACTCGCCGTCCGTGAAGGAGACGATCGGCGTTGCCGGGGTCGCTCCGGGCTGGAGTATGGTCAGATCGATGAAGCCGGGATCGTCATCCTCGATGAAGAGGCTGCCAACCACGACACAGTGAGAATGTGTCGCAGCCGGCAATCGGAAGCCTGGCGGACCTGTAGGAACAGGCACTGCGCCACGGAGGCCGGCACGTCAGGAAGGTTCGCCGGTTGGGCGGGGTCGTTCCTCAAGGAGATGACAGCCAGCCTGCGCTCAACAGAATCCCACCACTGCGGCCGTCATTATCCCACGTTTCGTCAACCTCTTTGACGCGCCAGGCTGGGTGGGTGCCATGCAGCGGGCGAACAGGCGGCAGAGGGTACCGGGGCCCCGACCTGTCCGCCGCAGGAACCCTGGTTCGCCACACGCTGTTGTGCGTTGAGACCGACAGGCATTCCTGCTATCGTGAAACACTGTTTGTCGTCGGGCGCCCTGGTTGCGCCCTGGGCAGGATTCAGGTTGAGAGAGGACCACAATGTTCGACCAGTTGCGACGGGGCATCAAGCCGATCATATGGATCACGACCTTTGCGTTCGTGATCGGTTTCGGGTTCATCATCCTCGGCGATGCGAATATCCGCCCGGGCCGGGACGGGGACAGGCGACTGGCTCAGGGCCAGATAGGGTCTGTCAACGGTGATCCCATTTTCTTCAACGACTACGAGCAGATGATGAACAGCGCCCGCATCAACTACCGGCAGCAGACCGGGCGGGAACTCGACCTCCGCACAGAGATGATGCTTCGCGATCAGGCCTGGAGCGAGATGATCCAGGACAGGATCCTGGCACAGGAGGCCAGGCGGCTCGGGATCGGGGTCACGGACGATGAGATCCTTTACGCTGCGTTCAACCAGCCACCGCCCGAGGTCATGCAGAACCCCTTCTTCCACACCGACGGCCGCTTCGATCCCGGCAAGTACATTTCCCTGCTTCAGGATCCGGACTTCGACACCCGGGGGCTGGAAGAGCACTACAGACGGACGATTCCCGTTCAGAAGCTGCAGATGCAGGTGGCAGGCTCGGTAATCGTCTCCGATCTCGAGTTGCGGGAGGCGTTCGACGCACAGAATGAGAAGATCCAGGTCTCCTATCTCATGGTCCCCGGCGGAAGGTTCGACATCGACGAGGAGAGCGTGACCGAGGACGTGCTGCTCTCACACTACCGCGGCCGGTCCTCGCAGTACCGCGTGCCTCCCCAGGCCGTGATCCAGTACGTCACGCTCGAGCGCCGGCACTCCCTCGAGGACTCGCTGAACCTGATCCAGGAGGGGCGGCAGATCCTGCGCGACCATGCCGACGGGGATGACTTCGGCATCCTGGTGGAGAACTACACCGAGGCGCCACCTGACAGGCGCGGCGGCGAAGATGCGAGCTGGCTGTCCGCCGCGGACATAGCAGACCCGGCAGTGCGGGAAGCCGCCTTTGCCCTCGAGGCTGGAGAGGTCAGCGATCTTCTGATCACCCGCAACGGCATCCACATCGTCCGTGTCGAGGACAGGCGCACAAACGAACAGGGAGAGGACCAGATCAGGATGGCGGAGATCTTCATGTCTCTCAACGCCTCCAGAGAGACCCTGAGTGACCTTGTGGAGAGGATCAGAAACTTCCGTCAGGAGGTCTCCACCCGCAACTTCGAGGAGGTGGCGGCTGAGATGGGCCTGGCGGTGAAGGTGACTCAGCCATTCACGGAAACCGGCTTCATCCCCGGTCTCGGATCCGTCCCGGAAGTCCAGAACTTCGCCTTTTCGCGCCCGGTGGGCTCGGTCACTCCTCCCATGGTCAGGTTTGACGGCTGGATCGTCGCGAGGGTCGCCGAGCGCCGCGGAGAGAGGGTGCAGGAGCTGAACGAGGTCCGCGACCGGGTAAGGCGGGAGGTCATCGATTCGCTGCGCGTGGATCAGGCGGCGGAAGTCGCCCGGGATCTGCTGCGCCGTGTGCAGGACGGCGAG